>NZ_JBDNHC010000047.1:0-52409 GCF_041689005.1 Sneathiella sp.
AAGATACCCGCTGCAACAAAAAGTCGTCATTCAACAACCTCCGCCGCCCAGGCATCCCTTCTCATCATATCCACAATGTTAATTAAAAACCTTCGCCCAGAATTTCGGGACAAAAAAACGCCGCCGAATTCGTCCTGACCTCTTTCAGGCACGTCCGACTGCGTCGTTGCCCATCTTATATAGATATGCGGGCAACGCAGTCAACAGGTAATTTTACTAAAAAGGCGAAGGAATATTATACACTTTAACGTCACCTTAATACAACTCTTTTCTAATGAAGCTCTGCGATCCGGAGCCGGGCTCAGGGGCTGATACGCTCCCTCTGGCAAAAGACACATTATTCACAAATAAAGACGCCGCGCGCCTTTACAGCCGATAGGGAGTTATAGCTATATACCTTCTGGGACAAAAGCAGATTAAACAGGATAAGGCACGGGGTGAAGCAGTTATGTCGCGACCAAAAATAGGTCTTGCACTTGGCAGCGGGATCGCCCGCGGCTGGGCACATATCGGCGTTATTCGTCGACTGGAAAAGGAAGGCATCAAGCCCGATTACGTCACGGGCACTTCCATAGGCGCCCTGATCGGCGGCATGTACCTTGCGGGTAAGCTCGATGACCTCGAGGACTGGGCGCGCGATATCGGCAAGTCAGGACTATTTCGGCTTCTGGACATCCGCTTGTCTGGCGGCGGGTTGATTTCCGGAAACAAAATGCTCAAGCTTTTGGAAAGCACCATCGGCGATATCAATATTGAAGATCTACCGGTGCCGTATGCGGCCATAACGACGGAACTCGGTACCGGTCATGAGATCTGGATCCGCGAGGGAAACCTGGCGCAGGCAATTTCTGCATCTTACGCACTTCCCGGCTTGTTTTCGCCGCAGAAAATTGACGACAGGTGGTTGATAGATGGCGCCCTTACCAACCCGGTGCCGGTGTCGGTCTGCCGGGCGCTCGGTGCCAGGTTGGTCATCGCCGTGAATTTGAATGCGGATGTTTTCGGCATGGCAACTATTGACGACGCGAACAGCGAGTTGATGATAGATGAAAATGGTAAAAAGAAAAATATCTTTCATGCCCGCTCCCCGGTTAACCTTATGAAGCATCGCTTTTTCGACAAAACGGGCACCGAGCCGAGCATTTTCGGCGTGATGATGTCCTCGCTGAATATCGTTCAGGATCGCCTAAGCAGATCGCGCCTAGCCGGGGATCCACCCGACATCACGATCGCCCCGGTCCTCGCCCGGCACGGGCCGCTCGATTTCAGCAAGGCCGATGAAATGATTGCCGAGGGGGACGCCGCTGCCGAACGCTCTCTCCCCTTCCTTATCCGGGCAATAGAGGTTCTGTCGTGAGCGAAACGACTCAACCCGTCGCGATATAATCCCTAAGCGCCGCCGCTTCGTGCTCAACTTCATCCATTCGGCTCTTGACCACGTCGCCGATAGAGATAAATCCGGCAAGTTTACCGTTTTCCATCACCGGGAGATGACGGATACGCTTTGCCGTCATCAACGCCATGACATTATCGATTGTTTCGGAGGGCGAAATTGTAATGACCGAGGAGGTCATCCAGTCCGACGCTGTCTGCTCTAGGCATTTGCTGCCACATTCGGCGAGACCGCGGACAATATCCCGCTCCGACAGGATCCCGCGCAAGTCCCCGGCCTTGTCAACAACCAGGACAGCGCCGATCCGCCGGGAGCCGAGAATACTGCACACCTCAGAGATGCTGTCCGACGGCGCCGCCGTAATGACATTGAACCCTTTCGTCTTCAGAATACCTGCAACATTCATCGCAATCCTCCTTCTCAACCTGTCGACCGAAAAATCGACGAATGATTCATAATTTTTGTTTTTCTAATTTACCAGATCACATCCCAAAACTCAAACATATCCACAGCCTCGGAGTTGCCCGCCGCATAAAGTCAGGGCAGCTTACCATAGGGACCCGGCTCTTCCTCAACCGGATCATCTTTTCGGTCCGGCGGGCCAATGACAATCGTCACCTCCCCCTTAATTTTCCTGTCAGCAAACTTTTCCGCCAACTCTTCCAGCCGGTCGCGATGGATATTTTCAAATTTTTTGGTGAGTTCGATACAGACGGCCCCCTGCCGATTACCGAGACACTCAAGGGCAATTTTCAGGATTTTGCCGACCCGGAAAGGCGATTCGAAGAAAACAAGCGCCGACGGCGTTTCCGCGAACGCCTTGAATACCTTTCTCTGCCGTCCCGGACGGCGCGGCAAAAAACCGAGAAACGAAAAGGCCGGCGCCGGCAAGCCGGAGACCGTCAGCGCGGTGATCACTGCACTTGGGCCGGGCAGCGCCTCGACGCGATAGCCGTTTTCAATGGCTGCCGCCGCCGCTCGTTGCCCGGGATCGCTGATACCGGGAGCCCCCGCATCCGACGTCAACCCGACAGATTTCCCATCCCGCAGCAGGGACAGGATCCGGCCGACCGCATGATCTTCGTTATGAGCATGACAGGCGAAAATAATGGGTGGGCTGGTGAGTTCGTGCCGCTCAAATATTTTCCGGGTATGCCGGGTATCTTCGCAGGCCAGCGCGTCAACCGCTTGCAGGATACGAATTGCCCGGAGGGAAATATCCTCAAGGTTGCCGATAGGCGTCGGGATCAAGTAAAGGGTTGGCTCATTCTGGTCATCGGTTTCAGTCATGACGCAGGACTAACCATATTACACCACCAAACGCAACGCCGACCACCCGGTCACGGAGGCAAGGGCGCCGATCATGCTGGTCGCTTGCGAACAAGATAGCGCTGCTCGCCTTCCATAACCAATTGCCGCCGCTGGTTATGAACGGTGGAACGCACCGTCACAACGCCGGTTGATTTTTGTGCCTTCAAGTCCGTGATCACCAGCTCCGGATAAACGGTATCGCCATAATAGACGGGTCCCAGAAACTTTGAGGATTGATCAATAAAAGCGATCAGGGATTCGCCGATGACATGAGGAAAAACCCCCGCCCCGGCCGCGGTCTGGATCAGGACCTGAAATCCATGGGCCAGAAGTTCAGGATGTCCCTGTGACTTGCAATATTCGAGGTCATAATGGATTGGATGATTGTCACCAGATGCCGCCTGGAAAGCCGAAAAATTTGCATCCCGCAGGGTTCGGGAGGGAATATAGAAGCTTTGTCCAACAGACAAATCCTCAAAAAAACTTGCTTCGGCAAATTTGTGGGTATTGGGGTTAAAATCCGTATCGTTCATGCTTCATCTCGCTTGTTTTCAAGTCTTTTCATTCAGAAGGCGAAGTATAGATGAAACCGGGCCGGGAACAATGCTTTCTCCGGGTGTTTCCGTGATTTACCAACTTAGGCCTTTTTTTAAGCCTGGGACGCGCTACAATTGATCCTCGATAGCCAGTCACAATGAAGGGAATAGCCTCATGAAAGGCAACGCTGAAATTATCAAGCATCTTAATGTCGTCCTGAAAAATGAATTGACGGCAATCAATCAGTATTTTCTCCATGCCCGCATCCTTGAGGACTGGGGACTAAAAGAACTCGGTGAAAAGGTCTACCACGAATCTGTCGATGAGATGAAACATGCCGATAAACTGATTAAACGCATTTTATTTCTCGAAGGCCTCCCCAACCTGCAGGACCTTGGCAAGCTGTTAATCGGGGAAGACACCAAGGAGATTCTCGAATGTGACCTGAAAATCGAGAAATCCGCCCATGGCGATCTCAAGGCGGCGATAAAGGAGTGTGAAACCACGCAGGATTATGTCTCTCGCGATCTTTTTGCCGAGATTCTGGAAGGCGAGGAAGAGCATATCGACTGGCTGGAAACCCAGCTTGGGCTCATCGAGAAAATGGGAATACAGAACTATACCCAGACGCAAAGCTCCTGAATCGGGTTAGAGAATCGATTTGAGGCATTTTTTGAATTTATTTTCTAAACAATATTGACATTCATTCGCAACAACCCTAGTTATTAGGAATGATTTGCAATATTAGCAGTGGAAATTCTCATAATGTATATTTGCTTATGTAACGGGTTTACCGATCGCGATGTGAAAACGGCTGTTGCCGCTGGTGCCAAGCGGATTGCCAATGTCTATGAATCGCTGGGCGCTGCGCCACAATGCGCCAAATGCTCCGTCCATATTCGCGATATAATCCGCGAGTCAGTTGCTGTGCGGGAACACGGTTGAGCTGAGTATAAAATTTATCAGTTTTGGGAAAAGAAATTTCCCTCACCTTTTAAGGGGTGAGGGATTTTCAGTTTATAAGGCCTTATTATTGATTTCCGCCTTGGCCTGGGCATACTGTTCTTTTAATTGATCGACATAGACTTTGACGGGCTGGACATTGCGAACACTGCCTATTCCCTGTCCTGACCCCCAGATATCTTTCCATGCCTTGGACTTGCTTATTCCACCGCTCCCGAAATTCATGCGGCTCTTGTCGGCCCCAGGTAAATTATCAGGATCCAGCCCGGCTTTGGTTACACTTGGCCGCAGGTAATTGCCATGAATACCGGTGAATGTATTTGTATAAACAATGTCTTCGCCAACACCCTCAACAATCATATTCTTGTAATCATCGACGGCATTTGCCTCGCTAGTGGCGATGAACGCGCTTCCAATATAGGCAAGGTCAGCCCCCATCGCCTGGGCGGCAAGAACGGACCGTCCATTGGCAATAGCGCCCGAAAGGACAATCGGGCCGTCAAAAAACTGCCTGACCTCGGATACCAGCGCGAACGGGCTTAGCCGGCCGGCATGACCGCCCGCGCCCGCGCAGACGAGAATCAATCCGTCAACCCCCGCTTCCAGTGCCTTTTCTGCATGCCGTATCGTTGTCACATCATGCAGGATGATTCCACCATATGAATGAACTGCCGAAACAACTTCATCCGGCGCCCTGAGGCTGGTTATGATGATCGGCACCTCATGCTTCACGCAGAGGGCGACATCCTCACGCAACCGGCTGTTCGAGGCATGAACGATCTGGTTGACGGCAAACGGCGCCACCTTCTTGTCGGGATTGGCCGCCGCATAGTCGGCAAGTTCGGATTTGATGCGATAGAGCCATTCGTCTAGCTGTGACAGCGGGCGTGCATTGAGAGCCGGGAATGATCCGACAATACCTTCCTTGCATTGTGCGATAACAAGCTCCGGGCCGGAAACGATAAACATCGGGGAGGCAATGACGGGAAGTGAAAGGCGTCCCTCCAGGACGGATGGCATCGTCATTCGCGACAGACTCCAGAGAGATTTGAGGATTTGGCCAGGCCTGGATCTTGGCGTCCAGTTACCCGGCTTGCGACGATTATTAGCAGCATTTTTTAAAGATGACAAATTGTCATTTTTGACAAAATTTCATTTTTAACGTTCGCACCTGCAGCAATATTTCCAAAAACCATTGAAAAACAGAATATTATTACTTTCGAGGGGGATAAAAATAATTTTTCTATTGTGCAGTGCACCCTCGATTTTAGACGCATGATTCCTCTTTTACGATCTTTTTACAGACTGTTTTGATTCTCTGCCTCTTTGAAATATGCCGATTCATGGGGAAAAAAGCAGACATGGTCATTATCTTCCCTCCCCGGGTATATTTTTGCCTCCCGGCACAATACTGTCCCCAGGAAGTCGTTCAACAATTTACGCAATTCCTATAGATTTCAAGGTGTTCGACCTTTCGCCAAAGCTGGCACGAAGGCTGCATAGACTGTCAATAATCATTCGAGTCTGTTTTCAGGAGATATACGTGCTGCAAATTGATATGCCTTCCCGGTCCATTGCGAACCGGTTTGAAAAGCGGGATGCGTTTCGCATTTCTAAACCGATTCTCTCAGTGGAAATCGCCGGTCGAAAGTTTTCAACAGAAAACTGGTCCCTGAACGGGATGCTATTAAACGGCCTTCCGGAGGAAACTGATCTTGATGAGCCAGTGGAGGGTATTTTCGGCCCCATGGGATCGACAGAATTATGTCGTTTCAAGGGGCGTATTGTCCGGCTTGATCCCGACAGTATGAAAACGGCCATTGAACTCGACGAGAAAAGCGCGGAGGTAGCGGCCCTACTGCCAATCTGGGTTTTGAAATATTGTGCCCTGTAGGCTTTTCCGGCGCCGGAACCCCATGTTTATTTGAACGCCCACATAACGAAGGGTTGACACGGGAACAGGTCAATTCCTATGGTTGATTGCAATTGTCGGCAGAATGTCGGCATACCTTTGTTTACCCGACGGGAGAGACCGGCATGTCCGGCGCCGAAGGAGCAACCGCCCCGGAAACTCTCAGGCCCCAGTACCGTCGGGGAAAAAGGCTCTGGAGAGCATGTGCGGGTTTATCCTGACATATCACCGAAGGGGAAAGCCGGAGATTTCGGCGCAATCTTTCAGGTACCCGGACAGAGGGGGCATCGTTTAACGCATTGGTGAATTTTTCGCCAGAGTGAGGAAGGATGCCTGATGACGAATATTCCTAAAACCGGACTTGGCAGCGTAACACCTGTCATTCCGTCAAAGCCCACGGACAGAACTGACCCGACCTCCCAGATGGATGTCAATATCAGTGTGACGGACCTTTACACCATCGGTATCGGCCCCTCAAGTTCGCATACCGTCGGCCCGATGCGCGCCGCAAAGCGCTTCGTCGATCACTTGGCAACAGAGGGATTGCTGATAAAAGTGAACCGGGTGCTAGTTGAGCTTTACGGCTCCCTCGCCCTGACCGGCCACGGCCATGCGACGGATATTGCAATCCTCCTCGGTCTGAGCGGCGCCCGTCCGTCTGAGATTGATCCCGAGGAAGTCGAACCCGGAATTGCAAAAATCCGCGATATGAGAAAAATCATGCTCGGCGGAACCCATGAAATTCCTTTCTACGAGGACGACAACCTCCTGTTCCTAAAAGATCAGATCCTGCCAGAGCATTCCAACGGCATGCGGTTCAGCGCCTATGACAAAGCCGGGGAGCAACTTCTCACCAAAGACTATTTTTCCGTCGGCGGTGGCTATGTCGTTTCCTATCATGAAGGGGACCGCGCTGAAACCCGCGGCCATAATGTCGAACTCCCCTACCCTTTCACCTCCGCCGATGAACTGCTGGCAATTGGACAGGAGACGGGTCTCTCCATTGCCGAGATCATGCTCGCCAACGAAACCTGCTGGCGCGAGGAGAGCGAAACATTCGCCTTTCTCGATGCGGTAAATGACGCCATGATCGCCTGTATCCGCCGAGGCTGCGAGGCGGAGGGGATTTTACCGGGCGGTCTCAAGGTCAAGCGCCGTGCCCACAAGCTTTATCAGGGCCTGATGGAAAACCCGGAACGAGCCTCACGTGATCCGCTCACGGTGCTCGACTGGGTTAATCTCTATGCGCTTGCGGTGAATGAGGAAAACGCCGCCGGCGGGCGGGTCGTGACCGCACCGACCAACGGCGCCGCTGGAGTCATCCCGGCCGTGCTCAAATATTATCAGCGCTTCTGCGCCGGCACTAACCAGAAGGGAACCCGCGATTTCCTTCTGACCGCCGCGGCGATTGGGGCGATCTACAAGAAGCGCGCCTCGATCTCGGCTGCCGAAATGGGGTGTCAGGGCGAAGTTGGCGTTGCCTGCTCAATGGCGGCGGGCGCGCTCACGGCAGTTCTTGGCGGCACTAATGAACAAGTGGAAAATGCCGCCGAGATCGGCATGGAGCATAATCTCGGCCTGACCTGCGATCCCATCGGCGGACTCGTGCAGATCCCCTGCATCGAGCGCAATACTATGGGCGCGATGAAGGCGATCAACGCAACCCGTCTCGCGCTGTCCGGCGACGGCACCCACGTTGTCTCGCTGGATGAGGTGATTGAAACCATGCGCCAGACCGGCGTCGATATGCTCAGCAAATACAAGGAAACATCGCAAGGCGGGCTTGCTGTAAATGTCGTCGAATGCTGACCCGCCCGAGGGCCCGGCATCAGTCTTTCCGGGTCAGCATCTTCTGGATATGCAGCGGCAGGGCGAAGGCTGCCTGATGAACTTCCGGGGTATAATAGTCGGTCGGGATTCCGGCCGCCATATATCGCTCGGCCAGGATAGCCAGGCTGACCTTGCGATGGGCCGCCCTATCACAGGCCCAGCCATAAGCCATGACGCCGCCAACATAGCTCGGGATCGCGGCAAGATAGAAAGTCACATCCGAAAATAACGAGCCGAGACGGTCATAGCTTGTTTTAAGCTCGCTTTCCTGAACGAACGGCACACCATTCTGGGTAATGATAATCCCGCCATCGGCAAGGCAGGACTTGCAGTCGCGATAAAAGTCGAGCGTGTAGAGAACTTCCCCGGGGCCATGCGGGTCGGTACTGTCGATGATGATGACATCCCAGCGCTCATCGGTTTCCGCCACGAACTTGCAGCCATCAGCGATCACCAGATCAAGCCTCGGGTCATCAAAGGCACCGCCGGAGACGGTGGGCATGTATTTTCTGCTCAGCTCAATGACCGAGCGGTCGATATCGACCAGCGTCACGGCAATGTCCCGATGCTTCATGAGCTGGCGCGCCGCACCGCCGTCCCCGCCGCCGATCACCAGAACGCGGCTGACATTGCCATGGGCGAGCAGCGGGACATGGACGAACATTTCGTGATAGATAAACTCGTCCTTTTCCGTCGTCTGGACAGCACCATCGAGCGACATGACAAGGCCGAACTGGCTGTTCCTGAAAATCATCAGGTCCTGCAGGTCGGTCTTTTCGCGATAGATAACCTCTTCCACGTCGAGGGCGAGATTCACCCCCGAATGCAGGGTCTCGTCGAACAGTTCCATCAACCGACAATTCCCCGCTTGATTTCGTTAAGCTGGAGCGTTGCCGGTCGAAATGCCGCTTTTAGGACGGGAATGGCCTTATAGGGGTCGGCTTTGCCGCACATGAAGATATCAAGCGCCATATAGCCGCGCTCCGGCCAGCTGTGAAAGCTGATATGGCTCTCGGCGAGGACCGCAACGCCGGACAGGCCATCGGGCTCGAACGCATGAATATGAAAATGCAGCAAGGTTGCGCCGGAAACATCAATGCATTCGCGGAGCGTCGCCTCAATCAGGGCCGGATCGTTGAACCCCACCCCGTCCCAGAGATCAACGATCAGATGTGTTCCCGCGAATGTCAGGCCGTCCTTATGCACGAAATAGTCAAGCCGCCCCTCCGCCGCCTCTTCAACACCGTCAATTTTCCTGATATTTTCCAGCATTTCCGTTCGCGAATTCGCCCTTCCTAACCATTATGTCAAGGTGGCGCGTTATCGCTGAGAAGCTAGCCTAGTGCAAGGGAAAATTGGCAGCACCCTTGTGTTTTCCCTGCAACCTGCCCCATGATGACATCAACGGATCATACTGCTACCAACCGGAAATGCCCATGAGCCTTGAACTCTTCAATTATCCCTACAGTGTCTATGGACGGATCGTGCGGATTGTCCTTGCGGAAAAAGGTATCCGTTACGAGACGCGGGAGATCAATCCCTTTGCACCGGAGGTATCGAAGGAGTATCTCGATATCCACCCGTTTTCCCGCGTTCCCGCCATCCGCCACGATGGCTTTATCCTGTATGAGACGGCGGCAATTACCGACTATCTCGACACCCGGTTCGGCGGCCCGTCCCTGCAACCGGCGGAACCAGCCCCGCGCGCCCGGATGCGACAAATTATTTCACTGGTCGATAATTATGCCTATCTGCCGCTCGTGCGTCAGGTCTTCTCACACAGGGTCTTCCGCCGCGCTTTTGGGGAGGTAGCGGATGAAAATGTCATTGCAGAGGGGCTCGCCGCCGCGCCGCGCATCCTCGCCGCCCTCGAACTACTGCTCAAAGAGGATGGCTATGCCACTGGCGCGGACCTTTCCCTCGCCGATACCCATCTCGCCCCCATGATCGATTATTTTACCATGGCGGAGGAAGGGGCTGACATGCTCCGTAACTATCCGAAGCTCAACGGCTGGTGGAACCGGATAAAGAACCGCTCCAGCATATTGGAAACCCGACCGTACTTGAAATAAATCAAGGGTCCATTTAGACCGGATGACACCAATTACAGGCAGGAGACCGCAATGCGCTTAATCAAGCCCGCCGATTTTATCGGGAAAAAAGCATGGGATGCGCTTGATATCGAGAAAATATCGGGGGCGACCGTTCGCCTTCACTGGACCGACCAGCCCTATATCTGGCATATGAATGACGGGCCGGAGGTGTTTGTCCTGCTGGACGGGAGCGTCGAGATGCATGTGCGCGAGGACGGGCAGGAAAAGATTTTACGGCTCTCGCCCGGCGATATTTTCCATGCGCAAACGGGCGACGAGCATAAGGCTGTCCCGCTTGAACCCTCCCGCATTCTGGTGATCGAGACCGAGGGCAGCATCTGACCCCCGGCCGCGGAGATCACTTACTGCAAATTCACATATTCATAATCGATCGGCAGGCTGTTGATGCCGCGATCCGGGGCGGCGATCCAGCCGGCCATCTTGCCGGGTTCGGTGACCTGTTGCATCAGGCTGTGGACATAGGCACGATCGAGGTCCGTGGGCAGGAACTCGGCCGCGCGCCGGCTAAACTCGGCTTCGGAAATAAACTCGCCCGCCGGTGTTGTGACGGCACCGGCCCAGGCACCAATGGAGCGGCGGAAGCGGCTTGACGGCAGTTCAAGGGCAAAATCAAATCCCGCCTTCTTGATAAGACGGTTCCAGCGCGTCACGCCAACCTGACAATCCTTGATATAGGCGTTGCGTACCTGGTCATTGACGGCACTGCGCACCGCAATCTCCTCCATCCGGACACCGCCCGCACCGTCGGGAACAGCAATTTCCAGACTGGTATCGCGGGCAATATGGTCCTCATACTGGCGCTCATCCGGACGGCCCTTAATCCCGTTGGCAAAGGAAATCGCCGCATTCGAGGAAATCTCGGCCCCGAACAGGTCCATGCAGGAAGAAAACCAGAAATTCACATAGCGCTGCAATAGCGGCAGATCAATAACCCCCGCCTTTCGCAAATTCGCGGGATCATCGGTTTTGAGCTCAACCATCTTTGCCAATGTGCGCTTGACGATGCGGCTAATCCCGGTCTCGCCGACATACATGTGGTGGGCCTCCTCTGTCAGCATGAACTGGCAAGTACGGGCGAGCGGATCGAAGGAGGATTCGGCCAGGCATTTAAGCTGGTACTTGCCGTCGCGGTCGGTGAAATAGGTGAACATGAAAAATGACAGCCAGTCGCTGATCGGCTCGTTAAACGTTCCGAGAATGCGCGGGTTATCCTCACTGCCGGAATGGCGCATCAGCAGATCCTCCGCCTCCTCCCGGCCATCGCGGCCAAAATAGGCATGCAGCAGATAGACCATCGCCCAGAGATGACGACCTTCCTCGACATTGACCTGAAACAGGTTGCGCAGATCAAACAGCGACGGACAGGTCTGGCCCAACAGCCGTTGCTGCTCGACCGAAGCCGGTTCGGTGTCGCCCTGGGTGACGATCAGGCGGCGCAGGATCGAGCGGTATTCCCCCGGCACCTGCTGCCAGACGGCCTTGCCGTAATCATCACCAAAGCCGATGGTGCGATCCTGCTCCTGTGGATTAAGGAAAATGCCCCAGCGATAGTCCGGCATCTTGACGGCACCAAAACTCGCCCAGCCCTTGGCATCGACGGAGGTTGCGGTCCGGAGGTAAACGTCTTTTCCCTGGAACCCTTCCGGGCCCATATCCTTCCACCAGTCAAGGAAGCGCGGCTGCCAATGCTCCAGCGCCCGTTGCAGACGGCGGTCATTGCCAAGGTCAACATTATTCGGAATACGTTCCTGATAATTTATCGCCATCTCACACTCTCCTTTTATCAAATTCTGCTTTTGTGCCGCTGCCGAACAGCTTGAGCGCGCCGGTGTCCCCAACCGCGTTCGGGCGATTGAATATCCAGTTCTGCCAGGCGGACAGCCGCCCGAAAATCTTGGTCGAGACGGTCTCGACGCCGCCAAAACGCAAATTCGCTTCAAGGCCAGTCAGCGCATCCGGCGACAGGCTCGCCCGTTCCTCAATCAGCAGGCGGATTTCCTCTTCCCAGTCGATATCGTCGGGGATAAAGGTGACAAGGCCCTTTTCTTCTGCCGCAGCAGCATCCATCCCAATCCCGACTTGCTGGCGCAGCACTTGAAGAACCGCCGCCTCCTCATGGAAGCGGCTTGCCAGCCGGGTCAGCCCGTTGACCATCTCAAGCAATCCGAAATTCATGTCGCTGAGAGTGATATGAGGCGGGTTTCCATCGCCCTCCGCAATATCGAGCATGTAAATCCGGTCGGCGGCGAGCGCCAGTTCAAACAGGCTGCCCGCAAAACAGGATCCCTCGTCGATCAGCGCAAACAGGCTGCGGGAGGAGACCTCCAGTCGGCCAAAGGTCCGGCGCATCATGCCAATCACTTCGCGCACGAACCAGTCATTGGCGTTGGCGTTAAGGGCGGCATCCGCCTTGAGGACATTACCAGCGTCCCCCTCTGTCTTCAGCAGGAAGGTCCCGACCTCATCATTATTGGTGCGCAGCATCAGGATTGCATCGTCCAGTTCCCGCGCCATGACGAGCGGCCACCAGTCCGCGCCCGCCTGATGAATTTCCGCCGCCGTCGCGGCGATGTCACCGCTCGGCGCTTTTACCGTAATTGTCGCGCTGCCGTCGTCCGCATTCAACCCGGCATCCACATGGCTATAATGATAGCCTGTGTCATCTATACGCCGGTCCAGCGGTTTAAGCATAACGCCGTCAGCCTTTTCGGGCCTTGTGCTCTCCGACGCCAACGCCCGTGCCCGGGCCGCGACCTTGTCATCGAAGGAATTGCGGGGCACAACCTCATCAACCAGTTTCCAGTCTTTCGCCCGCTGGCCCCGAACCCCGTCCGGGTTGGTGCAGAAGACATCAGCGAGGTCATGACGGACCTTTCGCTTGTCCGTCAGGCGCGTGAGACCGCCAGTGCCGGGAAGCACGCCGAGTAGGGGGACTTCCGGCAGGCTGACCGCGCTGGACCGGTCATCGATCAGGAATATCTCGTCGCAAGCAAGCGCCAGTTCATAGCCGCCGCCTGCCGTCGTCCCGTTACAGGCCGCGAGGAACTTGAGGCCGGAATTGCTGCTGCTGTCCTCGATGCTGTTGCGGGTCTCATTGGTGAATTTACAGAAATTGACCTTCCAGCCATGCGACGAGGTGCCGAGCATGTAGATATTGGCGCCCGCACAGAACATTTTCTCCAGTCCGCTGGTGATAACGACGGCGCGAACAGTCGGGTGCTCGAACCGGATGCGCTGCAAGGCATCGTTCAACTCGATGTCGACACCAAGATCATAGGAATTGAGTTTGAGCTGATACCCCGGCACCAGCCCCGCATCCTCATCAACCGTCAACACAAGCGTCGCAACGGCCCCGTCCAGCTTCAATTGCCAGTGACGGTATTTTTCAGGATGCGTATCAAAGGTAATCATGAGTTGTTGCTTCCAGTTTATGAATTATAGTACTTAAAGATAAAATGCACTTTAGTTCATGTCAAGCAGATTGGGCGCCGCCGCCGTCTAAAAGGGAAAGGGTGATCTGCTCAAGCTTCTGCAGGCTTTGCTCTATCTGCTGGCCTGCCGTGCTGAAACGGGCATCGGCGCGCCGGTAGAGCGGCTCCCGGGCCACCAGAATCTGCTTTAGATCCTCCATCGCCTCGCTACTGCCCGCCATGGGCCGCATGTCTCCCTGCGCCATGACCCGCGCCATATGTTCCTCCGGCGAGGCCTGTAGCCAGATAACATGCGTTCGGCGTAACAACAGGGAGAATGTCTTTTCATCAGCGACAATACTGCCGCCAGTGGCAATGACAACTTCGTCCTGACGGTCGATAATATTCGTGAGGCAGCGCCGTTCCAGCCGCCGAAACGACGGCTGCCCGGCCAGCGAGAAAATCTCCGCGAGGCTGGCACCGAATTCCTTCTCGACCTTCTTGTTAAGCTCAATGAAGCCAAAACCAAGCCGCCCGGCCAATAGCGGGCCAAGTGTTGACTTCCCTGCCCCGCGCAGGCCAATGAGGGAAATTCTCTTCCCCTTCGCATCATTAGGGCTTTCGCCAATCTGAGCACGAATCAATTTAAGCGCCTCGGCAAGCTTATCCTCGGGCAAACGTCGGGCCAGCTGATAGAGCATTTGCCTCTCCGGTGTCATCTGCTCGGCACCCACGATCAGGTCTGACATTTTCATGTCCATGGCATCGGCAATCTGCCGCAAGACGAGAACCGAAACATTCCCCTGCCCGCTTTCCAGCTTTGCCAGGTATCGCTCCGATACCCCGGAATCATTGGCGAGAATCTTGCGCGTCATTCCGTGGCGGGCGCGCGCCGCCCGGACGCGAGCACCAAGCTCAACGAGATATTCACTCGCGGCGTTATCCTCGCGTCTGAAATTATCTGTCGCCGACTTGTTCATTCGCACTTCTCTTCGTCGCGGGTCATTATCTTCTGGACAAAGTGTATTATATTTCCTATTTCCTCATTTGAGTAGTTATTTCTGGAGAAAAATGATTTTGGTTGATCAAATCAAAATTCTTGTCAGCACCATGACCGGGACAGCGGAACTGGTGGCGGAGGAAATCGCCGATGCCGTTTCGGCCAAGGGCATTGAGGCCGAAATCCTGCTGATGGACGATCTCGGGGCGGAGGTTCTCGCGGACGATGCGGTCTATGTGATCTGCACCTCCACTTACGGGCAGGGAGACGTCCCGGACAACGGGCAGGCCTTCATGGATAATCTGGAGGCCGCCGCGCCGGACCTCAAAGGCATTAAATATGGCGTCTTCGCCCTCGGGGACATCACCTATAACCAGACATTCTGCAATGCCGGCAATCTGTTTGATGCCGCGTTCAGGAAATTCGGCGCCACCCGCATCGGCGAGATTATGAGGCATGATGCCTCCTCCGGCGAGCTCCCGGAAGACCAGGCGGGCGAATGGGCCGGTGAGTGGCTGGAGCAATTAACTGGCAGCTAGCCTGCCGCAATGGCCAGCCATAATCGATTGGCTTGCCGTTAAAACACGGATAGAGATAAACTGGGCATCGACGGCCCCAAAGTCTGAAAATCCGGGCATAAATGACAGGTCTTTGAAACTCTGGGGAGGGGAATATGGCAACCAGCGATACGGACAGAGCACAATTCTACAATGCGGCTGTCGAGCTGATCGATCACAACCTGGCGGCGGGGCGGGGCAACAAGACCGCTGTCATCGATTCTGGCGGCACCCACAGCTATCAGGCGCTGAACGATGCAATCAACCGCTTTGCCAATGCTCTTGGTGAGCTTGGGATCCTGCCTGAGCAACGCATTGTCCTCTGTCTCAATGATTCCATCGATTTTCCTGTCTGCTTTCTCGGCGCCATCAAGGCCGGAGTGATCCCGGTTCCGATCAATACTCGCCTGACCGAGGCCGATTGCGCCTATATCCTTGAGGACAGCCGGGCGACGGGTCTGTTTGTCTCAAGCGACCTGATGCCCCTGTTTCAATCGCACCTCGATAGCCATCCCGCGTTGAAATCCGTCATTATTTCGGATGGCGACGCCAGCGATGACATGAGCCTTGAAACATTGCTGGCCCGCCAAAGCGACGCCTTCACCGCCGTGCAAACCAAAGCCGATGACATGTGTTTCTGGCTTTATACCTCGGGGACCACGGGACGCCCGAAGGGAACGGTTCATCTTCATAGCAATCTGGCCGCAACCGCGGATTTATACGCACGGCAAACCCTTGGCATTCAGGAAGACGATATTATGTTTTCCGCGGCCAAGCTCTTCTTTGCCTATGGGCTTGGAAACGGCCTGACATTTCCCTTTTCCGTTGGCGCGACGGTGGTCCTGCTGAAAGGCCCGCCCACACCGGAGGCGGTCTGCAAAATTCTTCGCACTGAGGCACCAACGATTTTTTACGGCGTTCCAACCCTGTTCGGCATGTTGCTGGCGAGCGGCCTTCTCCCCAAAGCGGGAGAGCATAGCCTGCGTTTCTGCACCTCGGCGGGCGAGGCCCTGCCTGCGGATCTTCTTAGCCGCTGGCAGAAACAGGTGGGCGCCGATATTCTCGACGGGATTGGCAGCACGGAAATGCTTCATATCTTCATCTCGAACCGGCCCGGCGATGTGCGGCCGGGCTCCACCGGCAAGCCGGTCACCGGATACACCATACGGCTTACCGGCGATGACGGCCGCGCCGTTGCCCAAGGGGAAATGGGCGCGCTTGAAATTTCTGGCCCGTCCAGCGGGTTGATGTACTGGAACCAGCGCGACAAAAGCTGCGAGACATTTCACGGCCCCTGGACGCGGGCGGGTGATAAATACCGGCAGGATGAGGACGGATATTTCATTTACTGCGGGCGCACGGATGACATGCTGAAGGTGGGCGGCATCTATGTTTCCCCGTTCGAGGTGGAGGCAGCCCTGATCGAGCATGAGGCAGTCCTTGAAGTCGCCGTCGTTGGTAAAGCGGACGCCGATGAACTGATCAAGCCGAAGGCGGTGATCGTTCCGCGCGACCCGACCGCCGACCGCGAGGCGTTGGCGGAAGAGCTGAAAATCTATGCCAAGTCCAAACTCGCGGCATTTAAATATCCGCGCTGGATCGAGTTTGTCGATGAATTGCCTAAGACCGCAACGGGTAAAATCCAGCGCTACAAGCTCCGCGATTAGCGCCGCTTGAATTCACACCCGAAATGGCCAAATATGGTTCGGGAGCGCATAACGGGAACAGGAGCGTAACATGATCAAGGGACTTCACCACAACGCCTATCGATGCCGCAACTCGGAAGAAACCCGCAAATTCTACGAGGATTTTCTGGGTCTGCCGCTTGCCGATGCCTTCCCCATCGGCGAAACGAAATCAGGCCGCAAGACGGAGGTCCTCCACTCGTTCTATCGCATGGACGATGGCTCATTCCTCGCCTTTTTTGAGGCCCCGTACCAGTCCTTCGAGTTCAAGGACCAGCATGACTTTGATCTTCATATTGCCCTTGAGGTTGAGATGGATAGCCTTCACGAAATGTTCGCCAAGGGTAAGGAAATGGGGTTTAACCCGCGTGGCATCTCCGACCATGGCTTTATTCATTCCATTTATTTCCGTGACCCGAACGGGTATGTCATAGAATTGACCGCAAAAGTTCCCGGAAAAACGAAGGACGCCAAAACCGCCGAAGCTGATGCCCAAAGTATCCTGTCCGACTGGACAGCCGCGCATCCTGCCTGATCCCTTTGCTCCAACAAAGCATTTTCCAACTGGCCATACGGGGCTTTTGCAAATAAGCTATGCGCCGACTGAATAGCTTTGGGGGATCGCGGTTGATGGTGTCGGCACGGAATGGTTGGGGTGTGTTTTTTGCGCTTGTGGCGCTTATGGCGGTGATTTCGGGTCCGGCGGAGGCGGCGGAGGACCGGTATATCGGCTATTACTATCCGGCCCCGGATTCAACGGAAATCTATTGCGCACGGATTCCCCCGCTGGAAAACATGGACAAGCGCCGACGGATCGGCTTTGTCATCGGCATCAAGGAAGGCATGGCAACCCGCCCCTATGAAGCGGCCTACTCCGTTTTTGCCAAAGGCGAGGAATCACAGAAGCTGATCATCGTCGCCAAGATCGACGGGTATCTTAAAACCATATATCGGGCGCGGGCATTGCTTGCTGATCTCACCAACAGCGCCCGGACGACCCCGATATTCGAGGAGACAGGAGCACCCGAAGACCTGACATTTCTGGATTTGCTGGCCTTGCTGAGTGTCGAATCTGTTACGCTCAGCGATGGAGATAACTTCACTCACCAAATCAAGATATACCCGGTCAGCAACAAAAAATGCAGCTAGTCACCCAGGCTTAATCGCTGTCTCCCTGCCACACCGCCCCGGCCTGTTCCAAGGCAGCAATCTCATTAACCTCATATCCGGCCGCCTGCAGGACTTCATGGGTATGGGCGCCATAGACTGGCGCCCCGCGCTTTAGCTCGGCCGGGGTTCTGGAAAATTGCGCGGGCTGGCGCGCCTGCCGCAACCGTCCCGCCTCCGGATGATCGCTCTCGATAATAATATCATTTGCAAGCACCTGCGGATGAGTGCGCATTTCAGTTCGGGTGAGAACCGGCGCGCAAGGAACATCATGGCCTTCGAAACTGCTAATCAGTTCAGCCGTCGTAAAGGACTGCATCAGGTCCTGCATCAGGCGGGTGCGAATATCCTTGTTGACCTCCCGCCCCTCCGGTGTCCGGAACCGGTCATCCTCAACCAATTCAGGCTTTTTCACGGCCATGGCGAACCCCTTCCAGTGTTTATCCAGCATGACCGCAACACTGATATAGCCGTCCTTCGTCTCATAAATCAGGTCGATGAAAGATTGGGCAACCTCCGTCGCCGTCTCCTCGCCGACAAAGGTATGACCGCCCATATCGGAGCTCCAAAGGAACGAGACGAGTGTATCCAGCATTGATAGCTCAACATGCTGCCCCTCACCTGTCCGTTCGCGCGCAAAAAGAGCCGCGGCAATTGCCTGCGATGCCTGTATGGCGGTCAGTTTATCGGGGAGAATTGTCCTGACCAGTTTTGGCCGGAGGTCATCCGATCCGGCCTGTACGCTAGTCAGGCCGGAAACGGCCTGGATAAGCGGGTCAAATACCGGCTTCTGGGCGTAAGGACCGGTAAACCCGAACCCGCAGATTGAAACATAGATAATCTTTTGGTTGATCGCGCGGGTGCGGGCCTCGCCAATGCCCATGCGCTCGGCAACGCCGGGCCTGAAATTCTGGACAACCACGTCGGCGGTCGCAACCAGCTTTTCAAATACCGCAATCCCGTCCGGATTTTTCAGGTCAAGAACAATGGATCGCTTGTTTCTGTTGTTATTGACAAACGAGGCAGAGAACCCGTTGCGGCGTGTCGCCACATGGCGCCCGTAGTCACCGCCGCCCGGCGCTTCCACCTTGATGACATCCGCGCCCTGATCCGCCAGGATCATTGTTGCCAACGGCCCCGAAATCATGGTTGTCAGGTCAATGATCTTGATTCCGGCGAATGGTCCCGGCATGGCAATACTCCTTATTCATCTTGCGGCGCATGTATGATTTTACTTCTATTTCACCTTCGACGGGAAGATGCGCCACCGCCATCAGAAAATAAAAAAATACCATGGTTTATCATGGCCATACCTCTAGGGTATGCTGTAGAATTCGACTGAAAGCAATAATCATAAAGAAGGAAGCAAAAATGTCCTCTGTCAATATCATCGCAATGATCACCGCAAAACCCGGTAAACTGGAGGAAGTCCTCGCCGCGTTCAAAGCCAACGTTCCTGCTGTTCAGGCCGAACAGGGCTGTATCGAGTATAATGCCGTTATTGACATGGAAGGTGTAGGCGGGTTCCAGACCAAAATCGGGGAAAACTCTTTTGCCGTTATTGAAAAATGGGAAAACATTGATGCCCTGATGGCCCATGCCACTTCTGCTCATATGAAGGCCTATGGCGCCAAAACCAAGGATATGCTTGAAAGCCGGGTAATTCATGTTCTCTCTCCCGCCTAACCGAACGGCGCGTGCGCGCGCCCTTCAAATCTTTGTCTGTCTGGCTGTCATCAGCCTGACGCCCGTCCGGGCGATGTCTGAAGAACAGAAATCGCCCGGTCCGGAGGGTACCGCTTTCAATGTCTTCGACATGCCGGCGATGTCGGAAAAGCTGGTCTTTGCCTTCGCCGCCATCAAGAAAGGCGAGTTTGAAGATGCTGAGCAATCTCTTCGCAAAATAATTTCGGAATATCCGGGCCGGGACCAGAATTACTATCTGCTGGCAACCTTGCTCGCGGCTCGCAACAAGCCGGACGAGGCTCTGGATACGCTGTCGGTTGCCATCGACAAGGGCTTTCGCAATTCTAAGCTCCTGCAAACAGATCCGAATCTGAAATCTTTGAGGGACTCTCCGCGATTTCAGGAACTGGCCGAAAAAATCATTAAAAACAATGCGGAAAAAACTGGCGACCCTGGCATCAAGTTTGGCCCTTATCCAATTCAGAACTCTCAAGCTCTTGTCAGCCCCGCGAACACCATCTGGAACCCGCGTATCGGGACCCTGATCAGCGAATTCAAGTTCAATGCGACGAGTACGCCCAGTACCGTGCAAACCGGAACGGACCCCGTTGCCAACCTGTTGACCCAATGGTATCAGCGCGGATCGGCCGCCGGAAATCATGGTGACCTCTATGACAATCGCGATCGCGGGCATTCTGCTATCAAGATATCCAGATATCCGCAGTTTAGCTTTATTGAGTATAGCCGGGAAGCGAAGGACGCCGGGATCGACTACGGGGTAAATACAAAAATCCTGTTCAATTCCATCACCATCGGAAATTCGTCGACGGCGGTAACGAAGGGCAAGTTCTGGCGTAGCCAGGGACGGCTTGCGACAACCCTGCCGTTCGGCGCAAATAAATTATTTTTGCAATATGTCTCAAATCATTTGTATGTGTATCCGGCGGTCGCGGACTATGGGATAAAGCACGGCGATATCCTGAGTGCCAACACCCCGTACATGATTATCTCCAAGGGGAAATCAGGCTCCGATAGGCCATTTCTCAATGCGGTTGCCAGCATCCTCGCCGCCTTTAAGCCTGAGGTGAAGGAATATCTGAAGAAAAACCGGATGATCATGCCGACCGTGCAGATGATATTTCGCGAGGGACAGGTTTCCGTTAAAAATCCGGAGGATTACCTGACCTACAAGGCGCAACCGCCGGTTTTTGACAGCCTCAATATTGATCTTGGCAAAATGGTGCAAATGGCACAGAAGCTTGAGATAAAGGACGTGCCGCCGATCGTGCAACTTTCGATTGTCTCCGAGAGCGAACCTGAAAAAGGTATAGACGATTTCAGCACCTTCCGTCCCGAGGCGTTATTTTCAACGCCTACCGCCATCTCCCGTGCGGTCAGGTCCAGTGCCCTGGAGACGAAGCTTGTCGTCAGCGCGGAAAAGACACAAGGACCGCCCAACCAGAAGCTTGAATATCGGTGGGTCGTGCTCCGGGGGGATAAAAAGCGAATTTCCATAACGCCGAAAAATGAAAGTGGCAGCGTTGTTGAAATCACTGTTCCCTGGCACGCGCCGTTTCCTGCGCCGGAGCAGGCTGACATCACCACAAGCCGGGTTGAGATCGGGGCCTTTGTCAATAACGGCACCTATTATTCCGCACCGTCCTTCATCAATTTCCTTTTTCCCGCCAATCAGGTGAGAAAATATAATGACAAGAAGCAAATCGTGATGATCGACCACCGGAGCCCGGAGACCAAGGGTCGCTATATCGATCCGCAGATATTTGCGGACAGGAACTGGCGCGACGACTATGAGTATGACGCCGCGGGAAAGCTTGTTGGTTGGACCCGAACACGCGGCGCGAAAACGGAGAGATTTACCCGCGATGGCGCAAGGGTCATTGAGACAGACGCCCTTGATCGTCCTATCACCGCCGAAAAGATCGTCTATAAGCTCGAATGGTCAAAATCCGGGCTTCCGGTCGTGACCGAACAGGCGACGGATGCGCAGGCACACTATGTCTATGCCAATGACAATGACAGGATCGGCCAGGTAAAAGCCAACTAGCCGCGACTGCCTCCGCCGCATGACCGACATGCACAACATAGGACGATCCGCCCGTCTCCGTATTATCCATGTGCCGGAGCTTCAATCCCATATAATCCGCCATCGACATTCCGCCGAGGCCAGGAGCGTCGCCGGCACAAAAATAACCGTCGACATCATCCGTGGTCAGGCCCGCATCGTCCAGCGCCCCTTTGGCGACTTCCGCATGGAGTTGGGCGAGGGATTTGTCCACCGCCTTTCGCCTCGGATGCTCATAGGCACCGGCGATATAGGCTTTTCCGTTGATTGTCATGAGGCGGCTCCCTTTTTATTATTTTTAATGCAGGGCAACATGTATGTCCCGTGACCGTAGCAAAGCCTCGGACAGGTTTCAATCGCTATGTCATCGAAGCCGGGAGAGGCGGCGATGAGAAATGTTTCACGTGAAACGTGCGTAGTTCGCACAAAAACCGGCACAGGACACGTGGATATATTTGAAGCGAAAGAGTGAAAGTTCGAAAAACACCTTCTAACCAAGGGGGGTAATGGTGGCTCCTCCCAGACTCGAACTGGGGACACATGGATTATGATTCCACCGCTCTAACCAACTGAGCTAAGGAGCCGCAGGAAATTACCCAAATTGCACAGGCGGGCATTTCGAAGCCCGGTTTTTAGGGTCTTTACGCTGCCCTGTCAAGCCGGGAAATCAGATTTGTCTGCCTCGCCGCGCGATCAGGAGGCCAGCCTGAGCGGGGGTTCCGTTCCCGCAATCCAGCCACCGCCAAGAAGCCGGTCGCCATCATACATCACGCAGGCCTGTCCCGGCGAAACACCGCCCTCCGGATCGGCCAGATGAACCTCGGCCCAGCCGTTTGCCGCCCCGTAGACAGTCGCCGCAAAGGGTTCCTGGGTCGAGCGGACCTTAACTGTCACCTCACGGCCGTCAAGCCCGAGCGCTTCATCACCGATCCAGTTAACATCCCGTAATGTCAGCTTGGCAACGAGCAAGGCCTCTGGCGGACCAACAATCACCCGATTGCGACCCGGATCAATCCGAACGACATAGAGCGGACTTCCCGTAGCGACCCCGAGGCCGCGGCGCTGGCCGATGGTGTAATTAATGATGCCTGTGTGATGGCCGAGAACAGCCCCGTCGAGATCGACAATATCGCCATCCACACCCGCCCCCGGCCGCAACCGTTCAATCACTTGCGCGTAATTGCCGTTGGGCACAAAACAGATATCCTGACTCTCCGGTTTCGCGGCAACGGCCAGATTGTATTTATCGGCGAGCGCCCGCGTCTGCTCTTTCGTCAGATCACCGAGGGGAAAACGTAAATAATCCGCCTGCTGCTGGGTCGTCGCGAACAGGAAATAACTTTGATCCTTGCCGGTATTGCGGCCCCTATATAACTGTGCCTTGCCTGCGACCTGTTCACGGCGCAGGTAATGACCTGTCGCCAGAGCGACGGCGCCGAGGTCCCGAGATGTTTCGAGGAGGTCGCGGAATTTCACGGTCTGATTACAGCGCACGCACGGCACCGGCGTTTCACCGCGGAGATAGCTGTCAGCAAATTCCTCCATCACGCTATCCTGAAAACGACTCTCATAATCAAGGACATAATGGGGAATGCCGATGGCTTCGGCGACCCGGCGGGCATCATGGATATCCTGCCCGGCGCAGCACGCGCCTTTTTTCTGGACGGCAACGCCGTGATCGTAAAGCTGCAACGTGATGCCGACAACGTCATACCCCTCGTCCTTCAGAAGCGCAGCCGTCACCGAACTGTCGACGCCACCAGACATGGCGACAACAATGCGGGTATCCTCCGGCGGAGTATCAAATCCAAGTGAATTCATGGCGCGCAATATAGGCTGCACGGCGCAATATGCAAGCAATTCGGCGCAAACGCCGAGCGGATTACAGGAAATTCAGCAAACTGAGACGGCTTATCTGGCTCAAGACGTTGTAGGACGCCTCAAGCGCGAAATTACGCTGGTTGAGATTGGCGATTGCTTCCGCCGCATCCACATCCTCGATATTGCTGATGAATTCCTTTGCCTGATCGACCTGCAGGGCGAGACCTTCCTGTGCAGCATCCACGGTTTTCTGATTGAGACCATTGTCCCCGCGAAAGCCACTTATCCTGTCGATCAACTGCTCAAGGTTCGGGATTTCCCCGATCAGAAAGTTCTGATCCTCCTGACTGAGCGGCGAGGCCAGATTGCCGGAGGGACCGGCAGGAACCGGCGCTGTCGTCGGAACGATGCCGTTTTTCCACATGGCAAACCGTTGGAAGGCGGTCATAATTTCTAGCCCGAGATCATCGGCCAGGACCCCCACTTCCAATGTCCTGTTTTCATCAATGCGGACAGATGATTTCAAACTGTTATTACGGAAAATATCCGTCGGCGGTTCGGCCGCCGTCAGCAGGTCATCGATGGAGGTAATACTCACCGGCGCTTCATCCTGATTGGAGCCGGCAAACAGATATCCTTCGGTATTCTGGCTGTTGAGAAAATTGAGGACATTATCGAAGGCGCCCTCAACCGTTTCATACAGCCCTTGCGTGGAGGTCGTACCGATTGCCCCCATAACCGCCGACATGACATCATTTCCCGAGGTTTCAATCCCGGCCATTGCCTGATCATAGCTGGAAAGGCGGTTCATGATATGGCTGTTGTTCGCCTGATGTTGGGTCAGACGGGACAGAAGCGATTTGGTCCCCGCGAGGTTTGTGATATCCATGTGAATATCTTTGTAATATTCCGCGACATGGCCAGTCGATACCTGCAGTTGGGCCTGAGAAACTTTTTTCTGGCTCGACAGCATTTCATTCAGAAGCACCTGGCTTTGCTGAAAACTCGAAACTCTCGTCATATTTTTTCTCCTACATGTTCATCAGAATGTCATACATCTCACGGGCCGTCGTAATGATACGGGCAGAGGCGTTATAGGCATTCTGGTAAATAATCAGATTGGCAAGTTCTTCGTCCATATTCACTCCTGCGACTTCCTGAAGCCGATTTTGCAGGGCACCGACAAGGGCCTCGCGGTCGCTTTGCAGGCTGTCGGCACGGGCCGCGCTCAAGCCCGCACTTGCCAGAACCTGCGCGGCATAATCATTCAACGAGACAGTGGAACCGGTCAGTCCGCCGATAGTTTCGAAGGCGTAGGACTGGGAGGCAATATCCTGAAATGCGAGCGCGCCCCGGTTATCGGCCTGCGTGACCGCAGGTGTTCCGCCCGGATCGATTTTGGCCGTCGCCAGACGTTGGGGATTGGCCGCAACATCCGCCACAACTGCAAATTCGAGCCCGGCATCCGCCGGATACCGCTCCCCGACCCCAAACATTTCCGAAAATCCAACGTCGGTACCCGCCCGGTCTGAACTGTCGGAGACAACATTCAAACGATAGCCACCGAGGCCCGGTGCATTGGTAAAGGCGAGTGCGCCATCGGCATCCAGGGAGGCCGTCGTATAAGGCGCGAGATTGGCGTTAAGTTCCGTCACCACATCGGCCATGGTTCCGCCGATAGCCCCAAAGTCCAGAATGAAGGAAACCGGTTTCTGTCCGTTCGGGCCCTGCAATTCAAGTGCCGTAGTCCCGGTAAAGCCGTGACTGTTTGCAGAGGTGAACCCAGTATCGAAAGAGGTGTCGACTTTCGTTGAAATCATATCATTCATGCCGAAGAAATGGGAGAAACCTCGCCCCCCGCGCGCAGACGGGCTGGCCGCTTCCTGAGCGATACCAACACCGGTTGCGCCGCCCTGTGCAGACATGCCGAGGACACCGTTTGCAAGGGTCAGCGTCCCCGCCCCGAGGCCGCCGTTGACCTCCGCCACAACATCGGCCAGCGTCGTGGTCCCCGGATTATCAAAATCAACGGTATAGGATGACTGGATATTATTACTGGCATCGAAGCTGTAAAATGTTGCCTGACCGGTGAAGCCGTGGGGATCGCTGGCGACAAGCCCGGTATTCCGGCCGGTCAAGGTCGCTGGCGGCGGCACCGCGATATTGTCGTTATGGATGGCGTTGAACTGTTCGGCCACACCCGACGCCAGGGCGCCGATCTGCGCCGCGATATTCGGCAGTTCCGTATTGCGCATGTCCAGCCAGCCCCGTAAAGACCCGCTTTGCAATTCAGGATCGAGCGCAAGACCGGTCGCGGCAACAGTCTTTGTCGACGTGTCATAGACATTGAGGCTAATCTGGTCGAATTGGGTCTGGGTCGAAACGACGCTGGCCGGTGAATAAACAAGCTGCCGTGGCTGAAAATCAAGAAGCTGCTGTCCGGCATCTGTCACAACGGCAATCGCGCCATCAGTCATCGGATAGGTTTTGATATCCATGATCTTGGAAATGGCCGTCAATGACTGATCCCGCTGATCCATAAGCTCACCGGTGGGCTGCCCGCTTTGCGTTGCCGACTTGATCTCGATATTAAGATCGTTGATGCGCAGGATTGCATCATTGACGATCTTAACCTCCTCAGAGATATGGGTGTCCGCCTCTTTGCGCAGCGACTGGATTTGAGTGAGTAGACGGTCCGTCTCAATCCCGAAATTCCCGATCTCGGCCAGCGCCGCCGATCGCGAAACCGACATTGTCGGATCGACAGAGAGGGCTGCAAAGGCCGCATTAAGGCTATCGAGCTTTCCGGTCAGGGACTTGTTATCCGCCGGGTCCCCCAAAAGGGATTGCAGCTGGGTATGAATCTCGGACATCGCCTTATATTGTTCAGACCCGGCCGTGGAGAGCCGCAGTTCCTTGGCAATAAATTCATCCGTGATGCGGCGAATTTCTGATACCTCGACCCCTGCGCCCATTCCATTGACCGCAAGAGAACTGTAACTGACGCTCTTGCGTGCATAGCCTTCAGTCTGAACGTTGGCGATGTTATTCGATGTGACATTGAGGGCCGCCTGATGGCTCAACATGCCCGTCACGCCGGTGTTCAAAATTGCATTCAAGCTCATCTAACTGCTCCTCAGGGACTGAAACGTCTCACCGGAATTCGGAAAAAACAACCGGGACAGGGCAAAAGGTACCGGGTGCCCGAACCGTACCGCGCGCTTTACTCTTTCGCGGAAGCCGCATTTAACTTGTTGTTTTTTCATCTGTATTTTCATTTTACCAAAAATTTCAGCTCACATTTAGAATCCCGGTAAGGGATCTTCAGATGTTAATGAGCAATATCAATGCCAACTTTCCAGAGTGGGGTCTCTGGGATCGAATAATAGGTCCGCAATCGCCTCTTTATTAATAGGGGGCTGTGAAGCGACCAGAACCCGGCTCACTCGAAAATGCCTTTCTCCAGCAGCCGGAAAGCCAAAATTCGCTCGGCAAATTCGTCTGTACAGGAGGGAGGTAATTGCCGATTTGTCCGCATTCAAGCCATCACGGAAATAAGCGATATATCTTTAATTCATTGTTTTAATTGAAATATTGTCTGCGTCAGAAACTGGCCCAAAGCTTGCTTCACAGGGAAGGACAAAGCGCCCTATGGGCAAATTTTGAGCAGAATGTGAGATAAAGCTATGGATGTTGGCCAAATCATCGGGATGACCACGGAATCAATCCGTCGGGATCCGCCCTCACGGGCGAAGGATACCGAGGAATTTTCAAAGTTCCTGACAGACCCCGCGCCAACAGACGAGCGGCGCGCGAAGGGCGACGATGACGATGCACGTCATGTCGATGCCCGCGCCGATCTGCCGGGCTATCATGAAAAAACCGACCCCAATTCTATTCCTCCGAGAGATAAAGGTTCCGATACTCCTTCGCTAGCCGAGCGGGCGGACATAGCTCAAGATAGCACAGCCGTATCGCAGAATACATCGACCGCCAATAAAGAAACCGCCGACCCTGTTGCATCGGGCCCGCCTGCTTCCCAACAGGACACAACGGTTGCCGGTCAAAGCGGAAAGGCTGATACTGCGTTCCAATCCGCATCGGGCGCGGCCGCAGCGATTGGGCTGGCAGCGACCGCAAGCCCAGGGGAGACACAGCAGGTTGCCACCGCCGCCAACGAGGCCGCCAAGGTAAAATCTTCCGTATTGACCATGGATGTTGCAACAAAGGAAGCGACAACCGACGCTGCCTCAAAAATTGCACAAGGCGCGGCTCAACAGCCAGAAAAAACCGCCAAGGCTGCCGCCCTGAAATCTGAAACGGGAGCCGCCGCCACTCCGGCAATTGCGGCAGAGAACGCCAACGCAGGCCTAAAAACCGAGGCGGCCGCGAAAACTGACAAGGACATACTTTCCGCCAAGGTTGCTGAAATGCTGCATGAGGGGAAAGGCAAGATTAACCTGGTTTCGACAGCACCGAAGCAGACATTCCAATCCGTCCTTGCCTCCAGTACCAATCTTGTCTCCGCCTCTCTCACCAGCGGAGCCACACCTGCGGCCAACGGGACGTTACTGACAGGCGCCCCCCTGCCGGACGCCCTCGGCGGACAGACCCCGGCGACCCCCGGAACCGCCGCGCAACCCGTTGCCGCGGACGGCCTAACCCACGCGTTATCGGGCGCCCATACCGGCGCCATCCAGGGTGTTGACGCGACAGCGGCAAGCACGGCCGCCCAGGCAACAAACGCCGCGCGGATGGCCGGACAGCTTCCGGTTGCTGATCAGGTTTCGACCCATTTCAGCGCCGCCGCCAAAGAGGGGATAGACCATATCAAGATCAACCTGCACCCATCGGAGCTCGGTCGTGTCGATGTCAAGCTTGAAATCGGTCATGACGGCCGGGTGATTGCAACAGTCTCCGTCGATAAGCAACATACGCTGGATATGCTGCAACGGGATGCGCGAACCCTGGAACGATCCCTTCAGGACGCCGGTTTCCAGACCGGGTCGAACAGTCTGAATTTCGGACTGCGGCAGGAGGGGCATAATCAACATCCCCGTTTTGCCAACGCTGATCTCCAGATACCGGACATGGCGGAACTGGACAGCCCGCAGGTGAGCAATATGCCCGTGCCCAGGAGCAGTTCTGCGAGTAACAGCAACCTCGACATCCAGGTTTAAACAATGACAAGAGTTTTCTATTTTACGACAATAAGGATAAGCAGATGGAAGTAGGACAGACAACCGCGGCCAGCACGTCAAATGCCAATGCAGCGTCCAAAAATCTTGCCAGCAATTTCGATGATTTTCTGACACTGCTGACAACACAGCTGACAAATCAGGACCCCCTCAATCCAACAGATTCGACGGAGTTCACGAACCAGTTGGTGAATTTCACCAATGTCGAACAATCGATTGCCACGAACCAGAACCTTGAGGCCTTGGTACAGTTGCAACAGATCAGCCAGCAGAATAGTCAGGCCGCGACGATGGTCAACTATCTGGGCAAGACCGTCGGCACCAATCTCAACGTTGGCGCCCTCAGCAGCGGGAATGCTTCCTGGAACATAGATCTGGGATCAAGTGCCGCGACGGCGACCTATGACATCTATGACAAGAACGGCATCAAGGTTTATACGGAAACGACCGATGGCGCGCCATCTGGCAAACAGACATTCACTTGGGATGGCACGAAAAGCAACGGGGCCGCGGCAGGTGATGGCGAATATTACCTTACCGTTACGGCAGAATCCGCAGGTGGCAGCGTCGTTAATGTTTCCCATAACTTCAAGGGCGTGGCGACAAGCATTGAAACCGTGAACGGCGAACCCGTCCTCAACGTCGGCGGTGTCAAAGTCAGCCTAGACTATATCACCTCAGTAGAAATCACAGATGAACCGTCCGCTTGAGCGCGGCTAACCCAGCACGCTTCGCCAGAATTTGGTAGGCGGTAGTACAGGAGAAATAAAATGAGTTTAACAGCAGCAATGTTTTCCGGCGTTTCGGGCCTCGCCGCACAATCGACCGCGATGGCCACAATCGCTGACAATATCTCGAATACGAACACAATAGGGTATAAAGGAACCAAGGCGATCTTCTCGACCCTGGTGACAGAAAGCGCTACCGACACGACCTATTCCGCCGGTGGCGTCCTCGTCCATCCACGGGCACAGATTGACAAGCAGGGCCTGATTACAGCCTCAGATGCCTCGACCCACATGGCCGTGGCCGGAGATGGCTTCTTTGTCGTTAATACCAACCCCGATCCCAGCGTGTCCGGCGGGAACTATGTCTATACCCGCGCGGGAACGTTTGAGCCGGATGCCTCTGGACTACTCCGTAACGCCCAGGGCTACTATCTGCAGGGTTGGGAAATTGACCCCAATGGCAACATTCCAGCGAACCAATCCGATCTTGCCGCTCTCACCCCGGTCAATATTACAGGGCTGACAGGTAACGCCGAGGCAACGTCAACGATTAACCTCAAGGCAAACCTTTCTTCTGACCAGACCAGCTTTGGTGCTGGTTATGTCGCCGGGGATATGACGGCGGGAACGGTAGACCCTCATTTCACCAGGTCATTCCAAGTTTATGACAGCATGGGCTCTGCCCATAGTATTACCTTTAACTTCCTGCGGACGGGGTCCGGCGCGACACCGAACGAATGGACGGTTGAGACAACCGCGGATACGAACGGCGACGGTGCTGAAAATATGCTGTCCTCACAGGTCGTGTCCTTTGGCTCCGACGGCACGCTGGATCTGGCGGGAACGACTCTCAGCAATACGATCTCAATCCCCTGGGGACCCGCCCTCGGCATTACGACGCCCCAGTCTGTTACGCTGAACTTCGGGTCCGACGGATCATCCGATGGCTTTACACAGTTTGCCGCCAACTCCGAGCTGGTCTCGTCCGAGGTAAACGGTGCCCTGTTCGGATCCTTCAACTCGGTCTTTATCAATGAAGAAGGCACCGTGATTGCCAAGTTTGACAATGGCACATCGAAGGAAATCTACAAGGTTCCCGTCGCGACCTTTGCCAATCCAAACGGCCTAAGGAACCTGGATGGCAATGCCTATGACGAGACACCTGATTCCGGCACATTCACCCTCAGGGAGGCAACCGCGGGCGGGGCTGGGAAAATTATTTCCTCTGCTACCGAATCCTCCACCGTGGACATCGCTGAAGAGTTCACACGCATGATCGTTACCCAGCGCTCATATTCGGCCGCAGGCAAGATAATCACGACGGCAGATGAAATGCTGGAGGAGCTTCTGCGGTTGAAACGGTAACCTTTTTTCGCCGTAACCTCTTGTCTTCTGGGCAAAAATTGACTTTTTTGTCCAGAAGATAAAATTAACCACAGTCATTAGCGGTTTGTTAAATCGATGCGGCTATTATCTCAACTCGAAACACAGAAGCAGTGCAAGGAAGAGTACAAATGCAGTCGCAAATGGACCGCAAGATTAATCGAATAATCGGCCTCGACGGGCAGCCCATGTCTATTCATGACCTGCCGCCCAAAGATACCAAACGATGGGTTATTCGGCGCAAGGCTGAAGTTGTTGCCGCGGTACGCGGTGGCCTAATCAGCCTCGATGACGCCTGTCGGCGGTATACCCTATCGGTAGAAGAATTCCTGTCCTGGCAAAAGGCGATCGACAAACATGGTTTGCCCGGCCTGAGAACAACCCGGATACAGGAATATCGGCCACAGGAAAATTTTTACGATAACGACTGATTATATAATTTATTCAGCCCCATCAATGCCCGGCCCCAAAGCCGGGCATTTTTATATGCTCTGCATCTATATTCCGCGTCCAGTAATTTTCATCCGATTTTCCTCATATAACAGCTAGGCAAAAAATTCCTGCAACTCGGCAAATTTTGCCTGCCGTTAACCTCTTATTTATCTCCTCCAAGTATTTTCTTTCCAGTGAGATAAGTTTTAGTTGTATTTTATAGTTGTGGGGGCACACGTGAACGGAATAAGCCAACTTCTTCAAAGTTTGGGTTCTGTCAGAATAATCATCCTTGGTGGTGTCGCGGTTGGCCTGATCGCACTGATAATGCTTATGGCGTCCCGGATTAGTTCCCCTGATTATGCATTACTGTATGGCGGACTGGAAGCATCGGACTCCGGCGCAATCGTATCCAAACTTGAAGCCGAGAATATTCTCTACCAGATTTCAAGCGACGGACGGAGTGTCCTTATTCCGCAAGATCAGGTCGCGCGCGTCCGGCTAAGTATGGCCCAGGCCGGGTTACCGAACGGAGGCTCCGTCGGATACGAGATTTTTGACAACTCGGATACCTTTGGCACCACCAGTTTCGTTCAAAACGTCAATTATACCCGTGCCCTGGAAGGGGAGCTTGGCAGAACCATCCGCGCCCTGAATAATGTGTCGGCGGCACGGGTTCATCTGGTGCTGCCAAAACGCGAAGTGTTCAGCCGCGATAAGCGTGAAGCCAGTGCCTCTATCGTTCTGAAACTCAATGGCCGCGGCCATCTCACGGAGGATCAGGTCGCTGCCATTCAACATTTGACCGCCGCTGCTGTCCCCTCCTTGACGCCCAGTCATATTTCCATTGTCGATGAGAATGGCAATCTCCTCGCCCGCGGAGATGGCAAGGATGCCGTCGGCACAGGCGGGGGTTCTCAGGCTGACGTCAAGCGCCTTGCCTATGAAAGCCGGGTAAAAACCCAAATCGAACAGCTACTGGAAAAATCGCTGGGGATCGGCAATGTCCGGGCAGAAGTAAGTGCGATAATGGATTTCGACCAAAAGACCGTACATTCAGAAACCTATGATCCCGACAGCCAGGTTGTCCGCTCCTCGCAAACGGTCGAGGAAGCGAATTCCTCAAATGAGGGCAAACAGTCCGACGGTGCCGTATCGGTCGCAAATAATTTGCCCGAAGCGGACAACGCCACGGACAATGGTCCCAATTCAGAGAATGCCTCTTCACGGACGGAGGAGACGGTCAATTACGAAATCTCCAAAACGGTGACGACGGAAGTGCATGAGACTGGCCTTATCCAACGCCAGACAGTTGCCGTACTTGTCAATGGGAGCTCTGAAGTTGCGGCCGATGGCACACGGACCTATCAGCCGCTCGCAGAAGACGCGTTGCTACAGGTCAGCCGTCTCGTAAAATCCGCCATCGGATTTAATGAAAAACGCGGCGATGTTGTCGAGGTCGTCAATATGCCCTTTGTAAAGGTCGTTGAGGATTTCTCAGCGGATGCGCCGGTTTCTGATGACATCTTCATGGGCCTTACCAAGGCCGATCTCTTCAAAATGGGGGAAATGGGCGTCATGGTCATTGTCGCTCTGTTGTCCCTATTGTTGGTTGTACGCCCGTTGTTGAACAGGGCGCTCACCATTGGCGGAGGGACACCGGCCCTCGCGGGGCCCGGCGGAGCCGCGGGCGGCGCGTTCCCGGGCGGCAATTCCGGCGCACTGATGGCCATCGGCAATTCGTCCGGCAGTGGTCAGGCGGAAACCCTCAACGAGGTTGACAGCAAGATCGATCTCGATCGGGTCGACGGTCAGGTCAAAACATCCACATTGAATAAGGTAAGTGAAATTGTTGACAAGCATCCGGATGAAGCGATCTCCATTCTTCGCACCTGGCTCTATCACGACGCGTAAGAGGACAGCATTGTAATGGCTATTAATGAATTAAAAAATCTCGCTGGACCCGACAAGGCCGCGGTGATGATGCTGGCACTCGGAGACGAGCATACCAAGGAATTATGGACACGCCTCGACGAGGAAGAGGTCAAGGAGATCTCCCAGGCTATGTCCAACCTAGGGTCCGTGTCATCTGAAGTCATGGAATCCCTATTTGTCGAGTTCGCCAGCAAGATATCCTCCACGGGGAATATCGTTGGTACCTATGAGGCAACCGAGCGGTTATTGATGAAAGCGCTTTCCGGCGAAAAAGTCGAAGGCATCATGGAGGAAATCCGGGGTCCGGCGGGACGCACGATGTGGGACAAGCTTGCCAATGTCAATGAGCAGGTCCTCGCGAACTACCTGAAAAATGAATATCCGCAGACCGTGGCCGTGGTCATGAGTAAAATCAATGTCGGCCACGCCGCAAAGGTCCTCTCGACCCTGCCGGAAGATTTCTCCCTTGAGGTCGTCAACCGTATGTTGCAGATGGAATCGGTGCAAAAGGAAGTGCTCGACAAGATTGAGGACACGCTCCGGAGCGAATTCATGAGCAACCTTGCGAAATCCAACAAGCGCGACAGCCATGAGATGATGGCGGAAATATTCAATAATTTCGATCGCAATACCGAAGGTCGTTTCATTTTGGCGCTGGAGGAACGCAACCGCGACTCCGCCGAAAAGATCAAGGCGCTGATGTTTACGTTCGAAGACCTGCTGAAACTTGATCCCGCCGGCGTTCAGACGCTCTTGCGCAATGTTGATAAGGAACGGCTCGGCATTTGCCTGAAAGGCGCCTCGGAAAGCCTGAGGGACCTGTTTTTCACGAATATGTCCGAGCGAGCGGCAAAAATCCTGCGCGAAGACATGGAAGCCATGGGGCCTGTCCGCCTGAAGGATGTCGATGAGGCACAAATGGAAATTGTCAATATCGCCAAGGAACTGGCGGACAAGGGCGATATCCTGCTGGCCGATGGCGGCGGCGATGACGAGTTGGTCTACTAGGAAATGACCATGACCAATAAATTTATGTTTGACACCGAGTTCTGCCCCGACGGCACGTCGGCGCACGATGGAGCCCGTCAGGCCAAAGCTGAAGTCGCTATATATACCGAAAGCAACATGGCCGAGCTGAAAATCCAGGCTTTTGACGACGGCGTCCGCATGGGGGAAAGCCAGACACAGGAAACTATAGAAAATGGCGTTTCGCTTACTCTGGCCGCAATAAGCACACAACTTCAGGAGTTGATGGGAACACATGACGCAAAGATGCTGGCCGTCAAACGCGACGCAGCCCAGCTTGCCTTGACAATTGCCAAGAAATTGGCATCGAGCCTGATCCAGCAGCACCCGGAAGAGGAAGTCCTCAAACTATTTGAGGAATGTCTCTCTGACCTTCGGGATGAACCCAGAATTGTAGTTCGGGCGAGTGACGATATCTGTGAAAAGCTGGCGGGCAAGGTCGACGAGATATCCATTGCGTCCGGATTTCAGGGAAATGTCATTCTGCTTCCTGATCAAACGAAAAAGACGGGAGATTGCCGCGTCGAATGGGCGGATGGAGGCGTTGAAAGAAACCTTGAAGACCTTCAGCAAAAAATGAGCGGCATTGTCAGCCGATTTGCCCAGTCTATCCGTAGTCCAGGCAATGAACCCGGGAACCAGAATGACAGTGTCCCTCACACACATGAAAGCAAGGAGTAAAAACGTGGCGGAAGATAAAGAATTAAATCTTGAGGATCTTGGCAACAGCCCGGAGAGCCAACAGGATTCAGCCGCTCCCGAGCAGGCGAAGTCGATGGCTATTTCCTCAAATTCGGACATGGAAGAGGATACGGAGCTGGCGCGGACTGCGGCGGACCTTGAAGCCGTTTTCGATATTCCGGTGCATGTCACGGCGGTGCTCGGAAAGTCCCGCATGCGCGTCAGCCAGTTGTTGAAGCTTGGGCGCGGCACCGTCATTGAACTCGACCGCAAGGTAGGGGAGGCAATTGACATCTACGTCAATAACCGCCTCGTCGCTCGCGGGGAAGTCGTCGTCGTCGAAGACCGTCTTGGTGTGACCATGACGGAAATCATCAAGTCTGACAGACGCTAGTAACGACGGGGATGGTTGTGAATAAACTGGACATTGCAACAGTACTGGGCCTTTTCGGCAGCTTTACGCTGGTGACCGGTGCTGTTCTAATGGGTGGTGCCGTCGCCTCGTTCTTTAACCTGCCGTCTGTGCTGTTGGTGTTGGGAGGAACCTTCCTGGTGACAACCATCAGCTTTTCGATGCAGGAAGTCGTCCGGGCACAGAAACTGATTGCAAGTACGATTTTCACCCGCCGTATCACGCCAGACTACGCCGCCTATTCAATGCTGGACCTTGCCGAAAAATGCCGCGGAAAAGGCGTTCTGCAACTTCAAAGCCACTTGTTGTCGCTGGCCGATGACAGTTTCCAGCGAAAATCCCTGCAGCTCGTCGTCGACGGCCTGCCGGTCGAGGAAGTCAGCCGCATCCTGCAAAATGATTTGAACGGCATGATTGCCCGCCATAACTCCGGCTCTGGTGTTCTGAGGAAGGCGGCGGAAGTTGCGCCCGCCATGGGCCTTATCGGCACACTGGTCGGCCTCGTACAAATGCTGGGTAACCTGAATGATCCGACAAGCATTGGCCCCGCCATGGCCGTCGCGCTGCTAACAACCTTTTATGGGGCTGTGCTTGCAAATATGTTTTTTAGTCCGCTCGCCTCAAAGCTGGAGCGCAACTCCGCTGAGGAAGTCCTGCTGAACCGGGTGTTCATGCTGGGCGCGACGTCAATTGGCCGGCAGGAAAATCCGCGCCGTCTTGAAATGTTATTGAATACGCTACTGCCGCCGGCAAGCCGCGTGCAGTATTTTAGTTAGTTTGTGAGGAGAGTAAGCAGATGAGGTTGTTGATAATTGGGTCCCTGAACGGCCAAATCGGCGCGGCGAGTCAAATTGCCATGTCCCGTGGTGCCAAGGTGAGCCAGGTAGACGATATCGACATGGCCCTTGCATCCTTGCGCTCGGGAAAAGGCGCGGACATGGCGATGATGGATGTCAACCTGCCCATCAAGTCGCTGGTCGACAGTCTCGCAAGCGAACGGATCAATCTTCCCATCATTGCCTGTGGGGTCAATACGGATGCCACCGCGGCGGCAAACGCCATTCGCGCCGGCGCCAAGGAATTCCTGCCCCTTCCCCCCGATCCAGAATTGATCGCGGCGGTCCTGGAGGCGGTTGCCCAAGAGAATAACAAGCTCGTATTTGCCGATCCGGCAATGAAAAATGTGGTTTCGCTGGCCGAGCAGATCGCTCCCTCCTCTGCCTCCGTCCTGATTAACGGGGAAACCGGGACCGGCAAGGAAGTCATGGCAAGCTACCTGCATTCCCACAGCCGACGCGCCGACAAGCCTTATGTCTGCGTAAACTGCGCGGCAATCCCGGAAAACCTGCTTGAATCTGAATTATTCGGGCATGAAAAAGGCTCCTTCACCGGCGCCATCGCCCGGCGTATCGGTAAATTTGAAGAAGCGAATGGCGGCACATTGCTGCTCGATGAAATAAGCGAAATGGATATCCAGCTGCAAGCCAAACTGCTGCGCGCCATTCAGGAAAAAGTGATCGACCGCGTTGGCGGTACCAAGCCCGTTCCTGTGGATATTCGCATCATTGCGACATCGAACCGGGATCTGGCGGAAGCCGTGGCGGAGAGAACCTTTCGGGAGGATTTGCTGTTCCGGCTTAACGTGGTTACACTGAAAATCCCGCCCCTCCGCGATCGCCCTGTCGATATTGAGGCCCTATCCCACCATTTCGTGAAAAAATACTCCGAAGCGAACGGGATGAGCCTTAAAAGCATCGATGAAACCGCGATGGCCAAACTGCAGATAAATCCCTGGAGAGGCAATGTGCGGGAGCTCGAAAATACCATTCACCGTGCCGTCTTACTGTGTCAGGGCGACGTAATCAGCGGTGAGGCTATCTTGATGCCTGACGGCAGTGCAACGCCTGTCGGTGGTCAGGCAACCTCCAGCGCAAATAACGGTGTGCAATCGACGGACACGACCGAAGTCAATTCTGCCCTTGTGGGTCGAAAAGTGGCGGATGTAGAGAAGGATCTGATCCTGAATACTCTCGATCACTGCTTTGGCAATCGGACCCACGCCGCCAACATTCTCGGTATTTCAATTAGAACCCTGCGCAACAAGCTCAAGATTTACACGGATGAAGGTATCTCTGTACCGATGACTGGTGCCGACCAGCGCTATGGCCTTCGCGCCTAATTAAACTTACCAGAAAGCATCCTGTAAATGAGTAATCTTCGGACAACAGACGTTGCGGCCCAACCCGAGGGGGGAGCTGACTTTCTGCAACGGATGGTCAGCATCGTCGGCCGCAGCGATATCGGGCTTGCGCTGGGTGTCGTCTGCATCCTGATTGTCTTGATCCTGCCACTGCCAAGCTGGCTGCTGGATTTCAGTCTCGCGATCTCGATCACCTTTTCCGTCGTGATCCTGATGACATGTTTGTTTATCTCGAAACCTCTTGATTTCAGCTCATTTCCGACTGTCCTGCTGATCGCGACAATGCTGCGTCTGTCCCTCAACCTTGCCTCAACCCGCCTGATCCTGTCAGAAGGCCATACCGGCCCGCAGGCCGCAGGCCATGTGATCGAGGCGTTCGGCAGTTTTGTCATGGGCGGCAATTTCATTATCGGTATCATTGTCTTTTCCATCCTTGTCCTGGTGAATTTTGTCGTCATCACCAAGGGTTCGGGCCGGATCGCCGAAGTCGCGGCGCGGTTTTCCCTGGATGCCATGCCCGGCAAGCAAATGGCCATTGATGCGGATTTATCTGCGGGCATGATCAACGAAGATACCGCCAGAAAGCGCCGTAAGGAGCTTGAGGACGAAAGCGGTTTCTTCGGGGCCATGGACGGTGCGTCAAAGTTCGTGCGCGGTGACGCCATTGCCGGACTTCTAATTACTTTCATAAACATCATCGGCGGCATCATCATCGGCGTCGCGCAGGAAGGTCTGACGTTTGGCGAAGCCGCCAACAGCTACACCCTGCTCACGGTCGGCGATGGGCTTGTCAGCCAGGTGCCCGCGCTGATCGTCTCTATTGCTGCCGGTCTTCTGGTTTCCCGTGGCGGCGTTCTTGGATCCACAGACAAGGCCCTCTTTAGCCAGCTCGGCGGATATCCCCGCGCCCTCGGTGTCAGCGCTTTCTTGCTTGTCGGTTTATCGCTGCTTCCCGGCGTACCGATGTTCCCTTTCCTGATCCTCGCTGGTGGCATCGGCTATGCGTCCTTTATTCTCAACCAGAGAAAAGCTAATCAGGCCTTTGAGGAAGAACAGCTCCTGCTTGACGACAAGAAATCGGCGGTCCCGATGGAAGAGCCGATTTCCACGGCCCTCGCCATTGACGATCTCCGTCTCGAACTCGGCTATGGATTGCTGTCGCTTATCAATGATACTGAAGGCTACAAGCTGACCGACCAGATCAAGGCATTACGTCGCCAGATCGCCAGCGAAATGGGCTTTGTCATGCCGAGTGTCCGCATTCTCGATAACATGCAGCTCCCGGCGAACAACTATCTGGTCCGGGTCAAGGAAGTGGAAGCCGGAACCGGTGACATCCGCCCCAATAATCTGCTGGTAATGGATCCACAGGGCCTTCCCATAGATCTTCCGGGAGAAGAAACTTCAGAGCCGACATTTGGCCTGCCTGCTGTCTGGGTAGATGCCGGACAGCGCGAGGAAGCCTCTTTCCGCGGCTACACGGTCGTCGATCCGGCAACCGTCATTACGACACATCTGACGGAAATTCTGAAAGACCACATGCCGGATCTGCTGTCCTATGCGGAAACACAGAAACTGCTGGATGATCTGCCAAGCGTTCATCAGAAACTGGTCGCCGACCTGATCCCAAGCCTGATATCCGTCAGCGGCATTCAGCGGATCCTGCAAAGCCTGCTGTCGGAACGGATCTCCATTCGCGACCTGCCAACCATTCTGGAAGGGATTTCCGAAGCCACGGGATATTCGCAAAATATCAACACGATCACCGAGCATGTGCGGGCTCGCCTCGCCCGCCAGATCTCGGCCGCTAATACAAGCGACAACGGATATATCCCGCTGCTTACGCTGTCCCCGCAATGGGAGCAGAATTTCGCCACCGCCATCGTGGGACAAGGTGAGGAACGCCAGCTTTCCATGGCACCGAGCCAGTTGCAGGAATTCATCGCCAAGGTCCGGGAAACCTTCGATACTTTGGCGGGCCAGGGTCATAATCCCGTGCTACTGACCAGCCCAGCAATCCGGCCGTATGTGCGGTCCATAATCGAGCGATTCCGGCCAACGACGGTTGTAATGTCGCAAAACGAAATTCACCCCAAGGCCAAGCTTAAAACGCTTGCGCAGGTTTGAGGGTCCAGTAAATGCGGATCAAAACCTACACAGCTGCCACGATGGAAAAGGCAATGAGCCGGGTCCGCCTTGAAATGGGCGACGAGGCCATTATTCTGTCCACCCAAAACATGACAACAGGCGAGGTGCAATTAACCGCCGCGGTCGAGCAGAACGACACGCCGCCCGCCCCGCCGATAGCTGATAATTGGGCAATGGACTGGGACAAGGACTGGAAAACCGACCCCCAAAGTCCGCCCCCGCCCCGGCGCGCCGGGAAGACTGCGTTGAACCGCGAAATCGCCACTTTACGGGATAATGGCAACGAGGCCTCCGCTCCGACCCTTGGCGTTACACCCAAGATGGAGCTGCTGGTGCAATCCATGGCCTATCACGGCCTCCCTACCCTGCTCGCGGAAAAGCTCTGCCGGATGGCCCTCGCCGTCAAGTCGGGGGACACAACGATTGCCCTCGCGGCGGCTCTCGACAGCCATTACAAATATTCCTCGCGTATTCAGGCAAGGAAAACACCGTTAATGCTGGTTGGTCCCCCCGGCGTCGGAAAAACGGTCACCATCGCCAAATTTGCGGCCGCTGCCAAAATGGAGGGCCGAAAGGTTCATCTTATCACGACCGATACAAGCCGGCCGGGTGCCATCGACCAACTTCAATCCTATGCTGACATTCTGGAATTTAAACTACATGTCATCGCAACCGATCGGGAACTCGAAAATATCGCTAAAAGCCCCGAGCTTTCTGACGGGTCGGATATCCTGATCGATACCGGTGGCATCAATATCTATGATGCAGACGAGGTCTCTGGCCTTACCCGGAAAATTATTGCGGCGAAAGCAGAGCCCGTCGCGGTTCTTGCGGCTGGCACGGACACCGCGGAAATGAGTGACACAGCAGAGATTTTCGCTGCCCTCGGGGCCCGCCGGATGATTGTCACGCGGCTCGATACGACCCGTCGCTACGGCGGTATTTTTACCGCTGCCCATACGGCCAATCTGAGTTTTTCCTACGCCAGCGTTTCTCCGTCCGTGGCAACCGGACTTCACGTCATTACCCCCGTAAACCTCGCCCGATTACTCCTCAGGGATCCCACGGAAACAGGTGTCGGCAAAGAATTTGATAAGGTAAAATCATGATACAGACAGAAAGTCCACGCCGTAACCGCCCAGTCTCGCATCCCGCCACGCAAATAGCCGGGAGCAACCTGATCACGATTGCCTCGGGCAAGGGCGGAGTCGGGAAAACGGTTCTTGCCGTAAGCCTGAGCCAGTCGCTGGCAAAAGCCGGACAAAAAGTCCTGCTGTTTGATGGCGATGTCGGCCTTGCCAATGTCGATATCCAACTCGGAATCATGCCGGAGCGGGACCTTGGCTCTGTCATCGCAGGCGACATGACGCTTTCTGACATCATTATCCCGTTTGCGCCGGGCAGGTTCGACCTGATTGCAGGCCGCTCAGGATCAGGCGCACTTTCCTCATTACGAGGCGAAGTTTTACGAAAAATCCGCCAGGATCTTGCTGTCCTCGCCTCGTCCTATGATCATGTCATCCTTGATCTTGGCGCCGGGATTGATGAAGAGGTTCGCTCCCTCACCGATGGCGCCGGTCCCAAAATCGTCGTGACCACCGGCGACCCGACATCGCTGACGGACGCCTACGCTTATATCAAGGTAACCCTGCAGCAAAATCCGGATGCCGATCTTCGCATTCTGGTGAATATGGCCAAGTCGCAGGGGGAAGGGCGGAAAATTTACGATAAACTGCTGAATGCCTGCCGCAATTTCCTTAAAATTGAGCCGCCACTGATGGGTATCATTGAGCAGGATGAGAAAATTGCGAGCGCAATCCGCGCGCAATCCGGATTGCTGACACGATACCCGACGAGCACTGCCGCCGGGAATATTGACGACGTTGCCCAGAAAATCATGAAAGGGACTGCGTAATATGCAGTAGGTATCCATGAGCGGCATTCGATCCACATCCGGTGTTCCGTCCCCCGTGTCTGGGACGGCCCATACCCCTGCCACAGGGAGCGGAGAAGTTGCGCCCGCAAATTCAGCCACCGTGACGACCGGCCAGTCGGAACTGCCTGCGGCCGACAAGCCCGCCGTCCGGTCCGCACTCCCTGAAAATACAAAGATAAATGCCGTGGTCACCGCGAAAGCGGGCGGCGATAATGTCATCCTTCACACTGAATACGGTAATTTTCGACTGACAACTCAAAACCAGCTCACGCTCGGTAGTCACATCACATTTGAAATTACCGAGGTTGAAGACGTTATTCACGCCCGCCTCCTCGCCATGAACGGCAAGGAATTTTCGCCGCCGATGGATGTCAAGCTCGTCCCGACAGTCGACAAAGCTGTTTTAATAGCGGAGGGGTATATTAAAGCCGGGCAGCTTCATCCGGCTGACCTTAAATACGAAACGCGGGATCTGGCCGCGCGGCTCGGACAGGCAACTGTTTCAGGTAAAAGCCCCGAAATATTGGCTGCCCGTGCCCTCGCACAGCCCCCGCGTTTCAGTGGCGAACAATTGGCACGGCTCTCAATAGAGTTGGGAGCAGATGGTCTCGCGACTCCCACTCGCTCTAACCCGCAGGCTGTGGCAAACTATCAACGTCAGGGCCCGGCAGCATTACAATCTTCGCCGGAAATACGCCCATTGGCCGCTAACGCGGCCCTCCTCTCGAAATATAATATCGTCACAGCAGAGGTTACGAGTCCCAATCCAAATAGCGCCATGCCCTCGTCGCGGGGGCCGGTCACGCTTGCGGCAGGGGATAAAATCAACCTGATTGTCCGGCCGCAAGGGGCCGGCGGCGGTCCTCTTCCCCCTGACAACATGATTTTTCATGGCGCCATTATTGCCGTCGGTGGACGGTCCGCAACGACAGGAATGACACAGGTCCATCTCCAGACACCCTTCGGCAATGTTTCATATCTAACGATGAAACCGCCGATAGTCGGGACAACCGCGCAGGTTGCCGTTGCCGATGTGATTTCGGTATTCCCGCTTTCGTCGGCGGACGTGCAGCAACCCGGATTGCGGCTTCCTCAGCTCAGTCCGATGGGGGACTGGCAGAATTTACGAGACGCCATGAACGCTGTCGCAGCGCATGACCCACTCCTAGCACAGACCGTTATCAGCACTGTAGTTCCCCAGGCTGACAGCAAGCTTTCGGGCAGTCTGTTGTTTTTTATGTCAGCGCTGCATCTGGGAACCGTCGAAAATTGGCTCGGGCATGATTTCAGTCGCAGCCTGAAGGAGGCCGGGCACGCCCGCCTTTTACACGCCCTAGAAGATGATTTCGCGACATTTTCGCGATTGCATACGGACAATGGTGGACAGGACTGGAAAAGTCTCAATTTCCCGTTCTTTGACGGCAATAATCTTCGCCAGATCCGGATGTTTCATCGACACCATAAAAATCCGGAAGCGGGGGAAGATCACAATGATACCACCCGCTTCGTCATTGAGCTCAATTTGTCAAAATCAGGCCCGATGCAACTGGATGGCCTGTTCAAGCGCCGCTTTTTTGATTTGACGATCCGGAGCCAGAGCGAAATGCCTGCCGATATGAAGAATCACATCCTGACGCTTTTCTCCGAACATATCGAAATTTCCGGGTTGCAGGGATACCTGAACTTCAAAACCATCTCGCCCTTTCCGGTTAATCCGCTGAAAGAGTGGGAGGAAGGCCTCTAAATACCAAGATCGGCACGAGCCACCTTGGTAAGCTTGCCTTTCACTATCGAATAGGCTTTCTGTATATAGAGCCTGACATCCCTGTCCGTCATCGCCGTTGGCGATTGTAACTGGACCCATTTGGCCCGCGCGAGGTAGGGCGCGGGAATGATACTTTCCTGCTCTGTCAACACGGCATAACTCAAGTCGGTACATTTAAAACTGATTTTGTCCGCCGTGCCGGGTCCCCAATGGGAGCAAACCGCAAATATTTTGCCGCCAATTTTCCAGACTGACGCGTTCCCCCACTGTATAGTATTTGTCGCCGCGGGGAATGACCCGCAAAAACTATCAAACTCGTCCCTCATCATCTTTCGGCTTTCTTTCGTTCCTTTTTTAACTTCCGGCTTGATACCAACAGCCCGCTAAGCCATATTCCCGGCGATACCAATAGCATGCGGAAACTGGATTATGGTCATCGTTGCGGCATTATACAAATTTGTCGCCCTTCCGGATTACGAGGAATTGCACCCGAAGCTGTTAAACCTCTGTAAGTCCCTAGGGATTCAGGGCACTTTGCTGCTGGCCGAAGAAGGTATTAATGGTACGGTTTCCGGCTCACGGGAGGCGATTGATGGCTTGCTCGCGTTCTTGAGCTCTGATCCACGATTCGATGACCTTCAATACAAAGAATCAATCAATGAAACTCGCCCCTTTTATCGGATGAAGGTTCGTCTCAAAAAGGAAATTGTAACCCTTGGCGCCCCGGGGCTCGACCCGCGCCAGACTGTCGGCACTTATGTGAAGCCAGAAGACTGGGATACCCTGATCAGTGACCCGGACGTGTTGCTGGTCGATACCCGCAACGACTATGAGGTTGAGGTGGGAACCTTTAAGGGGGCGATTAATCCGCAGACCAAGTCGTTCCGGGATTTCAAGGCTTTTGTTGAGGAAAAGCTGGATGCCTCCCAACATAAAAAGGTGGCAATGTTCTGCACCGGCGGCATACGCTGTGAGAAATCCACCTCCTACCTGCTCGCGAAAGGCTTTGAAAATGTTTATCATTTGCAGGGCGGCATTTTAAAATATCTGGAGGATGTTCCCGCTGAAGACAGCAGTTGGGAAGGAGAATGTTTTGTTTTCGACCAGCGCGTCACGGTTAATGGCAAACTAGAAAAAGGATCTTATGATCAGTGTTATGCCTGCCGCTATCCAATAACCGAGGAGGACAAGGCCTCCCCACTTTATAGCAAGGGGATCTCCTGTCCCAGGTGCCATGACAGCCTTACCGAAGAGCAAAAAAGCCGTTTCGCAGATCGCCAGAAGCAAATCGACCTGGCGACACAACGCAACGAAAGCCACATCGGCTCTAAGATCTAGCCTGACTTGATCCTATATATGGTGACTTTTTCGCCGGTGCATATCGATTGCAATATCATCAAGCTCGATTTGCTCAGTTCTCTGGCGTTCATATTTCTGCCGGGTGCCCCGAATATCCACCGCAATTTCGTATTTCTTTAATTCCTGAAAACAGACCGCTACTTCGTCGGTCAGAACCTCAATTTTGCCATCCAGTTCCTCGATGCTGGCAACAAGATTATCCTGCTGCTCCCGCGTTGCCCGGGCATAACTTACAAAGGAGAAACTGACATCTGCATGTTGTGTCGCGATTTCCTGTTCACGATGCAAATCCATTTTCAAATCATTGAGCTGGTTAAGAAAGCCACCACGCAGCTTTTCAAAATCGCCAAGTTCACGGCGCTTTTCATCGAGTTTCCATTTATGAACCCGGATAAGGCTTTCTAATCCCTTCATATCATCATTTTCCTGATTTCAGCTCTCTCATCCATTACACCAGTTCTTCATGCGGTTGGGTGTTGAGGATTTTTTCGAGTTCAATATAACAATCTTCCAGGCTCGTCTGCTCCCGCTTTTGCTGCGACATGAATTTCTCAAGCAAAGGAAAATAATGGATTGCTTCATCGACATCGGGATCGGCACCTTGGCGATAGGCACCAAGCCGTATCATTTCCGCCATATCCTCATAGGTAGCCAGATAACGCCTGGCCCTTGATATGATCGCGTTTTCCGCTTCCGTATTGCAGGCTGGCATTGTCCGCGAGATTGATCTCAGAACATTTACGGCGGGATAGCGGCCCCGTTCTGCAATTTGCCGCTCCATCACGATATGACCATCGAGAATGCCGCGCACCGCATCGGCAATCGGCTCGTTATGATCGTCCCCTTCGACAAGGACGGTAAACAGTCCAGTGATGCTGCCCTTTCCTGTCCCCGGCCCGGCTCGCTCCAGCAGTTTTGGCAATTCGCTGAAAACGGTCGGTGTGTAGCCTTTACTCGCGGGCGGCTCTCCGCCGGACAGGCCGATGTCACGCTGGGCCATGGCAAAACGTGTGACGCTGTCCATCAGGCACAGGACATCCTTTTCCTGATCCCGGAAATACTCCGCAAGCGACAATGTCAAATAAGCCGCCTGACGGCGCATCAGCGCTGATTCATCCGAAGTTGCGATGACGACAACACTTCGTTTCAGCCCTTCCTCACCCAGGTCATCCTCAATAAATTCCTGTACTTCCCGGCCACGCTCGCCGATAAGGCCAATAACATTGACATCCGCAACGGTATTGCGGGAGAGCATTGACAGCAGGACAGATTTGCCGACGCCGGAGCCCGAAAAAATACCCATTCGCTGCCCCCGGCAACATGTCACGAAGGAATTAAGAACCCGAACGCCCAGATCTATTTTCTCCCCGACACGCATACGCTCATGAGCCGGAGGGGGTGTGTTCCGAAAGGGAACGCTGGTATTTCCAGATATCAACGGCGGTCCGCCGTCAATCGGCTCGCCCATGGCATTTACGACACGGCCAAGCCAGCTTTCGTCGGGACAGATGACGGGATCCCGCTCCGCCACCTCAGCCTTACATCCAATGCCGATGCCCTCAAGTGTTCCGAACGGCATCAACAACGCGCGATCATTGCGAAAACCCACAACCTCACAGGTCACATGCCCGCCCTCACGCGCCAGCAGATTGACACGACTGCCGATACTTAAATGTCTCTGGATACCCCCAATTTCGACCAGCAGCCCCTGAATTGCAGCAACGCGCCCATAATATTGCATAGATGTCATTTTGCTGATTTCGGAAATTATGCGTTGCACTACCACGGCTCCGATACTGAAATTAGAACTAAAAAAATCCGCTGTGAAAGCCCATTGTGGAGGAGATCATTTAACGTTTCGTAAATGCCGCAAAAACAGGTTAATAAAGATAGTTAATTTTTGTCTTGGGCTTTAACCATTTATTAAGTTAAATTGTTAATACTAGCCGGGTACAGGAGGTACTGTTAATGCGGGTATTATTAATTGAAGACGACAGCTCGATGGCCCGAGGCATTGAATTGATGCTGAGTGCTGAGGGATTAAACGTTTACACGACCGACCTTGGAGAAGAAGTCGTCGATCTTGGTAAACTTTATGATTACGACATCATTATACTGGATTTGGGCTTGCCCGATATGTCTGGATATGAAGTCCTGAAAAAGCTTCGTACGGCCAAGGTAACAACGCCTATCCTAATTCTGTCCGGCATGTCCGAACCAGATGACAAGGTTAAGGGGTTGGGCTTCGGAGCGGACGATTATCTTACCAAACCTTTTAATAAAGATGAACTTGTTGCACGTATTCATGCCATCGTTCGTCGATCAAAGGGTCATGCCCAGTCAACGATACAGACGGGTAAATTGACAGTTAATCTGGATTCCAAGTCTGTTGAGGTAAGCGGCCAGCGGTTGCACCTGACCGGCAAGGAATACGGAATGCTTGAGCTGTTGAGCCTGCGAAAGGGCACGACACTCACAAAGGAAATGTTCCTCAACCATCTTTATGGTGGCATGGATGAACCAGAGTTGAAAATTATCGATGTTTTCGTCTGCAAGCTTCGCAAGAAATTGGCGGCGGCGACAGACGGAGACAATTATATCGAAACAGTATGGGGCCGCGGATATGTCTTGCGGGACCCTGAAGAAGGCTTGCAAGCAAAGGCAAGTTAGCCCTTTCCGCTAAATCAATCCCAAAAAAAGCGTTCGCGAATTCTGAAATATTCGCGGGCGTTTTTTTGTGTCCTAGGCTTAAATTGGAAATGTCAGCTGCAAGCCCGATGGAATATCAGCCAGTTGCTGCCATCAATCCGCCCGTCACAGAGGTATAGACCCCTCTTTGTCCATCTACCGGCTTAAAATCATCACAAATTCCAAGAACGGTTTCAGCGCCGCCAAGGAACAGGGCACCATCCTCCACCAGTATATTATGCAATGAGCCAAGTACCTTTATCTTCGTCTTTTGATCAAAATATATCAGAACATTTCGGCAGAAGATCACGTCAAACTGGCCAAGTGCGGATGAGTCATCCAGCAAATTCTTGTTCTGGAACTTCACCATTGCCCGGATTGAACTGTCGATCTGCCACATCTCGCCTATTTGCTGGAAATATTTAACCAGTAGTTGGATGGACAGGCCACGCTGTACTTCGAATTGCGAATACAATCCGGCTTTGGCCTTTTCCAGGACGTCATTAGAAATATCGGTCGCCATGATCTCGACCCGCCATCCCGCCATTTTCGCAGCTTCCTCCTTGAGGAGCATGGCAAGCGAATAGGGCTCCTGCCCAGTTGAACAGGCGGCATTCAAAATACGGAGTGATTTTTTTGCCGCCCGGGACTGCAAAAGCTGGGGAAGCACAACATTTTTGAAGGCTTCAAACGGCTTGTTATCCCTGAAAAAAAACGTTTCGTTGGTCGTCATTGCTTCGGTAATTTCAGTCATGAGGCGCTCATCCTTATGGCGCCGCACTTCGTTGCCCAAGTCCTCAAGGCTGTCGAGACCGCGACGCCGTGCGAGGGGCACTAGTCGACTTTCAAGCAGATACACTTTCTCTTCGGTCAAAACGAGTCCGGATCTCGCATGAACTATTTCGCTGAAAAGCTGGAAATCCATAGTATTCATAAGGGTCTCGCCATCGTCAAATTTTCAATCGCCAAAGGTATATCCTGTAACGGCAGCACAAAATTGCAAAGACCGGCATTGGCCACTTTTCCCGGCATTCCCCAAACCACACTTGTCTTTTCATCCTGGGCAATGACCGGCGCATCTGAAGCTACGAGCTTCTGACAACCAAGAAGCCCGTCCTGACCCATTCCGGTCAACATAATCGTCAGTACCTGTCCTCCATAGACTGTTTGCAAGCTCCGGAGCATAGGGTCGACCGACGGGCGGCAATAATTTTCTGGCGGTGCCTGGTTCAGCCGGATTTTGGCCTGCTTTTCATCGCCGATGACAGTCATATGCCAGTTTCCCGGCGCGACATACACCCGATTGTCGGTGATCGTCTCCCCGTCTTTTGCTTCGGCGCATTCTTTTTGATATATCTTACCCAGATGCTCTGCCAGAATTGCCGTAAATGTTGCGGGCATATGCTGGGTGATAAAAATGGGCAGGGTTATTTTACCCTTCAGCCCCGCAAAAAGTTCAAACAACGCCTGCGGCCCACCCGTGGACGCACCGATGGCAATAGCTTTAGGCCGGGGCGTTTTCACCATCGTGCGTAAATTAATTGCGGGTCGAACAGGCGTGTTTTTTTCTGCCATTTCTTTAATATTCAGGGACTGCGGCGGGAATTGAACAGGACCTCGACCTTTCGAATGTACCGCCCGTCGGCGTACGCCCAGCGCGCGGACCTTATCGATCAGATTGCGTTGAAACAATTCCCTTTCTTCGGGCGACCGTGTAGATTCCGGTTTTGCAATATAATCCGCGGCCCCATTCGAAAGTGCCTTCAGGCTGATGGTCGCGTTGCGACGTGTCAGAGTCGATGCCATAATGATCTGCACGTCCGGATCCAGTTCCACAAGTTTCGGCAAGGCGGTAAGTCCGTCCATTTCCGGCATTTCAATGTCAAGAATAATAACCTCGGGACGTATCCGTTCAAATTCCCGCAGGGCGACTACGCCGGTAGCGGCAAACGCAACAACTTCTATATCGGATTCCGCATCCAGCCATCTGGATAAAAAGCCACGAATTATCGCGGAGTCATCGACAATCATGACCCGGTAAGGATCGCCTAAATCGGATGCCTGGCATATATTTAAAACACCGGATTGCACGATTCAGATTACTCCTACTTGTGTAAATTTTGCTTCGATAATCGCTCTGTCGAATGGTTTCATGATATATTCGTTTGCCCCGGCAGAGATCGCCTCGCGGATATGAGCGACATCATTTTGAGTCGTGCAGAAAATTACGATAGGCTGGGCACCTTCGGATGACCCGCGCAGGTTCCGTAAAAAATCGATGCCATTCATGACCGGCATATTCCAGTCGAGTAAAATTACGTCGGGCATTTTCTCAAGACAGGTATCCAGCGCTCCTTTGCCGTTATCAGCCTCAAGGATTGCGAATTTCAGGTCCTCAAGAATTCTCCTGGCAACCATCCGGACGACTTTGGAATCATCAACAATTAAACATGATGTCATAGATATTCTCCGGTTCCTTATGCGGCAATCGTCGAGTAATCTGCAAAATCCAACAGATGCTCGATGTTCAAGACAACAAGAAGCTTCCCGTCGAGACGATAAACCCCGTCTGAAACTTTCCGCCATCGCGCATTCAAGGTCGCCGGCGTCGGCTGTAAATCATTCGAATTAAGGCTCAGCACTTCGCCGACGCTATCGATCATCAGGCTGTAGGGCTCTCCCCATTGTTCAACAACAACACTCATTCCAGTATGGCCCGATTCCCGCGCTGGCATCCCGAGATGCTTGCGGACATCAATGGCCGTTACGATACGACCGCGAAGATTGAGGACACCGGCAATTTCCGGAGGTGCCAACGGAATTCTGGTCAAGCTCAGACCATTCAGTACATCATAAACTTCAAGCACCGGAATCCCAAACATCTGGCCGGCAATCGAAATCGTCACATATTCCTGTATATTCCCCATTCCTATTTTCCATATCCAGCGGTTGCAAGGGTTCGCGAGAGGCTGTTCATTAATGAATCCCGGTCAAATTTGGCGACATAATCTGAAAAGCCGACATCTCTGCCACGATCAAAATCATTCTGTGTCGTATGGGATGACAGAGCGACAACCGGGGTATTCTTCCATCGTTCATCACCGAGTACCGCTTCGGCAAACTGAAACCCGTCCATGACCGGCATTTCGATATCGCTGATAATAATGTCGAAGGATTTGCCATGTTCGCGCAGTTCCAGTGCATCTGATCCGTTTTCCGCTGTACTCACGTCATATCCTGCTGTTGTCAGCAGCGGAACCAGCATATTGCGAAAGAAGGGACTGTCATCCACAAGCAGCACCTTCTGCTTTACCGGGGTCCGCCCCAAGGGACGTGTGTCCTGACGGTTAAACCAGTCACCAAAGCATTGTTTCAGGAAATAGCCTATATCAAGGATGTCCGTCGCCTTTTCCCTGACAATCGCGCTGCCTATATATCCATCCTGATTGGATGATATTTCAATATTAAGCCGGTCTTCGACGATATCAACGATCTCATCGACGATCAGTCCCATTATCCGGTTCTGGTCATTGAAAACGAGGATCGGTTGACGTCCCTTCTCTGGAATCCGGGTATTATCCTCGGCCTTTACAAGTGGCATCAATTGCTCGCGATACTGCACCACCATTCTGCCGTTCGCTGTTTCGATGGATTGCACATCAATTTCCTCAAGCCGGGCGACAAGGGACAGCGGAACCGCCTTCAACTCAACCCCGCCCGCGCGAAACACCAATAAGGCAGTGGTGTCGTCGGCCGTAATAATTTGGCCGACATCTTCCTTAACCGCATGATTTTCCCCGATCATCGCATCACCACATAATGTCGCAATACCATTCGGATCGAGGATCATGATCACGCTACCATCACCGAGAATTGTGTTTCCGGAAAAAATTGCAAGATTTTTCAGGATTGGGGCGATTGGTTTTACGACGATTTCCTCAGTGTCGAAAACCTGATCGACGACGATACCGAAAGTGGAATTTCCAAGCTGTGTGACAATAATAAATTCCTCGGTTCCCTTCGCGCTGCTTTGTCCGGCGATTTCATCGGCGGCGGTCTCAAGACGGAGCACTTCATTCAGGTAGATCAAGGGCAACAGATGATCGCGCAATCTGAAAACGGGGGTATCATTGATCATCTCGATAATGTTGCCACTACCGGCGGTGTTTGATGTCCGGACAAGTTCGATTACGCTCGTCTGCGGTATCGCGAACCGTTCACCGCAGCATTCGACGATCAGAGCGGAAACAATCGCGAGAGTCAGGGGGATTTTGATTGTAAAGGTTGATCCGACCCCTTCTTCCGACGTCAACGCTATCGTGCCGCCGATTTTTTCAATATTCGAGCGGACCACATCCATTCCAACGCCACGACCAGAGACATTTGTAACTTTATCAGCGGTTGAAAAACCGGGGCGCATAATGAAGTTATGAATATGCTGGGTGCTCATTCCCGCGATTTCATTTTCCGTTGCCAAGCCGGTTTCAAGGAGTTTCTTCGTGATCTTATCGCAATTTAGGCCGCGGCCGTCGTCTACAATCGTAACAATGATATGCCCGCCCTCGTGAAAGGCATTGAGGATGATTCTCCCCCTCTCGGCTTTGCCGTTGGCAGCCCGTTCTTCTGGCGGTTCCAGCCCATGATCTGCGGAATTTCGAACCATGTGCGTGAGCGGGTCCTTGATCAGTTCCAGAACCTGGCGATCCAGTTCCGTTTCCGCCCCCTGCATGACCAGATCAATTTTTTTACCCAGTTCATGGCTTAAATCCCGAACAATACGCGGGAGTTTCGACCAGGCATTACCAATCGGCTGCATACGGGTTTTCATCAACCCTTCCTGCAGTTCAGTGGTCACATGGTTCAACCGCTGAAGCGGCACCGTGAATTCATTGTCGCCCATCCCCCGAACCATTTGCATTAACTGGTTACGGGTCAGCACCAGTTCGCTTACCATGGTCATGAGCCGTTCCAGCATCTGTACATTTACGCGAATGCTCTGGTTGGCAATACTGGCGCCCTTTGGCGACTTCTCTACTGCGAGCTCTACCT
>NZ_JBDNHC010000048.1:0-8100 GCF_041689005.1 Sneathiella sp.
CGCCTGCTCGATATTGCCGTGGATCGGTCGTGCCGGCGCGCGAAAGATCACATGGGTACCGACCCGACGCTTGCGTTCGACAAATTGGTGGTCAGCCAGTTCTTCAAGGGCACGCCGCGCGGTGATGCGCGAAACCTCATATTCTTTGGTCAGTTCCTGCTCGGTCGGCAGCCGCGATCCGAAAGCGCGCTCCCCGCTCGTGATTTCTTCGCGCAGTTGCAGAAATATTTGGTGGTACAATGGCACCGCCTGTCCGCGATCCACACCCGCTTTGCCGTCGTTCTTTCCGGTCACTTGTTCTGTTCTCCCCTTTCAAGAAGAGCGGCTAGGTCTAAAGATCGCATGTTAGCGATTTCATTTCAAATCTTTGGCACCATTGCACCGAAAAGGAAACCCACATGTTATCGCATAAACCTACATTGAATGCCGCCCTCGCTCGTTCAGCCCTTGATGCTGCGCTTCGAGCTGCAAGTACAAACGGACTGACAATGTCCGTCGCCGTCGTCGACGACGGCGGCTATCCCCTCTGCCTGGAACGGATGGACGGAGCCGGTCTTTTGACTGCGAAAGTGGCTAGCGAAAAGGCTCGGACTTCTGCTTTGTTGCGCGCGCCGAGCCGGGTTCTGGCCGATCGCGTTGCCGCCGATCCGGCCCTTCTTCGTCTGACCGACTACCTGCCTATGACCGGAGGATTGCCGATTATGGCTGAAGGGCGCTGCATCGGCGCCATCGGCGTGTCCGGTGGAACACCGGAGCAGGACGAACAGACGGGTCGGGCCGGGATCGAAGCCCTGCATCTCGATTAATCCTCCTGTTCTGTTGTAGGCGCGGGAAGCGCGAACAGCGCGCCAAACAATCCACTCATCGCGAGGAACGCGCCGGCGGCGACAAGCGCCGCCGGCATACCGACATAATCAGCCATGACGCCCCAAGTCGCACTGCCGAGCGCAACGCCGCCGAACGCCATCATCTGATAGATCGCAAGTGTGCGCCCTACATGGCTGCGTGCCACCGCAAGCTGCACCGAAACATTGAAAGTGGAGAGCACCGCCACCCATCCGGCACCGGCTAGCAGGTGCGCGAAAACTGCAATCGGTACAGATCGAGTGAGTCCGAGCAGGAACAGAGGCAGCGCGACAGCCATTACGGAGACGTCTACCAGCGCACCGATGCCATAGCGGTTTCGAATGGCGATACTCGCTATCGCACCGAACATCGCGCCAACGCCAAAACAGGCAAACAACACACCTAGCAATTGAGCGCCTCCGCCCAGCCTGATCGCAACCAACGGCATAAAGGCCCAGATTGCGGCTGCACCGAACCCGAATGCAAATGTCCGTAAAAAAAGGTTCCGTACCCGAACTTGCGCGAGCGCATATCCGAACCCGCCGCTGACCATCTGGATAAAGTTCGGCCTGTGCCCACCCAGGACACCCGGACCCTTCCAGCGCAGGAGAACAGCGATTACCCCGACATAGGAAAAAGCATTGATGGCAAATGCGACCCCCGCGCCCGCAACCGAGACTATCGCGCCGCCGAGTGCCGGGCCAATACTGCGGGCGATATTATTGCCGAATACATTGGTCGCTACCGCGGAGGATATCTGATTGCGCGGCACCAGTTCGCCAACCGATGCCTGCCAGGCAGGAGCGTGCAGAGCGGTGCCGCATCCGATCAGAAACGTAAAGCTCAAGAGCAGCACAGGTGTCAACATATCGAGAAAGGCGCACAGTGCTAGTCCAAGGGACAAGAGCAGCATCAGAAATTGTGCGGCCAACATCACATGACGCCGATCGAACATGTCGGCCAGCGCGCCCGCCGCCACTGCTAAAATTATCATCGGAAAGTTCGCGGCCGTCTGCACCAGCGCGACCATCGCGGCCGATGCGCTGAGCGATGCCATTGTCCAGCTGATCGCTACAATCTGGATAAAGCTGCCCAGCTGCGAGAGGACGGTGGTCGCCCATATAACGCGAAATGGCGAGTGGCGAAGCGGTCCCGGCCAGCCCATTCGCCAGAACGACGCGCTCAGTGCATTTCCTCACCGCCCGAGACGTTCATCGCCTCGCCAGTGATATAGCGGGCCTGTCCCGAACACAGGAATGCGCAAGCATTGGCGGTGTCTTCGACCTCGCCGACCCGACCGAGCGGAATCCGGTCGCGCATCGCAGCGAGATAGTCCTCAACGCTCTGGCCGCGCTTCTCGGCCATAAATTCATTCTGCCAGGATCCGAGGCCCGTCGTCACATGATTGGGGCACACCGCATTCACGGTAATCTGCTCGCCGCCATGTTCGATCGCCGCCGAACGGGTAAGGCCGACAAGGCCGTGTTTGGAAGCGATATAGGAAGAGGTTAACGCCGACCCCGATTTCGAACCGCGGCTTCCGACTGAAACGACCCTTCCGCGCCCCCAGCCTTCTTCGATTTCCTGTGTCTGCATCTGGCGAATGGCATGTTTCATGGCAAAAAACGCCCCGCGCAGGTTTACGTTCAGCACCGTATCCCACATTTCTTGCGTTGCATCGACAAGCGGCCCGAACAAATAGCCGACACCGGCATTGTTCACGAGTATGTCGAGCTTTCCATAGGTCGTGACGGCATGGCCAATAAGGGCTTCGACCTGCGCCTCTTCACGCATATCCGCTTGGAAAGTGCTGACGTCCGGATTGATCGCGCGGATTCCCTCGGCGACTTCGGCCATCTCCTTTGACGCGCCAACGCCATGGGCCGGCGCCAATTCGCCGTCGACCTCGCCGAGGTCGTGGATGACAAGCTTCACGCCATCCGCAGCAAGCTTGCGGGCAATGGCCTCACCCAGCCCTTTGTGGCGACCCGCGCCGGTCACAATGGCTACTTTTCCTTCAAGATCGGGATACATGCCCTATTTCCTTTCGTCAGATTTCCATGGCGAGCCGATAGCCCTCGCCCGTAGCACTCAGCGCCATACGTGGAGCCTTGGCGTCGCCAATGCTGTACACGGCAATACCGGCGTTCCGGAGCGGAGCGGCCAGCACATCGTTCGGCGTCCGCGCGGTTGCAAAGGTGAAAAAAGCGACATCATCGACAACGCCTTCTTCACCGCTATAGATATTTTCATAGGCAATCTCGCCATCTTCAAGATGCGAGGTCGCCAGTGGCCGGACCGACGTGACGATCAGCGCTTTCCTAAGGTAGAGCCGGTGATAGATGCCCTGCCGGACAATCAGGGATTCATCGCTCGCCAGCCTTTCACGTGGCGTTAGGATCACAACCTTGTCGAACCGTTCCATCAACATTTCAGCGGTATCGTAAACAAACGCAGTGCTATCTTCGTCATAGATCACGGCCGTGCCGGAGTTGTGCGCCTTATGATCCAGGAACAGCGCTGCAGCTTCCCGTATATCCGGGACGATACCCTCGTCCTTCCATTCCTCCGGCAGGCAAGACGGCCACGCGGGAGTAGATCCGGTTGCCAGGATCGCGATATCCGGTTTGAATGCAAGCACGTCCTTTGCGGACGCGCTATAGCCAAAGTGCATTTCTGCACCATGGCGCTGCGCGGCAAGATGCTGGTAATCGTAAATGCTGCTGAACCCTTCGCCGCCTGGCAAACTGGCATGCAGCTTCGTCTTGCCTCCTGGCTGTTCCGAAGCCCCGAAGATGCGGACTATATGGCCGCGCGCTGCGGCAACCCAGCCCGCCTCCATACCGGCGATGCCCGCACCGATCACCGCGACACGCTTTGGTTTCGGCGACGCTGCGGGAGTCCAGTCGGCCTCGTCGTCCAAGCCGACCCGGGGATTATTGTCGCACTGTAGCGTACGGCCAGAGGTGATCATGTGCCAGCAGGTATTGCACGAGACACAATAGCGGATCTCGGCCTCTCGCCCCTGTTCCGCCTTGATCGGCCAAGCGGGGTCGGTTATCAGCGGACGGGCGAGCATGACGAGATCCGCGAGTCCGTCGCGAATAATCCGCTCGCCTTCATTGGGATCGGTGATCAGGCCCAGCGCGCCGAGCTGTACACCCGGTGCAGCGGCGCGGCCCAGCCGATGAATGGTTTCGACATAGGGGGTGCGCGGACCGTGATTGTCAGGGAGATGAGTATAGAGCGATTCCGAATGGCTGCCCCAGCAGTAGGTGAGATAGTCCATTTCTCCATCACGGTGGAGCAGCGCAGTAATGGCCTCGGCCTCCTCAAGCCCGATACCCCCTTCGGAAAAATCTTCTGCCGGCAGTTTGGCACCGATCAGAAAATTGGTGCCGCAACGCGCGCGTATGCCCTGCATTAGCAGGACCAGTAGCCGCGCCCGACCTTCTAGATCGCCGCCGAATTCGTCCTCGCGGCGATTGGAACGGGCAGAAAGGAATTGGTGAAAAATATGGCCATGTCCGGCAGATATCTCGACTCCGGCAAAACCGGCATCAGCCAGCATCCCGCACGAGGTAACGAATTCATCAATCATCTGGTGAATGTCACCGGTCTCCAGCACCTGCGGCACCGTCCAGCTTAAATCGTCGGGGAGTGCGGATGCCCCCCGTGCCGAGAGATTGCGATGTCCGGCGCGAAAACCACGTCCATTGTCTTGAATCTGGCCAATCATCAGACTGCCCTCGCGCGCTACAGCTTCGGCCCAGCGCGGCAACATATCAGCGTTCAAGTCCGAAAGAATCTGGGGACGTGTCGGAAGCGTCTGCCAGCTCAACATGGCCATAGGCTCGCTGATCAGCATCGCTGCGCCGCCCCTGGCGCGGTTCACAAAATAAGCGATCAACTGGTCGGTGACGCGGCCATCCTTGGAAAAATGGGTCGACGTAGAGGCATGGACAACCCGGTTGCGTAGTTCCCGGGTTCCAACCTTCAGAGGCGAGAAGAGATTAGGATAAGCAGTCACGTTCAATCGGGTTCGTGAAACCGCATCACCCGCTTGATGAACGCTTGGCTCCAGGCCGAACGCTCAACCTCGCCTTCGGCATCGGGGCGATAAGCCTCGATCTCATCTCGGCTGATAGTTCCCTTTTCATCGAGTAGTCTTTCGATCGTGTCGACGCGTTCACGAAGCGCATTCGTATCCGCCATCAGCTCGAGCAGGAAAGTCATTATCTGGTCGACCGCGGGATCGTCAAAAAAGCGCGAACGCGCACCTTTGCTGGAACGGGGCAGCTTTACGTCTTTCATCGGTTTGTCGGCGCTATTGTCTGCCATGGAATCCTTGCCCGAGAAAATAGAAAATGGGCGGCATAATTGCCACCCATTTCCCAATACACCAAAATATTAGAAGTCGTAACGCAAACGCGCCATCCAACGACCCGGATCACTGAGATAAGGGTAGATCAGGAAGGACGTCATATAGAGATCGTCAAAGCAGTTGTTGCATTCGAGACCGAGCGACCAACCAGATTCCGAGCGCAATGTAACCCCGCCATTGACAACACCGTGACCCGGTTGGAATCCCCGTGGATCGTTCGACGTCGAGACCCATGTTGAACTGATATAGTTCCAGTTCACTGCAGGCTGAAGCGACAATCCGCTGCCAAGATCCCAATTGTAGCTAGCACCCACCGTCGAAGTGAAGGACGGAGCGCGGGTCGGTTCCGCGATCTGCCCATCGGGTGTGATAATGCTGACGTTACACGCGGTCACAACGCCAGTCTGGCAGTTCGCCTGCTGCGCACGCGTGATGTCATTGACGTTTTTGAAGCTCGCGTTTTGCAAACCGAACGACCAAAATACGTTAAGCCCCTGAACGGGCGTTGTCGACAATTCGACTTCGACACCGTAATTTTCCATGTCGGCGACGTTACGAGTCAAATAGGTGATCGAACCCGTCAATGGATTGAGGCCACCGCCCGGAAGTTGCTGATCGTAATCGGTAAAGTAAAAACCCGTCAGGTTTACGGTAAGACGACGGTCGAGCCATTGCGAACGAACACCGCCTTCGAACGACCAGATCGTTTCGGGTGTGAAAGCGTCTGCTTTGTCAGGCGAATAGGCCCGGGCATTCCAGCCGCCGGATTTGAAACCGCGCGTTGCCGAAGCAAACATCATGATGTCATCAGCCGCTTGGTACTGGACCGCGAAGCGCGGCGTCCACACGCGTGAACGCTGCTCAACAGGTGTGCCGAGATCGATCAGGTCCTGCGTATCAAAAGGAACCGACGACGAGGTCAGTGGCAAAGGATTCGCATTGGGCGAATACGCGATGGACTTCCGTTCATCCGTGTAGCGCACACCCGCCGTCAACGTCAAATTCGGCGTCACATGTATGTCGCCCTGGGCATAGCCAGCATAGGCTTCGGTATCGTTAGTCATGACCCGGTCACCATTCACGAACGCCGTTCCACTGGACAGGACTAGCAAGTTCGCGAAGTCTGTCTCGTTAGTTTCGTTGATGTAATAAACACCGGCAACATAATCGAGAAGCCCGTCAAAGGCCTCGCCGCTGAATTTGATCTCCTGACTGAACTGGCCATGCCAGCTATCGTTTGCCAACGGGATACCGGCTCCGGGCGAAGCCGATACGAGATTCACGCCATCGATTACAACGCCAGTTGCGCCGGCCAGACTTTCCGTCAAGAATTCCTGATAAAGATGACGATAGCCGGAAATAACGTTGATCGTTGCATTGTCGCCTACTCCAACCTCGAGATTCGAGCTAATGGAATAGCTTTCGGCGAGGTTGCCTGCGGTATTGTCAGCAAGCCGAGATGAAACTAGCCCAGTCCCAAGAGGGGTGTCAGCACTGATCTTCGTGTAGGTAATCCGCTGATCGGTCGCTGGATCGTAGAAATGCGGAAGATTGGCGTTCGAATTGTGAATATAATCAGCCGACACGTCCCACATGACGCTATCGGAGAGATGCGCGCGAACAGCGCCGCGAATCCCCCAATTCTCCTCGCCGTTCAACTTGTCCCCGGTCGTCAGATTATTCACATAGCCGTCGGACTCGATGTAATATCCGGAAACTTTGGTGAGCAGCTTGTCCTCGATCAGCGGCACATCGATCGAACCACGCACCTGAACGCGGTTGAAACGACCGTAGCCTACCTCGGCATAGCCGCCAAACTCTTCCTGCGGGCGCGCCATTATAACGTTGATCGCGCCGCCCGTGGTGTTGCGGCCAAAGAGCGTACCCTGCGGCCCGCGCAACACCTCTACGCGCTCGACGTCGAACAGCGAGAAGTTGTTGGCGCCTTGGCGTGAAACATAGATGTCGTCGATATAAGTGCCGACGGGCGGATCGAAGGTCGAGATCGACTCGGAGTTGGCTAGGCCGCGCATCGAGTAAGCGTTGGCCGTGCCGACTGCAGTATTATGATGGCCGATAAGGTTGGGAACATAATTGACAAGGTCCAGCGTATTACTAACCTGCCTAGTTTCCAGTTCGGCCGCACCGAAGGCAGACACAGCCAAGGGCACTTCTTGCAGCGACTGCTCCCGACGCTGCGCGGTCACGATGATCTCTTGCTGCGCTTTCGACGTGCCGGCATCATCAGCGGCAACCTGTGCCAATACCGATGTGGACGAAAGAAGTGTGGCGCTGATCAGAATAGCGCGCCCTGTAGTTTTATAATTCATTATTTTAGCCTTCCCTGAGTGTATAGATCTTTCTAACTCAACCTTCACGAACACCGTTCATCCAGCCAAGCCTGAAACTCATTTGTTCTAATTGTATATCAATATTATCCATAGTCCAATAGTTTTTGCTTCTGAGCAAATATGACTGATATTTTCGTTCATTAACAGGTGTTTAATGCATTACTCATCCGTTAATATCGCTGGTGATAAGGCTAATCAGATCCAATAAGAGGAACCAGAATCCGAAAATTGTCTTAGATACGGCAACACGACTGCGCTCCATTCGGCGGGCCGGTCAAGCACCATGCCTGGCCCGCCGGGCAGTTCTGCATAGGCCCAATCGGACCGGATTTTAACGATCTGCTTTCCCCAGGGATAGATCGGGTCCGTCCGGCTCGCGATAACAAGAGTAGGGCAGCAGATTCGTGGCACGTCTGCCCGAAAATCATAGAGCGGTATTACACTATGGCCGTGTTCCTTCCAGGGACCATGTAGGAAATAGGTCAGTACCGAGACATGGATGGTCTCGTCGCTCCAGTC
>NZ_JBDNHC010000049.1:0-14940 GCF_041689005.1 Sneathiella sp.
GGCGATAACTTATCGAATTCAAGCGCAAAGCTTAAATCCGACTGCGCGATGATTTTCTGCGACCCATCGACAACCACCGCCTCACTCAGGTTGCGGGCGATCGCCTGGTCACTGAGATAGGCATCAAAGCGGCTGCGGTTTTCCAGAATTTGCGGCGGCGCGCGGTTAATCTGGGCTGCCATTGCCAGTACATCGGAGCGGATATTCTGGATATGCTCCTTCATGTAGGCGTCGGCAACAACGATCGATTCAGAGACGGCCATATTGACCGGCTCGGAAAAATGCTTCTGGAAATAGATATTAAAAAAAAGCGCCGAGAACAACGCAACCATAAGCGCTGGGGCAACTGCAATCAGCGAGAACAGCCGGACAATCCGCCGATGCATCATGCTCCCGGTGCCGCCAACCGTCCCTTTGCGCCAGGTCCGGATCAGCCGATGGGTGATAATGGACGTCAGGATGATGACAATAGAAACGTCGATGATTAACAAAATCCGCGTATAGGCCGGATTATCAATGGTCAGGGATTCGTAGGTGGCAATCCCGCTGGCAATCGCCAGCATTGCGACCGTGAACGAGGTTTTCGGTCCAAGCCCGATCTTTTTCGCCCAGCGACCGACCGGAAAGCCGGATTTTCGCTTAGCTTGTTGCGATTCAGCCACGACACCCCCTCGGATATATTATCCGAAGACTGCAGAAAGCCGCACTACGTCGATAAAACTGGCCCGTAGGCTCAAGATACCACATTGTGGCATTTAAGCATCACTTGAGGCCGCGCACAACCTGTATATCCAACTCCCGTATCTTTTTACGCAAGGTGTTCCGGTTGACCCCCAGAAGATCGGCCGCCTTGATCTGGTTTCCGTTAGTGGCCTCCAGGGACAGGGAGATCAGCGGTCGCTCGATTTCACGTAGAACCCGTTCATATAAACCCGACGGCGGCAGACTGCCCGGATGTGCGGCAAAATACTTCGCAACATGACGCTCTACCGCTGTACCGAGATTTTCATCCTCGTTATAGCTCTCGCCGATACCATCGGCCTCCTGCGGCGCCAGTTCCTGCTCGATAACCGAGATGTTAATTACATCGTCTGAATAGAGAGCTGCGAGCCGCCGAACCAGGTTTTCCAACTCGCGCACATTCCCTGGCCATTTATGCTTTTTAAGCGCATCGAGAGCGTCCCGACCTATGCTTTTGACCGGCAACCCCTCCTCTTGTGTCTGGTCGAGAAAATGTCGGACGAGGTCCGGAATATCCTCTGAGCGTTCGCGAAGCGGCGGCAAGCGGAGCGGGACAACGTTCAGACGGTAGTAAAGATCCTCCCGGAACAGGCCTTGACGAACGAACTGGCGTAAATCTCGATTAGTAGCTGCAATGATGCGGACATCAGTCCGGATCGCTGTCCGGCCACCAACCGTCGTGTATTCTCCTTGCTGCAGAACCCGAAGCAGCCGGGTCTGTGCCTCAATCGGCATATCGCCGATTTCATCGAGAAACAGCGTACCGCCCTGTGCCTGCTCGAACCGGCCAATCGCCCGGGCATCGGCACCGGTAAAGGCGCCCTTTTCATGGCCGAACAGCTCGGATTCAATCAATTCCTTCGGGATGGCCGCCATGTTAATTGCCACGAACGGCCCGTTTTTACGCTTACCATATTCATGCAACGCCCGCGCCACCAGTTCCTTGCCCGTCCCGCTTTCGCCTGAGATCAGGACCGTCAGGTCCGTTCCCATCAGCCGGGCGAGAACTCGGTAAATATCCTGCATCGCCGGAGACCGCCCGATCAGCGGTGTTTTCGTCTGCTCTTCCTCAACCGCACTGTGATGGCGGGAAGATTTTTTCGGTTTCGAAAGCGCCCGCTCGACCACATTCAGCATTTCTTTCAGGTCGAACGGCTTGGGCAAGTAGTCATAGGCCCCGCGCTCGGTCGCTTTAATCGCTGTCAGCAGCGTGTTTTGCGCACTCATGACGATGACCGGTAGGTCAGGGCGAATTTTTTTGATGCGCGGCAGCAAATCGAGACCGCTTTCATCGGGCATGATGACGTCAGTCAGGATGATATCGCCCGCCCCCTCCAGAACCCAGTTATATAGGGTTGCGGCGTTCCCCGTGGAGCGAACGATGTAATTTGCCCGGGATAACGCCTGATCAAGAACCGTTCTGATGCTCTGGTCATCGTCCGCGACGAGAATTGTTCCGGCCATTCCTTATTCATCCATTTTTGAAAAATTATAAACCGGCAGTCTAATCAAAAAGTTACCGCCCAAACTTGAGGTATCATATTCAATTATACCGCCATGATCGCCGACGATTTTGGCGACCAATGCAAGCCCGAGACCGCTGCCGCCCTGTTTTGTGGTCACGAACGGATCGAAGACATGAGGCAGGATTTCCGCCGGAATTCCGGGACCATTATCGCGAATTCCTACTTCCAGCGGCAATTGCACTTTTTCGGCGCTGCCCGGCACCGCGAGACGGATGCCGTGGCGATAGGCCGTTGTCAGCGTAATCTCTCCATGGGATTCCGGTACCGACTCCGAGGCGTTTTTCACGAGATTAAGCAGCACCTGCACCAATTGGTCGCGGTTGCCGTAAACAAAGGGAAGCGAAGGATCATAATGTTCTCGGAACACGATGTTACGGCCAAACCCGGCCTCTGCCACGCGCCGTACATGCTCTAGTACCTCGTGAATATTCACCGCATCGCGATCAATCGGCCGGTCATCAGAAAAGGCCTCCATCCGGTCGACAAGGGCGCAGATCCGGTCCGTCTCATCACAAATCAGGCGGGTCAGCGCCCGGTCCGCGTCAGAGGCATTCATCTCCAGCAACTGGGCCGAGCCCCGTATCCCCGACAGCGGATTCTTCACTTCATGCGCCAGCATGATGGCCATGGCTGTCACCGACCGCGCCGCGCCGCGATGGGTCAATTGCCGGTCCATCTTGAGGGCAATGGTTCGCTCCTCGATCTGGACAACAACATTGCCGGTGCCGTACAGCGCTGAGACCTGAAGATTAACATTCTTGACACCGATTTTCGGCGTGCCGAGGTCAACACTATATTCGGAGACACAGTCACTGCTATGGCGGACCTGCTCTATCAGCGCAAGAAGTGGGCTGTCGAATGGTATCAACTCATCGAGCAAAGTGTTTTTGAGAATATTGGCGGATGAGCCGAAAAAGGCCTCTCCCGCCGGATTGGCCATGCAGATATAACCTTCGTCATCGATCACGATAATCGGATCCGGGATGGCGTTCAACACCGACAAGGCGTCGATTTCGGGTTTTTTCCGCCGCGTGACGCTGAAAGGATTGGGCAAGGGCATCTTATGCATATTCCTTTTGCGGCAACGCGTCATAAAAGTGATGGATTTCATCGCGTACAGCGCGCCAGTCAGTCATGCGCACGACCTTTTGACGGAACTGCTCCCCGCCCGCCAATCGTTCAGCGTACCAACCGAGATGTTTGCGGGACACCCGCACCCCGACATCCTCGCCGTAAAGCGCAATCAAAGCGTCGTAATGTTCCAGCAGCACGTCTCTTTGCGCCATAAAATCCGGATCGGCGAGACGCTGTCCCGATGACAGAAAGGCCGCGACCTGAGCAACAAACCAGGGCCGGCCGTAACTTCCGCGTCCGATCATGACCCCGTCAGCGCCGGATTGGGTCAACGCCGCCGCTGCGTCCTCGCAGCTCAAAATATCGCCATTGGCAACAACGGGGATATTCACCGCCCGCTTGACCTCGCCGATATAGCGCCAATCCGCGGTCCCACGGAAAAACTGGCAGCGGGTCCGGCCATGCACCGTCAGCATCCGGATCCCCGCCTCCTCGGCAATTTTGGCAAGCTCCGGCGCGTTGCGTGTGTCATCATCCCAGCCGGTGCGCATTTTAAGCGTAACCGGAATATTCACCGCGGCCACCGTTGCCCGGAGGATGTCCCCCGCATGGGCAAGATCCCGCATCAGCGACGATCCGGCCATGCCCGACGTCACCTTTTTCACCGGGCAGCCCATATTTATATCGATAATTCGGGCGCCCATATCCTCGTTCAGTTTCGCCGCCTCGGCCATAATCGCCGGATCACAGCCGGCAAGCTGGACCGCCATCGGCTGATCGTCGTTGGCTGATTTCACCATGCGGAGCGACCGGCGGGTCTCGGCGACCATCGCCTTGCTCGCCACCATTTCGGTGAACACAAGCCCGGCGCCGAAGCGCGTCACCAAACGGCGAAATGGCAGATCGGTTATTCCGGCCATGGGGGCAAGAAAAACAGGGGTGTCTATTTTTACGGAACCGAGTTCAATGATCATTTTTTATGCAATATATATTATGACTATAATTTAGGCAATATAACGGTGCCTCATCGGCATAGCAACCTATTCATTCACAGCACGTCAAATTTATTGAACACTGAGGGTTCCGCCCTTATTGTCACCCCATGAAAGTCATCGCCCTCATTGTTGCCGCCGGTCGCGGGCAGCGCACCGGACTGGACCTTCCCAAGCAATATATCGAGATTGCCGGGAAAACCGTTCTTCGCCGCTCGGTTGAGGCGTTCGCGCGTCACCCCGGAATTGACGAGGTGTGTGTTGTCATCAATGCGGAGGACGAGGAACGATATCAGAAGGCACTTGGGGAGCTGGCTGTGCGGCCATGGGTTGCCGGCGGCGCGGAACGGCAGGCCTCCGTTGCCAATGGCCTGGAAAGCTTGACGGAAACTCCGCCCAATTTCGTGCTCATTCACGATGCCGCCCGCCCCTTCGTCACGCAGGCGCTGATAACGGACTGCCTGGAGGCCCTGCACCGGGCCGAGGCGGTTCTGCCCGCCGTTCGATCAACGGATACCCTAAAAATATGCGAGGGCAATGTGATTACCGGCGGCATTGACCGTGATACGGTCGTCGCGGCACAGACCCCGCAATGCTTTGCCTTTGCCCCCATACTTGCCGCTCATCGCGCCTTCGCCGGGAGCGGCGCGACAGACGATATCGCGCTTGCGGAGATGGCCGGCCTCACCGTTGCCATGGTCGCGGGGGACGTTGAGAATTTTAAGATCACGACGGCCGCGGATATCGACAAGGCGCGCCGCCGGATCGTTGGCGCACTTACCGATGTCCGGAGCGGTCAGGGCGTTGATGTTCATGCATTTGAGGCGGGCCGAGAGTTATGGCTGGCCGGCATAAAAATACCGCATAACAAGGGTCTTAAAGGTCATTCCGATGCGGATGTTGCCCTGCACGCGCTCACCGATGCACTGCTGGGCGCGCTGGGCGCAGGTGATATTGGTACACATTTTCCGCCCTCGGATAGCCGCTGGAAGGGTGTCGCCTCTGAGATATTTCTTAAGCATTCCGCGTCCCTGATCGCGGCGGCGAACGGAGTCATCAGCAATATCGATCTCACCATCATCTGTGAAGCGCCGAAAATCTCCCCGTATCGGCAGGCGATGATTGCCCGGATTGCTGAAATTCTAGGGATATCCGAAGCCCGCGTCAGCGTCAAGGGCACAACCACAGAGAAACTCGGTTTCACTGGCCGCGGTGAAGGTATCGCCGCACAGGCCATCGCAACCATAAGGCTCCCCGAATGACGGCCCTCCCCTTTTCCCGCACTCATCCGGCCTTTATCTGGTCGACCTGGTTCTGGAGCGGGCTTGCGCCCAAGGCGCCCGGCACCTTTGGCTCCCTCGCCGCCCTGCCCGTCGGTGTTGCCATTCTGTATTTTTTCGGTGCGCCAATCCTCGGGCTTGCCGCTGTGTTCATCTTCTTCACCGGTTGGTGGAGCTCGGCGATTTACCTGAACCGCACCGGAAAATCCGATCCTGGCGAAATCGTCATCGACGAGGTCGCGGGGCTGTGGCTGGCACTACATGCGGCGGAGAACAACCTGCTGTTAATCGCGCTGGCGTTTGGCCTGTTTCGGTTGTTCGATATCTGGAAACCCTGGCCGATCCGCTGGCTGGACCGAAAAGTGAAAGGCGCCTTTGGCGTCATGATTGATGACGTGGTGGCCGGACTTTTCGCCGCCTTCGTTCTCGCAATTCTGAAATGGGGATATTATGGGCATTTTTAGGGATGATATAGAAAAACTGGCAATCGGGGTACTTGAAAAATGCCGTGCGAAAGGCTGGAAACTGGCGACGGCCGAATCCTGTACCGGTGGCCTGATTGGCGGGTCTCTGACCGACATTGCCGGCTCCTCCGACGTGTTCGATGGCGGGTTTATAACTTACAGCAACGTCGCGAAAAACCGGACAATCGGCGTCAACAAGGATGTTTTGCGCAAATTCGGCGCGGTATCAGAGGAAGTCGCGCGGGAAATGGCGACCGGCGCGCTTGCCGCCGCCTCGGTTGATATCGTCGTCGCCGTCACCGGCATTGCCGGACCGGGCGGCGGATCACCGGGCAAACCGGTCGGCCGGGTGCATCTTGCCGTCGCCACTAAGTCCGGCATCGTCGAGCATAGGAAAATGGACTATGGCGACCCGGGCCGCTCACAGGTGCGGATTGAAACCGTGAAGACGGCGCTTGAAATGCTCTCGGCCGCGCTCGACGGTTAAGGGGTTATCCCGGTTTTTGCACCGACGGCCCGTAAAGCTTTTTTGCACGGTTCTCAAAGGCGGAAATCATTCTTGTCACTGCTTCGTTGAACAACAGGCCGATGGTTTTTTGCAAAATCATGGAGCGGAACTCGAAATCGACGAAAAAGTCGACCTTGCAGCCGTCGGGATGATCGATGAATTTCCAGTGGTTGTTGAGATAGCGAAAAGGGCCATCCATATATTCAACGTCAATGACGAGGTTCGGCTCATCCAGGGTAACGCGGGAGGTAAATTTCTCGCGGAACAGCTTGAAGCCGATCACGAGATCCGCAAATACCACATTATCCTTGCGTTCATTGATGCGCGCGCCGACGCACCAGGGCAGGAATTCATCATACTGGTCAATTGCCGCCACCAGATCATACATCTGCTTGGGTGTATAGGGAAGAATTCGCTGTTCGGCGTGTGTTGGCATACTCTACTCTAATCCGTACAAGGTGATGGCCCCGCTATGCGCGGGCCCGCTCCCTCGCCGCCTTCAGTTTTGCGAAATCCTCGCCCGCGTGGTGGCTTGACCGCGTGAGAGGCGATGCCGATACCATCAGAAAGCCCTTGGCATAGGCCTGCCGTTCGATAATGGCGAATTCATCCGGGGTGACAAAGCGGTGAAGGGCATGATGCTTTACGGTCGGTTGCAGATACTGACCAACCGTGATGAAATCTATATCAGCGACCCGCATATCGTCCATCACCTGCAAGACTTCGTCCCGTTCCTCACCGAGACCCACCATCAGGCCGGATTTGGTGAACATGGAAGGGTCCAGTTCCTTCACCCGTTCGAGCAGGCGGAGCGAATGGTAATAGCGGGCGCCCGGCCGCACGGTTGGATAGAGTTTCGGCACCGTTTCCAGGTTATGGTTGAAGACATCCGGTTTTGCTGCCACGACAATTTCCAACGCGCCGGGTTTTTTCAGAAAATCCGGAGTCAGGATTTCGATGGTCGTCGTCGGCGTTGCCTCGCGGATTGCTGTGATGACATCGGCAAAATGCTGCGCGCCGCCGTCCTTCAAATCGTCGCGATCCACCGATGTGATCACTACATGGGAAAGCCCGAGCGTCTTGACAGCAGTGGCGACATTGACTGGCTCAAATGGATCAAGCGCGTTTGGCTTGCCTGTTGAGACATTGCAAAAGGCGCAGGCGCGGGTACATATCTCGCCCATGATCATCATGGTCGCATGCTTCTTGGCCCAGCATTCGCCGATGTTGGGACAGGCCGCCTCTTCACAGACCGTGGTCAAGTTGAGACCGCGCATCAGTTCCCGCGTCTCGTTATATTCTTTTGAGACCGGCGCTTTTACGCGTATCCAGGCGGGCTTGCGCTGGATCGGGTTGTCCGGTCGCTTCGCTTTTTCCGGGTGTCGGACGCGGCGGATGGATGTAGATTCGTTCATGAACCCTACCTTATCATACTATTGGTTCCTGCCGGAACCGGTTATATCCTAGATGTGGATCACCTTGCCATAAGCGTCAAGGACCGATTCATGCATTGCTTCCGATATCGTTGGATGCGGGAAGACCGCATGCATCAAGTCTATCTCGGTCGTTTCCAGCGTCTTGGCGATCCCGTAGCCCTGAATAAGCTCGGTTACCTCGGCTCCGATCATATGCGCGCCCAGCATTTCGCCAGTTTTGGCATCGAAAATCGTCTTGATCATGCCTTCCGGCTCTCCCAGCGCAATCGCCTTGCCATTGCCGATAAAGGGAAAACGCCCGACCTTGATGTCATAGCCCTTTTCCTTCGCCGCCGCCTCGGTCATCCCGACGGAGGCCACCTGCGGATGGCAGTAGGTGCAGCCCGGAATATTCGTGGTTACCAGCGGACGAACATCTTTTTCCCCGGCGATCTTCTCAACACAGATCACCCCCTCATGGGAGGCCTTATGGGCAAGCCAGGGCGGCCCGGTCAGGTCACCGATGGCGTAGACCCCGGGCTCCGCCGTGCGTGAAAATTCGTCAACCTCGATATGACTGCGATCGACCTTGATCTTGGTCCCGTCAAGGCCAAGGTTTTCAACATTGCCGACGATCCCGACTGCAAGGATCACCCGATCGAAGGTGCCGGTGGATGTCTTGTCCTTCTTGTCCTTAAAGGTGGCGGTCACGGAATTTCCCGACTTTTTCAGGTCGGTGACGGTTGTGCCCTTGTGGATGGTCATGCCCTGTTTCTTGAAGGCCTTCTCGGCCATCGCTGAAATCTCCTCATCCTCGACAGGTAAAATCCGGTCCAGCACCTCGACAACCGTCACGTCGGATCCCAGCGTGCAAAAAAAGCTCGCGAATTCAATACCGATAGCGCCGGAGCCGATAACCAGCAGCTTCTTGGGCATCACGTCGGGAACGAGGGCCTCCTTGTAGGTCCAGATCAACTTGCCATCAGGCTCCATACCCGGCAGGGTCCGTGCCCGTGCGCCGGTTGCGAGGATAATATGCTTGGCCGTCAGCGTGGTGACAACCTTGTCGTCCTTGGTCACCTCAAGCTTGCCCGCGCCTTTCAGCTTGCCATGGCCGTCGATCACCGTGACCTTGTTTTTCTTCAGCAGATGCTTGACGCCGCCCGAGAGTTGCCCCGCCACTTTGCGCGACCGGTCGACGGTTTTCTTGAGGTCAACTGACGCGCCCTCAACCTTGATCCCGAATTCATCCGCATGCTTGATCAGGTTATAGATGTCCGCCGTCCGCAGCAGCGCCTTTGTCGGAATGCAGCCCCAGTTGAGGCATATGCCGCCGAGATGTTCGCGCTCCACCACCGCCGTTTTCAGGCCAAGCTGGGCAGCGCGGATGGCGGCGACATATCCGCCCGGACCGGAGCCGACGATAACAACATCGAAACTTGTTTCGCTCATATCCCGTTCCTCACAGCATCATGGTCAAAGGTTCTTCGATATAGCCTTTGAAATGTTTCAGCAATTCCGCGCCGAGGGCGCCGTCGATCACGCGATGGTCACAGGATAGCGTGACGCTCATCATGGTCGCCATGGCGATTGCCCCGCCCCGGACAACCGCCCGTTGCTCCCCAGTCCCAATGGCGAGAATGGCCGATTGCGGCGGATTGATCACGGCGGAAAATTCCTTGATCCCGTACATGCCGAGATTGGAGATGGAGAAGCAACCGCCCTGATATTCCTCGGGCTTCAGTTTGCCCTCTTTCGCGCGACCGGCAAGTTCCTTCATCTCGTTCGAGAGACTGGCAAGGCCCTTTTGATCGGCGTTGCGCAGCACCGGGGTGATCAGGCCGCCCCCAATCGCCACGGCAACGGCGATATCAAAGTCCTTGTACTGCAGGATCTTGTCGCCGCCCCAGCAGGCATTGGCCTCTGGCAGTTTTTTCAGGGCCAGTGCCGATGCTCGAATGACGAAATCATTAACCGATATCTTATAGTCATCGGAGCGGCTGTTCAGGTCCTTGCGCAGCGTCATCAGGTTGTCAATATCGCACTCAATGGTCAGATAGAAATGCGGAATTGTCTGCTTGGCCTCCGTGAGGCGGCGGGCGATGGTCTTGCGCATGCTAGTGAGCGGGATTTCCACATGATCGCCAGCGGGCGGCGGCGTCACGGCCTGCGGCATCACACTGCCTGAGGCGGCGGCGGCAGCTTTCGGCTCGGCTGGCGCGGCGGACGCGGCACCGCCTGCGACAAGCGCCTTTTCGACATCCGCCTTGATGATACGCCCATGGGGACCGGTGCCACTGATTGATTTCAGCTCAAGCCCTTCATTGGCGGCAATCCGCCGGGCGAGTGGGCTGGAGAAGATACGCTCGCCCTCTTTTGTCGTCGGTGCCGGGCCCGCCGGTTCAGATGGCGCGCTCTCGGCTGCCTTCTTTTCCGCGGGTGCCGGTTTTTGATCGGGCGTCTCTTTTTGAGCGGGCGCGTCGTCGACCTTTTCCTTAGTGTCCGCTTCCTTGTCTTTCGCCGGTGCCGGGGCAGAAGACCCGCCGCCCGCGTCATAGCCGTCAAGCGCCGAGGCATCCTCGCCTTCTTCCAGCATTATCGCGATCGGCGTGTTGACGGCGACATTCTCGGTGCCGCCCGCAACCAGGATTTTTGCAAGCGTCCCCTCGTCGACCGCCTCGACCTCCATGGTCGCCTTGTCCGTCTCGATTTCCGCAAGGACATCGCCCGAGGAAATGGTATCGCCTTCCTTCGCCTGCCAGTTGGCCAATGTCCCTTCGGTCATTGTAGGCGAGAGGGCTGGCATGGTAATGGTAATTGGCATTTAAGCCCCCTTTTAGTCGCGATAACAGACAGATTTGGCCGCCGTAACCACATCTTCGGCATGTGGAAGCGCCAGCTTCTCAAGATTAGCAGCATAGGGCATCGGCACATCCTTGCCGGACACCCGCAAGACCGGCGCATCGAGATAGTCGAACGCCTGGTCCATGATCTGGGCGGAGATTTCCGCGCCGACTCCGCTTTGTGGCCAGCCCTCCTCCACAGTGACGCAGCGGTTGGTCTTGCGCACGGAGGCCAGCACTGTCTCCATATCCAAAGGACGGAGTGTGCGAAGATCAATCACCTCGGCATTTATTCCTTCCTCGGCGAGCGTGGCCGCGGCGGCAAGCGAATAGCGCATGCCCATACCGAACGAGACAATCGTCACATCATCCCCCGCCCGCTCGATCTTCGCCTTGCCGATGGGAAGGACAAAATCATCCAGCACCGGCACCTCGAAGCTTTCCCCATAAAGGATTTCATTTTCGAGGAACACCACCGGATTGGGATTGCGAATGGCGGCCTTCAGCAGCCCCTTGGCATCGGCGGCCGTATGCGGCGCGATCACGATCAGGCCCGGCACATGGGAGTACCAGGAGGCATAGCATTGCGAATGCTGGGCAGCAACGCGGGAGGCGGCGCCGTTAGGCCCACGAAACACGATCGGGCTTGCCATCTGCCCGCCGGACATATAGCGGGTTTTTGCTGCTGAATTGACAATCTGATCAATGGCCTGCATAGCGAAGTTAAAGGTCATGAACTCGACAATCGGGCGCAAACCATGAAAGGCCGCCCCGACGCCAACTCCGGCAAAGCCCTGTTCGGTAATCGGGGTGTCAATCACGCGGCGGGCGCCAAACTCATCGAGCAATCCTTGTGTCACCTTGTAGGCGCCCTGGTATTCGGCCACTTCCTCGCCCATGACGAACACGCGGTCATCGGCGCGCATTTCTTCGGCCATGGCATCGCGGAGCGCTTCACGCACCGTCATTTTGACCATTTTTGTGCCCTCCGGGATTTCGCCGCTGGCATCATAGCCGCCTGACGGCTCACTTGTCGTTACCCGTTGCGGCGGCGCGGAAGTCTCGCTGGAGGAGGCCGGTGCCTCCGCCTTTTCATCCTTATCATCGTCCGCGGACGCGGGCGTAGAGGGTTTCGAGACGGAGAAGTCCTTGAGGTCGCTCTCGTCCTCGCCTTCCTCTAACAGCAGGGCAATCGGCGTGTTGACGGCAACATTGTCGGTGTCACCGGCAATCAGGATCTTGCCAATTTTCCCCTCATCAACGGCCTCCACTTCCATGGTTGCCTTGTCGGTTTCTATCTCCGCGAGCACGTCACCCGAGGTTACGGTATCGCCCTCCTTCACCATCCAGCGGGTGAGTTTGCCTTCCGTCATCGTCGGCGAGAGCGCGGGCATCAATATTTCTGTTGGCATCTAGAAAGTCCTTATCGCTATGTCGCGGGCTTTACGCCACGATGTCGGTATAGAGTTCTTCCGGCTGCGGCTCCGGACTGTTCTGGGCGAATTCAACGGCATCGGCAACAATGGCCTTTACTTCCCGGTCGATCTCTTTCAACTCTTCCTCGGTATAGGTCTTGTCGTTCAGAAGCTTCTCGCGCACATGCTCGATCGGGTCGCTGTCGGCACGCTTTTTATTGACCTCCTCCTTCGACCGGTATTTCGCCGGGTCCGACATCGAATGTCCGCGGTACCGGTAGGTCTTCATTTCAAGAATATAAGGCCCCTTCCCCGTCCGAGCCCATTCGACCGCCTTGCGACCGGCCTCGGCGACGGCAAAAACATCCATGCCATCAACCTGTTCGCCGGGAATGTTGAAGCTCTCCCCGCGCTTATAAAGCTGGGTTTGCGATGTCGAGCGCTTGACTGACGTTCCCATGGCATATTCATTATTTTCAATCACATAGACCACTGGCAACCCCCAAAGCTCCGCCATGTTGAAGCTTTCATGGACCTGCCCCTGGTTGATCGTGCCGTCGCCCATATAGCAGAGCGTAATATTTCCGCTTTTCTGATATTTCTGGCTAAAGGCGAGACCGGTGCCGAGCGGGACGCAGGCGCCGACAATCCCGTGCCCTCCATAGAAGTTCGCCTCCTTGCTAAACATATGCATGGAGCCGCCCTTGCCCTTGGAATAGCCGCCTTCGCGTCCGGTAAGTTCGGCCATCACTCCCTTTGGATCCATCCCGCAGGCGAGCATATGTCCATGGTCACGATAGGAGGTAATCACAGCATCGTCACTGCCGATGGTCGACTGCATGCCAACAACTACTGCTTCCTGACCGATATACAGATGACAGAAACCGCCAATAAGACCCATTCCATAAATCTGTCCTGCCTTCTCTTCGAAGCGGCGGATCAACAGCATATCCCGGTAGTATTTCTGGACGGCTTCAACTGAGGTTTTCGTGGCGGTCTTGCGATCGGACGATGCAGTCTTTTTTGCCGCTACTGTCGAGGGTTTTGACGTTTTGGAACTCTGGCGTGCCATGTTTTCTCCCGTTTAAGAACGGCTCAGAATTTTCCCTAAAAATATTTCTGAGCTCCAGCAATTCGCCAGAAGTGTGGCGGATTAAGTCTTAACAAACAAGAAATTTAATAAATTACCTAAATTACAGTTATTTCAGTTAATTATTGCTGCAATGCACCAAATTGGACCGCCGAAATTCGAAAGTCGGCTTGCCGAAACAAGCTACCAAAATAAGATATCTTTTTATAATAATGACAAAGTAAATGACCGTAGAACGACCGAAAAAACCCCGGGGGTTCGTTATTGCGTCTTATGTCGGTAGATGACGATTTCGTCAGGATGGGCAATACCGAGGACATCCCGCGCCCGTTCTTCCAACATATCCAGATCGAGATTCTCCGGCCGGAGCAGTGAGACCCGTTTTTCAAGCGCCTGCTTCTCGATTTCCGTCACCTGATATATGGCATCGGCCTTGTCTATTTCATGCTGAAGCTTGAGATAGGCAAACAGGCCGCGATCGCCCTCAACCAGATGATAGCTGAAATACGCCACGGCAAGGATCCCGAGGATCGGCCCTGCGCTTGCTTTCGCTCGTTTGCGAATTTCTAGACTGAGTTTCATTTTTTGAGTGAATCAAATAGCAGGGTCAAGGTCAACCGAAATATCGGAAAATTGTCATAAATGCGCGCTTTTCAACGAATAAGGCCATTCACGGCTGCCTGACGCATAAAAAATGGGATAAATCGAAAAAATTCATCCTTTCACCACACTTCGGCCCGCATATTCCGCCGCGTCGCCGAGTTCTTCCTCGATCCGGATCAACTGATTGTATTTCGCCAACCGGTCAGAGCGGCTGAGGCTACCGGTCTTGATCTGGCCGCAGTTGGTGGCTACCGCAAGATCAGCGATGGTAGTATCCTCCGTTTCACCGGAGCGGTGAGACATGACGGCTGTATAACCGGCCCGGTGCGCCATCTCGACGGCCTCCAATGTTTCCGTGAGACTGCCGATCTGGTTGACCTTGACCAGGATCGAGTTGGCGACCCCCCGGGTTATCCCATCCTTGAGGCGCAAGGGATTGGTGACGAACAAATCATCGCCAACGAGCTGCACTTTTCCGCCAAGCTTATCGGTGAGCAGCTTCCAGCCATCCCAGTCATCCTCGCTCATGCCATCCTCAATCGAGATAATCGGATAATCAGCAACCAGCTTGGCGTAATAGTCAACCATCTCGGCGGGGTCGAGGATCTTGTTCTCGCCCTTAAGGTTATATTTGCCGCCGTCAAAAAACTCAGTTGAGGCGGCATCCAGTGCGAGGAAGATATCCTCGCCGGGTTTATAGCCCGCAGCTTCGATTGATTTCATAATAAAATCAAGTGCATCCCGGGTGCTGCCGATATTCGGGGCGAAGCCGCCCTCGTCGCCGACGTTGGTGTTGTGACCCGCTTTTGACAGTTCCTTCTTTAGTGTCTGAAACACTTCCGAACCCATGCGCACCGCATCGCGAATACTATCGGCCGCGACCGGCATGATCATAAATTCCTGCACATCGATGGGGTTGTCCGCATGCTCCCCGCCATTGATGATATTCATCATCGGCACCGGCAATGTCCGCGCCGACGCCCCGCCGA
>NZ_JBDNHC010000050.1:0-3163 GCF_041689005.1 Sneathiella sp.
GGACGATGCAGGGAGCCGATGGATCGTTAACTTGGTCAGTTCTGAGGAGTTTCTGAGAATTGGTTGAGCCACGGGACGAGCTTTCATGATGGGAAGGGAGGTGGATTTGATTCGAGATAGTCTTTATTCTACCTATACTCAGGTTTGAATTGGTACATTGAATAACGCGTAGACGATGAAGGCGACGGAAAGGAATATCCCCACGATACGCTTATTGCCAAGAATGCGCCGACCATAGAACGGCAACCCGCCAACGTAATCATTGCCCTTCTTCTCTTTAAAGAGTTGCGCTAGCACCGCCTCCATAAACGCAGTGGCCATGCCGAAGAAGGCCGCTACCCACATCCAAAATAAGGCACCCGGCCCGCCCACCGTGATTGCGCCCGTTACCCCAACAATATTGCCCGGCCCTGAGCGCATCGCCAAGCCAAGCATGAATGAGGCGAAGGCGCTAATCCCTGTGTCACTAGTGCGGCGTCGCATCATAATCTGGATGGCGCGCGAGAAACTAAGCGTTTGAATGAAACCGGTGCGTAGCGAGAAATACAAACCCATGCCCAGCAGGAGTAGCACTGCGAATGACCTCTTGCCTAACAAGGGGATTTTCGCATACCACGTCAGCTGCGTGGGAAAACCCCACACCGCATCGGCAATCGGCTGAATGAATGCGAAGAAATCGTTAATGCTCTGGAAAAGATTGTTCAAAACGCTTTCGCTCACAGACTGATGAGGCAAGAAAATTACTTGGTGTCAGCACTGTAAACTTTTTCAAAACCCTGTGCCACTTCCGAATACCAGCCCATGAATGGCGCTGGCGGCAACTCCTCATCGCTAGGCGAGGACTGGTTCGGGGCTAAGACGCCTACGAAACTCGCGTCGTACCAACAGATAACTGACGAAAGCTTGAGCGGTGACCGATAGGATCGAGACCCACCAGACCTGGTTGATCGTAAAGTCAGGCTGATATTTCAAATAAACCGCCAGCGGTAAGAAGACTAGGATTCGCACCATCGAACTCAGCATGGCGGGTCGCGTGTTGCCTAGGCCTTGGAAGATGCCCGAGCAGGAGAACGCGACGCCCTGCGCGATGAAGTTCAGGGAGATCAATTGTAGGAAGACAGACCCTACCTCGATGACATCGAGTTCGTCGGTAAAGAAGCCAATCATCAAGTCCGACTTCCACTGCATCAATATCCCCTGAAAGTCAATATAGATGACTTGGTATAAAAGGAAAGAAGCCAGTTAGAGAACGGGTCTAAGAGTGGTCACCAGCGCCGATACCATAATACAATGCACAGAAAGCTATAAAAATCAGCCCGACTGAAGCTTTGCCATAAGCCTTGCTAAAGAAATAATCTTCACGTCATTACCCACAGAAAACTCATCATCGCCACCGTAAAGAATGTATTTATGTGCTGCGCCGACATCATCACAGGTTTGGCTGTAGTGCTTGCCGATTTTTGGTGCGACGCCATGCTTAATCTCTACGGCCCAGATTTCAGATGATGGCATGATGATAACCAGATCGATCTCTGCGCCGGCGGCGGTTCGATAAAAGTAGGTTTCCGCACGACTCGGCAGAACCGAATGAATATTTTCGAGGACAAACCCCTCCCAGCTTTTACCTAAAACCGGATTAGACAACAACGCGTCGTAGCGATGGATACCTAGCAGACGATGCAGAATGCCGCTGTCACGAATGTAATAGCGGGGTGATTTCACTAAACGCTTCTTGACGTTGGCATGCCAAGGCTCGAGACGTCTGACCAGCAAAAGGTCTGTCAAAATATCAATGTAGTTAGTTACCGTCTTGGCATCGACTTCAAGGTTTGACGCAAGCTTGGAATAGTTAACGGTTTCACCTTGCAAATGAGCCAACATAGTCCAAAGTCGGCGCAACCTTGCTGCGGGAACACGGAAGCCCATTTGCGGGACGTCACGCTCAAGATAAGTACGAACAAGATTTTCAAGCCAGTCCATAGCCGAGTCATCATCCGTTGCCAGAAAGCTGTCCGGAAAACCGCCGCGCAGCCATAGGCTTTGCCGACCGTCTTGCTTACCATTGACTTCAGCAATGTTCAAGCCGCTCATCTCGATATAGCTAATCCGGCCTGCCAGGCTTTCAGAAGACTGACGCATCAAATCCATTGACGCCGAACCGAGCAGCAGAAACTGGCCGGCCCTACGACCTTGCTCCCGGTTTCTATCGATCAGCCCCCGCAGCACCGGGAACAATTCCGGGCTTCGCTGTATTTCATCCAGGATGACAAGTTTATCGGCATGAGTGCTTAAGAAACTGGTGGGATCACTTAGTTTCAGCAAATCCTCAGGGGCCTCTAAATCCAGATAAATTGAGCTGATCCCTTTCGCAATAGTTTTTGCCAGTGTCGTCTTGCCGACCTGACGCGCACCTAGCAATGCGACCGCGGGCACTCGTGCGATCGTTAATTGAAGTTTTTCTGCCAACTGGCGCTGCAACATACCTTGCATTTTAGGATTACAAATCCATATTTACAAGGTGTTTTACAACTAATCGGAGCCATCCCACAGGACAGCCGCACTGCACGCTTCGCGTCCGTGACGCTCGGATAATCGAGCGTGTGAAGTTTCGGGTGGGTTGTTGTCTCATTTACTGGGGCAGCGCGGTATCCCGGATCGGGATGAAGACTGCAGTTATTTGATACTGGGTGGCCTTGAAGAGGATACGCTCGGGCAGCGTTGTGGATAAAGAACAGTTGATTTCCCGGGAGATCTAGCTACAAAAGGGCCGATGCCTAGCTCGCCTGTCACCAAAATGGGCAACTCCCCAATCGGGTGATACCTTTTGTTCTTCCTATACCCCGCCCAAATTTCCTCGCCACCCTCCACCAAAGCCCAGTTTGCAATTAATTCCTCGCGATGCTTCCATAAAACATACTGATAGTTGGCATAAACACTCCTTGTTGAGCCAAAAATACTTCTATGAGTATAGTCTTGAAGAGGAATGCCTGCTTTCAGTGGGAGCGGGCCTGCCCGCGAATCTCTGCAAAGGAACCACTTGCAGAGCAAGCTCCACAACCCCCAACTGCTGCAAACCAACCCTTTTTCACCCTAACCTCCCCTGTTAATGCATGGGGACTCCCGCTATGATCGTGATAAATCAAAACAACAGGCCGCCCCACTA
>NZ_JBDNHC010000051.1:0-33162 GCF_041689005.1 Sneathiella sp.
CGCCAGATATCGGTCATCTGGGTGTGCGTTTCAGCGTCCACGGAATTGAACGTTTCAGGATTGCTAAACGTGATACGCAGGACACGGTCGGCCGGATAGTCAAATTTTAGTTTGGTATAGGCTGCATAACGATCACTCATTTTACTCATTCTTTCTTTTCTATCGGATCTATCGAACCACCATTGCCGATGGCACATATGAACAGGGTATGAATGCCGGAGATTTTCAGGAGACCGGCAGCGCGATTGGTGTCCTCTCACTGACGCGCTTCTCGTCACAACAACGCCTTCGTCAAAGCTGACATACTCCCGGCGTCAGGCTTGTTTTCTTTTCAGTCAATTTCCTAACAAATGTTAGATTAATGCGTGTGTGCCCCGGCTGTCAATCCAGAACATTGCACACAAATCCGCGAACTGCCGTCCATCCGCCTTATCCGCCGATAGACATATTCGACGTGATGCCGCCATCCACAGTGAAAATCACACCCGAGGTGTAGCTGGACCGGTCGGACGCTAGAAAGACGAACAGATCGGCGATCTCGCGCACCGTCGCCGCCCGACCGCACGGGTAATTGGCCAGCAACTCGCGATAGCGGCTTTCATCGCCCCAGCGCTCTTTCGCGCGGGCTTTCATGATCTTGTCGATGCGGGTGGTGGCGAACGGCCCCGGATTGACGCCGACCACGCGGATATTATCTTGCAAACTATGCCCGCCCATCGCCTTGGTAAAGGCCATCAACGCCGCATTCCCCGTGGTGCCCGCAATATAGCGGAAATCAAAATTCTCGCCCCCATTCCCGATATTGTTGAGGATCACGCCGTGTCCGCGCGCCTTCATGCTGGCATAAAATAGCCGGGTCATGTCAATATATCCCATCACCTTGACGTCCCAGCCCGGACGCCAGTCGTCGGCCCCGACCTGCCACAGATCGCCGCCCGGGATGGCCCCGGCATTATTGACCAGAATGTCAACGTCACCGGCGGCGGCATGCAGCTCGTCTATATCTCCTTTTTTCGTAAAATCGGCCGGGAAATATTCCGCCTTGACGCCATGCGCCTCCGTCACGCGTTTAGCAATGGCTTTCAGGCGATTTTCCTGCCGGGCTGCCAGAAACAAGTCTGCTCCCTCTTCCGCGAACACCTCCGCCAGACCTTCGCCAATGCCTTGCGATGCGCCCGTAATCAATACTTTTTTTCCTTTAAGCCCCAGATCCATTTTCCTAATCCCTGTTTTTTCTGCGTCCCGTCATGACGGCCCTACGTATGCTGTCTCCTGCCGGAGAGCCGCCGTTTTCTCATTCAAGCATATCACTCATGCGCTGCATCACGGCAGGTCCGGATACTCCCGCAGGGTCAGCGCGACCTTCACTGCTCCCGGTTTTTCGAAGGTATCTGGCTCGACGATGCGGACATTCGCCTTGAAGGCGAGCGAGTTGCGCAAATGCGTCTCGATCGACAGCTTGAGCGCGGCATCTTGATCCGGGGAACGCCCCCGTCCCCGCTCGACAAGGACCTTGAGCGCCCCTTGCGAAGTATGCCCTTCGAAATCCGCAAGAACGCGCATGACGCCGTTTGTCTCCGGTGTCATGTCTGTGATTACGCTCTGGATGGCCGAGGGGAACACATTGGCCCCCCGGATGATCAGCATATCGTCCGTCCGACCAACGCAGCGCACTTTCGGTCCTGTCCGGCCGCAGGCGCATGTCGTGCCCAGTACTTCCACATGATCGCCGGAGCGGAAGCGGACGAGCGGGTTCGCCTCGCGCCCGATCGCAGTATAAACCAGCTCTCCTTCTGCACCGTCGGTGAAAGGAATGACCTCGTCCGTTTCCGGATTGAGCAGTTCGGTAATAATATAGTCCATGCCGAGCATGTGCATGCCGGACTGGTCCTCGCATTCGCCCCAGTAGGCGACCGCCATGTCGGTACCGCCAAGCATTTCGCAGCATCTCGCACCCCAGACTTCCTCGATCCGTTGCCGGATGGCGGGAATGCCGCCGCCGGGCTCCCCACCCACGAGAACCACTTCGACGCCGAGCGTTTTCGCTTCGACGCCCAGAATGTCCGGTGCCTTCTCTCCCAGAAATACCGTAAAGTTTGGCGCTCCAACCAGAACGCGAGGCCGCAAATCTGCCGCCGCCCGGAGCAGGCGGTCCGCCCCTCCATCCGCCCCAATGGGAATATCGACAACGCCCATATATTGCATCGACTGGGTAATCGGTACGCCGCCGACGAAGCCTTTCGCCAGCGCAAATCCATGCAGCGACATATCCCCCGGCCGGATGCCGCAGGCGAAGAAGCAGCGCGCATTCATCTCATGCCACATTTCCGCGTCATTTTCCGTCAGGGCCACATAGGACGGGCTGCCTGTGGTGCCAGAGGAGGCCTGCATCTGGACGATATCCTCCCTATCCGCGGCGAGATGATGCCCGAACGGCGGATTTGCCCCCAGACTTTCGCGGATTTCGGTTTTCATCGTGAAGGGCAGCTTCTGCAAATCCTCGATGGTGCGAATCTCGTCAAAGGAGACCCCCGCCGCAGCAAATTTCTTCTGGTAAAAGGGAGAGCGTTCCTTGAGATAAGCCATCTGCTCGACAAGCTTATGTTCCTGAAGCTTTCTGATCTCGTCCAGCGGCATCGCCTCGATGGGATGCCAGTAGGCTTCCCCCTTTTTGTCAAACGCATCCGCCCGCCGGTATTGTATATTATATTCCTTGGAAGCCATTATTATTCCTTCTTATATTTCACTGGAGTGCTGTGATTTGCCCCGGTGACTAAACAAATCAGAGAGGCGGCTGCCTCAGTCATGAAAGCCGCGGGGTGGATTTAATGTTTTGCTGTTGTCTTTATATCTGATCCGCTGGACCTCCATCTCCCTAGATTCCTGAGTTCGCCGCACATTCCCTGTTGGGGCCCTAAAGACGGGTTGCCTTATGCTGGGGCAAAACCGCCCTATCCATCAACCAGCAGCACCCATTCCTTCTGCAAAGAACCCATATTCCACCCGCTGTTTCCGGGGCAAATTATTCCCTGTATCAAAAAATTCTAACTTACGTTAGAAAGCGTGACAAGGAAAAAGCATACGGGCGGCAAGGCCTTCCTCTACTTTTCATCGGTTACTCGCGCGCCTAGCCATGCATAGTCAGGCCGCCCTTGCAGGCAGAATAGACAGCCTCGCGATCAATAACATCTACGGTGTAACCGGCGCCACGGCCGCCATTTCTCAATCATTCCAAGAGTATCTGCGGCGCCATCGGCATTCATATCGAACAGAGCGACAACCGCCCCTCTTCGGCAAAACGCCCGGCAATCTCGCGTCCACTGCATCGGCCGCTTACGATGACGTGTTTTCCCGCAAGTCCCGGCATTTCGCCTTCTCCCATCCCCGTTATATTGAATTTTGCCCGTTTTCTTGTTAAAATCGAACATTTGTTCGAATTACATTGCTTGACAATACTTCTGTCAAGAAGGAATTAAAAGTCATGAATGTGACACCTGACATAACCGTATCGCCCGACGCGACGGCAAAAAAATCGGAAATAACCCGATTTGCGATTTTAACGGCGGCTGCGAAACAATTCCGGGATTTGGGCTACGGACCGTCCACCCTGCGCCGGATCGCTGACACCGCTGGTGTCGAGGCGGGCGGAATCTACTATCATTTCGCTTCGAAAGAAGAAATTTTCGACGCGGTTCTCGATAAGGGGCTACGCCAACTCTACCACGCCGTCCGAGAAGCAGGGGAGGCCTGCGAGGCGGCGGGCTGCGACTTTCGCGAGACCTTTGTCCGGATGGTCCATAACCATCTTGTCTATCTGCTTAAAGAAAATGACTTCACCTCCGCCAACATCCGCAACTTTTCCATGCTCCCCCTGCATGTGCGCGAGCGCCATCGTCCGTTGCGTATGGCCTATGCGGGGCTGTGGGAGGAGTTGTTGCACAAGGCCCTCCGGGAGGGGCAGATCCGTTCTGACATCAAGGTTGCGCCGCTGCGCCACTTTCTGCTGGGCGCGCTGAACTGGATGGGGGAATGGTTCAACGCCTCGCGCTATCCGGTCAGCGTCATGTCTGAAAGTGCCGCTATTCTGATCCTCGACGGCATGCTGGTGGAAACCAGCAAGCATCCCTTCCCGGTGGAGGAAATGGGCTTCCTGGACGAGGGCTTGTTTGAGCAGGCCAACAGCAAGGTGGCGCGAACCCGTATGCACATCCTGTCCTCCGCCGCGAAAGTGATGCGGGCAAATGGCTATAGCGCCTCGACCATGCGCCGCATTGCAGGCGAGGCGAATATGGAAGCGGGCAGCATCTATTACCATTTCAAATCCAAGGAGCATCTGCTTGATGCAGTGCTCGATCGGGGCTTGCGGGAAATGGCGAACGGGGTATCGCGAATCCTTTATGACCATGCGCGCTACCCCGACAACAGTCGACAGCTTGCCGCCGCCATCAATGCGCATATGCGGGTACTGTTCGCACGCGGCGAATTCACCTCCGCTAATATCCGCATGTATGGGCAACTCCCGCAGGAGATACGCAAACGGCATCGCCCGGTGCGCATGAAATACGCCGCCGCTTGGGATGCCTGTCTGCAAAACGCGCAGAATAACCAGATCATCCGCAGCGATTTCAAGGTTGTTCCCCTGCGGCTGTTCCTGATTGGTGCGCTGAACTGGACCGTCGAATGGTTCGACCCGGCAAGGGGCGGGCAGGACAACTACTACAGCCTGCAGGAAATGATCGCCTTGCAACAGTCCTTGCTGCTGAACGGCATTGCCCATAACGGGGGCATGACACCGTAAGGCTCCTTTTCGTACCATCCGCCTCGTCCCCAGCGCGCCACGTTTTTGAAAATCTGCGCCACGGGCCGCCCTCCACCCTTCCGCAAATCATGATCAAGCCGCCGTGTGCCGCCACTTCACTAAAAAACTAACAAATGTTCAAAATCATTGACTGACATTAGTGCTTGTGCCTAGACTGAGCGAAAAAATAGAGCGCTCACAGATGCACCAACATCAGGAAAAACGGGAGGATAACAAGTGACAGTTACGTCTTTGGCGCAATGTCTAGAAAATACTTCGCACCTTGTTGGGAACCAAATTTTTATCAGCTTCGAAGGGCGGACACTGACCTTTGCTGAGTTTGATGCGAGGACTTCACAGCTCGCGAATGTGCTCAAGGCGAAGGGCGCAAAAGCCGGGGACGTGATCGGGCTGTATCTGTCGAGCTGCCCTGAAATGGCCCTCGGCTACTGGGCGTGCCAGAAAGTCGGCGCCATCGCCAATCCCATCAGCAGCATGAACCGCGTGTATGAGGTGAAATCCACCGTCACGCGGACCGACATGCAAATTATCCTTACCAACCGGGAGACCCTGCCCTACGCCCTTGAGGTCCGGCAGGTAACCGGCAAGCTGGAGACGATTTTCGTCACCGGCGGTGCGGCGGACGGCGCCCTTGATGTAGACGCTATGGCAGACGCCGCCGACATGGCCTATTCGCTACCTGATTTCAGGGCTGACGATGTCGTTGCCTTGTTTTTCACCTCCGGCACCACGGGGGAGCCCAAGGGCGCAACGCAGACACAGCTCAGCCAGTATACGACGCTGCGCGACATGGCGGTTCACGGCGGACTTTTATGGGGCCGGGAAGTCTTTCTCTGCGCCTTGCCATTGTTCAATAATTTCGGGGCCACGTGCATGATGAATGGAGCCATCTTTTCGGGCGCCAAAATGATCCAGATGGAGCGCTGGGACACCGATGCCGTGCTGGAGGCGATCACCCGCGAAAAGGTGACCTATCTTGCCGGATCGCCAACCATGTTCCTGTACATGCTCCGCGATTTTGACCCCGCGAAACATGATCTCAGCTCGCTGAAGACCTGCGTGACAGGTGGATCGCCTGTCTCGCCTAATGTCATGCAGCAGTTTGAAGAGAAAATGGGCGTGCCGTTACTGCAGATTTATGGCGCAACGGAAAGCACGGGCTATGTGACGGGCGAACCGCTCTTTGGTGTGCGCAAACGTGGCTCCGCCGGAGTGCCGATAGGCGGCTCCCGCATTAGTATCGTCGATGACAACGGCACGGAACTACCGAACGGCGAAATTGGCGAAGTGCGGATTTCCGGCGATACCATTGGCGCGGGCTACTGGGGCGATGCCGACACAACAGCCGCCAGCTTCACGCCTGACGGCTGGCTCAGCGGCGATCTCGGGTATGTCGATGAAGACGGCTATCTGTTCATCGTGGACCGGAAAAAGGATGTCATTATTTCCGGCGGTTACAACATCTACCCGCTGGAAGTCGAGGATCTGCTTTACCAGCATCCCGATATTCGCATCTGCGCCGTTATCGGCCTGCCGGACAAGGACAAGAGCGAGATTCCAGTGGCAGTCGTCATTCCGCACTCCGGGCATGCGCTGGATGCTGGGGAAATAATCGCCTACTGCCGCAAGAACCTGTCGGCTTACAAGTCGCCCCGCCGTGTCTACACCGTTGACGACATGCCGCTCGGCCCGTCTAACAAGATACTCAAGCGCACACTCCGGGACTGGCACTCAGAAGGCCAGGGTAAATTGAAAGAGGTTCAGTAATGACAGAACAATCGTCTTCCGCAAATCGCGGGCTTCCGCTTGCCGGTGCAGTCGCCCTTGTTAGCGGTGCGGGCGGCCCGATGGGCGCAGCCATTGCCGAGCGGCTAGCAACAGACGGAGCGGCCCTCGGCCTGATAGACATTTCGGGCCGTCGCGTTGTCGCAACCGCCGAAGGCATTCAGGCCCAGTATCCAGACACCCGCATTCAGACGGCGCGGGCGAACGCTACCGACGAGAAGGAAACGAACGCCGCCATTGCCGAAATTGTGGACGCGCTGGGCGCGGTCACCATTCTGGTCAATGTCGTGGGTGGTATCCGCGGCGGCGAGCTGGTGACCCCCATTCTCGGGATGAGCGAGGAGCGCTTCGACAGCACCTTCGCCCTCAATCTGAAGCCACTTTTCTGGATGGTGCAGGCCACGGCGCCGGGCATGGTGGCGCGCAAGAAAGGCGCGATTGTCAATATATCCTCAGTGACCTTCGCTGGGGATGGCGACCAACCGGAATATGCCGCAGCAAAAGCAGCGGTATCATCCCTAACCCGTTCCCTGGCAATCGAGCTGGCTCCAAATGTTCGTGTAAATTGCATTGTTCCTGGATTGATACAGACCTCCGTTATTGAGAACGCAGCCCCAGAAATGGTGAAAGACTACACCAATCGATCTCTTCTTAAACGATTGGGCCAACCAGAAGATATTGCGGGTGCTGTCAGCTTTCTCGTCGGCCCCGATTCAAACTTTATTACCGGTGCCTCCTTGCCGGTTTCAGGAGGAATATCAGCGAATCTTTAGCTAATTAGTACAGTAAACCGCATAATCAAAAAACTCAAACTGAGGGAGAATAATATGTCTATGAAGAAAATAATTGGCATCACTGGCGGGGCTTTACTAGCCTTGTTCAGTGCGCAAACGGCCATCGCCGACGAAACACTCAAAGTGGGTATTTCAGCACCAATGTCAGGTGCCGCGGCGGCTTGGGGCTTAGGTTTTGAATACGCGGCCGAGCAAGCTGTTGCGAAAATCAACACTGACGGTGGCATCAAGGCTGGCGGCAAGACATATATGCTGGAACTGCATGCATATGACAATAAATATAATGCGGCAGAAGGCGCCAAAACAGCCCAAACGATGCTGAACCGAGAGAATATTAACTTCATTGTCGGCAGCATTGGAACGGCACCAGTAAAGGCGACGCAGGCGCTATCTGAACGAAAAGGCGCCTTACTCTTCAATACCGGCTGGGGAAAAAGCATCAAAGGGCCAAAGTATCCACTTACTTTTACTCAAATGAACACGCCGTTCGAAATTCTTGCACCTTTCTACGGCTATATAAAAGAGCAACATCCCGACGCGAAAACTGTCGCAATGATCACCCCGAACGACGCGACTGGTCAGGAGCTTGAACCTGTTGCAATAGATACCTGGGGCAATCTGGGCGTAGAAGTCATATCGAAGGACAAATACGAACGTGGCACAACTGAATTCCAGTCAATCGCCACAAAAATTGCGAATAGCAATGCTGATATCGTGGATTTTGGCGCTTCTCCGCCTACTGACGTTGGCTCAATGTTGAAAGCACTGGATGTCCTTGGATGGAATGGCGTTAAAGTTGTTCCAGCGGGCACCTCCGCAGGTACGTTGAGCAAAATGGCCGGCGCAGCCGCTGAAGGAACTTATTTAGGAGCATCTGCAGACTTCACCGGGGAGTCAGCCAGCGAAACTCAACGTAAGCTGAACGCTGGGGCAATGGAGAAGCTGGGCGAAGCCCTGAACGGCATCACGATTTCAAGCTATGATGCTGTAATGGCGCTTAAGAAAGCGATCGAAACAGCGGACAGTATCGATCCGAAAAAGATTGCTGAAACCCTACCGACAATCGTCTTTGAATCGTCCTATGGCCCCGCGGCTTTCGGTGGTGCAGAAGTTTATGGTAGTCCTCAACAGATACTCGTTCCTGTCATGATTACGCAATTGCGTGACGGACACGCCGTTGAAGTAGGACGGATTTCACCTGCTGAACTTAAGGAACGGCTTAAGTAAGCTGATCAACAAAGTATTGGATATGCCAGCCCTCACTCTGCGGGCTGGCATATCCTAAATTCGGCCCTGGAATAACCGGACCATATTTATGGAACTTCAAGTACAACTTCTCATGAATACGCTTCAGATCGGATCGGTTTACGTGCTGTTTGCACTAGGACTGACCTTGATCTTCGGCGTTATGAAAATCGTAAACTTTGCGCACGGTACTTTTTTTACAGCCGCTGCTCTAGTCGTCTCTTCAGTAATGATATGGAGCGTGGATACCCTTGGAATGCCAATCTGGTTTTCCTATCTTATTGCCTTTGTCTTGGCGCTCCTGGTTGTTTGTATAATTGGCTTTGTGGTTTATGTCTTCGGTTTTCAGTATGTCCTGAAAGATCTGAATGGATCCTTCATCCTGTCGATCGGATTGCTGCTGCTGCTGAACGGCACTTACCTGATCCTGTATGGAGGCGTGCCACGTTCCATTCCCGCCGTCATACCAGGGAATATCACCATTCTGGGCGCAAGTCTCACCATTCAGAGGCTGGTGCTCATGATCGTTGCCACCATCATCACGCTGGGTCTTTATATTCTTGTCCACAGGACAAAGCTTGGCCTCAGCCTGCGCGCGGTCGCCGAGGATCAGGAGGCCGCCATGCTTCAGGGCATCCCGTATCGCCGGGTGGCCCTGTACGGGTTTCTCATCGGCGCCACACTGGCCGCTTGCGCCGGCGCGCTGATGGCCACTGTCACACCGGTGACGACTGTTATCGGCGATGACTTTCTTGTCAAAGCCTTCATCATCATCATTATCGGCGGGCTGGGAAGCGTTCTCGGCGCCATTCTGGGGGGGCTTCTGATCGCCTTGATCGAAAGTTTCGGCGGCTATTATTTCGATCCGTCGACGGCAACACTTGTCATGTTTGTGTTGGTCGTTGTTCTGCTTATTGTCCGTCCACAGGGGATTCTAGGTCATGCTGAAAAGTAATCCGGGACTCGCCCTTTGCATTCTGATCGCCCTTGCTGCGGTCTGTTTTGCTCTTTTTAGCGGCGAGCCCTACTACGTACAGGTCGTCATCTGGGTCTTTGCGAACGCGGTGCTGGCGGTCACGCTCAGATTCGTGCTGCTGATCGGCGAGCTAAATATCGCTACGGCTGCTTTTTTCGGCATCGGCGCCTATACGACAGCGGTTGCATCAACCATACTGGACTGGAGTTTTTTCGCATCACTCCTCGCCGCGCCGATAATTGCCGGTCTCATTAGTGCGCTGTTCGGCTGGGTCACCCTTAGGACCAAGGGTCCCTACTTTCTGCTGATATCATTTGCTTTCACCGAAATTGTCCGGCTTTTATATACAAAATCAGACGTACTTGGCGGCAATTCCGGCATGATAGGCATGTTCCCTCCGATGGAACTGGATGCTTATTTTCCAGCGATTGCCATTACCCTCCTGGCGGCAATAATGTTCGGGCTTTACGCGGCAGAACGTTCCAATCTTGGACGTGTGTTCAAGGCTATTAAGAACAACGAAGATATTCCGCGTTCTGTCGGGTTGAACGTTATCGGCCTCAAAATTCTTTGTTTAGTTATCGCCTCCACAGCAGTGGGCCTTGCCGGCGGCGTCAATGCCTATACGAATAGCGTCATTGCCCCAGCTGATTTTACCTATTTTGTTGCGGTACTTGCCCTCGCCTATGTCAAAATTGGCGGCGAAGGTCATATTATCGGCCCCATCATCGGGGCGACAATTCTGACCTTGGCGGGGCAATTGCTTCACAGCTTCGGTCCGTATGAGAATATTTTCTATGGCATAATTATTATTGGTGTCCTCCTGCTCGTGCCCGGAGGAATTGTCGGTCTTGGCGAGCGTTTCAAAGCTGGCACATTCATTGGGAGGGCGGGACGTTGAACGATACTCAGACGGATACGCTTTCTGCATACAACACGGGTAGTGAAGGAAAAACCCTCCTGAAGGCAGAAGGGCTGGAGCGTAAATTTGGCGGCCTGACAGCCGTTGCGGATTTCAGTTTTGAATTACACGATGGGGAAATCCTGGGACTCATTGGTCCCAATGGCGCCGGAAAAAGCACGACTTTCAATTTGATCAGCGGATTTATACCGCCAACATCCGGGACGCTCTCATTCCTTGGCCAGAATATTACTAGTAAAAGCGCAACTTATATCAGCCGTATGGGTCTCATACGAACATTCCAGCACGAAAGTCTGCTCAGTGAAATGAGTGTTGCAGACAATATCATTATCGCAACAACTCATCGTTTAAAAACCGCCGCGGCGCGACTGGAAAGAATGCGTGAAATGGCGAAACTGACTGGCCTCGAAGATTATCTGGAAGTGACTGCTAGCAGTCTTCCGCATGGTCTACAGAGAATGCTCAGCATAGCCATTGCTCTTGCTGCTGAACCGAAGGTGCTATGCCTTGACGAGCCGTTGACGGGGCTGCAAGGAGCGGAAGTTAAGGCCGCTCTCGATCTATTCGAAATGATTCGCAGCGAACTTGGCATAACCATCTTACTTGTTGAACATAACATGCGGGCTGTTATGCGGATCTGTGACCGAATACTTGTATTGAATCATGGCCGACTTCTTGCGACCGGCACGCCTGAAGAAGTAAGCCAGAATGAACTCGTAATTGAAGCCTATCTTGGACATAAAAAATGAACCAACCAAATGTCATTTTATCTATCCACGATCTGTTCGTCAGTTATAGCGGCGTTCCGGCACTTGAAGGTGTCAGCTTATCGGTGAAGCAGGGCCAGATCACCACTATTGTCGGCGCAAACGGTGCTGGAAAAACAACATTGATGAAAGCGGTCGCAGGCCTGCTTACTCCATCAAAAGGCAAAATCGAGTTTCAAGGGCAAGACATTACCGGTCTGTCCCCTGCTCAAACCGTATCCAGGGGGCTCACGCTTGTCCCCGAAGGGCGCAGGTTGTTCCCGACAATGAATATACGCGACAACCTCATGTCAGGTGCGTATGTACGTGAGGATAAAGAAGCTATTCAGGCGGATTTTGAAACCGTCCTTGAGTATTTTCCAGTTCTGAAGGATCGTTTGCACATGCCCGCTAATTCGCTCAGCGGAGGGCAGCAGCAAATGCTAGCGGTTGGGCGCGCCTTGATGGCCTCACCAAAGCTTCTCATGCTGGACGAACCCTCTATCGGACTGGCGCCGACAATTGTGGATACGATTGCAAATATCATCCGCACCGTCTCTGAAAACGGCGTAGAAGTCTTGCTGGTAGAGCAAAATGCACATATGGCGCTCGAACTTGCTGATGAGGCATATGTTCTGGAAAATGGCCAAATCACGCTACATGGAAAAGGCCAGGAATTGATACAGAACGATAAAGTCCGGGAGGCGTATCTGGGACTTTGAACGGTATTTTCAGGTGCGGAAGGCTGAGTATAATCATCACGCATTTGCGCACCTACCACAAGTCAACGTGACGATACCAAACAACCCTCGCATGCCATTATAAATTTTCTTCAGCTTTTGTCATATGCCCGCTCTGGACGGCAGCCTCTGAAATCACATCCAGCGCCTCCGGATTGACCAGTGACGAGGTGTCGCCAAGGGGTTTACCGAGGCACACCGCGCGCACCAGCCGCCGCATCACCTTCATATTGCGCGTCTTGGGCAAATCCGCGACGGTCAGGATGAATTTCGGACGGTAGGGATAGCCAAGCCCGGCGATCACCGCATCAGAAAGCTCCTTCTCAACGGCGGCGCCCGGCACCGCGTCCTTATCCAGTACCACCACACAGACGACGCTTTCGCCCTTGATCTCGTCCGGAATGCCGATTGCCGCTGCCTCCCGCACCTTGCCGGTGGCGGTCAGCAGCGCCTCGATCTCTGACGGGCCAGTGCGCTTGCCCGCGATTTTCAGCGTGTCATCGGACCGCCCCAGCACGAACCAGAAGCCTTCCTCATCCTGCACCGCCCAGTCGCCCTGACGCCAGCAGCCCGGGATATCCCGCCAATAGCTGTCGAGAAAGCGTTCGTTATCTTTCCACAGCCCCCGGCTGAGCCCGATGGAGGGGTTGCGCAGGACGAGCTCGCCCACATTGTTGGGTCCAACGGGATGTCCATCCATGTCCACGATATCGGCCCCCATCCCCGGCACCGGGCCGGAAAAGGCGCAAGCCTTCATGGGGCGCAGGACGGAACCGGCCAGAATACCGCCGCCGATTTCCGTACCGCCCGTATAGTTGATGATCGGCCCACCTGATTTAAGGACATTTTTAAAGGTCCACCACCACGCATCGGGCGTCCAAGGCTCTCCGGTCGAGACGACAAGCCGAATTGAGGATATATCGTTGTTGCCAATCCCGGCGCCATGCATGAAACCGCGAATCAGCGTCGGCGCGACGCCGAGAAAGGTGACGCGGTGGTCATCGATAAGCCGCCACATCCGCGTACTGTCGGGATAGTCCGGCGCGCCATCGGCAATGACAAAGGACGCGCCCATCAGCGTTGCGCCGAAAGCGAGGAGCGGCCCGACCAGCCAGCCCATATCGGAAAACCAGATAATCCGGTCGCTGCTTTTCATATCCATCATTAGGCCGAGATCGAGCGTGAGCTTAGCCGGAAAGCCGCCATGGGTATGTACGGTTCCCTTGGGCTGGCCCGAGGTGCCGGAGGTGTAGACCAGCAGCGCAGGCGCTTCCGCCGGCATTTCGGCATTCGGCATGTCCGTCGGCTGGCCCTTGCAAAGCTCCTCCCAGTCAACATCCTTCTCCCCCATGGTGACGGGGTAGCCCGTACGTCTAAGGCAGACGATATTGCGGACACTCGGCGCGCGAATGGCGGCGGCATCGGCAAATTCCTTCATCGGCGCAGTCTGTCCGCGCCGCGTCGCGCCATCCACGGTGAGGACGGCAACCGCCTCCGATGCGGTCAGCCGGGCGAGGATTGCATCCACCCCAAAGCCGGAGAAAAGTGGCATCACCACCGCGCCGATCTTCGGCACCGCCAGCAGGGCGGCGACCGCCTCATTCACATTGGGCATATAGATGGCGACCACCTCGCCGGGCTGCACGCCGAGCGATTGCAGACCCGCCGCGAGGCGGGAGACTTCCGCGCTCAATTCCTCATAGGTCCATATTCGGGTCTCACCCCCCTCGGATTCGCCGAGAACGGCAGGCGATTTCCAGACCTCGGTGCCGCGGTGACGATCCAGTGAATTTTCCACGATGTTTGTCGTGCCGCCCACGAACCATTCGGGAAACTCGATCCCCCGCGAGAGATCCATTATCTTCTCATAGGGCTTCATGAACCGGAGCCGCCCGGCGATGGCGTTCCACCACCATTCCGGCTCTTCGTCTGCACGTCGCATCAGCGTGTCATAATCTGCGATGCCATGGTCGGCCATAAAGGCGACAAGGTTGCTTTGCTTGATCAACTCCTCACTGGGTTCCCAGACGATGCTTTGACGTGACATCTCATTCATTTTTTATTCGCTCCGATGCAATTGAAATAAGCCTCGAAAAGGAAGACTAAGTTATCATGTTATATTCTTAAAACGAAAAAACTCGACACTTTTTAAGGTATGATTTGTTGTTTTCCAGACGCTTACTGTCCGTCATCATCACAGCTAGGCGGATAATCTCGGGCAATGCTTTAAGATAGAGAAACGGGGTTTTTTGTCATGCTTGGAGGCTAATCGACGAGCAAATGGCCATCAAGCAATTTTCTTGTGATAAAGCCTAGAAACGGTGCTGTCAGACGAATGCGACCTCGTCTCTGTTTGACGTAAATTGGCAATAAGGTGCCGCTATTATGCCACACTAAGTTGCTGCCACTCGGCCAGTGCGGCATTTCTCTGAAGCTTGAATTCTTCTCGGCTGGTTAGATGGCGTTTATTGTTGAAGTGATTGTAGACGGATGCGTGAATAGAGACAAATTTCTGCAGACTTCGCATGCGCCGGAATTTTATCATCGCCTGCTCCCGTCGCCGGAACAGGAGATGTGAGTTTTCACAGCGATTGTTCTTCCGCCGGCCAACCTTTTGTGCTGTTTCATTGCCAATTATCTTCATCGTAACGCGGTAAAATCGTAATCTGTCCGTTACGATTTCGTGCGGTCTTCCATACCGTTTCATTATTTTCTTAAGGAACACCAAGGCTGCCTTGCGATCCCGGATTTTCTCCAGCCGTTCCTGAGCGTCCTGTTTCAGTTTATATTTCTCGACCTTTTCTGTCCTTGTTCGTGGAGTGCCGAGACAAATTCCACGAAACGCGGAACCATGAAATAAGCCATATTATCGGCGCATCTATAGATGCCTGTGATCCAATACTTCATGCCACCGCGCGCGCTTGAAATAGGCAACTTAGCGTCCGCGATGATCCCGCGTCTCTCCCATTTTCTTGGGATGCGCATAACCATGAAAATACTCAGGCTCGTTATGGTCCAGCCTCGTCATCTTCTCAAGCGCCTCATCCTGAAGGGTGATCAGGGCATCCTCGATGGCATATTGCGCACGCACCTCCTCGGCCAGACTGTCCGCGGGTGGATTTTCCTGATACCAACGGACTGTCTGGCGCAATCCGTCGATCGGATCGACAATATCGCGATAGCCAAGATCATGTTGAAGCGAAAAAATATCGAACATCCGATGGAAATCTTCATCGTTGAACACTTGCAAGACCCGAGCATGGGACGCCACGGCATCGGGGATGGAAACGATCTCTATCTCTTCCCCCATTGCCTCATAGAGTACCTCTCCAAGCTGAGCGAGCGTAAACTGGCGTTGATCTGCGCAGTTATAAATTTTGCCCGCCGCATTTTCAGGTTTGTCGACGCCCAGCAAGACAGCACGGGCCATGTTTTCCGCATATCCGTGGCTGATAATCGTCAGCCCTCCGTCCGGCAGCGCCACGCGGCGACGCTTGTCGAGGCAGCGTTGGATAAACCACCAGAAACGAATGGGCATAACCTGCCCCGCACCGTAAATCAGCGGATAGCGGAAGTGGCTGACATTGCAGTCCTTTCCGTGATGCGACATGACATGCTGCTCGGCCTGGAGCATCTTGTAGCCGAAGACATGATCTTGGGGCGATCGCAGCAACGGCGTTGTCTCACTAAGCGGAACGGTACAGCCGGTCGGAAAGACGGATTTGGGATCTGCAAACCCACGGAAGATCGCCATGCCACCGATTGTGATCAGACGCTCGGTCAGTGGCGCCACAACATCAGAGACGATTTTTATCCGGCCATAGGCGCCCACCACCACATCGAATTGTCGCCCCTCCAGCGCCGGAGCAAGTGATTCCTTAAAATGCGGATCAGCCTTGATCCGTTCAACCTCAGCCGGAATATGGCTGTCATCTCGACCACCGCGATTGAGCATCGCTACCTCATAGCCGCGTTCAAGAAGTCCATTTATAAGGAAGCGGCCGGTCGGTCCGGTACCACCTATCAACAAGGCTTTCATGTTTTACTTTCCCATCGTCTCGTCATTTCTGCACCAAAAATCCTGATTTTTCAGGATCCGCTTTAGTTTTTTCCCATAAATTTCCGTGTCGAGGACTTGAATTCCTCGCTGCCGAGGGCGTCCATATTCATTTGCAGCATAGCTTCATTTTCCTCAACCAGCTGCAAGGCGTAGCTGATAGATTTTTTCACAAAGGTATAGGCGCTACTGCTTTGATCAATCATTTCTTTAGCGAACGCAGCCAGCCCGGTTTCAAATTCAATATCCTCAACCAATATATCGACAAGACCTGCTTTGAAAGCATCTTCCGCATAGAGGGGTCTGCCGCGGAGCAGGATCGCGCGCGTCACGGAGACACCGACCAGCGCCAGAAGCTCTCCCGACGCCGGCGCTGGATAGACAAGCCCGCGCTTCACCGCCGTCACCGCGAAACGGGAGGATTTCGTACAAAGACGAAAGTCACAGGCCGCCGCTATCACAACGCCAGCCCCGACACAATGGCCGGAGATTGCGGCAATTGTCGGGATCGGGAGATCGCGCAGCAGAGCAGACACGTCTCGAATCCCGACATAAGCTTCGTCGGCTTCCTGAACATGCTGATAGAAATCTTCATACTCGCTGATATCGCCGCCGGAGCAGAAGGCTGTGTTTCCAGCACCACGTAGAACCACGACTTTGATATCGGGCCGATCTCGCACTTCTTCAAACGCTTTGGCAAGCTGCCGCCACATCGCGCGGTTTATAGCATTATGCTTTTTAGGCTGATTGATCGTAATCTGCAACTGACCGTCTTCGACACGGGATTCAATCATAATGACTTAAACTCTTTCTCAATGGGGTAGCGTATCATCCTCCGAATACAACCAACTTAAATCAATTCGTATGGCGGTTGACAACAATGCCCGCCGCCTCACGATCCCAGATTTGGTCCAGTCGTTCCTGAGCGTCCTGTTTCAGTTTATATTTCTCGACCTTTTCTGTCATTGTTCTTGGGAGTTCCGGGACAAATTCTATAAATCGCGGCACCATAAAATAAGCCATATTGTCAGCGCAATACCGGATCAGTTCCTCCTCAGTCAGCGAATACCTGTCTTTACATTCCACGCTGACCATGACCTCATCTTCACTCATTTCCGAATTTACGGCATAGGCGGCGACATCCTCCACGGCCGGATGCCCGAGGATTATCTGCTCGACTTCATAGGAGGAGATGTTCTCGCCCCGCCGCCGGATAGCGTCTTTTTTGCGGTCCACGAAATAGAGGAACCCGTCTTTATCGAGATAGCCCCGATCTCCTGTATGGAACCATAAATTACGCCGCGCCTCGGCTGTCGCTTCAGGTTTCTTGTAGTAACCCTGCGCCGTCATCCAGGGGACCTCACAACGCAAGCATATCTCACCCGGCGTTCCCGTTGGTTGCGGCCGGTCGTCATCATCCAAGATGGCAACAGTCATGTTCTCACGAACCTGACCCGCGGATTTCCACTTTTCCGGTGGATGTTTTGGCCCCAAGAAGGTGGCGCCACCAAAATCCGTCAACGCGTAAACAGATGTGATCTTTAGCCGATACCGCTCCTCAAACTCGCGGGCAAAATCCGGTACTGGCACCATCATGCACATTCGCGCCTTGTTTTCGCTATCCAGCGGGCTCTTCGGTTGCGCCCAGAGAATATTGGCCATCGCGCCCAGTAAATTGAACTGTGTAACACCATAGTCCCGCACTTCTTGCCAAAAAGCGCGTGCGGAGAAACGCGGAGAGACAACAAGCGTCGCATCGGCCATCATTGCTGGTAGTGCACAGGTATTAAGCGCGTTGCCATGAAACAATGGCAAACAAGTATAAAGAACATCTTCAGGCTGATATCCAAAATATTCTGCGTAATCTATCGCACCGGACACCATCATCTCATGTGGTTCCATATTACCCTTGGACGGACCTGTCGTGCCTGAAGTATAGAGCAGGAAGGCGAGGTCGCGGTTCCGGACGAGATCCGCAGACAACTCGTCGGCGGCAGCGTCAAGCAAAACGTCATAGTCGATGACGCCCGCGCCCAGCGATGAGCGCACATCCGCATCTAGCGGCTTCCCGTCGTCAAATGCAACAATCATGCTGATACCGTCACACTGACTTTGCACGACCTGGAAGCGGTCCAAAAGGCTACTATCGGCAATCAGGGCAGTACAATCAGACTGGGTCAGGTAATAAGCAAGCAGCTCACCCTTGGCCGCTGTGTTGACCGGCACGCTGACTGCGCCTATTTTCGCCAGGGCGAAATAAAGCAATAGCAACTCTGGTTTGTTATCCATCATGAAGGCGACATGCTGGCCCTTCTCTATCCCGAGATCCGCGAGCGAGCGGCCCAGTCGATTGCTAATTTCATGAAACTCCCTGTAGGAGTAACTACGATCCAGAAACCGCAGGAAAATCCTGTCGCCATTTTTTTCGGCTTTATGGCGCAGGATATTACCCAAAGTGCGATTGTCAGTTGGAATTTTCAGGTCGCGTAATCTTTCCATGGTCTGGCCTTGACCTCCCAAATAGCTCGTTTGTATTTATTTTTGCTCTTGCGGTTAATTTGTGTGGCGATTGACAACGATGCCAGCCGCCTCCCGATCCCAGATCTTATCCAGCCGTTTCTGAGCCCTTTGTTTCAATTTGTATTTCTCGACTTTTTCCGTCATTGTCTTGGGCAATTCCGGAATTATTTCGACGAAGCGCGGCACCATGAAGTAGGCCATATTGTCGGCGCAGTAGCGAACGAGATCGGCAGGATCCAGCGTCTTCCCTTCCTTGCAGGTAACGCTGACCATGACTTCATCCTCGCTCATTTCCGAATTCACCGCATAGGCGGCCACATCCTCCACGGCCGGATGGCCGAGGACGATCTGTTCAACTTCATAGGAGGAGATATTCTCACCGCGGCGGCGGATGGCATCCTTCTTGCGATCGACAAAGTAGATATATCCGTCTTCATCGAGATAGCCGCGATCACCGGTGTGGAACCATTGATTGCGGTTCGCATCGACTGTTGCCTGGGGCATTTTGTAATACCCCCTCGCCGTAATCCAGGGGACGTCACACCGCACACATATCTCTCCGGGCGTCCCTGTCGGCAAAGCGTTGTCATCATCATCCATAATACCGATCGTCATGCCGCTTCGCGGTTTTCCAGCGGATTTCCACTTCTCCTTCGGATGCTCAGGACTCAGGAATGTAATGAAACCATAGTCGGAAAGCGCGTAGACCGATGTAACCTTCAGGCCGAAACGCTCCTCGAATCCACGAGCGAAATCGGGCACCGGCACCATCATACAAAGGCGCGCTTTGTTCTTGCGATCCAACGGGCTTGGCGGTTGCGCCCAGAGAATATTCACCATTGCGCCCAACAGGCTGAATGCCGTCACACCATAATTTGTAATTTCATTCCAGAACTTGCTGGCCGAAAAGCGGCGGGAGATCACCAAAGTAGCGTCAGCCATCAATGCGGGCATGGCGGAGGTGTTCAATGCATTGCCGTGAAACATCGGCAGGCAGGTATAAAGAACGTCATCAGGGCCGTAGCCGAAGTATTCCACATGATCGATGGCACCGCCAATCATCCGTCCGTGGGGCACCATGTTGCCTTTCGAGGGGCCTGTGGTGCCGGAGGTATAGAGCAACATGGCGACATCCCGATTTCGGACCACGTCTTCAGGAAGGTCGTCGACCGACGCATCCAGTAATCTGTTATAGTCAATAACCTCGGCGTTCAACTGTGGTGTCGTTGCCGGATCAATGGCTCCCTGCTCATCCAGAATTATAACATGGCGAATGGTTTCGCACTGATCCTGAACCAGCTGAAAACGTTCAACAAGCCCGCTGTCTGAAATCAGGACTGTCGAGTCCGACTGGGTCAGATAATAGGCAAGCAGTTCACCTTTTGCCGCTGTATTGACAGGCACACTGACGGCCCCGATTTTTGCAAGCGCAAAATAAAGCAGGAGCTGCTCCGGCTTGTTCTCCATCATGAAGGCAACGTGCTGTCCCACCTCGACGCCAAGGTCCGAAAGGGCGCGACCCAGCCGGTTGCTAATCTGGTGAAACTCCCTGTAAGAATATTCGCGGTCCTCAAAACGAAGATAGATTTTATCGCCATTTTCCTCCGCCTTCTGGCGCATGATGTTACCCATTGTAAAGTCTTCCAACGGGATCCCCAGACTGCGTATTCGTTTCATATTTTAGCTCATCTCTCCGAAAAATAGGGGCAGCGGCGTACCGTCGTCGCATTCTTGCCAAGTCAGCCGGAGCGGCATCCCAATCCGGATTTTTTCCGGCGACAAGTCGATAATGTTGCTGATCAACCGGACCCGCAGGCTTGGAAAGCCGACAACAGCGATATTATAGGGTACGTATGATTTGAGTTCCTTGGTGACGGCGTTATGCACAATCGTGTAGCTGAAAAGCTCCGCTTCCTCCGGCGCCGCGTCCCACTTGACCTGGTCGGAGCCGCAGAACCGGCAAACTGGCGCGGGCGGATGGCGGTGACGTCCGCAGGCGGCGCATTGTTGAAACCGCAGTTCGCGCTTGCGGCACCAATCCCAGAAGGGAACGGCATCCATTGGCGGGTTTGGTGAGGGTGTTGGCAAATATCTGGTCATTACGCTCTTCCTAAAATGGCCGCTGATGAACTGTTGGCCAGCAGGCAGATCTCGGCGTCGGCAACCTGCGACGTTGACGTTCCGCGCATTTGGCGAACACCCTCGACCGCGAGATTAAGCCCGTGAATATAGGCTTCAGACAGATGCCCTCCCGAAGTATTAATCGGCAGCTTTCCAGTCGACCAACGTATATTACCATCGGCAACATAAGCTCCCGCCTCACCCAGGCCGCAAAACCCAAAGCTTTCAAGGTTCATCAGAACGAAATAGGTGAAATGATCGTAGATTTGCGCCGTATCCACATCCTCCGGCCCGATACCGGCCTTGGCATACAAACGGTTGGCCAAAGTCCGTCCGCCGCCCGCCTTGTAATCTTCTTCGGGCATATTATGCGACCCCAGTCCGCCAGATCCCCAACCAGGTTCCGCCCCCTGCCCCGCAGCCAGGATCCGCACGACCGGACCCGATAGGTCGCGCGCTCGTTCCTCGGTCGTGACGACCAAAGCACAGGCACCGTCGTTTTCCTGACAGCAATCATAAAGGCGCAAGGGATCGGCAACCATCCGGGAGGTCAGGTAGGTATCAAGATCGAGCGGACGATCCTTGAACACGGCCCGCGGATTGCGCGCAGCATTGGCCCGCCCACTCAGAGCGATCTCCGCCACTTGCTCTTCCTGAATTCCGTAATCGTGCTTGTACCGCTGGGCGAGCGGAGCCAGCATGAAGGGGGGCGCAAACATGCCGAAGGGATCGAGAAAACCCGGGCTATGCGGCACGCCATATCCCTGCCCGAAGCGCTTTCTCTGCCCCTGACAAAGCGAGCGGAAAACCGCAACGTAGTTCGCGGCACCGGATTCAACTGCTGCTGCTGCCTGGGCGATTGCCGCGAAGCAACCTCCGCCCCCGCCACCCCAGGCCATCGTTGCATAGCGCAGCTTAGGTAATCCCAGAGATTCCTGCATCAGCCAGGGAACGCTTTCATCGTTCGCGTAGGACGACAAACCATCTATCTCATTGACATCAAGCCCGGCATCTTTCGCGGCATTGGCAACAGCAGCGCAAGCCAAGGCAAGCTCGCTCCGGTCGGCAATTCCGCCCCGGCGTGTGTAGTCTGTTTCTCCAATTCCGACGATACAGGCCCGAGATCCGACACTTGTAGGCTCACCCACCATACCTCACCTTCCAGTGCAATTAAAGCAACGGCCTTTGCACCCTTTTTTGTTGTCATTCGTTTTCCGGTTAATCATTTCATAAGCTCAAAAATATGTCAATATATGAAAAAAATATTCACCTATTGAACAAATTATGATAGTAAAGCCTTGTCACTTTTTGTGGAGTTTTTTGGTTTAATGGGCTATGTCATTAAATCTTTCAATGTATTGTGTATAGAAATCCGCCCGCCAAGAGAGTAAATTTAAAATGTTGGTCTTTGTTTCACCGGTTCACTCAGAGTCCTGTTTTTGGAAAATTTATTCTCGGACGCCGAGTCTGGAGAGCCGTCGCTTCTCGCCGACAACCTTCAGCTCTGGAAATTTCTTTGACTGGAGCAACCATGACTTCGTTTGACCCTGTTACATCGGTCGTCAGAGCACTGACTGTGCTCCGGATCGTCAACGAAATTGAATTTGCGTCGATCAAGCAGCTCCACAAGGAGACGAAGCTTCACCGTTCAACTGTTCTACGTATGCTGGAAACGCTAATTTCCGAGGGCTATGTCACGCGCGATCAACAATCCGGCATGTATATGCCAACCGGTAAAACCCTGCTCTTAAGCAAAGGGTTTGACGGCAACCGCCATTTATCCCAAATGGCCAGCCCAATTATGCTGGCTTTGCGCGAACGGATCGGCTGGCCTTCAGATCTTGCGATCCTCGACGGCAACGACATGATGATTGTCGAGACAAGTCGCGAGTACAATATCATGGCCATAAATCACAAGGCCGGCGTCCGCGCTCCTCTGTTGCTAACCTCTCTTGGACGGGCCTATCTCGCCTTTTGCAAGGAGCCTAGACAGGAGCACCTACTGAAAACGCTGGCATCGTCGACGCGCTCCGTCGATTCCGCGGCCCGGGACAATCCAAAAGGAATCAAAAAATTGCTGGCAACGATACGCAAGCAAGGCTATGCGGTTCCCGACCTGAAGTTCAACCAGTCTTCTTCCTCCGGAGCCGGTCTGATCACCGGCTTCAGCGTTCCTGTATTCAAGGATGATGAAGTTTTTGCGAGCCTCAGCACATCTTTCCTGATGAGTGCAATGTCGCTGGAAGAAGGGATCAAAGCCCTTCTTCCAGCACTTCATGAGACTGCGGACGCACTTGGCCGACTGATCAGCGAAAATTACCGCTGACCAGTCCCTTCCGGTGGACCCGGAATATTACGCCTTTTCAAACAGCGGGATTGTTTGCCCGTTCCCGGCCTGCCCCCATACGAGCCGCAGCTTCATACCAAATTTAAGCTCATCCGGTTCGGCATCGACCACATTGGAAATCACCCTGACACCCCCCATTGTTGGGAAGCGTACAAGCACGACATTGTAGGGAACGCGTTCGCGAACGGCCTGATGTGCTGGATGGTGAATCACGGTAAAACTGAAGAGCTCCCCCTCCTCCGGCGCTTCCACCCATTCAATCTGGCCAGAGTGACACTGCGGACAGAACGGTCCCGGCGGATGCCTGAAGGCCTTACAGCTTCCGCAGCGTTGAAACGTCAGTTTTTTGTCCTGGCAATTCGCCCAATAGACCGCATCGTCAAACGAGGGGTCCGGTCCGGGAACTGCTTCCGGCATATAACGCATTTAATATACTCCTTTCAAAGGCTGCACTCAGTCCCCAACCAGGACCAGTGCGATTTGTGGGAAGGCGACCAGCAGTCCGATAATCAGGAACTCCATCAGAACAAAGGGAATGCACCCCTTGAATATTTCGCCAAGTGGCGCGTCTGGTACACTGCTTTTAACAACAAAAACATTCAACCCGACAGGAGGCGTGATACAGCCCAGCTCGACCGCCTTCACAACGATAATGCCAAACCAGACTGGATCGTACCCAAGCTGCAAAATGATCGGGAAGACAATCGGCATGGTGATCAGGATCATCGAGATGCCATCCACCAGCGCACCAAGGACAAGATAGATGACGATAATCAGGGCGAATATCGCTATCGGCGGCAGATCAAAATGAACGATGCTGTCCGCAACGAGAGTTGGCAGTTGCGACATATTGAGCGCCAGACTGAACAGTCCCGCCCCGACGATCAAAAAGAAGATTGATGAGGTGCCTGCGCCCGTTTCCCATAAACCCGCCTTCAGGTTTTCCCATGCGTTCGGCCGCCGCAGGACCATAATTAGGGCAAGAAGTGCTCCGATGGCCGCGGCTTCGGTCGCCGTGGCAACACCAAGATAAATAGATCCCATGACAACACTGAAAAGCAGCATGACTTCCCAGGCGCGTCCCAGAGATACGAACCGTTCATTCCAGGTCGCGCGGATGATTCCCCTCTCCATTCCGGCGAGGTCAGGTTTGATCTTCACCATGACATAAATGCAAATCATATATATCACTGCGGTCATAATCCCGGGCAATACCGCGGCAATGAACAGCTTCACCAGAGACACTTCGGTAATGAAGGAATAGATCACCAGCACACCGCTCGGCGGAATCAGCACGCCAAGCGTTCCCCCCGCAGCTATGCATCCGCCCGCCAGAGAGTATTTGTATCCCCGAAGCCGCATTTCAGGCAAAGCCACACGAGCCATGGTTGAGGCTGTTGCGACGCTGGAGCCACATACCGCGGAAAAGGCAGCGCATGCAAAGACCGTGGCAATCGCCAATCCGCCGGGGATATGGCCAAGCCAACGCTGGCCCGCCTCGAAAGCATAACGCGAAAGGTTGGCCGAGAATGCCATATAGCCCATAAACAGAAACAGGGGCAGGACAATAAAGGAAAATGTAGCCGTATAGGAATAGGGGAAATTAGCGAGTAAATATTCCACCGCGCCCCAGGGCCGCATCGCGATAATACCGGTAACTCCCGTTGCGGCCAAGGCAATAGCAATCGGGATGCCTGACAACAGCAGGACCAGCATCATGGTGACCAGCAACGTACCAATAATTGTGGGATCCATTCAGATACTCACTTTTTCATTATCCGCTGCGTTTTCCGGGACCAGCCCGAGATGACGCAAAAGATCAAAAAGAAACTGTAATGTCAGGCAGCCTAGTCCGATGGTGATGAGAATGCGCGATGGCCAAACGGGAAACGCAATAATGCCATAGCTCGACTCACCGCTGAGCATCATGCTCCAGGAGAGTTCCGCCGTCAGCCAGGTGAGCAACCCAAGCAGGGTTGTTGAAATCAGCGAGGTGACAATATTGACAACCCGCAACGCGCCCGTCGGCAAGAGCCGGGTAACCAAGTCAATGGCAAAATTATGCCGCCGTTGTTGTGCCGCGGCCATGCCAAGATAAATTAACGCGACCATAAGCAGGACCGCAAGCTCGTTACCACCAATCAACGGCATATTCAGAAATGTTCGACCGGCGACGTCAATAACGACGACGAGCATAGTGAACAAGGTCAGAAAGCCGCTGGCAATTCCTAAACGCAATAGGAACCGTTCGAAAACATCAATTACTTTTATCATCATGACTGACACCCTGAATGGAGAGGAATGCGCGAAAGGAACCATAAGTTCCCTTCGCCAGTGTAACCATCAAAGTTCAATCAAGAACCGCATTCTTCCTTATAGACCTCAAAGCCGGTCTTGTAGGTGGATTCCGGCTCATATTTCCGAATGAGGGAAATATAGTCATCCAGTACCTGTTTGGCATCTACATTTGCAGATTCGCCCGCCCATTTAATCCAGGCGTCAGTAATTGGCTTAAAGGCGATTTCACGAACCTCCGCTGCGGCTTCATCCGTAAACAAGTTGATCTTCAAGTCGCTTTTGGCGACGGTCGCACAGAGCTTTTCTGCAGCTTTTTTCACTTCTTCTGCATGCATTTTGTCGAAGCGAGCCGCAGCTTCGGCAGCGACATCCGTGATAAGTTTTTGATCCTTGGGACTCAGGCTTTTCCAGCGATCGAGATTGATTGCCAGCATGTTCGCCGCATAAACGCCCATCCGACCACCGTCGGAGCCGAATTTGCCAACTTCTGACAAACCGCCCTTTATTGCCGAATCAAAAGGTGCCGCCGTCATCGCATCTACGACACCACGCCCCATGCCTTCGACTGCTTCTGGGAAAGGAACGGCAACTGTTGTCGCGCCGAGAGCTTCTACAACATCAGCGATGGCAAGAACCGCACGAATTTTGAGCCCCTTATAATCGGACGCCTTTGTGATCGGCACCCGCGACCAGATCGTATTTTCTGCATATCCGCGCGTATAGATAAGCTTAGCGTTCCGCCCTTCATATTCATTCCGCAAATCAGCATTAGTCTCATACAATTCACCAAATGCCTTGGTTACAGCATCAGATTTTTCGGTAATGAATGGTAATGTCACATTAGACAACGGATAATCATTGCGGTTATAGGCGCTTGGCACACCCGCGACGATATCCACGGCGCCCCGCGAAAGCCCAGGAAATAAATCCGGTGCCTTCAGCAAGGAACCACTGAAATAACGTTCAAAGGTAATTTCGCCCTTACTACGCTTCTCAATCTCGTCCATGAACCAGATATCAGCTTGTGACGTTGAATAGACTTCAGAAACATAAGTTGCAAAAGTAAGTGTCTCTTTTGCTTCGGCCGGAGATGGCGAACCAATAGCGATGGCCCCTACAAGCCCTAATGCGCTGAGGATAAATTTCGACGTGTGCATTCAAGTTTCTCCCTCTATTTTTGTTGCGGACTCAACCTTGCCGGTTGCCGCTTGAATTGGGTGAACCATTAATTCTCCACCAAAGATGTTGATTATTCCATATCTTTGCGAATATAGTCAACAGATGAAATATGTGTTCATATTATGAACATATTGAAAAGCTTCCAGTCGTCCTAATTACCGAAATAGGAAGCAGGGAAAAACTAGGAGAGATTAATGACCAGCAATAATAATCGCGCCTGTATCGTCGGTATTGGCCAGACTCCCTATAAGCGTTGGGGAACGGTGACTGAAGAAAGCGAATTCAGCATCGCCTGCAAGGCAATCATGGCAGCGGCGGAAGATGCCGGACTTCCGCTAAGCGAAATCGATGGGTTCTCCGCGCATTCCGACGACAGAAATGATCCGGCACGGCTTGAAGTAACACTGGGGATCAAACAGCTCCGTCTGGCGACGATGGTCTGGGGCGGCGGCGGCGGCGGCGCCAGCGCGTCGCTTTCCCATGCTGTTGCCGCCGTTGAAAATGGTAGCGCCAATTATGTCGTCGTTCTCCGGGCACTCTGTCAGGGGCAGCAATTCCGATATGGTCAATTCCATGAATGGAGCGCTCATCAGAAATTTGCCTCTCCCTACGGTCTTTTCTCCCCGCCCGGTCAGGCCGCCCTCACCTTCCGCCGCTATATGCATCTTTATCAGCTAAAAGAAGAGCAGCTGGCGCGGGTCGCGCTTGCCTGCCGCGCCAATGCCAATCGGAATCCGAATGCCGTAATGTATGACAAGCCGCTTGACATGGAAACCTATCTGGCCGGACGGATGATCGCCGAACCTTACCGTTTATATGACTGCTGTCTGGAAACCGATGGCGCCTGTGCGTTAATCGTCACGACACGTGAACGTGCTGCTGACCTGCCGGGCAAGGCCGCACATGTTCTCGCCGTTGGCCAGGGAGGTGACGGCAGGTGGGGCACTGGCAATTTTGGCAATTATAATATGCCGGAAGAAATTTTCTCAATTGGACCTCAGGCAAGGCTCGCCAACGAATTGTTTGCAAGGGCCGGAGTTGATCGCTCGGATGTCGATGTCGCGCAGATATATGATGCCTTCAGCGGTGGCGTCATTACGACGCTCGAAGCTTTTGGTTTCTGTGGGCCCGGTGAAGCCGGTTCCTTTGCAGAGGACGGTAATCTCGACTGGCCAAACGGTGGCCTTCCCATCAATACGGCCGGCGGCTTGCTTTCCGAAGCTTACGTGCATGGGCTGAATCTCCTTGTCGAAGGCGTCCGGCAGGTTCGCGGCGAATCGACGTCCCAGGTTGACGATGCGAAAATCTGTCTCGTCACCGCCGCGGCGGTGACACCAACCAGCGCAACACTTCTTGGTAGTGAACCGAACTGACCGGAGAACCGAGCAATGCAATACCGAACTGGGAGAGAGTAATATGCAATATGATATTATCATCAAAAACGGTTCCGTTGTTGATGGTCTTGGCGGAGAGCCCTATCAGGCAGATGTGGCAATTCTTGACGGCAAGATCGCCGAAATCGGCCATATAGACAGCAACGCAACGGAAGAAATCGATGCGACAGGGAAGCTGGTCACGCCGGGTTTTGTCGATATCCATACTCACTACGATGCGCAGGCGACCTGGGCGGAGCGTCTGACCCCGTCCTCCAGTCACGGTGTTACAACGGTCGTTATGGGAAATTGCGGCGTCGGCTTTGCCCCTTGCCGACCGGAAGATCATGACAATCTGATCCGCCTGATGGAGGGGGTTGAAGACATTCCCGGTGTCGTTATGACCGAGGGTATTCCCTGGAAATGGGAATCCTTTCCAGAATTTCTCGATTTTCTAGGCCAGCGCAGCTATGATATCGATATTGGTGCCTATATTCCGCATGCGCCGTTGCGCGTGTATACCATGGGCCAGCGCGGCCTGAACCGCGAACCCGCTAATGCCGCGGACCTCGCGCAGATGTCGAAAATTGTCACGGAAGCTATAGAAGCCGGTGCCCTTGGCTTCTCAACTTCCCGGAGCCTCAATCACCGCTCCAGTGACCAGCAGTTGATGCCCGGAATTTCCGCTTCTGAAAGCGAACTGATCGCGGTTGCAAACGGCATTAAAAAAGCCGGCACCGGCCTGTTGCAATTTATTGCGGAGTTCAGTGAGCCCGAAAACGATTTTGCAATGCTGCGGCGGGTAACCGAAAAATCCGGCGTCCCTATGACCTTTTCGCTTTCGCAACGGCCGAATACCCCGGATTTGTGGCGGACAATCCTACGGCTCGCGGAACAGGCGAATAAGGAAGGCGTCAACATAAAGCCGCAGGTTTACTGCCGGCCCATCGGACTATTGCTCGGTCAAAAGCTTCAGTACAACTTCTTCTTTTTCTCGCCGAGTTACGTTGCGATCAAGGAACTTCCGGCCGACGAAAGGCTGGCGGCAATGCGGGATCCGGAAATGCGGCGTAAAATTATTGAAGAATTCCCGGCCGATGTGCCGGATTCGGTTATCAACCGATCGCTCATTGATCTGAAAAATATTTACCTGATGACGGACAGCTTTGATTATGCACCAAAAGATCAGGATAGCCTCGCCGCAATTGCCGCACAACACGGCGTTCCGCTGGCTGAGCTTGCATACGACCTCCTTACTGAAAATAACGGCGAGAATGTCTTCTATGCGCCTGCATTGAATTATGCAGAAAAGAACCTTGATGCAGTCGAAGAAATGCTCAAACATCCGGATACACTCTTCGGCCTTGGTGATGGCGGCGCCCATGTCGGTATCATTTGCGACGCCAGCGGCCAGACCTTTATGCTTCAACATTGGGTCGGCAATGGTGATCGGGGAACAATACCAATTGGTCAAGTGATTAAATCCCTCACTTCCGACAATGCAAGAGCGATGAATTTGATGGATCGCGGTGTCCTTGCAAAAAACTACCGGGCTGACATCAATATTATTGACCGGAACCATCTGAAACTCTACCGTCCCGAAATGCAGTATGATTTGCCGCTTGGCGGTGGACGCCTCACTCAGCGGGCAGATGGTTATACCGCTACCATTGTCGCTGGAGAAGTGACCTATCGCGACGGCGAGCCGACCGGTCGCCTCCCCGGCAAACTGGTGCGCGGCGCACAATCCATTCCGCTATTTTAAAACATCCTCGGGGCAGGCGCTGTCAGACGAATGCGACCGCGTCTCTGTTTGGCGTAAATTGACGATAAGGTGCCTCTATTATGCCGCGCTGAGTTGCTGCCAATCGGCCAGTGCGGCATTTCGTTGAAGCTTGAATATTTTTCGGTTGATTAGGTAGCGCTCATGATTGAAGTGTTTATGGACAGATGCGTGGATTGAGACAAATTTCTGCAAACTTCGCAAGCGCCTGAATTTCAGCATCGCCTGCTCTCTTCGTCGAAATGGTAGGTGTGAGTTTTCACAGCGATTGTTCTTCCACCGACCGACTTATTGAACTTCAGAATTTCCGATGATCTTCATAGCGGCACGATATGAACGCAATCTATCTGTGACAATGATACGAGGTTTCCCATACCGTTTCATGATTTTCTTGAGGAATTTCAAAGCGGCTTTGCGATCGCGGCGTTTAGAAACATAAGCTTCCAGCACTTCCCCCTCATGGTCAACCGCCCGCCACAGGTAATGTGTTTCACCATTGAACTTCACAAAGACCTCATCAAGATGCCATTTCCAGTTTGAATAATTTTGAGATGGACGAATCCGTTTCTTACGGATTTCACTTGCGAACATTGGACCAAATCTGTTCCACCAATAGCGAACGGTTTCGTAGCAAATATCAATGCCGCGCTCATGAAGCAAATCTTCAACGTTACGAAGCGAAAGGGGAAACCTTACAGACATCATCACCGCAAGGCGGATGATCTCAGGAGATGTTTTGAAATAGCGGAATGGATTCTTATTTTTCATTCCAGAATTTTATGGAATTGCTAAGATACGGTCAAAGGCCAATTCTCTGACAGTGCCCCTGAGACTCATCAACTCGCATCACCCCAGCCAAAATCGCGTTAAAATTAATATATACTGGCTATACATTAAATTTTATGGCAGCTTTATCGAATTATTTCCAACAAATCGTCCGACTGTCATGTCTTTGAACCATCTTCAACTTGGTCACCTCCGAACCCTGATCGCAATTGCCGACACCGGAGGATTCACCGCGGCGGGTGAGCATTTAGGACGCACCCAGTCGACGATAACGCAACAGATGAATAGTCTCCAAGAAATCATCGGCGTCCCCATATTCTACAAAAAGGGCCGTAAGCGAGAATTCACTGAAGAGGGCATCGCACTCTTGCAAAATAGCCGCGAGATCATCGCGCGCTGCAATCACGCGATCGCAGCAGCGGGACGCAGCACTAAAAAGAATTTCGTCAAACTGGGGTTCCCGCCCGAAGTGGCCGACGACCTGCTGCCGCCGATCCTGGAAGCGTATGCGCAAAAATGGCCACAGGTAAGGGTCATCGTACAGGTGGTCCGCAGCCCCATCCTGATGGACATGCTGGAGGACGGCACTCTAGACATAATAATCAGCACGCGGCGCTCTGATGCATTCCATAGTATGTTCATACTGAAATCGCCGGTGCATTGGATCGCCGGCCCGGACTGGCATCTGGATCCAGCCAGCCCGATACCGCTCATCTTGACCGACGAGCCAAGCATGTTCCGACGTATCGCTCTTTCAGCGTTGGATTTGGCGGGGTTACCTTATTATGAACGCTTCACATCACCATCGCTAGCTGGCGTAAGCTTGGCCGTCGCCGCCAACATCGGCGTTACCGCGCGCATCAAAAGCCATGTTTTCGACACCGCCAAGATCGTCACCGAACGTGATGGACTCCCCCCGCTGCCGGATGTGCAATATTTTCTGCACCGAGAGGAAGAGGCCGCCGCCCCGCACATCCTCGATTTATATAGCATCATCTTAGAGACTTCTCGCATAATGGACCTCTCGTAAAAGCTGCACCTATTTAGGATTGGACGGCAGAACTTTACCTGTGCAATTGCCAAGCCCGATCCGCCGTGCACCATCTGCAATGCAATAACCGGACATTGTCAGTTCGTCGCCGTCCAGGAGATAGCCGCGTTCTTCGCCATTTTGCAACATCACCGGGTTTTTGCCGCGCCAGGTGATTTCAGACAGACAGCCTTGTGACCGCTCACCGTACTGCGACACGGTGCCGCTCCCAAACAGATCGCCCGGTCTTAAAGGACAACCGTTCGACGCGTGATGCGCAATCATCTGTAGCACCGTCCAATACATTGTATCGAAGGCGGTACGGGTCAGGACCTCTGGTGCGTCTCCCGCGGCCTGCATCGCGGGTGTCGACAAGCGTACTTCCAGTTTCAGGTCGATCCCACCATGGGCCGCGTTCTCTGCATCAACCAGATAATCAAGTGCGGCACCATGTTCCGGATCTCGCAGGCGCGCCGGCACACGATATGGCACAAGCGCTTCCTGTGTTACCACCCAGCCCGAAATCGACGTTGCAAAGCCTTTCGAAAGAAACGGCCCCAATGGTTGGTATTCCCATCCCTGCACGTCCCGCGACGACCAATCGTTTAACAAGCAGACCCCGAAGAAATGATCAGGCACATCGGCAAGGGGAATCGTTTGGAACTGCGGGTTACCGCCGCCGATGAAAATGCCGACTTCGAGCTCGAAATCGAGCATCTCGGTCGGTGCATAAACAAGCGTGCTGTTCTTCATGAACTGCCCGCGCGGACGCACCACGTCCGTCCCGGACACAACGACCGAGGACGCCCGCCCGTTATATGCTACGGGCAACGTCGTGAAGTTCGGCATCAGCGGGTTATCGGGCCGCGACATCTTTCCACCGTTGGTGGCGTGTTCGATTGAGCAATAAAAATCCGTGAACTCTCCGATGCGTGCAGGCAACAGGATCGTCACCCGATCCATCGGCAGCAAACAGGCGTCGAAAGCCGCTTGCTCCGCCGAGCCGTAGCGAAGTGCCCGGCTCAATCGTAATCGAAGCGCCGACCAAACCGTTGGCGAGGCGGCCATCAGCCCGTTGAGGACACTCGCCTCGAACACCGCCTCAGAAGCAGACTCAACGATTCCCTCAAGCAAACCAGCCCGAAAGCAGGCCCTGAGGTCGAGAACACAGTCTCCGATCGCAACGGCGATCCGGGGATCATCCTCGCTCGTCGGCGTTACGACACCGAACGGCAAGTTCTGTATTGGAAAATCCGTATCGGGATCGTTAGCACCCGCAACCCAGGATACAAGTGCCGGATCATGTGTTTCGTTGCGACTCGTCATTTTGTGCCCCCCTTACCCCATCAGCTTTGACTTATAATTTTGGATTAAGGATGTTTTTATCAGGTGCCGCGGCGCATCGCCGCGAAGGCTTGCTCCAGATCGCCAATTAGATCTTCGACATCCTCAAGCCCGATATGAAGCCTCACCAAGCACCCAGGGCCAAACTCGGCGGCGATATCACTCACCTTTCGGATCGGTTGTGGCAAGACAATCAGGCTTTCGAAGCCGCCCCAACTAGAGCCTATGCCGAAATATACCAAACTATTGGCGAAACGGACTGCATCAGCCCTGTCCGTCGTCCGGAGGACGAAACCG
>NZ_JBDNHC010000052.1:0-5152 GCF_041689005.1 Sneathiella sp.
GGACTGGTCGGATCCGGTGCGCGTCACCAGCATTCACGACTGGCATGTCCAGGCGGGGGCTAAGTTCGAGAATGTCGGACAGTGGAAACGACCCTGGTACTATCCGAAGCCGGGCGAGGATATGCGGGCCGCAACGGACAGGGAATGTCTAGCTGTCCGGAACTCCGTCGGCGTGCTCGACGCCTCGACACTCGGAAAAATCGATATCCGTGGTGCTGATGCCGCCGAATTCCTCAATCGAATCTATACCAATGCCTGGCTGAAGCTCGGCATCGGACGCGTCCGCTATGGCCTGATGTGCCATGAGGACGGCATGGTCTTCGATGACGGGACAACCGCACGGTTGGCGGAAGATCGCTTCCTGATGACGACGACATCGGGGAATGCGGCCATCGTTCTTGACTGGCTAGAGGAATATCTGCAAACCGAATGGCCGGACCTCAAGGTTTATTGCACGTCGGTCACCGAGCAATGGGCGACGGTTTCGATCACCGGGCCGAAGGCGGGCAGGGTGCTGGCGAAGCTTGCCCCAGACTTGGACCTATCCCCTGAAAGGTTCCCGTTCCTGTCCTTCGCCGAAGGGAACGTCTCCGGGCTTCCCGCCCGTATTTTCCGGATCAGCTTTACCGGTGAGCTGACATACGAAATCAATGTCCCCTGGGCGTATGGGCTTGCCCTCTGGACAGCCGTGATGGACGCGGGCAAGGAATATGACATGACGCCCTACGGTACCGAGAGCATGCATATTCTCCGGGCCGAAAAAGGCTTTATCATTGTCGGTCAGGAAACCGATGGCACGACGACACCGCAAGATCTCGGCATGGACTGGATTGTCTCCAAGGTCAAACCGGACTTCGTCGGCAAGAGATCCTTCACCCGTGCTGATACGGCGCGAACGGATCGTAAGCAGCTGGTTGGGTTGAAGACGGATAACCCTGAAGACGTTCTGCCGGAAGGGGCGCAGCTTGTGTTCGATGCCAATGCCGCAATTCCGATGCCGATGGTCGGGCATGTGACCTCAAGCTATTACAGTGCCGCACTGGGTCATTCCATTGCGCTGGCGCTAGTCAAGGGCGGTGCCGGGAAAATCGGCAAAAAAATCTTTGCCCCGTTGACGGACAAGACACTGGCAGCGACCATTGTCGATCCTGTCTTTTATGACAAGGAAGGGGAGCGCCTCAATGGTTGACAGCCGTCTTTGGATAACAGCTGCAGCGCCTCTGGCTGGCCAGTTGCATAAGGGCCTTAGCGAGTTATCCCCACGCGCGCAGGTAAATTTGCGCGGCAATAACGAGGATCCGATGTTTGTAAAGGCCGTTTTGGCGACGATCGGGTTGAAATTACCGGCAGTGCCGAACAAGGTGGTCACCGGCGATAAGATCAAGGCACTCTGGCTGTCGCCAGATGAATGGCTGGTTGTCGGCGATGCCCCGACGCAGAAAGATCTCGTGGCGGCACTGGAGAGTGAGCTGTCGGGACAGCATGTCGCCATCAATGACGTGAGCGCGAACCGGACGATTTTCGCTCTTACCGGTGCGGATAGTCACAAGGTCCTGATGAAAAGCTGTGATATGGATTTTCATCCGCGCGTGTTTGGGCCCGGCGATTGCGCACAAACCCTGATTGCCAAATCCCCGGCGATTGTCGAGCAGGTGACAAAGACTGATTTTCATGTATATGTGCGCGGCTCCCTTGGTCGCTATGTCTGCGAATGGCTGAACGATGCGTTGGGCGAATATGTGATCCAGCCTTAATTTGCATTTCCTGTTGATAAATGTGAATAATTATGGACAATTGTGGAAGTATGATTGTCCCGCTGTTCACTAAGAAACAGCTATTTTTATAAAGACGCGTTTAAGTAATATGACTAATCCGTTATTGAGTATGTGTTTGGTTGGGGGGGAGTTCTCTGAAATAGCGGAATTTGCCTGTACTCTTGCGACGGAGGCGGCGCTTTGTACCACCTCCCATTTTCGCAAACCTCTCGATGTTCATGTTAAAGCTGATCAGAGCCCTGTTACCATTGCCGACCAGAAGACGGAACGTCTGATTCGGGATATGATCGCCGCGACCTATCCGGCGCATGGCCTTCTCGGCGAGGAACATGGAATTGAGGGCAGGGATAATGATGAAATCTGGGTAATCGACCCGATTGACGGCACCAAAAGCTTTATTTCCGGTTTGCCGCAGTATGGAACATTGATCGCTTACCTGAAGGACCGGGAGGTTCGCGTGGGCGCGATATCAATGCCGGAGTTGAAGGAATTCTGGATCGGGATCGACGGCGATGGGTGCTTCTTTAACGGTGTGCGCTGTTCTGTCAGTAAATGCGATCAGCTTGCCGAGGCGATCTTGATGACGACCTCGGTCGAATATCTGTCGGAAAAACATCAGTCCCGCTTTGCCGCCCTCACGCGGCAAGCTCGGGTTCGCAGATATGGTGGTGATTGCTATATCTACGCGATGGTGGCGTCAGGCTGGGCCGACGTCGCCGTAGATACGGGCCTGCAATATTATGATTATATGGCGGTTATTCCCATCATCGAGGAGGCTGGCGGCGTGATAACTGACTGGTCCGGGCGCCGTCCCGGTCTTAATTCCGACGGCACCATTCTTGCGGCGGCGACACCGGCACTGCATCGGCAGGCGCTTGAGCTTTTAACGCGGTAGTGTTATCGACTTCATATTATTAGGTTTTTCGGGGACATTATGGACGCACGTTTCGTTAAGACAGTTACCGATGCCCGCACTATTGTTGAGGATCGCGGACTGGACTTCGTCAAGGTCGGCGTTTTTGACATCGACGGCGTCCTGCGCGGAAAATATCTCAGTACCAAGAAATTTTTCAGCGTTCTCGAAGACGGGTTTGGTTTCTGTGATGTCGTTCTGGGCTGGGACGCGAATGACCAGCTTTACGACAAGGAAAGCTACACTGGTTGGGCCAATGGCTATGCGGATGCCACGGTGGTACCGGTCATCGATAGCTGCCGGGAACTGCCACTTGAAGATAACATGTTGTTTTTCCTTCTGGAGTTTGGAGACAGGGCGGCAGGGGTTTGCCCGCGCCAAACCTTGAAGCGCGTACTCGCCAAAGCCTCCGATATGGGGTTCACGGCGGCTGCTGCCTGTGAGTTCGAGTTCTTTCTCTTTAACGAGTCCCCAGAATCGATCCGTGAGAAAAATTACCATGGCCTTACGACCTTCACGCCGGGGAATTTTGGTTATTCAATGCTCCGCGCTTCGGTCGAGCATAATTTCTACGAGCAGCTTCTCGCGCTTTGCGAGGAGATGGACATGCCGATTGAGGGGCTGCATACGGAAACCGGTCCTGGCGTCCTCGAAGCGGCGATTGCCTATGACGAAGCCTTGAAGGCAGCGGACAAGGGGGCTCTGTTCAAGACTTTTACCAAGGTGCTGGCCCAGAAAAACGACCTGATGGCGACCTTTATGGCGAAATGGTCGAAGAACTATCCCGGGCAGAGTGGTCACATCCATTTGTCGCTTGCGGATAAAAACGGAACGGGTTCTTTTTTCGATAGTGCCAAGGAAAATAACATCAGCGATACCATGCGCCATTTTATCGGCGGACAGCAGAAGCTGATGCCGGAATTCCTGGCGATGATTGCGCCGACCATCAACAGCTATACTCGTTTGATACCCGGCTTCTGGGCCCCGACCGAGGCCAGTTGGGGAATTGACAATCGTACTTGTGCGCTCCGCGCCATACTGGGGTCGGAAAAATCACAGCGCGTGGAATATCGGATTGCGGCGGCGGACATGAACCCGCATATCGCGATTGCCGCCGCGCTTGGCTCCGGTCTCTGGGGGATTGAGAACAAGATCGAGCCGACAACGCCGATCAAGGGCAATGCCTATACCCAGGAATTCCCTGAAGAGCTGGCCTTGCCGAAAACTTTGTGGGAGGCGGCGCAGGCGCTGAAAAAATCCCGGCCTGCGCGGGAGCTGTTTGGCGATGCCTTTGTTGATCATTACGTGATTACCCGGGAATGGGAAGAGCGGGAATTTCGCAAAGCCATCACCGATTGGGAGATGCAGCGGTATTTCGAGATTATCTAGCGCCTTTTGAAAGATCCAGAATCATCAGCGGCAGTTCGTGCCCATCGCTGATGTCTGACCGGCACCACCCGGTCTGCCGCGCACCCATTTTCCGGTAGAAACCAACGGCGTTCGGGTCCGCCTCGATCCGCAAATTGGGATGTCCAAGCCTGATCGCCGTCTCGACTGCCGAGTTAAAAAGGCAGCGGCCGTAGCCGCAGCCGATATAGGATGGATCAATATAGAGAAGCTGGAGTTCCGCTTGGGCCTGCTCCTCCGATAGAAAATAAAACCCGGCAATCTCTTCGGCGGTTTCAATCACTCCGCTGTGCCAGTCCGTTATCATTTTTGGGGTAATGGACAGGAACGGCTTGCAGGTTAGCATAAAGGCGTCTGTATAACCCCAATAGGCTTTCGAGTTGAGGGAAAGATCCGTAAGGGCGGAGCAGTCCTCCGGTCTCGCTGGCCTGATTTTTTGCGAGGATATCACCTCAAAAAAGTCCCCATAATGATCTTTCCAGCCTATGATGCGCGTTACCCGGAATGTTAATATCTTTTTTTAAAGGTATCGCAAGTTGCTTTTTATCATTGACCGCACATCACATACATCGGTGCAGAACCAGTTGCGGGAACAAATCATCGCCGCGATCCTGAACGGGCAACTGCCGCCGGGAACGAAGATGCCGTCCACCCGGAAACTGGCGAAGGATTTGTCGCTGTCACGGACGACGGTGGTCATCGTCTATGACAAGCTGGTGGAGAGCGAGTTTTTAGGCGTGGCGGATCGGTCCGGCTTTGTCGTCGCGGCCATCACCTCGGGTACCCCTGCGGAGAAAAGCAAAGCAGAAGAAAACAATTTAGGAACGGGGGTCGACTGGCGGTCGTGGATCGATGGCCGTCTCGCCGGGCAGCGCAACATTATCAAACCGGCCAACTGGCAGGACTATCCCTATCCGTTCGTTTACGGGCAGCCGGATGCGAGCCTGTTCCCGCTGCCAGCGTGGCGGGAATGCTCACGTCAGGCCATGAGCCAGATGGCCATGCGCGACTGGGCCAACGATGCGGTCACCCAGGATGACCCGCAACTTGTCGAGCA
>NZ_JBDNHC010000053.1:0-31040 GCF_041689005.1 Sneathiella sp.
TATATCTGGCCGCGCACTTCCAATAAGATCGCCCGCAAACATATCGAAAAACTTGGGTTGGAAGTAGTGGGGGAGGAATATTACCCGCTTGGCCACACCCAGTTCAACTCGGTGATCAACAAGATTCGCCTGAAAAAACCGGATGTGATCTACGCGATCGTCGTTGGTGGCTCTAACGTTGCCTTCTACAAACAGCTGAACGCGGCCGGTATCGACATGACCAAGGAGAAACCGCTTCTGCTGACCATTTCGGTGACGGAAGACGAAATCCGCGGCATCGGCGGCGAAAATATCGTCGGCGCCTATGCCTGCATGAAATATTTCCAGAGCCTCGACAATCCGAACAACATCGCATTCGTTAAGGAATTCAAGAAGATGTGGGGCGATGACATGGTTATCGGCGATGTCACCCAGGCTGCTTATCTTGGCCCCTGGCTGTGGAAGGCAGCTGTCGAGAAAGCGGGATCCTTCGATGTTGACAAGGTGCGGGACGCCAGCCCGGGAATTGAATTGACCACGGCTCCCGAGGGATATGTGAAAGTTCATGAAAACCATCACTTATGGTCCAAGACCCGTGTTGGTCACGCCAGGCTCGACGGCCAATATGACGTAGTCTTCGAAACCAAGGATCTGGTTGAACCCAATCCGTTCCCGGAAGGCTATCAATAGGCTTTGCGTAGGGGGTGGTTCGTAGCTCCATGGTGCGGGCCACCCTACGCATCTTCTTTGGACCAACTGGATTATCGCAGGTAGGAGACAGAATATGTTTTCCGAATACTCAATGGGTGAACTCGGGGCTATTTTTGCCATGCAAGGGTTTGCCGGCCTCATTCTATTTTCCGTCTTCGTTCTCATGGCGCTGGGACTGGCCATTATTTTTGGTCAGATGGGGGTCATCAACATGGCCCATGGCGAGTTCATGATTTTGGGCGCCTATGTCACCTATCTGACCTCCAACCTGTTCGCGGAATATCTGCCTGCGCTTTTCAGCATGTATTTCTTTCTCGCGATGATTCTAGCTTTCATCGTGGCCGGTGCGCTTGGAATGCTGGTGGAGTGGGCCTTAATTCGCCATTTGTACAAAAGGCCGCTTGATACATTGCTTGCCACGTGGGGCCTGAGCCTGATTATGCAGCAAATCTATCGATCAGTCTTCGGCGCCCGCGAAGTCGGTGTGACCATACCGGATTGGATAATGGGTTCCCTGCCACTGACAGATATGATCGAAATCCCGATCAACGGCATTTTTGTCATGGTGCTAGCGACTGGAATCTCCACGGCGGTTTACATCATGATGTTCCGCTCCTCCTGGGGAAAACAGGTGCGGGCAGTCACGCAAAACCGGGTTATGGCCGGTGCGGTTGGCATCAACACGGAACGCACGGACAGGTTGACATTCGGCATCGGCTGCGGTGTCGCCGGTGTCGCTGGGTCCGCCTTTACGATGATCGGTTCAACTGGACCAACAGCCGGACAGCTTTATATCGTCGATACCTTCCTGGTCGTTGTCTTTGGCGGGGCCGCAAGTCTTCTTGGAACGATCGCATCCGCGTTCTCGATCTCGCAGGCGCAGTCCATCATGGAATTCTTCCTGTCCGGCTCAATGGCCAAGGTTCTTACCTTGCTGACGGTCGTTGGAATCCTGATGCTACGCCCGCAAGGTCTCTTCGCTCTCAAACTCCGTAAATGAGGTTAGTCCGATGTTTTTAAATAAAAATCGCTTTTTCTCGAACACGGACCTTGTTGGCTTTGCCCTTCTCGCACTTCTTATCTTCGTGATACTGCCCGTCGGTCTGGACACCTTTCGTCTCAATCTGTTCGGAAAATATCTGACCTATGCCTTTGTCGCAATTGGACTGGTATTGTGCTGGGGGGCGGGCGGTATCCTTAGCCTTGGTCAAGGTGTCTTCTTCGGTCTTGGCGGTTATTGCATGGCCATGTTCCTGAAACTCGAGGCTTCCAGCCCGGAAGCAACGAAAATCCAGTCAACGCCGGGGATTCCCGACTTTATGGACTGGAACCAGATTACCGAAATTCCTTTCTGGTGGCAGCCGTTCCATAGCCTGACCTTCAGTCTTGCGGCCGTCATCATTATTCCAGTTATTTTTGCCTTCATTATTGGTGTCGCCATGTTCCGGCGGCGAGTTGGCGGTGTCTATTTCGCCATCATCACCCAGGCGATCGCGGCAATATTGACGATCCTTATTATCGGCCAGCAGGGATATACGGGTGGTGTCAACGGCATTACCGATCTCAGAACCCTAAAAGGGTGGGATATTCGCACCGACGACGCCAAGGTGATTTTGTACTTTGTCAATGGCGGGCTGCTCTTCGTTTGTCTCTTCATTGCCCAGTTGATCCGTAAGTCCAAGCTCGGCCGTATCCTGATTGCCATGCGAGATCAGGAGGATCGTGTCCGGTTCTCCGGGTACGATGTGGCCAATTTCAAGATTTTCGTCTTTTGTGCAGGCGCGGCATTTGCCGCGATCGGCGGCGCGATGTTCACTCTGCAGGTGGGCTTTATGTCACCGAGCTTCGTAGGCATCGTCCCTTCTATTGAGATGGTGATCTTCTGCGCGGTTGGCGGACGTCTTTCGATTCTCGGTGCGGTTTACGGAGCGCTGCTGGTGAATCTAGCGAAAACCACGTTCTCGGAACTCTTCCCCGAACTCTGGCTGTTTGGCCTGGGCGCTCTTTTCATCGCGGTGGTACTCGCTTTCCCGAATGGCCTTGCCGGTCTCTACAAGGATTACGTCGAGCCAAGGATTGTCGCCTTGTTCAAGCGAAAAGCATCTTCTGTGAATGATGTCAGCAAATATGACCCGCTTGAAACAGCGGCCGAATAGGAGGGATTGTAATGAACGGACGACCGGATTTCCTGCTAAGCGTTGAAAACCTGACCGTATCCTTCGCTGGATTCAAGGCTGTTGACGGCTTGAGCTTCTATGTCGAGCCCAACGAATGCCGCGTTATCATCGGACCGAACGGCGCCGGCAAGACGACGGTTCTTGATCTGATCTGTGGCCGCACAAAAGCGACAAGCGGCAAGGTCGAGTTTAAAAATCAGGAACTTTTGAAAATGCGTGAGGATCAGATCGTCCATGCCGGTGTTGGCCGTAAGTTCCAGACGCCGACGGTTTATGAAGATCTGACTGTTTTCGAAAATCTTGAGATTTCTTATCCGAAGGGCCACGGGGTTTTCGGCGCCTTGACGTTTCGCCGCGACGACGCAGTGATCTCCCGGATAGATGAAATTGCCGCGACCGTCTTTCTTGAAGACTTGCTTGAAGAAAAAGCCGCCTTTCTCAGTCATGGCCAGAAGCAGTGGCTCGAGATCGGCATGTTGCTCATCCAAGATCCCGAACTGCTTATGCTGGATGAACCTGTGGCCGGAATGTCGGTCGCGGAACGCAAGAAAACGGCCGAACTTCTCAACCGCATCATTCAGGACCGGTCGGTCATCGTCATCGAGCATGACATGAAATTCGTTGAGGATATCGCGACGCGCGTCACCGTACTGCACCAGGGCAAGGTCCTCTCGGAAGGGTCTATGGCCCATGTACAGGCCGATCCCAAAGTCATCGAAGTCTATCTTGGACACTAAGGAGTTAATGATGTTAGCAGTTGAAAGTCTCCGCTCCGCCTATGGCGAATCTGAAGTGCTCCATGGATTGAATTTTGCTGTTGCTCCCGGAGAAATCGTCGCGATCATGGGACGGAACGGCATGGGCAAGACGACCTTGATGAAGACCCTTATGGGGATCGTTCCGACGAAAGATGGAAGCGTTTCGATTGATGGTACGGCCATCCAGAGCCTGAAGTCCTATGAGCGGGTGGAGAAAGGTCTGGCCTATGTGCCGCAAGGCCGCCAGATTTTCTCGTCTATGACGGTCGAGGAAAATGTCGAGACCGGCCTTATCGTCACCGGTAAGAAAACGGTCACCAAAGATATACATGAGCTGTTCCCCGTTCTCGTCGAAATGAAATCGAGGCGGGGAGGGAACCTTTCCGGCGGACAACAGCAGCAACTGGCGATTGCCCGCGCCTTGGCCTCTGACCCAAAGGTCCTGCTGCTGGATGAACCTACTGAAGGAATCCAGCCCTCGATCATCCGCGAAATGGCGCGGACGCTCCGTCGCATCCGAGACGAGCGGGGTCTCTCCATTATCGTTTCCGAGCAGGTGTTGAGTTTCGCCCTGAATGTCGCGGACCGAGTTCTAGTCCTCGAAAACGGCGAGTTCGTCCACGAATCCCTGCGCGCCGGGATCGATGAAGAAAAAGTCTCAAAATTCCTATCCGTCTAACTAACCAACGCAAATCTACAAGGAGGCAACATGACTGATACCCTTATTGAAGTGAACCTGAGCGAAAGCCCGCTCACCAACGAGAATATTCACAATCGCTGGCATCCGGATATTCCGATTGCCGTATGGGTGAAGCCGGGAGATGATTTCAAGATCGAAACCTATGACTGGACGGGCGGGCAGATCAAGAATGATGATGACGCCTCCGATGTTCGCGATGTGGAACTGGCTCAGGTTCATTATCTGTCGGGGCCGATTGGCGTAGAGGGGGCCCAGCCGGGCGACCTACTGGTGGTTGATATCCTCGACATCGGGACGAAGGAAGAAAGTCTCTGGGGATTTAACGGCTTCTTTTCGAAGAAGAATGGTGGTGGGTTCCTCACGGATCATTTTCCGGAGGCGCAAAAGTCGATATGGGACTTTGAAGGCATGTTCACCAAATCCCGCCATGTGCCGGGCGTGCGATACGCCGGGCTGATCCATCCGGGACTGATCGGGTGCCTTCCGGACCGGAAAATGCTGGATATGTGGAACACGCGGGAGAAAGCGTTAGTCGCCACAGACCCGGAGCGCGTTCCGGAGCTTGCAACCCTCCCTGATGGGGGACCGACCGCGCATATGGGCAGGATGACGGGAGAGGCCAAGGCCAAAGCCGCTGCGGAGGCTGCCCGTACGGTGCCGCCACGGGAACATGGCGGCAACTGCGATATCAAGGATTTGTCGCGCGGATCGAAGATCTATTTCCCGGTTTACGTCGACGGCGCCGGGCTTTCCATGGGCGACCTGCATTTCAGTCAGGGCGATGGCGAGATCACTTTCTGCGGCGCCATTGAAATGGCGGGCTGGCTGCATCTCAAGGTGTCATTGATCAAGGACGGCATGAGCAAATATGGGATCAAGAACCCGATTTTCCGGCCCTCGCCAATCGCGCCGAAATATGACGACTACCTCATCTTTGAAGGTATATCCGTCGATGAGGCGGGCAAACAGCATTATCTGGATGTCCATATAGCCTATCGTCAGGCCTGTCTCAACGCCATCGAGTATTTGAAGAAGTTTGGCTATACCGGCGCTCAGGCCTACGCAATTCTCGGCACTGCACCGGTTCAGGGGCATATTTCGGGCGTTGTCGATATTCCGAATGCCTGCGCAACTCTCTGGTTGCCGACCGACATCTTCGAATGGGACATGATGCCGAATGCGGACGGTCCGAAGAAGTATCTTGATGGATCCATTGACGTGCCTCTGGCGCCCGATCTCTGAGTTATATTTCCTTTTCTTGAACGGGCGGGACGCGATCCCGCCCGGATTATGGAGAATTTTATGCCGATTTACAGATATTCATGCGTGGATTGCGGCCCGTTTGACGATATGGCGCCGATTTCCGATTATGCGAAGCATGGCTGCTGTCCGGGTTGCGGTTTGACCGCGCCGAGAATGATGTCCGCCCCGCGCCTGGCCATGATGGAGGCGGGGAGCCGCCATGCTCATGCCACTAATGAGCGAAGCGCTCATGAGCCGAAGAAATCCTCCCACGGACCGGGCTGCGGTTGCTGCGGTGGTGGTGGCAAGAAGATCAATTCAGGAACCCTGCACCGCCCTGACGGATCGAAAAGTTTTCCCGCCAAGCGCCCCTGGATGATTTCACATTAGGTAATGCGGCATTCTCACATTAACTTCGTGGAAACGAATCCAAGACATTGGCAGACGAAAATGATCAGACACCAAAGCAGGGACGAGGCGTTGCTTTTCAAGCTGTAAGTTGACGCCACTCGGCAAGACCAATTTCACGTTTGAGTTCGAAGTTTTTACGGTTACTGAGATGGCGTTCTTGATTAAAGTGGCTTTGGATTGACGAGTGGATGGAGGCAAATTCCTGAAGGGATTTTGCGCTCCTGAACTTGATCATCGGTCGTTCCCGTCGTCGGAATGGTTTTTATGAGACGACCGTGATCCGCACGAAACAAACTCAAGTATTTTCCTCTGACAAAGCCACCGTGCCTACTTAAGCTGATTTAAGACGTGGCGAAGTTTTGATATTTTTCCCCGGCACGAAGGCCCTAAACACAAACCAAACGAATGCAAACACCCCGACACTGAAAACGAGATCTCCCGGCACTCTTGCCCAGACCAGCGCCTGCATGATCGGGCTTTGGATAAGATCAGCCGACCGGGCGAAGGAATAGCCATATTCGATGCTGATATATGTCTGGATCACACCCTGCGGTAGCAGCGACAGAAGTGTCATCATGGCAAGGCCGATGTTGAGGGACCAGAATGATATTTTCAGCAGCTTTTCGTTCCACAAAGCCGTATTGGTAAGGCCACGCAAACAGTAGAGTGTTAATCCCAATCCCAGCATTCCGTATACGCCGAAAAGTGAGGCATGTGCATGATTGGCCGTCAGATTGAGGCCCTGCATATAATACAAAGCGATCGGCGGATTGATCAGGAAGCCGAACAGTCCGGCACCTATCAGGTTCCAGAACAGCACGGCAGCAAAGAACATGAACGGCCAATGGTAGTTGCGTTCCCATTCGACCTCATGTTCAACCTTGTAGCGGGTATAGGCTTCAAATCCGACGACCAGCAGCGGGACCACTTCAAGCGCCGATATCATTGCACCAACGGCGATTACCGAAGTTGGCGTACCGCTGAAATAGAGGTGATGGAACGTGCCCAGCACCCCTCCAAAAAGGAAGATGACGGTTGCGAACAGCACCATCACGGTCGCCGTTGACGTTCGCAGAATACCCATGCGCACGAATAGCAAAGAGATGATGGCAGTGGCAAAAACCTCAAAAATTCCTTCTACCCAAAGATGGACAACCCACCAGCGCCAATATTCCATGATCGAAATATGGGTGTGCTGCCCCCACATCAGACCTGCGGCGTAAAGCAGGCCTATTGCAATCGCAGATACGAGCACGAGATAGATCAGAGATCTACCGCCCTTTTTCTGCAAAACCGGCCATAATCCTCGGACCACTAGCCCAACCCATAGAAACAGCCCAATGGTCAGATAAATTTGCCAGAACCGGCCCAGATCGACATATTCGTAGCCCTGATGCCCAAACCAGAAGTTCATTGTCAGGTTACTAAAGAAACGGTGTATTGCAGCCCACTGGCCTGCAAAGGAACCGACAACAATGATCAGCAGGCTGAAAAAGAGGAAATTGACCCCGAACCGCTGAAATTTCGGATCTCGACCCCCCAACATAGGCGCGACATACAGACCCGTTGCGAGCCAAGCCGTCGCAATCCAGAGCACCGCGAGTTGCGTATGCCATGTCCGCGTCACGGCGTAAGGAAAATACTCTGCAAATGGCAAGCCGTACAATCCCTGGCCTTCGACAGCATAATGCGCCGTCAAAATGCCGAGCAAGACCTGACCCAGGAACATTGCAGAGACAATCCAGAAATATTTTGCCGTTGCCCGCATAGACGGAGTGATAACGGCACTATCCAATATGTCAGCTTTGGCTATGCCGTCTTCGGGTACTATTTCCTGCCGCCAGACATCAAATTGCTTTGCGTAATAGGCGATAAGCGCTCCGGCTGCTGCGAGCAGGAGGATAACCGATGCAATGCTCCACATCAGAATTTCAGTGGTCGGCTTATTGCCAACCAACGGCTCATGTGGCCAGTTGCTCGTATATGTGATTTCCTTTCCCGGACGATTGGTGGTCGCACCCCAGGCGGTCCAGAAATAAAAGGCAGAGAGCTGTTTTGCTTCTGCATTGCCCAGAAGGCCATGAAGGGGAAAAGCATAATCGCGGCGCAACGCAAGTGACTCAGGATCGCTGCCTTCATACAGGCTGACATAATGTTTTTCGACCTGCTTGATAGCCTGGGCGCGCATATCGCTAACCGTGATGGTGCCGGTGGCGGGATCGTAACTATTCGTACGCATCTCTTTCTGCAGCGCGGCTTTTTGCAATGCCATATCTTCTGCTTGGGAAAGGCCAGCGATGGGCGTTTTCATGCGCAGGGCAAGCAGCGTTTCGGCCTCTCGGTGGAGCCAGTCTGCGCTCCAGTCGGGCGCAACATAACTACCATGTCCCCAGATCGAGCCTTGCTCCATCCCACCGATGGATTGCCAGACATTTTGTCCTGTTTCGATGTCGTTACGGGTATAAAGGACTTCGCCGGAGACTGAGGTGACAGCCTCTGGTATGGGGGGTTTCATCTGGTAAATTTCCGCGCCGAGCAGCAGCAATATTCCGAACATGACAACCATGCCTACGGTCAGAATTATCCATAGCCGTTTAATACTGAACGTTTGTTTATAGGTTTCTATGACCCCAACTCCTTGTGCGTCAAAAAAAGTCTGCGGTTTCCGCCAAGGACACCGAAAATTAGTGAAATACCGAATTCCGACACCATCTTCACGAAGCTCTGTGCTGGAGTTGACGAACATGCCATGCGGCCATGTAAGCGGAGCAGCTCGATGACAAAAAGCACCGACGCAAATATTGCTCAGAAAGCAACCATCGCACGTATCCTCCAGTAACGCAAATTCGCAATGCGAGATACATGTCGGTTCGACATATCATTCAGAAGTCTCTTCTCCCGAGTTGAGCATCTCATCGAATATGGATGAACCATCGTAAGCGGCGGCGAGCATAGATAGCACTGGCCTTACCACTTTAAACAGCGACAGGCGCAAAAAACTTTAGTGGAAATGATTTGGTAGTGCCGTTTGACTACTGTCATCTATGGACGCCTCCTGAACAACAAGTAATTTCTAATCTGATGGTGGATGGGTTTGCTGTCACCAATCCGGCCAGCTTTTGTTTCGCCCGGAACCTCTAGCTAACCCAAGGCCTTTTGACCGAGTTCAGACATCTCATTGAGCTCACGCTGGTAATCTTCGACCGTTTTTTTGAAGAAATCCGAATAGGCGGCATTCAATTCCGCCGGACTGGTACATGTAGTGAGCTGCTGGAGCAAAGCAGAGTCTTTCTTGAACCGTTTCGTCAGAAAGGCCGTCCATTGTTGGTTCATCTCCAGCCAAACGGCAACGGGATTGCCACCAGACGGCGAAACTTCATTCATTTTCGGCATAAACGCGCTTAACATGGCAGCTGGATCGAAGCCGAGAAACCCGGTAGTTTGCGGGGAAATGCTAGAGTCTTGTGACTTTTTGGTCATGATTAATTTCCTTCTAGTGCTGGTTCAGGATAAATTAGCCATATTTGGTTCGAGCTGCATTGACTCAGATCAATTAAGTTGGTCGGAAGGGGTTGCATCGCTTTTAAACGGGAAGTCGCTTCGCCTTCTCGCGCGGTGCCGACGGTGCCGTTCAGGGGCATTGTCATCATTTGAAAACCCGCCGGAAAATTGTAATACACGACGACAGGAATGGGCGATGATCAGGTTCAGAAATGGGAAGATACTGCAGAAATTCACCTAAATCCAATCGTCATTTCATAACAACTTAATCCTGGAATACGACTTCGCAAGCCAAGTGCCATTTAAACTCGATCGTGGCGATACTCTCAATGATTGGCGTCAGCTTGCGCTCTGAAGGCATTATCCAATTATTTTAAGCACTTCGTCATTTCCCCTCGACGCTGCCCTGACACCGTCCTTTTTACGGGTTATACTAAAAAAAACAACGGATATGGCAACATGGTGGTTTCACGATCCCTGATCGGCTTGAAAGAAAATCTGACAAGTTTGGTCAGTGGTAAACTTTGGCTTCAAGTAATTATTGCGATGATCCTGGGGGTCGGATTCGGTGTGTTGATTGGCCCGGCAACCGGGCTTTTTGACAAGGATACCGCGGAAACGATTGCCGGATGGGTGGCCTTGCCCGGCAGGGTATTTTTGCTTGCAATTCAGTTTGTTATTATCCCCCTCATTGTTGCTTCGGTTATTCGAGGAATTGCTGCAGAAGAGGCTGCAGAAAACATTGGTCGACTGGGAATAGCCACCATACTGTTTTTTGTACTTACTACTGTTATCGCTGTTATAATTGGTATTGGATTTGCGCTCATCATCGAGCCAGGGGCATACATAGACAGCACACATTTGAATGCAATCATCCCTGACTCAATGCCAGATGTCAGTGGAGCTGCAAAGGCAGGTATTCCCACTTTGAAGGAGCTTCCAGAAATACTAACCGGGCTGTTTCCCAAAGACCCATTAGCGACCTTCGTCAGCGGTAATATGCTGCAAACGGTAATCAGCGCCGTCATCATCGGCGTCGCGCTTATGGCCATGCCATCAAGTCAACGCAAGCCGATACTCGACCTTCTTGGATCAATTCAGTCTGTTTGTATGGTTATTATCGGTTGGGTACTTAAGTTTGCACCCATCGCAGTGTTCGGGCTGATTGCTAGCATAAGTGCGCGCGTTGGCATCTCAACGCTGTTGGCAACAGCTGTGTATGTGGCAACCGTTCTTATCAGTTTGCTCGCACTTCTCATAGTCTATCTAGTGATTCTATTAGTTGTTGGTCGTATGAACCCCCATACTTTTCTATCAAATGCTAAAGAAGTTGTGTTGTTGGCATTGTCTACGTCCAGTTCGGCCGCCGTGATGCCACTTACGCTAAGTACAACGGAAGAAAAACTAGGGGTCCGAACCGGAATTTCTCGCTTCGTGATCCCATTGGGTACTACCATCAATATGGCTGGCACGGCCCTATATCAAGGCGTAGCCACTCTTTTCCTCGCCCAGGTTTTCGAAGTGGATATCGGCCTGTCTGGTATGGTTCTAGTTGTCGTTATGGCGACGGGCGCATCAATTGGATCGCCAGGCACACCCGGTGTTGGGATTGTTATCCTCGCAACAATTCTGGAAAGTGTTGGAATTCCCGCAGCTGGCATTGCATTAATTATCGGAGTGGACCGAATTATCGATATGTGCAGGACATCGGTCAATGTCATTGGTGATATGGTTGCAAGTGTCGTTCTTGATCGACTAGTGCCTGACTCAGGGCCTCTTCCTATCGCGCTAAAAAGGTTAGAATAATTTGCGTGTGCACTGCCATCGATGGACGCCACCGTATATGTGAGAATTTTGTGGCTTGATGATCAGATTGGGCTGTAACCGGGACACTCCGAGGCATTTTCGGGGCGGTTAAGCCCGATCCTCTGAATGGGGCCCGAAAAAGCAGCCTTCATCAGGGTCGGTTATAATAGGCATCGCACCTACAAACCGGAAACATGATGGCATCTCGCAACCACCACATCAGTCAAAAGAACTGTGAATAAACGGAGCTATCCATACCTGACAATGCTGGTCGAGGATCTACAGGCGGATTTCTTCACGACATTAGCAAGATGTATAGGGTCTATTCGAAACTCAGGGAACAGAAACACGGGCTCTTATCGGTCAAGCGACCCGCAATTTCACCGGATCTATGGGTGCAAAAGCAGGCAAAGGCGGACTTCAAGATGCCATTGGAATCATGGCGGGTAGGGCAGGGTGGCTGGGTCATATTTTAACTAATAGAGGAACATTCGTGAGTATCGCTGTAAATAATTCTTAATTTCCCCGTCTTCGTATTACTCGGCTTTTCTTTCGCAGTTAGTTTCTATTAAGGCCGCGATGTGTCGAAACGCATCACCAACAGCGGTTGGCGGATAGTTTCCAGCGTCTTGAAACAGGGGAATTCGGACGTTTATCTGTTGCTCATCCTCATGGTTTTCTACCGCACCTAATTCTCTGAAGATCCGGCGCATACTAGAATTTGCGGCAAGGACGATTGCAGTGAACTCATGGATGCCATTGGCGATAGCTGAATGGGCAAGAATTGCTAAAAGTAATGTGCCAAGGCCTTTTTTTTGATGAGCATCGACCACCGTGACGGCGACTTCGGCTGTCAATTTTCCTGCTGACAATCGAATGTATCGCGCGATACCAATTGGATCGGGGTCTAGCTGACTAACATCCAGAGCACCGATTGCTTCGTGATTTATATGGTCAATTTCTGTAAGCTGACGAAGTAGTTTTGGTGGAATTTTTGGAAGCGCACCAGAAAATCGAAAATATTTCGCCTCTGCCGAGAGATGTTCCATTCCGATTTGTAATAGTTTTGCGTCCTCTCGATGGATTGGACGGACGAGAATAGGCGTTCCATCACGTAACACTGTTTCGAGTGGAAACAAATGGTTATTATTTCGATATCGAGAGTCGGTCATCCTCAGATCCTTATCCTTTAAGTTTGAAAGCAACAACTCTTGCAGAGACCTTAGACTATGGCCTGCCATCAAATCAGAAATCTCTTGCATTTCAGGAGGCATCCAAAGATGAAAACGCCGTTTAATTATTGATTTGACTAAAGTTCGGAAGCGGCAATAACGTCAAAAAGCTCTTCATCAATCGAATTTTGGCGCAAAGTGCGGGAGGTTTGTTTGAGATCGCCCAAAAGCGTCTCTATGTTTTTTTCCGCCCGTTGCATAGCAGCAAGGCGGCTAGCATTTTCACTGGCAAGGGACTCAGCACAGGCGCGATAGAGCGAGATAAAAAGATGCTCACGAATTAATGCGCTCAAAAGCGGGTTATCGTGATCCTGTATGAGCTCCGGGAGGCTGGTGCCGGGCCAGTCACTCTGCGCCAATTTGTTCTGCCATGCGTTATCCAGCGGCAGGAGTTGCTGGCAGGCGGGTTCGTAGACATTACTGGCATGCAAACGATTGTAGAATATGAGAATCTTTGTATTGTCGTCCTGGGCGGTGCGATCGACACATTCGTTCAGTATTTGCCCTATCAAGGGTGTAATCGACCCTATGGAACCGGGCACGTCGAACGTTTTTTCTATGCTGAAACCCGCATCAATTAAATGCCCGCAGACACGTTGTCCCACTGACCAGAATATTTTTTTCTCTCCCAGAGCATCAAGGGTTATTTTCACCATATCCGCCAGTTGATCGTTAAATTTACCCACTAAACCCTGATCCGAGCCAAAGACAATCGCCGTGATGGCCTGCGGTTTTTGTGTTTTTGAAACCAGTGGCTTGTTTTGGCCAAGGCAGCAGATCAGGCCAAGCTCGACTGTGCGGTAATAGTCCCCAAGCGCAAGCACTGCATTTTCATACTGGGTAATACTAGAGGCCGCCTGAGCCTTCATCGTGCGCACAACAGATTCAAGCTGCTCCGCACCAGCGATTTTATGCCGCATCTGTTCCAGCGTATTGGTCATACGTCCTGCACCCGATCTGGCGCGTCAAGGAACGGCTTAAGCGCAGCGCGGGCATTTTCCAATACGGTTTTACGAAGAGAATCGCTTACCGTTTCGTCGGCGGATAATTCCGCCTTGGCCTCAGCCGAAAGATTGGAAACCGCCGCACAAAGGGACTGTCTGGCGTCTTGTATTTTATCCTCCGGCACCTCGTCCAGCAAGCCACCGGAAAGAGCCAGCAACAAGGTAAGTTGCTCGGAAAGTGAAAGTGCCTGCGATTCCCCCTGAACCAGGCAATTCCGGATCCGCTTGCCGTGGGCCAGAATTTTGCTGGTATGCACATCCAGCCTTGTCCCAAAGCGGGCAAATGTCTCCAGTTCCAGAAACTGTGCGTAAGCGAGCTTGAGATCACCCGTAACCGAGCGGTAAGACGCAAATTGTGCCTTGCTGCCGACCCGGGAGACGGATTTGCCAACATCGATGGCCGGAAGGATGCCCAGTTCGAATAACGTCGGGGAGAGGTAAATCTGGCCGTCGGTGATGGAAATCAGGTTCGTCGGGATATAGGCGGAAATATCCTGCGCCTCTGTCTCGATGATCGGCAGCGCGGTGAGCGATCCGCCGCCATTCTCCTCGGATAAATGCGTTGCTCGTTCCAAAAGCCGGGAATGAATGTAGAAAATATCGCCGGGGAAGGCCTCCCGCCCCGGCGGACGGCGCAGCAACAGGGAAATTTCCCTGTAGGCCCGCGCATGATGGGTCAAATCGTCATACACGATCAGCACGTCGCGGCCTTGTTCCATAAAATGCTCGGCAATGCTGGTCGCGGCATAGGGGGCAATATAGGTCAGACCGGGCGGATCATTGCCCTCGCTGACCACGACGATCGTATAATCCATCGCGCCGTGATCCCGGAGGCGGGCAATCACCTTCGCCACGGAAGAGGCGCGCTGGCCGATGGCGCAATAAACACAGATAACATTGCGCCCTTTCTGGTTTAAGATTGCATCAATCGCAATAGCCGTTTTTCCCGTTTGGCGGTCGCCAAGGATAAGCTCGCGTTGGCCCCGCCCTATGGGGATCAGCGCGTCTATGGTCATAATGCCGGTTTGCAACGGCGCGGAGACCGAGGCGCGGTCCATGATGGCGGGCGCGGGCCGTTCGATCGGCAGCCGCTTGGATATTTTCGCCGGTTCCTGATCATCGAGCGGCCGTCCCAGCGGATCAATAACACGACCGATTAGGGCCTCTCCCACCGGGACATCGACAACGCAACCAGTCCGCGACACTTCGTCGCCGGCGCGCAAATGCCAGTAATTTCCTAAAAGTACAACACCGATCTCACCCTCATCAACATTGAAGGCGATGCCGTAAACCTCCCCGGGAAAGCGGAGCAATTCTTCCGACCCTACGCCCGGAAGGCCGCTGACCATGGCAATCCCGGTTGAGATATTTATCACCGTGCCAATTTCCTGCGGGGTTAGTTGCGGCGGTGGCCCCGCCAGTGCGCGCGTGATATCCGCGAAACCCTTTTCCAGCGATTTATGCAGCACGGGACGCCTCCTTCTCGAGCGTCTCCAGATAGTCGCCGATACTCCATGCGAGCTTCTGGCCATTTGCCGACAACTCAACCCCGCCCACGCATTCCGGCAGGACCTTGAATTTGAGGGTATTTGTCATGATTTCAGCTTTAAGGGCTTTTTTCTGCGATTCCGACAGGGCAAAGGCGCTGGTAATCATTGCGCTCTTGGCTGAGAGGGCGGCCTTTTCCTTGTCACTTAAGGCGTGCAGGCGTGTAATAAAAACTTCGATCATACGCTGTTCCAGCGTGGTATCGGCAAGATCGGTGAGCACTTTTGAGGCCATGGCAAAAACCTGTACCTTGGTCTGTTTCAGAATATCCTGTGTCAAATCATGGATCTCGTTTTGCAATCCTTCCTTCTTTTTGGCGCGCAAGGTCTCGGCATCGACCGTCGCTTCTTGTAAAAGCTTTGTCCGTGTTGCCTCGGCCTTATCCTGAGCCTCGATCAGGAGAGTCGTTTTCTCTTTTTCAAAGGCGTCAATTTTTTGCTTAAAGGCGTCCTGCTCTTTTTGCGCGTCGGCTTGCTTGGACGCAGCATCGGCCAGTTGGTCCGCGATATGTTTTTCGCGCGCTTCAATGGCATTTAAAATCGGCTTGTACAGAAACCGTTTTAACAGCCACATCAAGACAAGGAAGTTAAGGGCCTGTGCGGCGACGGTGAACCAGTCAATCTGCATGGCTTATTGTCCCGCGCTGAGCGCAATTGCGTGGTTCCAGAACGGATTGGCGAAAATCAGGATCATCGAGACCACGAAACAATAAATGGCGGTGGATTCAATCATCGCCAGCCCGACGAACAAGGTTCGCGTGATTGTGCTGGCGGAGTCGGGTTGCTGCGCCAGCGATTTGAGCGCCGTTGCCACGGAATACCCTTCGCCGAGGGCCGGGCCTAAACAGCCAAAACCTGTTGTCAAGCCTGCCGTGACGATGGATGCCACCGCAATTATTGTCATGCTATCCATGTTGATACTCTTTGTTGTTGGGTATGGGTTTTTCTGTGTTGGGACGGATGGCCGCCGCGATGTATACGGTGGCTAGAATACTGAAAATATAGGCCTGCACCATGCCGGTCAAAAGACCGAGCATCGTCATTACAATCGGGAATAGGAAGGGCGTGATAGATAGCAGAATGCCGACGATCATACCGCCGCTCATCATATTGCCGAAGAGGCGTATGGCCATCGCCAGGGTGCGCGAAAATTCACTGATAATATTAAACGGCAACATGATGAAATTCGGCTGTACATAGGATTTGAGGTAACCGCCAAATCCCTGGGACGTAATTCCGTAAAACGGCACTGCGACGAACACGCAAAACGCTAGCGCCACGGTGGTTGAGAGCGACGCCGTGGGCGGCGTATAGAAGGGAAAAAGCGTAAAGAGGCTTGATGCCCCGATGAACAAGAACAGGGTTCCCGGAAACCCGATATATTTTTCAGGATGCTCCAGTCCGACTTGCTTGAGTTGGCTGTTGATTCCCGTCACGATAATTTCAAGAAAGCTCTGCCAACCTGAAACTTTTGCCTCATGCTTCAATCCGCGCGTAACAAGCAACGACCCCAAAGCCAAAACGCTTATCACGGCCCAGGAAGTGAGAATGGTGGAATTGAGTTTTACAAACCCGTATTGCCAGAAGACCATTTCGTCAGGGCTAAGCTGCATGGGCGGGCTCCCGGGTTAAAAGCCTGACCGCTATGCGTCCCAGCATAAAACCCGCAAAGCAAGCCAGAAGGTTTTTCCAGTCTCCCTGTGCCACGAGATAAAATCCGCCGAGCGCAAGCGCCAATCGCAGCCAGAAACTTCCCATGAACCACAAGGGCGCATATGCCGCTGTAAGGCCTTTAGTCACGGTCAACCACAGGCCACCATAGAACATAAGTCCGAGTAAAACCCCGGCGCCGAGGCTCAGGGCAATTATGGATAAGTCATTCATCTTCTGCCTCATCATCCGATATGTTTTTATGTTCCTTCATGACCCAGCGCGCTGCGTTCCAACATCCGATGCAGAGCCCCGCGACCAGTAAAATCAGCGTCCATGAGTGAGAGCCGGGATACCGTTTATCAATCCAGATTCCCAACAGCGCGCCCAGCACTACGGGCAGCGCAATCGACCAGCCGATCAGCCCGAACATGCCAAAGCCGGACCAGATATGGTTCCCCCGGTTCTGGGCTTTCACCTTGCGTCTGGCCTGGGTTTTAATTTGCTTGATAAAGTTATCCATGCTGCAGCTCGACAAAGCGCTTGATGAACCCGCTCTCCAGTTTCGCAAGCGCGAAGCGGATATTTCTTTCCTGCTCATCTTCTGTCAGGAAATCCTGACGTACGGCCTCGTGTAGCGTGGTCAGGTTACTTCCGCCGACGGCACCCCGAACTGAAACAAGGATGTCCTGACCTGTTTTCACCAAAATTCCTTCATCGACTGCGATAAAGACCTCACCGTCCGTTTTATCCTCATATGTCAATATCCCGGGTGTAAGGGCGACTGCGCAATCAAGCCGGTGCGGCAAAAATCCGATAAATCCTTGCGTGGTTTTTGCCACGATACGAGACACGCCCTGCTTTTGGGCAAAGACCTTGAAGGGGAGAAGGATTTTAAGCTGCATAAGATTGCGCGGCATCTTTCTTTCCCGTTTCGGATAGTTTGGCCTCCTCTATCGTGCCAATCATATAAAAGGCACTTTCGGGGGCATCCTTGAATTCATCTTTCAAGATGCGCGCGCAACCCTCCAACCCGTCTTTAAGACTGACGGATTTTCCCGTAAGGCCGGTAAACTGTTCGGTCGTAAAAAAGGGCTGGGTCAGGAAGCGTTCCAGACGTCGCGCCCGCCCAACCAGTTTGCGGTCCTCGGGAGAAAGCTGCTCAAGGCCCAGCATGGCGATAATATCTTTCAGGCCCTCATATTCGGCTAATGTACGCCGTATTTCCTGCGCTATTTTATAGTGATCCTCGCCGATAACAGTTGGCGTGGCCATTTTCGAATTGGAGGCTAGCGGATCGATCGCCGGGAACAATCCTTCGCTGGCCCGCTTGCGCGATAATACAATTGAGGCGGAGAGATGCGAGAATGTGTGAACAGCGGCGGGGTCCGTGAAATCATCCGCCGGCACATAGACAGCCTGAATAGAGGTTATCGCGCCGGTATCGGTATTGGCGATGCGTTCCTCGAGACGTGAAAGTTCGGTGCCCATTGTCGGTTGGTAGCCCAGGCGGGAGGGCATCTGCCCCATCATGCTGGAAATTTCCGCACCGGCCTGAATGAACCTGAAAATATTGTCAACCAGCAGCAGGACATCGCGCTGCTCATCATCGCGAAAATATTCCGCCATGGTCAACGCCGCCTGACCCACACGAAAACGGGCGCCCGGCGGTTCGTTCATCTGACCGAAGATCATCACCATGTTCTCTAGAACCCCGGCCTCTTTCATATCGTGGTAGAGTTCCTGCCCTTCACGGCAGCGCTCCCCAATTCCGCAGAAAATACTCACGCCCTTTTGGCGCCCGACCATGTTGTGAATTATTTCGGTCAGCAAAACCGTTTTTCCCACTCCTGCACCGCCAAACAAACCTGCTTTGCCGCCGCGTTCGAGCGGCGTGAGGATATCGATGACTTTGATTCCGGTTTCAAAAATCTCTGATTTTGTTGACCTTCGCGCCAAGGACGGCGGATCCTGGTGAACACTGCGCCATTGCGCCTTCGCCAGTTTTCCCTGCCGGTCGATCGTATTGCCGAATACATCGAACATTCGCGATAAAATCTCTTGTCCCACCGGTGCTTTCAGCGTCCCCCCAGTATCCGCCACGCTCATCCCGCGCGCGAGACCGCCCGTCGCCGTTAACGAAATACAACGGACGCAGATATCGTCGCGCTGCGACAGGACCTCCAGAGTAAACTCGTCCTTGGGTCCGGCATGCAGGATGCTGTAGATCGGCGGCAAATCAGAGTCGAATTGCACGTCAACAACGCTGCCCCGAACCGATAAGATCTTTCCTGTAGCCTTTATGGCCATACCCTATCTCCAGATCTGCCACGGCATGAAGGTGGTTCAGAGGTCCTACCAATATTGGCCGTCGCTGCCGACGAGAATGCCACCGCCGAAATCATCAACAGCGGACGATAACGCGGCATAGACAGTTCTCTGCCTTACTAATCAGGAGGAAGACTATACTTGTCCCTGCTGAAATGGTTTGATTGCAGTCAATTCAGATTGGCTTTATGCAATGAGAGATGAACCTGGCAATCTTCGGAGAGAGAACATTGTTTGCAAACGAATTGCTCGGCTTTTTGTAGATCAGTAAAGGATACATGTGTACCGTTAACCTCTATGCCCTTGTCTCTCAGGTTTTTGAGGGTGCGGGAAAATGTTTCCACCTCTATGCGCAGGCGCGACGCGATCAGCGTTTTGCTGTAGGGAAGTTCAAATCCATCAGGATCAAACCCGTAGAGCATGCACAGCTGTTGTAGATAGCACGCAACAATTTGCGTGGCCGACATGGTTGACTGATGCTCCGCCTCTATTTGTGCGCTATGAAGTCGATCAGACAGGCTCCTCATCAAATGGGCCGCCAGATGGTCTAAATTACTTAAATTTTTCTGCATCCAAGAAATCGGAATTTCAAGGACCGTAACATCAGTAACAGCGCGCGCATTTTTAGTATGTGCCAATTTTTCGGTGTTGATTTTATCGGCGTTGAGCGCATCCCCGGCAATCAACAGATCGCTCGTCACTTCATGCCCGTCAGGCGTCTCACGGAAAATTTGCACTGTGCCCCGGCAGATCACATAGAAATTGATAATCTTATCCCCATGCATGAATAAAAACGTGCCGCGCTCATAGTCTTTCAAACGGCTATTCGCAACAAGAAGTGCGTTCTCAGACTGCGCCAGATCTGAAAACAGGGGAAGTGTTCTCAACATTTCCGATTTTATCGTCATAATATTTATCCAGTATCAGTATTGCCGAAGCTATATGTCACTATTGCGCGATTAGCTGGCTAATATTTCCTCTCAAATTGACTGCAATCAAACTCATTCAGAAAAGGAGCGCCTATTGTTCCCTCTCACCAGTTGCAAGGAATTTATTCATGAAAAACGGGTGAGCACATGCATCTTAAATAAATTTACGCGTGGTAAGTTACAGTTCGAAGAGACAGCCTGCATTGAGGCCGCACACTTAAAGTCATGTTTTCTAAAGCACAGGAAAGCTCGCCAGAATCTGGTCGCAAGCGAAATGCTGCGATATGGCAATAATTTAAAGTGCCGCGTTAACTAACATAACCACGAAGCCCATAAAAACCAAGGAGAAGAATTATTTCCGGCCTCAAGAAAGAATTAACATGACAAAAAGACTAGCACTCGTCACGGGTGGAACCACGGGTATTGGGGCGTCCATTTGCATGGCGTTAAAAGCCGGGGGATATGATGTTGCCGCTAACTTTATCGCAGATGAGCAACAGGCAGACGACTTTGCCAAAGAAACAGGTGTATCGGTTTATCAATGGGATGTCAGTGATTTTGATCAATGTGCAAGTGGCGTGAAAAAAGTCTGCGCTGATTTTGGCACCAATATTGAGGTTCTTGTCAATAACGCGGGCATCACCTGTGACCACATGCTGCATAAAATGGCACGGGCAGATTGGGATGCTGTAATGTCGGTTGATCTTGGCGCCTGTTTTAACATGTCACGTGCCGTGATCGGTGAGATGCGCGATAAAGAGTTTGGACGCATTATTAGTATCAGCTCGATAAATGCCCAATTGGGGCAGATCGGCCAGGCCAATTATAGTGCCGCCAAAGCTGGTGTTATTGGCTTTACCAAATCACTCGCCCGGGAAAGCGCGACTAAAAATATCACGGTCAACGCCGTTGCTCCCGGCTACACGGATACGGCTATGGTGCAAACCATGCCGGAAGAAGTGTTGAAAGCCATGATTTCTCAGGTTCCGATGGGCCGGTTGGCCCGCCCTGACGAAATTGCACGAGCTGTCGCATTCTTAACGGCCGATGAATCCGGCTTCATTACCGGGCAGACACTTTCCATCAACGGCGGCCATTACATGTAACGCGCTGCTCAGAAAGAGTAGAATTATGACAAAAATAGTAAATTTCCCTTCAAAAAAGAGTGTCACCGCCAAGAAAGGCATCGCCGAACTTCCGGAACGACTGCTTTCTGCCTGTGAAGCCCCAAAGTATGAACAGCCTTCAGATGACTATTATCTGGATCATATCCTGCATGCGCAAATGGCAAAACTCACGGGCGGAATTTCACCGATCGCGGTGGGATTGGCGGGGTTTGACTGGTGGGCGCATTTGATGTTTTCCCCCGCTAAACATCAGATGTTGCGGCAGAGCCTGATGAATAAGACTGCGCTGATCAGTGAATATGCCATAAAGGCTGCTTCCGGTGCAAAAGTGGAACCGGTTATTTCGGCTCAACCCGCCGATAATCGCTTTAAAACTGAAAACTGGGAGAAATGGCCATTTAATGTCATGGAACAAGGTTTTCTGTTGTACCAATCATGGTGGGACGAAGCGACGTCCGGCGTCCGCGGAGCATCGGATCATCATCTGGATGTCGTTTCTTACGCGGCGCGCCAGATGCTGGATGTTGTGTCTCCTTCCAACAGCCCCCTTACAAACCCCGATATTTTGCAAACAACGAAGGAGCAAGGGGGTAAAAATATCACCCAAGGCGCGCTGAACTTTATGAAAGATACCGCGCGCGTCATTGCCAACGAACCGGCTGAGGGAGCAGAAGCTTTTGAGGTCGGAAAAAATATTGCGGCGACAAAAGGCCAGGTTGTCTATCGCAACAAACTAATTGAACTCATACAGTATGAGCCAACCACCAAAGAGGTCTATGCCGAACCGATTTTAATCACCCCGGCATGGATCATGAAATACTATATTCTCGATCTCTCACCGGAGAACTCGCTAGTCAAATATCTCGTGGATAAAGGCCACACCGTCTTCATGATATCATGGAAAAACCCCGATGAATGCGACCGTGATATTGGGTTGGAAGATTATCTTCACCTTGGCATTGGCGAAGCACTGAAGGCTGTTAAATCGATTACAAAGGCGCCTCAGGTTCACGGCGTAGGATACTGTCTTGGGGGAACGCTGCTCTCCATTATGGCGGCGGTGCATGCCAGGGATGGCAATGAGTCGTTTAAAACGATCTCGCTGTTGGCCAGCCAGGTTGATTTTGAAGAGGCCGGAGAGATTATGCTCTTCGTTGATGAAAGTCAGGTTTCCTACCTTGAAGATGTGATGTGGAATCAAGGCTATCTTGATAAAGGCCAGATGGCAGGTGCATTTCAAATGCTGCGCCCGAATGATTTGGTTTGGTCGCGCATGATTAACGATTACATGCAGGGAAAACGCCAGCCCGTTTATGACATGCTGGTCTGGAACGCCGATGCCACCCGCATGCCGTACCGGATGCACAGCGAATACCTACGCGAGCTTTTCCTGAAAAACGATCTGGCCGAAGGGCGCTTTATTGTCAATGATGCGCCGATTGCGCTGCAAGATATCCGCACACCGCTGTTTTCGGTCGGCACAGCGTTGGACCATATAGCTCCGTGGAAATCGGTCTATAAAATTCTGCTGCTCACAGCAAGTGATATTACCTTTGTTCTGACCAGCGGCGGCCATAACAGCGGCATTGTCAGCGAGCCGGGCCATAAGGGTCGGACATTCCAGATTGCTGATGTTCCTAACACTGCACATTATATGCCGCCGGGACAGTGGCAAGACCGGACGCCCACAACAGAAGGCTCGTGGTGGGATGCATGGCAGGAGTGGCTTATGGGCCACTCGGATGGTAAAATGGCGCCTCCCACGATGGGAGATAAAAAAGATTATCTACCGATAAGGGACGCTCCTGGAAAATATGTGATGATGAAATAAGGCTGAAGGACATCGATAAGAAAAAGTACCCCCGCCCAGCGTTTGAACAACGGGGGGGGGCTTTCGCCAACCGGGGTCGCCGTGCATTTTAATCGAAAAAACCCTCCGCTATGCCGTCCTGATCGTCAGCTCCCCCTCCAGCGTTCTCTGGACGGGGCACTTGGCGGCGATCTCGATAAGTTTTTGCCGTTGGTCGTCGCTTAAAGCCTCGCCGTGGACGGTCACGTGTTTTTCAAAAACACCTTCCTTGCCGATATTCTGGAAGGTGAGGCTGACCTCAACCTTATCCAGCGGCCATTTTTGCTGAAGCGCATACCAGCGCACAGTCATTGCCGTGCATTCCCCTAAAGCCGCGAGCAACAAATCAAATGGCGCGGGACCAAGATTACCGCCGCCGTCATTCACGGGCTCATCCCCTTTTATAGTATGGCCCGACACCTCGATGGCAACGGCATAGTCGCTTTCGCCCGTTTCAGTTACGTGTGCGTTAATCATTTTGTCTTTAGACATTCAACTCTTCCCGAATATTATTTTGCGGCCTGAATAATCGTTTTCATGGTGTCTTCCACTTCTCCTGCAATTTTTGCCAGTACTGGAGAGGGGGAGAGGGAGATCAGCATATCCTTGGGCGAAAGCATGCCAATCTTGACACTGCCGCCTTCATTTTCCCACACGGAGATTCTACAGGGAAGCGCCATGTTCATATCCATATCCTCGGCCAGAACGGCGGCGGCCTGCTTGGGGTTGCAGATCTCAAATATCCGGCATTCCTGCGGCAGATCAATGCCCTTGGACTTGAGGGTTTCTTTCAAGTCATAAGTATGAAGTACGCCAAAGCTGTTGTCTTTAACCGCTTCCTCAATATCCAGTGCCGCCTGATCAATCTTTTTTTCGGTATCTACAATGTATTTCATAGCCATTTTCTTTCCTTCGGAGTTTTGTTGGTGTCCTTGTTCTCCTGCAATGCTTTACAGGCCCTGGCCATGACCAGTTCTTCATCGGTGGGAATGACGTAGACATCGAAATCACCGATCCAGCGCAGGCGGGCGATGATTCTTTCTCGAATGGGTTTGGCATTTTCGCCAATCCCGCCTGTAAAGACGAGCGCGTCCAGCCCCCCGATGGAGGGTACCAGCCCGGCGATTTGCTTGGCGGCGAGGGTGCAATATAGCTCCACCGCCTCTATGGCGCATGGGGCCGTGCTCTGGAGCAGTTCTCTCATATTATCGCTGATACCTGATACACCTTTCAGGCCCGAATTGTGATAGAGCAGATCGCTGAGGGCGGGCAACGGCATGCCGTCCGTCTCCAGTAGATAGAGCAGCACGCCCGGATCTAGCGCGCCGCAGCGAGTCCCCATCATGAGCCCCTCCAACGTGGAAAAACCCATGGTGCTATCCATGCTTTCAAGATCCTTCATGGCGCAGGCCGAGGCCCCGCCGCCCAGATGCGCGGCAATAACGCGCCCTATGATTTTCCCCGCCGCTTGTTCGGGCAGGACATCGGCAATATGTTGATAAGACAGGCCGTGAAAGCCGTAGCGGACGAGCCCTTCGTCGTGGTATTTTCGCGGCAGCGGCAGACGGCGGTTGATCTCCGGCATGGTGTGGTGGAAGGCCGTATCAAAGCAGGCGATATGCGGCACGTCCGGATATTGCTTGCGCGCGGCGGCGATGATTTTCAACGCTGCCGGCTGATGCAGGGGAGCCAGCGGAATAAGCTCTGTCAATTGCGTGATCACCTGATTCGTGAGTCGCTCGGGGTGTATGAAAGCGCGCCCGCCATGCACCACGCGGTGGGCGATAGACACCACGCCCTCCTTGCCCTTCAGCCATTCGGCGGCTTCCTCGGCAGTATGGACGGAGGCATCATCAATCCGCTGGAGCGTATTTGCGTCGAAGGCTGCCAGCTTCGTGTTGTTCGACCCGGCGTTGCAGGTCAGGATGAGGCTCGTCATGAGGGCCGCCTTCTCGCGTATAACAGCGCCAGAGCCGAGGAGGCGACACGGCTTTCGGCGTCGCCGGCGCGGCTTGTCAGAATAATCGGGACTTTGGCGCCGAGCACGATGCCGGCCCCTTGGGCACCGGAAAAATATCGCAGTTCTTTATACAGCATATTGCCGGATTCGATATCAGGGACGACCAGAATATCGGCATCCCCCGCCACGTCCGAGACGATACCTTTAATTTCGGCTGACTCCTTGGATATGGCATTGTCAAAGGCCAACGGGCCATCGACAAGGGCCCCCGTGATCTGCCCGCGCTGCGCCATTTTGCACAGCGCCGTTGCATCTAGGGTGGAGGGTATTTTTTCGGTCACCATCTCCACCGCCGAGAGGATCGCTACCTTTGGCGATCCCAGCCCCAGAGCCATAAATAGGTCAATCGCGTTCTGTACGATGTCCTTTTTCTCCATTAAATCGGGTTTGATGTTAATGGCGGCATCGGTGAGAAAGAGGGGTTTGGGGTAGCTCGGGACATCCAGCACGAAAACATGGCTCATGCGGCGTCCGGTGCGCAGGCCTATGTTTTTATCAACGACCGCTTCCATCAGCTCGTCCGTATGCAGTTTGCCTTTCATCAGGGCATCGATCTCACCCTCATTTGCCAGTTTGACAGCCAGGGCGGCAGCGGCGTGGCTGTGCAGAGTAGGGATGATACGGTAAGAAGCCAGATCCAGATCATTCTCCGCCGCGATTTTACGGATTTTACCTTCCGGCCCGATCAGCACAGGATCGATTATGCCGGCCTTGGCGGCTTCAATTGCACCCTCGAGGGAAAACATATCCACCGGATGCACTACAGCCACGCGCAAGGGCTTGAGGCTGGATGCCTTGTCCAGCAACCAAGTCTCGTGGTTATGCGCCTGGGTTTTAATCTGCACCTCGGGCAGCGGCAAGGCATCCCACCTTATCGTTTTGGAAGGCGCGAGGACAAGCGCCTCGCCCTCTAGGACATGCTCCCCGTCTTCATTGGTACATAATGTTTCAAACGTAATATGTTTGTGCTCGTCGTCTTTCTTGAGGACCTTGACCGACGCGGTAATGGTGGAGCCCAGATGCACGGGCTTTAAAAATTTGAGCGTTTGCCCGAGATAAAGAGTGCCCGGCCCCGGCAACTGCATTCCCAACAATACCGAGAACATCGATGCCGTCCACATGCCGTGACCAACAATTTGATGGAAAATATCGGTTTTGGCGTAGGATTCATCCAAATGCGCCGGGTTCATATCCCCCGTCACCGTGGCAAAAAGCTGGATATCCTGTTTCGTCAGCTTGCGCGTGAGCGTCGCTGAATCTCCGATTTTTATCTCATCATAGGTTTTGTTGGTAAGGGAAGTTTTTGTATCGGTCATGCAGGCGGCTTTCCTTTTGAAATTTCCATCATTTCGTCATTGTGTCGCGAAAGGGCATTGGCCCAAGGTAGACTATAAAAAGATCAGGTGAACGCAGAAATTGTGTTGGATCGGGTTAGGGAGGTCATAGCTCTTGTTTTTTTGGGTGAAGTAGTGTTGCTGAAAATGTAATCGGAAATGAGGCGGCATGCCGGAAAGAGGATGCCGTTACGCGCGTCTGGAATATATGTTTCCCGACTTTAATCGATTGTTTCATATCCGCCATCAACCATATGCACACCACCGGTGATGTTCCGGGACAGGTCGCTCACCAGAAACGCCGCCATGTTGCCTACATCTTCAATATCGATCATTCGATGAAGGGGCATTTTTATGGCCGTCGACTTTAAAAGCCCGTCAAAATCGGCAATCCCGGATCCGGCGCGGGTCTTTATAGCGCTGGGGGAGATGGCGTTCACGCGAATATTCTTATCGCCAAGTTCCGCAGCAAGATAACGCGTGGAGGATTCCAGCGCCGCCTTGACAGGGCCCATAAGCCCGTAATGTTTGACGACTTCCGTGCTGCCAATATAGGAGAGCGTTAAAAGGCTGCCGCCATTTTTCATCAAGCCTTCCGCCTGTTTTGCCAACCGGATAAACGAATGACAGGAAATGTCCATGGCCTCAAGAAAGCCGTCTAATGAGCAGTCCGTCACACGGCCGTGCAGATCGGCCTTTGGCGCGAAGGCGATGGCGTGCAACAGGAAATCCAGTGTTCCCCATTCCTTGTCCACAGCCTCAAATAATGCTGATATTTGTTCCTTACTGCACACATCGCATGGCATGATAATCGGAGCGGCGAGCGTCTCTGCCAAGGGCCTGACATAGGGCTGGGCCTTATCGCTCGCATATGTGACCGCCAATTCCGCGCCAGCCTGTTGGAAGGCGCGTGCACAGCCAAAGGCAATGCTTTGCTCATTGGCGATCCCCAGAACGAGCCCCTTTTTTCCAGTCAGATCTAATAATGCGGTCATATACATAAGCCCTTGTTATATTCAAGGACCATCTTAGAGCATATCTGGAAATATCTGGCTTTGATTAAAGTCAACTACGCATAATTATATGCGGCTTCTAATCTATGCCAAATTGGTAAGTATGACAATATTGTCAGCTGAAATTGGACACGCAGACGCTGGATTGGGCGGAGAAATTACATAAAAATGCCTATTTCGCCATTTCGCGCAGGGTATCGCGCGCAATGACGAGCTGCTGAATCTGCGATGTCCCTTCATAGAGACGGAAAACGCGGACGTCCCGGTACAGACGCTCGACCGCGCTCTCACTGATGTAACCAGTTCCTCCGTAAATCTGAACAGCCCGATCGGCGATCCTACCGACCATTTCTGAAGCAAAATATTTGCACATGGAAGCTTGCTTTGTTATGCGTTTACCGGCATCCCGGGCCGTTGCCGCCGCCATGATCATCGAGCGGGCGGCGTACTGATCCGTGACGGAATCCGCAATCATTGCCTGGATTAGTTGAAAATCGGCAATCGGGCTTCCGAATTGTTTTCTTTCGGTGGCGTAATTCACGGATTCTTCGATCAGGCGCTGCGCGACTCCTACGCAACCGGCGGCCATTCCCAGGCGGCCGCGGTCGAGGACTTTCATTGCGGTCTTGAACCCCATACCCTCGACGCCACCGATCAACGTGTGGGCTGGCACACGGACATCATCAAAATATACATCGCAGGCCTTGGCGCCTCTCTGTCCCATTTTGCGATACGGCTCGCCAAGAGTAATTCCCGGAGTATCAGCGTCGATAAAGAATGCCGAGACACCTGGACCGCTGCCAGAGTCCTCGCTGGTCCGGGCCATAACGGTGAAGACCTTCGCGAATGGCGCGTTCGAGATGAACCTCTTGGAGCCGTTGATCACGTAGTCGCCGCCATCCCGGCGTGCGGTTGTCCGCAAGGATTTCGCATCGGAACCTGAGCCCGGTTCGGTCAGGCAAAAACTACCCACGATCTCACCCGTTGCCATCAGTGGCAGATATCGGTTCTTCTGCTCTTCGGAACCGTCGATGATAATGCCCTGGCTACCAATACCGTTGTTGCTGCTACAGACGCTGCGATATGCCGGCGCGGCGCGGCTGAATTCGAACCAGACCTGAACTTCTTCCTCGGAATTCAGTCCAAGCCCCCCGTATTCGACCGGTATCGTAAGGCCGAACATCCCTAGCTGCCGCATACCCTCCATGATATGTTCAGGTATTTCATCGTTTTCGTCGACAAAGGCTTCTGCCGGCATCAGGTCAGTTTCCACAAAACGCCTGATTGTTTCGATCAATTGATTGAAAGTATCTGAATCTAGTGCCATTTGGTGCCCCTATTATCATTGTATTGGACTGTTTTTTTTAATCGGAATAGCTAGGTCAATTTGCCGAGACGTTCTGCCGTGCCTTCGTTGATAAGTAGTTGGGCACGTTCCTGTAATTTCGTCTTCTGGACTTTTTGCGTGCCTGTCATCGGCCAATCCCCGTCAAAGGACACGTATTTCGGCAACTTGTAGCTTGCGATGCTATCTTTGAAGTGGCCGATTAGCTCAGTTTCGCGTAATGTCACCCCATCATCGCAGGCGACGAATGCAAAGGGCACATCCCCTAATCGTTCGTCCGGCACACCGACAACAGCAACACGGTTTACGCCCGGATATGTCGCCAGATAAGCCTCAATCTCCGTCGGCGCCACATTGAAACCGCCGATCTTGAGCATCTCTTTTACCCGCCCGACATAGACCAGTTCGCCGAACGCGTTCACATAACCGAGGTCACCGGTTCGGAATCTGCCATCCGCGTCAAATGCAGAATTCGTTTCCTCGAGCTTGTTATAGTAGCCTTTCATCACGGTATATCCGGAGATTCGAATCTCACCGATTTCGCCGACGGGCATGTCTGTTTCCAAGTCTGGAGAAACGATATAAAGATTCACGCCCGGAAGCGGATGTCCGGTCGAACGCCGCCGCACGTCGATGGGCTCACGGCAGTCCGTGCGCGAGACGACATTAGTCGTTTCAGACATCCCGTATGAGTGCACGATTTGCGGCACGGACATTTCATTTGATAAAAAATCAAAGGATGCCTCCGAGATCGGCGCTCCGGATCCGGTTCTGAGTGAGCTCAGATCGTATTTCTGTCTGTCCGAGAAGTGCCGGAGATCGTATATGATAGGATCGGCAAAAAACGCCGACGTAACCCGTTCGCGTTCAACAATACGGCAGAATGTCTCAGCATCAAAATGCTCCATTAGCACGAGCTTTGATCCATGGGTCAGCCCTTGGCAATGTGCGGCGACACCTGAAGCGCTGAATGACGGGACTGTTAAAAGGAAAATGTCGTCCGGGGTCAATCCGGTCAACTCCCCGGCGTTAAAATTATTCTCGACTAAGGCTCCGTGGCAGACCATGGCCCCTTTGGGCAGGGACGTCGTACCCGACGTATAGACGAGCTGCGCCACATCATCCGGCTCGACGTCGGCGCTCAATGCTTCAAGACAGTCAGCCGGTAGGCCTGCATCAATACCGGCCTCTTCGACCTTGGCAAAGTCATACATAGATGGCGGCACCGGAGATGCACCGGAAATTAACACGCTCCGCAATTTCGGAAATTCCGCTGTCTCCCAGTCGTTTAACTTTTGTGACGGATAGTCGGGAACCATGCGTTCGAGCGTATCCAGATAGCGGAGAGATCCGAACGAAGATGCCATAATCAGCACGGACGTATCCGACTGAGACAGCAGGTAACTTATGTCCTCCGCACGGAGCCGCGTATTGATCGGTACCAGCACCGCGCCGAGGGCAGGGATAGCCCATCTGGCTACCATCCACTCAAGGCTATCCGTCATCCAAAGGGCGACATGATCGCCGCGTCGAACCCCGATGGACTTCAGTCCCTGGGCGAACCGCGCCACGCGCTGCAAAAGACCAGCATACGTCAGAACCCTGTCACCGTCGACGACCGCATCGCGCGAACCAAATTCGGACGCTACCCGCAACAGGGTCTCTGGTAATGTCTGGCCGCCCCGATCCGGTGTGAACGGTAATACGCGAAGGCGTCCTGACTTCTGCATCACCACCATCCGTTAGCGTAAGGAGAATTTTGGATCCAGGAAATCGCGCAGTGCATCACCCAATAGATTAATGGACAACACGGTTAACATGATTGCGATCCCGGGGAAGGTGATGGTCCACCAGCCTAGCTCGACGTACTGACGACCGTCCGCGACCATGATGCCCCACGTCGGCGTTGGCGGCGGCACACCGACGCCAAGGAACGACAGTGTGGATTCCAGAAGGATCGCGGCAGCGATCTGCAGTGAAGCAAGAACGATGATCGTGTTAATGATATTCGGCAGAATATGCTGAAAAAGAACGCGAAACGGATTGCTTCCAATCGCATACGCTGACTGAACATAGTCCAGTTCCCGGACCGACAGCGCTTCCGCGCGCACCATTCGGGCAAATGGTGCCCAATACAGCGATCCGATAATAAAGATAACGTTTAACAGGCTCGGCCCGATTGTCGCCGCAACGGCAAGGGCAATGAGAACGGAAGGTAGCGATAAAAAGAGGTCCGTTAGCCGCATAATAGCTTCGCCGACCCATCCTTCCATCATGGCAGACATAATGCCCAGCAGGACTCCGATTACCATCGCTAGGACAACCGAACTGATACCGACAATCAGAGAAACACGCCCACCGTAAATAATCCTGCTCA
>NZ_JBDNHC010000054.1:0-37433 GCF_041689005.1 Sneathiella sp.
CCGCCGACAACCCGCCCTCCGCCACTGCCAGAGTAATTCTACCTAAGACGGCATGAGAGTTTTCGCAAAAATTCTAAGAAAATCTCATTCAGGCGTCACATTTTCTCGAACGCCGTCGTCTTCCCCCTATTGAAAGAGAATTCTCTCTCAATTCAATATGACAGGACTAACAGAGGATCCCTCCATGGCAAACGACACACCCGTCAATAGCCAGATAACCGATGCCGTAACCCAGTCAAACCTCATGGTTGTCGGCAGTTCCGCCGCGCAGTCCATGGGAACCGCGTATCAGATGATGGCACAAGCCGTCGGTGTCTCCATGCAGAATGCTGTGTCAAACCAGCATAGTATGAACACTATCGATAACGCTATCGTCAGCCAGGGCATTGCCATGCTTTACAGTATGGAAACGTCCTCAGATTCAAAAGCTTCTCAGGAAATCCTGTCAGGGAATGTGAACGCAGAAATAGTCTCCGCGCTTAAGGCTATCATTGTTGAACTAAAAAGAGCGCAGTCAGAACAGAAGACACCACCACAGCAAACCACATAGCAGGAAAACAGTCCTGATATTTTAAAAGGAGAATAACCCATGCCAGGGGATACACCAGTCAACGCCCAGATCACCGATTCCGTCACACAGGCCAATGTTAGCATTCTGGGGGACGCGCCAGCGATCGCCATGGCCAATGCCTACCAGGTATTTGCCCAGGTTGTCGGTGCGAGCATGCAGAATGCGGTCTCTAACCAGCAGGGCGCGAATTCCGTCGACCTTGCTGTAACCACGCAGGGAACGAATGTCCTCTATGCGATGGCGACCTCCGCCGATGCCAAGGCCACCTCCGAGATTTTGGGCGGCAATCCCGTGGCCGAGGCGCTGACATCGCTGCAAGCCGCATCAAGTGCATTCTAGATCCGAATTCATCCCATCTAAAATATAAAGGAGTTACATAATGGCGGACAATACTTGGATGAACAGCCAGATTACCGATGCTGTCACACAGACAAATGTCAAGGTGCTGGGCGATGCCCCAGCGGAATCCATGGGCATGCTATACCAGATGATGGCACAGTCTACTGGTATGTCGATGCAGAATATGGTTGCCAACCAGCAGCATAAGAACTCGATAGACTCGGCCGTCGTCACCGGCGCGGTCAGCCTTCTCTACACCCTCGATACTGCTGCGGAAGGCAAGGCCACCCAGGAAGTTCTGAGCGGAAATCCGGTCGCGGAAACCATGGCGTCACTTAAAGGCGTACTAGCGAGTTTCCGCGAGCCCCACGGAAACAGCCCCAAGTTCAACACCTAACCGCTGTCGTCTCATAAGTGAGATACAGCTGCCGTTTTATCGAATATTGCGTGACATCGGAATGTCTTTCGCGTGATGCCCACGCAATATTCGAACCTCAGGCATTCATGTAACAGGAAAAGCCCATGACAGCCCAGAAAAGCACAGAAAATGTAAGGTCGGTAAACAGCCAGATTACCGATGCCATTACCCAGACGAGTGTGATGAACCTCGGTCTCGCGCCGGCGCAATCGCTTGGAACCCTCTACCAGACATCGTCCCATGCTACCGGCCAGTCGATGCAGAATGCCGTTGCAAACCAGCAGAATATGTACAGCCTCGGGCTGGCCTCATTGGTCCAGAACCTGCAATCGATCCTGTCGCAAACCTCGGCGGCCGCGGCGCGGTCATCGGCGAGCGCGCAGCAACGGTCCGCACCGGCGACGAACTACCACCCGCACACCTCCTATCATCCGGCGGCGGCGGCCCCGGCACCGCATCCCGCCGCGGCGACACCGCCCAAGAAGTAACCGTTAACCGTCACCGGCAAGACCCGATTACCAAGATATGAAACAGGAGAGGCGCAATGGCTTCAGAATCTTATGTAAACAGCCAAATCACAGGGGCAATCGCGCAGACGAACCTGAGTGTGCTTGGCGATGCCCCCGCCGAAGCCATGGGCATCTTATACCAGCAGATGGCCCATACCGTCGGCCTGGCACTGCAAAATGTCATTGCCCAACAGCAGCACAGCTACTCCATCCATAACGCCATCACGATTGCGGCTTCAAAACAATTGCTGACCACGGATCCGGCAGCAGCGGCCAAGGCCTCACAGGATCTGATCACGGGCAGCGCCATCCCTGAAAATCTCGCCGCCCTTCAGGCCGTGGTCAATGAAATCGGCAAGCAATGAGCGCATTTAATCAAGGACGTTCGGTCACATGGAACGCAAAACTCACACACAGGCGGAGGTCATGACGATACTCCGGGAACTGGCTGATGGCCTCTCGGTGGAAGAGGCAACGAAAAAACACCGTATATCCCGGGCGACCCTCTATCGCTGGCGCAAGCGCGCGCAGGCGACTGGCATTGAGGAAATAAACCGCCTCCGCCAGGTTGATCAGGAGAATACACGCCTGAAACATCTGCTGGCCGAGGCCGCACTTGAAGTCCAGGCGCTGAAGGAGCAGCTCAGGCAACTCGGTTGGCCCAAATCCGGCGGGCGGGAATAACCGCCCGATTTCCGATATCGGCATTGATCCCGAAACGGATGCCTGTATAAAGAGGGGTATGTTGCATGACCCTTCAGAAATTCTTTCCTCTACCTTCGGCTACCCGGCATTTCGCGGTGAACAGGCCGATATCATCGATCATGTATTGCACCGGGGCGACGCCCTCGTCCTGATGCCGACGGGCGGCGGAAAATCGCTGTGCTACCAGATCCCGGCGCTGTGCCTGCCGGGAACCGCGGTGATCATTTCTCCGCTTATCGCTCTTATGCAAAACCAGGTCGAGGCCCTGCAGCAACTCGGCATTGCCGCCGGCGCCCTCAATTCCGCCCATAGCCATGACGAGCAGAGCGCCGTGCGCGAGGCGTTGCTGAAGGGAGATTTGAAACTTCTTTATATCGCGCCGGAACGCCTGTTTGCGGGCGGCTTCATTGATATGCTGTCGCGCTGCGATATTTCTCTCTTTGCCATTGACGAGGCCCATTGCGTTTCACAGTGGGGGCATGATTTCCGCCCGGAATATCTCCGCCTTGGTGTCTTGCATGAAAAGTTCCCGGATGTGCCCCGCCTCGCCCTCACTGCTACCGCCGATGCGCCGACAGAAAAGGATATTGTCGAGCGGCTCGGCCTGACCACGGGCCGGATTTTCCGCGCCGGGTTCGATCGCCCGAATATCTGCTACCGTCTGATCGCCAAAACCGGCGGCGTCGCGCAGCTGCAATCCTTTATCGAGGCGGAGCATGACAGCGACGCCGGTATTGTCTATTGCATGTCGCGCAAGAAAGTTGAGCAGGTGGCCAAAAAGCTCGCCGCCACGGGGCGCATTGCCCTGCCCTACCATGCCGGTCTCGATGCCGACACCCGGCGCCAGACCCAGTCACGTTTCCTGAAGGAAGATGCCGTCATCATTGTCGCGACCATTGCTTTTGGTATGGGTATCGACAAACCGGATGTGCGTTTCGTCGCCCATCTTGATTTGCCAAAGAATATGGAGGCCTATTATCAGGAAACCGGACGTGCCGGACGCGACGGCCTGCCCGCCGACGCGTGGCTTGCCTATGGATTGCAGGATGTGGCGAAACTGAAAGCCCTGATGCAGAACCCCGACAAGAACGAGCAACAACAGAAACTCGATCACAGCAAGCTCGAAGCATTGCTCCGGTTCTGTGAAAGCGCACTTTGCCGCCGTTACATGCTACTGAAATATTTCGGCGAAGACCCGCCCGAAAGCTGCGGCAACTGCGATAACTGCCTGACCCCGCCGGACCAGTTTGATGCAACCGAGGCCGCGCGCATGGCGCTCTCCTGCATCTATCGTAGCGGCGAGATGTTCGGCGCTGGCCACGTCATTGATATCCTGCTTGGCTCCGAGAACGAGAAAATCGACAAGTTCGGCCATGGCAGTCTCAATACCTACGGCATGGGCACGGCCTACAGCCGGCCGGACTGGCAATCGATCCTGCGCCAGTTGCTGGCACTTGGGCTGATTAACGTCGACAGTGAAGGCTATGGCGGCCTGTCTCTAGATGAATCATGCCGCGCGCTGCTGAAAGGTGAGACATTGCTCAAGCTGAAACGGGCGCCGATAAACAGCCGCAAGGAAAAATCCCCGGCCCGTTCCCCTGTCGCCTTTGCCTCGAAAGAAGAGGGCGCCCTGTTCACACTGCTCAAATCCGTGCGGCTCGCGCTCGCCAAGGAGCAGAATGTCCCGCCCTACGTCATTTTTCATGACCGCACATTGGTCGAGATGGCGCAGCTAAAGCCCCAGACGCTCAGTGCCTTCGGCGAGTTGCAGGGGGTCGGCGCCGCCAAGAAAGAAAAATATGGCCCGCAGTTTCTCAAAATCATTGATGAGCAGGTAATCTGACTTTTCTACCATTAGCTCCTCTTGATTAAATCGGCACTGCGAGGCATAGATAAGCATGCTCTTAACCAATCCAAACAAAGAAGAATGTCATGACTGGCCCTCTTGACGGCATCACCGTCGTCTCTCTCGAACAGGCGGTTGCCGCCCCCTACCTTTCCTGCCGCCTTGCCGACGCCGGGGCGCGGGTCATCAAGATCGAACGCCCTGAAGGCGACTTCGCCCGGAACTACGATACGGTTGTCAACGGCCAGAGCACTTATTTCGTCTGGCTGAACAGAGGCAAGGAATCGCTCCAGCTTAATATCAAGGATGCGGACGATCTCGCATTTCTCAAAAAACTGATCAGCAAGGCCGACGTCTTTATCCAGAATCTTGCGCCCGGTACGACCGACCGTTATGGCCTCAATGAGGAAACTTTACGCGCCGACAACCCGCGCCTGATCACCGTTGATATATCCGGTTATGGCGAAACCGGGCCTTATGCGAAAATGAAGGCCTACGATATGCTGGTGCAGTCGGAAACGGGTCTCGCTGCGATCACCGGATCGCCCTCGGAACCCGGCCGGGTCGGCGTCTCGGTCTGCGATATCGCTGCCGGGATGCATGGCCTTATCGGCGTTCTTGAGGCGCTGTATGAGCGCGAACGCACGGGACGCGGCCGCGCTGTCAAATCGACGCTGTTCGCGGGGATGGCGGACTGGATGACGGTCCCACTCCTGCATCAGGAATATGGCGGCAAGGCGCCGGGCCGCGGCGGTCTCAGTCATCCCTCAATCGCGCCGTACGAAGCCTACGAGACCAAGGACGGCGACCCCGTCGTGATCTCGATCCAGAACCAGACAGAATGGCGAAACCTCTGCCGCTTCGGTCTTGAGCAGCCGGATCTCGCCGATGATCCGCGGTTCCAGACCAACGAGCTGCGGGTCGCCAATCGCCCCGCGCTCAATCAGGAAATCAACAAGGTCTTCGGCACCCTGTCGCGGGCCGAACTGACGGCGCGGCTGCTCGAAGGGCGGATCGCTTTTGGCGCGCTCAACAGCGTCGCCGACCTGTCAAGCCATCCGCAACTGGCCCGCGTCACGGTGGACAGCCCCGGCGGGCCGGTGACGATGATTGCCTCTCCCGTCCAGCTGACCGGCGATAAGGAAAGCTATAACTCCATCCCGGCGCTCGGGGAGCATAACCAAAAAATTCGCGACGAGTTTTCAGGATAGGCACATGACCGCGCGCAACGAGGCTCTCGAGCTAAAATATGGCGCGCGCTATAAATGGTTCGCTGTGCTCGCCGTCATTATCGGACTGCTCGCCAGTATCTTCTCCTCGACCATGATCAATGTCGCGCTCACCAATATCATGGCGGCCTACGATATCACCCAGGCGTCTGCGCAATGGATGTCGACCGCCTACTTTAGTGCCTCCACCGTTTGTATGCTCTCCTCCGCCTGGTTGATGCATAACTACGGCGCCCGGCCAGCTTTTCTGCTGGCGACGGTATTATTTTTCAGTGGCAGCATGCTCGGTCAGTTTGCCCCGGATTTCAACCTGCTGATTTTTGCCCGTGTCCTTCAGGGCTCTGGCGCCGGGATTTTGCAGCCGCTCACCATGGCGCTTGTCTTTCGGCTATTTCCTGCGAACCTGCGCGGGACCGCGCTCGGTACCTTCAGCATGGTGATCGTGCTTGGGCCCGCCATCGGGCCGACCATTGGCGGCATCATCACCGACACTCTTGACTGGCATTTTACCTTTACGGCGGCGCTGCCATTGTCCTTCCTTGGCGGGGTGCTTGGATGGAAGTTCCTGCCCGATACCAAGGACGCGGAAATATCGAGCCGGTTCAATTATATCAGTTTTCTCTTGATCGCCATGACGGTCGCGAGTTTTCTCATCGGGCTTTCAGATAGCCAGTTCCATGGCTTTAGCGATATCAAGGTCATCACGTTACTTTGTACCGCCGCCATTGGGTTGACCCTGTTTATAGTGCGCGAGATCAAAAGCAGCGCCCCCCTGCTCCGCCTTAACATGTTCCGCAATCTGTATTTCACCTCCACGGTGCTGATTGCCGCCATTACCAGTGCCGGCATGTTTTCGAGCATCTACATGCTCCCGCTGTTTGCGCGGACGGTGCAGCTTACCACTGCCACGGATGCGGGGTTGATGCTGTTGCCGGGCGGGCTGACGCTGGCGCTTATCTCGCCGATCTCCGGGCGGATGGTGGACAGGATGCCGGCGCATCGGTTGCTACTCGCCGGGATCCTCCTGTTCATCGTCGCGTCCTATGCCATCAGCTACGCCGATCAATATAGCAGCTTCTGGTTTATTGCGGGATGGCTGATGGTCAGCCGCGGCGCGCTCGGCCTCATTCTACCGTCAAATAACACCCTGTCGCTTTCCAGCATGCGGCCCGAGCAGGTGCCGCAGGCCTCCGGTGCGCTCAATTTCTGCCGGATGCTGGGCGGCACCACCGGGGTCAATGTCATTGCCGTTCTGATCACTGCCCATACCGCCCATTATCGTCAGGTGATCATGGAGGAAACCCACAGGTCCGTGCTCACCAGCGAAGAGACTGTGCAGGCCCTTGTCCAGACTTTCCAGGATTGCTTCCTAATCGCCTGCCTGTTCTTCGCGCTCGCCCTGATCCCAGTTTCCTATATTATTTACCATACGCACACAAAAAAACCCCATCAATAAGACGGGGCTTTCCTGACCGAGAGCGGAAATTTCTAGAGGTCCTTGAACCCCTTACCTTCCTTCGCCAGTTTTTCAAGCAGCGGCGCCGGGGTCCAATTATCCCCGTGTTCCGCCTTGAACTTCAGCATATCGTCATAGATATTCTTGAGCCCGATATGATCCGCATAGCGCATCGGGCCACCGCGATAGACGGGCCAGCCATAGCCGTAAACCCAGATGACATCAATGTCGCTGGCGCGGGTGGCGATGCCTTCCTCAAGGATCTTAGCCGCCTCGTTAATCATCGGGTAAATACAACGCTTGAGGATTTCCTCATCGGAAACCTGACGGCGATTGATCCCGGCATCGCGGGCGGCCTTAACGATAATATCCTCGACAATCGGGTCCGGCTCGGGTGTGCGGCTACCCTTGGCATAATGGTAATAGCCATCGCCGGTCTTCTGGCCAAAGCGGCCAAGCTCGCAGATGGCATCGGCGACCGGGCTGGTGACGCCTTTTCCCTGCCGAATGCGCCAGCCGACATCATTGCCAGCAAGATCGGACATGGCAAAGGGGCCCATGGGGAAGCCGAAATCATAAAGCACGCGATCAACATCCTCAACCTTCGCGCCCTCCAGAATGAGCTGACCCGCCTGCTCGCCGCGCTTGGCCAGCATCCGGTTGCCAACGAAACCCTCGCAAACCCCGACCATTGCCGGGACCTTGCCGATTTTCTTGGCAAGCGCCATACAGGTCGCCATGACGGTAGCGCTGGTCTTGTCTGTTCTTACCTCTTCCAGCAGCTTCATAACATTGGCCGGGCTGAAGAAATGCAGGCCGATAACATATTCGGGCCGAGAGGTCGCCGCGCCGATCTCGTTGATATCGAGGGTTGAGGTGTTCGTTGCCAGAATAGATCCTGGTTTGCAGATCTTGTCGAGCTTGCCGAAAATCTCCTTCTTGACCTCCATATTCTCAAAAATCGCCTCGATAACGATATCGACATCCTTCAGGTCTTCAAGCTCGGTGCTCCCACTCAAAAGCGACATGTTTTTATCCATCGCCTCCTGGCTAAGCCGACCCTTGGAAACCGTGGCCGCATAGTTCTTCTTGATAATGCCGATGCCTTTATCAAGCGCTTCCTGACTGGTTTCAACAATGGTGACTGGAATGCCGGCCTGCAGGAAGTTCATGGCGATGCCACCCCCCATAGTGCCCGCGCCAACAATTCCGGCTGATTTGATATCGATCAGCGGGGTGTCTTTCGGCACATCCGGTATTTTATTGGCGAGCCGTTCGGAGAAGAAGAAATACTGCTGTGCCTTGGCCTGTTCCCCGACCATGAGTTCCATAAATAATTCCCGTTCGCGCTTGATCCCCTCGGCAAAGGGAAGTTCGACCGATGCCTGAACCGCCTTTATGCAGTTTTCCGGAGCTTCAAAATTGCGGGCCTTGCGGGCAATAGATTTGCGGAAATCATCAAACAACGACGGGTTCTTCCGCGCCTCTTCCAATTTGCCGTTCTGCTCGCTGATCTTGACCAGCGGACGGCCTTCCTCGACAATCTGCTTGGCGAAGGCAATTGCGCCCTCAGTCAGGTCCGTCTCGATGATCTTGTCTACGAGGCCCACACTCAGTGCCTTTTTCGCGCCGATCGGGTTTCCCGACGTGATCATTTCAAGCGCCATCGGCACCCCGACGACCCGCGGTAGCCGCTGGGTTCCACCGGCACCCGGCAAAATGCCGAGCTTGACTTCGGGAAGGCCGAGCCTGGCGCCCGGATTGGCCACACGGTAATGACAGCCGAGAGCGGTTTCAAGACCGCCGCCGAGCGCGGTGCCATGAATGGCGGCAACTACCGGTTTGCTGGAGGCCTCGATGATCGGGATGACATCCTGCAACGCGGGATCCAGCGGCGGCTTACCGAACTCGGTGATATCCGCCCCAGCTATGAAGGTCCGTCCGGCGCAGGCGAGAACCACTGCCGTCACGGAATCGTCGGCGACGGCCGCCGCAATCCCGCCCTTGATCCCGGCGCGCACAGCCTGGCTCAAGGCATTAACCGGGGGATTATTGATGGTCACGATACCGACAGTCCCCTGTGTCTCGTAACTGACAAAATCATTAATAGCAGCCATATTTTTTAGTCCTTCCGTTCCGGTTATTATCTGCCTGACTGTTTAGTTTCTTGTCGGGTCTTCGGCAACCCGTACGAGGAGTTTGCCAAAATTTTTGCCTTTCAGCAGGCCCATGAAGGCCTCCGGGGCGTTTTCAATCCCTTCGACGATATCCTCGCGGTATTTAAGCTCGCCACTGGTGATCCAACCACCGACATCCTTCAGGAACTGCGGCAGAAGATCAAAATGAAAGGAGATGATAAAGCCTTGAATTAAAATGCGTTTCGTCAGCATGTCGCGCATCAGGGCGGGCAGCATGTTGGTGCCGGTCGGTAATTCCGTCGCGTTATACTGCGAAATCAGGCCGCAGAGCGGTACGCGGGCATCATCGTTGAACAATGGCAGCACCGCCTCGAACACATCACCGCCAACGTTCTCGAAATAGACATCGATGCCATCCGGACAGGCCGCGGCGAGTTCTTCCTTGAAATCCGGGGCCTTGTAGTTGAGGCAGGCATCGAAGCCAAGTTCGTCCACGACAAAGGCGCATTTCTCAGCCGAGCCGGCGATCCCGACCGCACGGCAGCCCTTGATCTTGGCAATCTGTCCGACAACGCTGCCAACCGCGCCAGAGGCAGCGGCAACGACCACCGTTTCTCCCGCTTTCGGTTGCCCAATCTTCAGCAACCCGTAATAGGCGGTCAGGCCCGGCATACCGAGGACACCGACGCCGGTTGAGATCGGTGCATTGTCCGGATCGATTTTAAGGACCCCTGTGCCATCGGACAGGCAGTAGCTTTGCCAGCCGGTCGCGCAGACCACATAGTCGCCCACGGCGAAATTATTATTATTTGATTGTTCGACCACCCCGACACCGCCGCCGAGCATGGGTTTGTCGATTTCGGCGCTGGCGGAATAGCTTTTGGCCGCGCTCATCCGCCCGCGCATATAGGGATCGAGGGACATATAGATGACCTTGACCAAAATCTGACCATCCCCCGGCGTCGGGATCGGGGTTTCGACGACGCCAAAATTATCCTCCGTCGGTTCCCCCTCGGGGCGGGATTTAAGAACGATCTGTTTATTCATTTTCGACATAAGGAAAACCTCTCAAGCATTTGCTTTGATTAAAACTAAAACATCTCTATTACCATTCCGTGCAAATAGGCAGTCGGCGATATCGGCACGGTTGGCAAGGACTGCTCCCTGATTGATATACTGTTTGTCGGTTATCTCGTTTTTCTCTGCCGACAGCGGTTCGGCCAGGATCAGCGCCGCCGCGATATACCGGCTTGGGGCCGGGTTTTCCTGATTATAGCGCACAAGTTTCTGATGAACAGCTTTCATGAGGTCAGAAGCGACAATGATCTTGCCGTCCTCAGACACCGCCGCTGAGTCCGACATCAGATTATTCAGCGTCGTTTCCGATAACACGATGAGAATACCAAGCTCGTCGCGATCATGACCGGCGATCACCACGTCCCGGGCAATCGGGTCAAGCGCATCAATCAAGGCCAGGCGTAACGAGCCCGTATTCACCCATGTCCCATTGGCAAGTTTGAAGTCCTCGGCGACCCGGCCGTCAAAAATCATGCCGGCTTCCCGCCGCGACGGGTCTTCCCATTTCACCGCATCGCCGATGCAGTAATATCCTTCGTCGTCAAAATGCGTAGCGGTCAGATCCGGACGTTTGTAATATCCTGTGTGAACATTCGGGCCCTTCATCCGGATTTCCAGCTTGTCACCAACGGGGATCACCTTGATCTCAATGCCGGGGGTCGGGACGCCGATCATGCCCACCTTTTCCGTTTCCCAGTAGACCGCCGCACCGGTACCGGTCGTCTCCGTCGCACCCCAGCCGGTGCCAAAGGGAATGCGAAGGCCAGTGTATTTGATCGCAAGAACCTGCATCCGCTCAAATATCTCTTGGGACATTGCCGCGCCGCCATACTGGCAGATCGACAGGTTTTTGAAAAAGGCGACGGCGAGTTCTTCATCCTGTTCAAGCTCGTCGGCGAGAAAGCTGTAGGCGGCAGGCACACTACTGAAGCGTGTTGGCGATACCCGCTTTAAATTCGCCAGTGTCCGGTGAAATAACCCGGGCGCCGGTTTGCCGTCATCCATATAGAGCGTTCCCGCGCCCCGGACGATGCCAAAGAAATTGACATTGCCGCCATAGGTATGGTGCCAGGGAAGCCAGTCAAGCACGCGGACGGGGTCCGTTTCCACGTTCCGTTCCTCTGATATCAACTCCAACGTCTTTTGCGCCGCACAGAGCATCCTCTGGGTATTGGGAACAGCTTTGGGCAATCCGGTCGACCCTGATGTAAACAAAATCTTGGCAAGCGTATCGCTGGTCACTGCTGCAAAGGCAGCCTCGACCAACGGCGCATCCACAGACTCAAGCAAAGCATCAAACCGCTGGCCGCCGTGCGATTCGCCCGTTACGGTCACGATTTCTACTGATTTTCCGGCCGCAAGCGCAAGGGCATCTGAATATATATCACCATTTTCAGCAAAGATCAGGGCGGGTTCAGTCAGGTCAAGGGCATACTTGAGACGGGAAAAATCTGACCCCGACAGGGAATAGGATGGCGAGACCGGTATCACCGGCACCCCGACCTGGATTGCCCCCATGGTCAGAAGGGCATGGGCGAAGCTGTTACCGGAGAGAATCATGACCGGTTTATCCGGCCCGTATCCCCGCCGCAGCAAAAAACTGCTGATCTGATCCACCTGTATCCGGGCGTTCCGGTAGGTCAGTTCCGGCCAGATTTCGTCAGGGCCGCATTTCACCAAAAACGCCCTTTCCGGGTATGCACTCGCGGCCCGCCGCCAGTAGGCGCCGATATTTGTTTCAATATTTCCAAGCTCTATTCGGCTTTTGATGCGACTGGTTCCGTCGTCATTCTGTTGAACGGTTATCTCCGGTTTGGGCCGGATTAACTGTCTGAAAGGTATTCCTGAGGACATGCAGGCAACAAACTCCCATGATTTTTTTATTCTATTTTTATCGGCCGACTGGTAGTGTGCCGGGATATTGCCAAATTGTCGCTACAATTGCCAGAGAAGCCACAAAAAAGAATAAAAAAGGGACAATGCGTATGACAGAAACGACTCACGTCGTCGTGGCAACGGATCGTGCCAGCAAAGGGAAAGAGGAAAAGCGTCAGCGATTGCTCGATGCCGCGCGCCATCTATTTGTCACAAAGGGATATCACGAAACACGGCCGCAAGACATTGCCCGGGCGGCGGATGTTGCCCATGGCACCTTTTATAGCCATTTTACCGATAAACGAGAGATTTTTCTGGCGTTCGCCAGCAGCGCGCAGGAGGATCTTTACTCCTTCGTGGATTCACGGACGCCGCAAGTCGACACATTCGAGGAATATATCCGCTACAGATTGACCGCCATTCAGGAATTTGCCGAGCAGAATCCGGGCCTTCTCCGATCCGCTCTTGTTGATACCAAGCTGTTTGACCCCACAGATTCCACCTCAAGGGAAGTCCGTGACCGGTTCGCAGCGGGTTTCATTGTCCGGTTGAAAGCCGCCTACGGAACGGGAGAACTTTATGACGATATCGATCCGGAACTGATCGGCCATGCCATGCTTGGACTGATCCAGTCCTCCGCGCCGTTTGCCTATCGCAAGGGCCAGAGCCGGCAGGAATTCGTCAACCATATGAGCCGCTTTCTGACCCGCGCCCTCGTTAAATCTCCGAAGGGGCTCGACTGATCCGGGACGGTTATCCCCACGGTCCCTTTTTGCGCACGGAATTTCGGGCCTTTGCGGTGTAGGTGGTCGATCCCGACAAGTTAGTGCCATGAGCCGCCAGTTCCGATCTGCGAGTGTGAGGAACGGTCCGCATTGAGTTAATCTCGGCGGCAAGGTCACGAAGCCTCGCGATACGGTTTGCCGTGGCAGGGTGAGTAGAAAACAGGCTGTCCGCCCCCTTGCCATGGAGTGGATTGATAATAAACAGGTTGGCGGAGGCAGGGTTTCTCTCGGCCGGGATATTCTCAACCGCTGCCGCGCCGCGTTCCAGCTTCTGCAAGGCCGACGCCAGCCAGTCAGGATTACCACAAATCTCACCGCCCGTATGATCGGCCGAATATTCCCGTGTCCGGCTGATCGCCATCTGCACCAGCATCGCGCCGAGCGGCGCCAGGATCATGATCGCCAGCGTGCCGATAAAGCCCCCATTATTATTGCGATTTCCACCAAAGAAAAACGCAAAATTGGCCAGCATGCTGATCGCCCCGGCAATCGTCGCAGTGACGGTCATGGTTAGGGTATCGCGGTTGCGGATATGGGCGAGCTCATGGGCAAGAACGCCCGCCAGTTCCTCAGTGCTCAGCAGTTTCAGAATGCCGGTGGTGACGGCAACGGCGGCATTCTCCGGGTTGCGCCCGGTGGCAAAAGCGTTTGGCTGCGGATTTTCCATGATATAGGCCTTGGGCATGGGCAAATTCGCGCGGCCCGCAAGGTCAGCAACCAGGGCGACGAGGTCAGGAGCCTCCCGTGCTGTCACTGCCTTTGCGCCATACATGCGCAATACCATTTTGTCGGCATTCCAGTAGGCAAAGCCGTTCATGCCGACGGCGATCACCAAGGCGATAATCATCCCCGTCGTCCCGCCGATCAGGAAGCCGACCCCGATAAACAGGGCCGTTATTGCAGCAATTAACAAGCCTGTCTTGACGTAATTCATTCCACCGGCCCTTTTAAGGTCTTACAGCATAGTTGCTCATCCCATATGTGGGCAAAGCGGGGAAGATCAAGCACCATCGCATGTTTTCGCGGTGTGCCCCTGTCCCCCGAATCAGGCGGCGGCGCCGAGCATCGCCCGGATAGCGGCGATGGCTTCCTTGCCCTTGCCCGCATCGGGACCCCCGGCCTGCGCCATATCCGGCCGGCCGCCGCCGCCGGAGCCGCCCAGTGCCGCGGACCCCGCCCGCACCAGATCGACCGCACTGAAACGGGTGGAAAGATCCTTGCTGACGCTGACCACGATCGAGGCCTTGCCGTCATTATCGGCAATCAGGACAATGACGCCGCTGTCGAGCTGCTTCTTGATTTCATCGGCCATCGGCTTCAAGTCGCGCGGCGGCACATCGCCGAGCAGACGGGCGACAAGGGCAATATCGCCGACCTTATCGATCTTGTCCGCTTTCGCGGTGCCCGCCGTCGCCAGTTTCTTGCGGGTATCGGAAAGCTCCCGTTCCAGCTTTTTGCGCTCGTCCAGCAGATGATGGATGCGCGGGCCCAGCTCATGCGGGGAAATTTTCAGGCTCACCGCGGCGTCGGCCAGCAGCCGCTCACGCTCGTTGACGAAATCAAGCGCGGCCTCTCCGGCGACCGCCTCTATCCGGCGAATCCCGGCGGCAAGCCCGCCTTCACTGACGATCTTCAAAAAGCCGATATCTCCCGTGCGGTCGACATGGATGCCGCCGCAAAGCTCAGTCGAGAAATCCCGGCCCGGTCCTTTATGTTCATCGGCGCCGCCCATGGAAACGACCCGGACCTCCTCGCCGTATTTCTCGCCGAAAAGTGCCATAGCACCTGCCTTGATAGCCTCTTTCGCCGTGGTTAAATGCACAATGACATCAGCATTAAGGCGGATACGTTTATTAACATCCTTCTCAACGGCACGGATTTCCTCCTCCGTCATCGCCTTCTGATGCGAGAAGTCAAAGCGCAGCCGGTCCTCGGCCACCAGCGAGCCTTTCTGGGTCACGTGATCACCAAGCTTCTGGCGGAGCGCCTCATGCAGCAAATGAGTGGCCGAATGATGGGCCCGCAGACGGTCGCGGCGGGTGCGGTTGACTTGGGTTTCCAGCACATCTCCGGTTTTCAGACTGCCCTCGACCACCCGGCCAATATGGATATACAAATCTTGCTTCTTTTGGGTGTCCATCACTTCCATAGCGAAGCCATCAGGCGTCCTGAGGGTCCCGTGATCGCCTTCCTGTCCGCCGCTCTCCCCATAGAAAGACGTCTGGTTGAGGACGATTTTGATCTCGTCGCCCTTACTCGCGCTGTCCCGCTCCTTACCGTCAAGGACGATGGCCTGCACCTTGCCTTCGGCGAGCAAGGTCTGGTAGCCGAGAAATTCGGTTGCACCGACGCGCTGATGCAGGTCGAACCAGAGTTGGTCCGTCGCGGCCTCACCGGAGCCGGACCAGGCGGCGCGGGCAGCCTTCTTCTGTTTTTGCATTGCGGTGTCAAAGCCCGCCTCATCCAGATCGCGGTTCTGGCCGCGCAGGATGTCCTTGGTCAGGTCAAGCGGGAAGCCGAATGTATCATAGAGCTTGAAGGCGACCTTGCCCGGCAGGGCCTGATCCTCTTCCAGTTTTTCTGTCGCATCCTCAAGCAGCTTGAGCCCCCGATCGAGGGTTTCCTTGAACCGGGTTTCCTCCAGTTTCAGCGTCTCCGTGATCAATGACTGCGCCCGGTGGAGCTCAGGGAAGGCATCGCCCATCTCCTCGACCAGTGTCTGCACCAGCTTCCAGACCATCGGGTCCTTGACACCCATCATATGGACATGACGCATGGCGCGGCGCATAATCCGGCGCAACACGTAGCCCCGCCCCTCGTTCGATGGCAACACGCCATCGGCCACCAGAAAAGCAGACGAGCGTAAATGATCGGCAATCACCCGGTGCGAGACCTTGAACTCGCCGTCAGCATCGACATTGGACACATGGGCCGAGGCCTCAATGATCCGACGCATCAGGTCTATATCATAGTTGTCATGCTTGCCCTGCAGGACAGCGGTCAGCCGTTCCAGTCCCATGCCCGTGTCGATCGACGGGCGCGGCAGGGCCTCGCGGCGGCCATCAGCATGCTGCTCAAACTGCATAAAGACGAGGTTCCAGATTTCAATGAACCGGTCACCGTCCTCATCCGGGCTGCCCGGAGGACCGCCGGGAATATGCTCCCCGTGATCATAGAAGATTTCCGAACAGGGCCCGCAAGGACCAGTCTCGCCCATGGACCAGAAATTATCTGACGTGGCAATGCGGATGATCCTGTCATCCGGTAGGCCCGCGACTTTCTTCCAATGCTCGACCGCCTCGTCATCGTCATGATAAACGGTGACCAGCAACTTATCCTTCGGCAGGCCGAAATCCTTCGTCAGCAGGGTCCATGCATGGTCAATCGCCTCATCCTTGAAATAATCCCCGAAGGAGAAATTACCAAGCATTTCGAAAAAGGTGTGATGGCGCGCTGTGTGACCGACATTTTCAAGGTCGTTATGCTTACCGCCCGCGCGCACACATTTCTGTGTGGTGACCGCGCGGTTATAGGGCCGTTTTTCCTGACCGGTAAAGACATTCTTGAACTGAACCATGCCCGCGTTGGTGAACAGCAACGTCGGATCGTTCCGCGGTACCAGCGGTGAACTCTCGACCTTCTCATGGCCGTTCTCGGTAAAATAATCGAGGAAGGAACTGCGAATTTCTTTTGTTGTACTCATTAAGACAGCTCCGTCACCTGTGCAGCAGATTTCATCATACGATCCGGTTTTAAAAAATCAGGCCCGCTTTTTACCGTGCCCGGGGAACCCTGTCCAGTTGGTTAGCACTGGCAAAGCCCGGTTAAGCCTGTTATGGAATATCAGCGGACACGATCTGTAGAATAAATAATAACATGGAAAGTAAATTTCCACATCGATTAAGAAAACGGAACCGATACGTGATCATTATTGACAAAGAGCCCATTGCCGCCATCGACGCCATCAAGGCTGGATTTGAAACCGCCGGATACATCTGTGACCGTCATATCGCCACCTCAATTTACCTGTCGCAAAAACTCGACAAGCCGATTCTGGTCGAAGGGCCACCCGGTGTCGGCAAGACGGAACTTGCGAAAGCCGCCGCCGAGATTCTGGGGGCGCCCCTGATCCGCCTGCAATGCTATGAGGGATTGGACGAGTCCAAGGCACTGTATGAATGGAAATACGGCAAGCAGCTTCTTTACACCCAGATCCTGAAGGAAAAACTCGGTGATCTGCTGGAGGATGCGGTCGGGCTCGAAGAATCGATGGAAAAGCTCCACCAGTTCGGCGATAACTTCTATTCGGAAAAATTCCTTGAGGCGCGCCCGCTGCTGCAGGCGCTCTGGGCGGAAGAAAAGACCGTCCTGCTGATCGACGAGATCGACAAGTCGGACCATGAATTTGAGGCTTATTTGCTTGAAATCCTGTCCGATTACCAGATTTCAGTGCCGGAAATCGGCACCATCAAGGCGAAAACCAAGCCGCTTGTTTTCCTCACCAGCAACAACACCCGCGAAATGAGTGACGCGCTGAAACGCCGCTGCCTGCATCTGTACATCCCCTTCCCCGATGCGGCACTTGAACGGCGGATCATCCAGACGCGGGTGCCGGAACTAGAGGAAAACCTCCGTAACCAGCTCGTCTCCTTCGTCCAGCAACTCCGGACACAGGATCTTAAAAAACTTCCCGCGGTGAGTGAAACCATCGATTGGGCGCGCACCCTGCTGCTGCTGCATGCGGATAAGCTGGAGGTTGATCTGGTGCGCAACACTCTTAATATGTTGCTCAAATTCGAGGAAGACATTGACAATATGAGCAGCGAAGTTCCTAAGTTCATCGCGGTGGCACAAAAAGAATTCCGCTGATGAACAAACCGCTTGCAGATTTTGTCGAAATGCTCCGGTACGCGGATGTCTCGGTGTCGATCAGCGAAAGCCTTGACGCCGCGGAAACTATCCAGCTTTTCGGCTATGAGGATCGCGGCCTATTGAAAATGGCACTCGCCCAGGTGATGGCGAAAACGATCGAGGAGCATGATACTTTTGAACGCTGTTTCGATGAATTTTTTAGCTATAACCTTGGCTTCAAGGCCGATGAAACAGATGCAGAATCTGAGGCTGAAGACGCCACCCCACCGGACAATACGGCGGCCGGTGGTGCCAATGACAATCAGTCGGACAGCCCGAACAACGGCGCAGGCAATGGTGCTGGCGGGCAAAGCAGCGGCGAGGCCATCCCCGCGCCCGATGCCACCCTGACTGAGATGCTGGAGCAGAACGACAGGACGGCCCTGACCATGGCGATGGCCCGGGCGGCGAACGCCGTTAACCTGAGCGGCATCGTGCTGATGACCCAGCGCGGGCTGTTTACCCGGCGGATCATGGAGCAAATGGGGCTGGACCAGGTGAACCGTGAAATTACCGCCCGCGAGAGGGCCGGTAATAACGCGGGCGCCGAAAATCTGTCCGCCCGGGTTGAAAACCTGTTTGATACGGTGCGCGATCTGGTCGAGCGGCAACTCGCCCTGACCAGCAGCGGAAAAGCCAAGCAATTCCGGCAGGACATCCTGAAAAAGGTCCGCCTTTCCAACATCGAGAATCGCGATTTTAAGCATATGCGCAACATTGTCCGGCGCATGGCGAAGCGCCTCACCGACCTGAACTCCCGAACACGAAAGGTCAGAAATCGCGGTCATCTCGACATTCGCAAGACGATGCGTCGCAATGTTGCCTATGATGGAATTTTGTTTGAAACCCACTGGAAACAAAAACACAAGGACCGCCCGAAAGTATTGGCTGTCTGCGATGTTTCGGGCTCCGTCGCCACGGTCGCCCGGTTCCTGCTCCTGTTCCTTTATAGCCTGAACGAGGTATTGCCAAAGGTGCGCTCCTTCGCCTTTTCCGGCACCCTCGGCGAGGTGACGGATCTATTCGATAAATACGGACCCGAAGAAGCCGTCCCCATGGCCATCGACCGCTTCGGCGGCCGCTCTACCGATTACGGGCGATCACTTGAGGACTTTAAGGAGCTGGTTTTCGACGAGATTGACAACAGGACGACAGTCATTTTTCTTGGCGACGGTCGCTCGAACGGCTCGGACCCGCGCGTCGATATCCTGAAGGAAATCAAGCTTCGGGCCAAGCGCGTGATCTGGCTCAATCCGGAGCGTAAATCCGTTTGGGGATCGGGCGATTCCGAGATGCCGCGTATCGCGCCTTATTGTACCACGGCCGAAACCTGTAACTCCCTTGCCAAGCTCGAACTGATTATCCGTGATTTGCTTAAAAGCTCGTGAAGCATAATTCGTTCATATTTTTATTTACCAAGGCCCGTTTGAATGTTTGCTGATATAAGCACGCCCCTGCTCATCGGATTGATCCTGACACTGGCTGCGACCGGTCTTGCCGGGGGGCTTCTTGCCGGTCTTCTCGGTGTTGGTGGCGGGATTGTCATTGTTCCGGTCCTATATAATGTCTTGCCGTTTTTCGGGATCGAGGATGACGTGCGGATGCATGTTGCGGTCGGCACATCTCTCGCCACCATCATTCCGACCTCAATCTCCTCCGCGCGCTCCCATTACAAGAAGGGGGCAATCGACATGGAACTCCTGAAAAAATGGGGGCCGTTCATCTTTTTGGGCGTTGTTGGTGGTACCATCGTTGCCGGCATGGTGAACGGGTTCGTGCTGACCCTTGTTTTCGCAGTTCTGGCCTTGATCGTTGCCGCCAACATGGCGTTTCGCCCGGCCAGCGCGCATCTCGCCACCAAGCTGCCCAAATCTCCGATAAAGGAGCTGATTGCCGGGCTTATCGGCTGGTTTTCGGCAATGATGGGTATAGGCGGCGGCACCTTTACCGTGCCGATCCTGACCCTGTTCAACTATCCAATCCGAAATGCTGTCGGTACAGCCGCTGCGATTGGCCTGATCATCGCCGTTCCCGGCACCATTGGCTTCATCCTGTCCGGGATGGGCGGGCCCAAACTGCCCGGCGGTAATATCGGCTATGTGAATATTCTCGGATTTTTCATGATCGTGCCGATGTCGGTCATCTTCGCCCCGATCGGCGCAAAAATCGCCCATAGCATCAATGGAGTCCTGCTGAAGAAAGCCTTTGCCTTCTTTTTATTCGCGACCTCGCTTCGCATGTTCTATAGCCTGTTTCTGTAATGCCCGGGCCGACGGCGCATCTTCCCCGTCCCTTCGCCGTTCGTGACCTCGACTGGGTGATTTCCTCCTCGTTTATGCTTGGCGAGAAACCGGAGCCCGATCTTGCCGTGCTTCCCGAAACCAAAGCGTTACTGGCGAAACTCTACCGCGACCCCGCGCCGCTCCACGCTCACCTTGCCGCGCAGAAATCGCTCAATCTCGGCCGGTATTTCGAGCAACTGGTGATTTTCTGGCTCAGCCAACTACCCTCTGTGGAGCTGGTCGGCTCAAACATTCCGCTCTATCGTGACAAACAAAGCCTTGGCGAACTCGATCTCATTTTTCGCCACGGCGGGAAGGCTTACCATTGGGAACTGGCGGTAAAATTTTATCTTAATATCGGCAGTGGGCGGGATCCCGCAGATTTTGTCGGGCCGATGCTGCGCGATAACCTGAAGCGCAAGCTCGACCGCCTCTCTACCCACCAGCTTCGCCTGCCGGGTACGCCGGAGGGCCAGGAGTTGCTGGAACGTCTGGGGGTAAAAACCCTCTCCTCTTATGCCTGGGTGAAGGGAAGGCTGTTTCAGCCCGCCCAACACTCAGCGGGATCGCCTCCCGCCTTGCCAGCCACTATTTCTCCAGACTGCCCAATCGGAATCTGGGTTCTGGCGCAGGAAAAATCAGCAGCCCCGTTGCCGGCGTTTGACTGCTTTCGCCTGCTGGACAAGCCAACCTGGTTCACGGGCCGTTTTTTATGCCCTGAAGTCACGAGGGGCGGTCGCACAGCGCTTTTTACCGCCGCCCGGCAAAAGCTGGAGGCCGAGGGGCGTCCGGTGCAGGCCAGCCTGATGCGCGATACGGAGGCATCGGATCTTACAGAGGTCGCGCGAATATTTATCACGCCAGAGAGCTGGCCGCGATTATCCGTTAAAGCGCACGACGGAAATAAACTTCGCGATTGAGATAAAGGCTTCGGAGAGCTCTGTTGCACTCGATACGTCAAAATAATGACCCGCGCTTGTCGCACATTCCTGCAAACCCGGCGCGAATGATGTGGGCGCTAGATAATCGATCACATACAGGGTAACCCCGTTTGTCTTCAGGCGGGTGCAGACATCGCTGAATAAAAGATCTTCCGCTTCGTCACTGTTCCCGGTTCCCGCCACCAGAATCGCGATCTTCTCCACTGCCGGATCATAATAGGCGACAGGAGACGCCGCATTCCCGTCCCAGAGCGCTTGCCAGCGCGGCGACAACAGTCGTTCCGCCCAGAGCATGCCGCGCCCCAGCGCCGTTTCGCCAACCCCCGAGAGGGAGGAAATCTCCGCGTCGATATCCGCGAACGATGGGTTAAGGGGTAATATCCTGTCATTCCGGCAGTCATCGGTGGTGGTCACGGTGAACAGCGGCAAACCCAGAAGCGGATCAAGGACCGACGACAGCCCGAGAACAAGCGGAAATTTAACCTGATCCGGCGGCGTATCGTCAACTCCGGCTGCTCCCGCCCGGCTATCGACACACCAGCGCTGGTCGGCAAGTTCGCCCGTCCATGCGGCCACTCCGGGAACCCGTGGGGGAATGTTGACGGGCCAGCTGCCTGTCGCAACCCAGTCCTTGTGCGGCGCGATATTGACGAGACCGTTGCCAACGGGAGCCAGCGCTAATGTTGCGCCGATGTCCCGACGCGCTTCGGAGCCAAGCCTGGCAATAAAATCACGGCTGGCGCTTTTTACATCTTCAAGCTTGCCGAAACTCTCCATGCTGGCAGAGGCATCGAGAACGAGCGCCAGTTCCGCTTCGGGCATCGTCTGTTCGGCGGTAATGGATTTACTGACGGTGACATCGTCAAAAAAACTAACCGTCCGCATCAAGGTTGTCGATACGGCGGCCTCAGCCGTCACCGTGACCCGCCCGGTAGGTATATCGGTTATTACGCTAACCGTCGGCGGAACCGGGCTTGATCCGACATAGGCGAGCAGGTTCATCTGCCGGAAGGTTGCGTTCACTGTCTCCGCGGCGAGGCCGCCGAGGTCATCTTCGGGCAGGAAATGCAGGTTTGTTGCGGCGGCTGTCGCGGCCATCTCCACGGCGATGGAGAGGCGCGCCTTCACTGCATAGATACGCGAGACGTCTATGGTAAAAGCCATGCCCCCGATGACGATAAACATCGCCAGACTGAAAATGAGGGCCGCTGCCCCCGCTTCTGCGCGATGAAGGCGGCGCGCTTGACAGTTAAAAATCTGGACGCCGGGTATGATGTTGACAAGCAAGGCCTTATTCCCGGTTGCGAATGGCCGGCGTTGCGGCAATGGCAAGGGCCCGTCCGTGCAGGACGACATCAGCCGCTGCCAAAAGCCCGGACAGAAAAAATGTTGGGCGCGGCGTCGCGCAGAGATCGATGAGGATATAGTAATTGACCGCGCGCGCTGCCGTTTCATCTGCGCCGGGTTCGGTTAGGGCGGGAGGGGCCGAGAGGCAAGCGGCACCATCCGTCGCCCGATCCTCCGTCCACAGGGTTTCAAGCCCGGCCGCGGCACTTATCCGGAAGCCTTGCGCCCGAAGGGAGAGCTGTTCGGAGAGCCCGGGCGCTGCAATTATTTTCTCCGCCGCAAGCAATGCCGTATCCATATCCCCCGCCGTCAGGACCTCTGCTTGGGCAATTTCATTGGCAATCACTGCCGCCGCGTGGTCGATTTCCGTGCTCACTTGTGTGATCCGGGCAAGATCTGCGCCCGCCAACAGCAGGAACAGGATTACCGGGATAAAAAATGCCGCCTCCACCATCACCGTGCCACCGGTCGCCTTCCAGAACGAGGCTCTCACCCCCACAGGCGACTTACCGGCCATTTTTAACCACCACAACGGCCGTCCGGGTGACGTCCCCGCTGTCATAGAGAAACCCGGCGAAGGGCGTCATCAGCGGAACGGTATAATCAAGCCGGTAGGACACCACAGCATTCGGTTGTCCCGGCAACGGGTCTCCTGCTTCCGGGGTATCGTTGACGAAGGCTGCTAAATCGCTATAGCGGGCCATGGAGAGCCTGAGCATTTCCGGATCGATAAGGCCACCAGCAAAGGTTGCGGCACGCATGTCCAGCTCGGCCCTTATCGAAGCCACCGAGAGGGCTGTCCGGCTCTCGGAACCGAGATCAAACCGGACGTGATCGGAAAGGTCGGTCGCCAGCTGGCCGACCAAATTATGGGCAAGCAGAACACGGCTGACATCAACAATGCCGAGAACAAGCGCAAACATTACCGGGATGATCAGGGCGAACTCAATCGGCAGAACGGCAGTCCTATCCCTGAACAGCCGGAATATCATGTTGGGACCGAGGGTATTTGCACTGCCACCGGTTTGTCGCTCCGCGGCCCGAGCAATAAACGGCGCAGGCTATCCTTGTCGGACATCCGTCGGAGCAATGCATAGAAACGCAGGTTATTCTCGACTGTCGCCGTATCAAGATCAAGACGGGCGATCCGCTCCGCCGCCGCCTCGTCCCCCGAAAGACCATAAGCAAGGGCAAGGTTCTGGCGGAGGACAGGAGAAGAGTCCGGACCGAGAGCGAGCCGGGAAAGGTAGTCAATAGCAGCGTCATACTGCCCTTCCATCAGGTAGGAAAGAGCGAAATTGTTCCGAAGCCCAGTATTTTCCGGCGCAAGCTCAAGGGCCTGCACATAGAGGAGTCGGGCCGCCAGATGCTCCCCTGCCATATCTTTCGCAATAGCAAGACCGCTGAGGGCGTCAATGGCCTCTGGATCCAGCGTGAGGCATTTGTCAAAATACAACGCGGCGGCATCAGGTCGGTACAGGAAAAGATTAGCCCGGGCGAGCCCGAGCAGCGGTCGGATATCCCTATCCTCGTCTTTGTCTTTATCCTCGACATCCGCCACATCCTCTTCCAGGCGCTCGAAAACCGGGATCGCCTGCAGGGCCGCGCCCGCCTTGAGATAGGTCGCACCGAGTTCATACAGAACTTCTTTATCCTCCGCGTTTTTCTCAAGCAGTTTCTGGTAGATATCAATCGCCGCGAGGTAATTTCCCGACTTAACGGAAATCTCCGCGATTTTCAGGGCCCGTTCATGAGCCGCCTTGTCCTGCATCAGGGACGATATTTCCGCATCCATCGACGGCAGGCTGCATCCGGCAAGAGCGAAAAAACCCAGGCAGATAAAAAAAGGCGCGAAACGGATCATTCTCACTCTCCTATCGTTCGCATCATCAGCACGAACCCGGGGCCAGCAGAAATCGCGATCACAGGTGGCAGGATGAGGGCAATCAAGGGAACGCTTAACAGCGCAGGCATCCGCGCCGCGTTATTCTCCAGCGTCAAAATGGCATGCTTCCGGTTTTCCCGGGCGACCGCCGCTAACGCATCCCGGATGGAGGTGCCATAACGTTCCGATTGCCGAAGCGCCAACACCAGATATTTAAGGCTTTGCGATCCGGTTCTCTGCTCAAGATTGGTAAGCGCCATGGACTTGTCGGGTAGAATTCTGAGCTCATTCAAAGTAAGCTTCATTTCCGCGGCCAATTCCGGCGTAAACGGCGCTAGCCCCTCAACCGCCCGCGATAGCGCCACCTCAAGCGTCAACCCGGCGTCGACACAGAGTATAAGCAGATCAATCATGTCGGGGACAGCGCGCTCGATATTCTTCTGCCGGCTGGATATGCGGTAGCGAAGCAGAAAATCCGGGATAAAGCCCGCCCCCACGGCAGAAACGAGGACCAAAATCGCCGCCATCCAGGACTCAGGCGTCAGCCCCGGAAAAACCTGCTGGCCCGCGAGGCAGAGAAGCGCGCCGCCACCGAAACTCAGAACCCGAAGAAAGATAAACGGGCCGAAGAACATCTTCGGATCAAGACCTGCCTGAACAAGGCGGTGGAACAGATTCCGGTTTCCGAATATCCGGGACAGCGGCCCGGAACGGCCCGGGTCGCTTTTTGAAAACGGCAACTGCATCGACGGCTTGTCGAGGCTCAGGGTAACAGGTAACTTCGGTGCCTCCATGCTTTTATCGTCCGTCCCATTGAGGGCGCGAAGTCGCTGTGCCACTCTTTCCAGTCTTTTTGCGCGCACAGCGCCGACAAATGCCATGAGCGCCAGAAGGGCGCATATCCCGATCACGGGTAACAGGAGGACAGGATCAATCATTCCGATCAGGGGAACCGTCATCGTAATGTCCTCAAAAGCCGTGAAATAATGAAAAATCCGGCGCCGATACTGATCCCTGAATAGAGCAGCAAGTTCTGCCCGGTCGGGTCATGGAGCAGGAACTGGAATTGCCGGGCATTTGTCAGGGCGAGAATAAGGAGGATCAGACCGACAACGCCAGAAACGATGCGGGCTGAGGCCCGTGCCTCCGATGTAAGAGCCCTTGCTTTCATGAATTGCGCCCGCCGCTCGCGCAGCACCTGGTTCAAGTTCTCAAGTACCTCGGCATAATGGCCGCCGGATTGTCGTTGCAGAATCAGGGTTGTGGACATGAACTGGAACTCCTTGATGCGGATTTCCTCCTGCGCGGATTTAAGCGCCGTTTCGAGATCGATCCCGATACCAAGCTTTTCCGATATGATCCTGAAACGATGGCCGAGCGGTGCGGGCATTTCACTGCCGATGACGCGGAAATTTTCCTGCAATGACATGCCGACCCGGGCGCCGCGGATAATGATGTCGATTGCCTCGGGCAACTGCGCTGTATAGAGTGCGGTTTGCCGCTTTTGCCGGAATAGCAACACCGCCAGTACCAAACCGAGAATTGCGATAAGGCTCGCAAAGATAACCGTCGCAACGACTGCGGAGGCAAGGGCAATAAGGTATAACACCGCTAACAGGATCGCCATTCCGGCGAGCATATAGGAAAATCTCGCCCTCAGGGTCTGCCGCCATTTTTGAAATTTTGCATCCCGGACATACAAAAACGAATTTTCCGGGGCGGGCTTTCGATCCCGGACAACGACATCGCCAGCGGTCGACAGACCGGCCAGACGATGCTGAAGTCGCCCGCTTCTCCTGTTTGATTTGCGGTAGCCTATGACGAGCAGGACAACACCGCTCAACAGGAAGGTACAAAAGGCAAAGAGGACCCCTGCCGGTAACCCGCCAATGACATCGAGATTTGCGGTCATGGGCGCATGACCTCATCCAATTGCAATGTATATCCGAATTTTGCTATTTTGTCGGCGAAATGCGGACGGCTGCCGGTGCCGCGAAAGCCCTGCTGAAAGCTTTCGTCATCGGCCTCGATGCTACCGTCATGACAGAAAAGATCCTGGCTGGTAATGACATCCCCTTCGAGACCAACGATTTCCGATATGGTACGGATATAGCGGCGGCCGCTGGCCGCGCGCTCAACATGGACGATGAGGTCAAGGGCGCTGGCAATCTGTTGCCGCGCGCCCCGACTTTCGGAATTCGCCTGGGTGGAGAGCATCAGATTTTCCAGCCGCAACAAAGCGTCTCGCGGTGAATTGGCGTGAATGGTGGACATCGAGCCGTCATGACCCGTATTCATGGCCTGCAGCATGTCATAGACTTCACTGCCACGGACCTCGCCGATGATGATACGGTCGGGCCGCATGCGGAGCGAATTGCGAAGAAGGTCACGCTGCGACACCTCCCCCGTTCCCTCGGCATTTTTCTGCCGGGTTTCCAGGCTCACCACATGGGGGCGCTGCAGGGAGATTTCCGCCGCATCCTCGATGGTGACAATCCGCTCGTTTTCATCAATCAGCCCGGAAAGAGCATTCAGAAGGGTTGTCTTGCCCGAGCCCGTACCACCGGAAATCAGGATATTCAGGCGGCATTTCGCGGCAATCTTGAGGAATTCCGCCATGGCCGCACTCAAACTCGCCCGCGCGCATAATTCATCGAGAGACAGAACATCTTTTGAAAACTTGCGAATTGAGATAATGGTGCCATATACCGACAGCGGCGGCGCGATGACATTGACCCGGCTGCCGTCTTTCAGGCGGGCATCGACCATCGGGTTGGCCTCATCTATCCGGCGGCCGACGGTAGCGGCAATCCGGCGGGCAACCTCGAGAACATGCTCGTCATTGCGGAACCTGAAGGCGGTCAATTCGAGCCTGCCGCTTCGTTCTACATAGACCGTGTCCGGCCCATTGACCAGAATATCGGTGACCGCCGGATCGGACAGCAGGCTTTCAATCGGACCGATACCGACAATATCGTCGAACAGCTCCTTGGCGATGGCGCTCTGTTCAAGCCAGTTTAACTGCAACTTCTCACCATCAACGATTTTCGACACCGCCTGGGTAATCCGGAGCGATAACTGATCCGGGCTCATGGTCGCGGCGACGGAGGGATCTATACGATTGAAAAACTCCGTCCGAACCCGCGAGACCAAGGCCGGTGGCACCGCAAACTCAGGCCCTGAGCGCGCCGCCGTCGGCGCATCGATCCAGCTTTCATCCACCTCCGCCAAGCCCGCCCGATGGGACGGCTCCGCTTTCTTGCCAAACATCATGACCTCACCCGTTTGGCCGAAAACCATCTGCCACTTGGCTTTGGCTGTTTTTGCCCGACCAGTTCCCCCGCCAGCCGCATGAACGCATCGGTGACGGCGCTTTTCTGACAGGCAACAGGTTCTGCATTCAGGCTGGCCGCTGACATCTTCTTTTTGTCGAAAGGCACGATCATATCAACCGGAACGCCAATGAAATTCTCAATCTTGGCAAGCGGCACCTCGCCGCCCGCACGCGGCCGTGTCCGGTTAAGAACGATCAGTGTTTTCGCTGCCCCCTCACCATCTCCCAGTACCTTGAGAAGACGGGCGCAATCCCGGACCGCTGCCAGACTGGGATCCAGCACCAGCACTCGGACATCAGAATTTTTCAAAATTTCAGTACTCACCGAAGCCGGGGACCGGTTCACATCCTGCAGAATAAAATGATATTGGGTGCGAAGATGCTTTGTCAGCCGCTCGACGGCGGAGAAATCAAACGCCCGATCGCCTTCCAGATCGCATTCAGACGCCAGGGCCTTCAACCGGTCGCTTGACGAAATAGTGGCGCGGTCCACAAACATATTATCGATACGGTCGGGGTTGGTCAGCAGATCCGCCAGCCCGGACGTCGGCTCCAGCCCCATTTCCAGCGCCAGTGAGCCGTTCAACAGGTTGAAATCCGCCAGCACGACATGCCGGCTGTAAAAAGTGGACAGCAGCCAACCGACGTTGAAAACCGTTGTCGTCGCCCCAACACCGCCGCGAACGCCAAGGACGGCAACCGTCTTGCCCGTTCTCTGTTCAACCGGGCGCGCGGCGATTTGACCACTTGCCCGGGCCACCGCCTTGTATAACAGGTCGGATGGTACCGGTTTGACCAGATAATCGGTAACACCAATTTCCAGCAGGTCCCGATATAGACCGACATTATCGCGCGTCCCTAGCACCACCACCTGAACGCTCGGTGGGCAAATATCGGCGAGCGACTGCAAATCGGACAGCGGCAGCGCGGCCGAGGAAATGTCAACGATCAGAACACCGGGCATGAGCTCACCCTGATAGCTGCGGATGGCGTCGCCGATTGTGCCGCGAACGACACGGGGCTTGCTATATCCCCATTTCGGCAGGACATCCTTGAGAAGGAGTTCGGTCTCCCGGTCATTGACATAGGCGGCGGCGGACAGGGTCTGGACCTCGGCCGCGGGAAAGCTAACAACTCCCGATTTGTTTTGCTGTGCCATTTACGTCAGGTCCCCCTCATTTCTGGTCACGCGAGGAAAACGGCCGGGGGGCCGCCTCATAAAACCGCCGCACCGCCGCCGCATCGGTAATTGCCAGCGGCGGTGTCGACCGGCGGCCCTGATGCCAGTCGCCGGGGCGTGCGAGACTGAGCATCAGATTGCGTTCCACTGCACAACCGAACCCCGGCGAGGTCAGCTCAACCCGGTCGAGCTTGCGTTGATCGAGGTTATCGGCGCAATCGACGAAGCGAAAAAGATAATAAGTGACATTCGCCCGGAGGACGGCAGCGGAGGTGCCTGAGCCCCCGTCCGGAACAATGGCAACGTCCAGAACGTGATTTATCTTCGATACTTGAACCGTTTCCAGCAACGCCTTCATATCAAGCTCCGGGCTCATTTGGCGCAACTGAAGGGAGGCGGAAGGTACCCGCGCGAGGTCCTGCAAAAACCGGGGAAACGGCTGGCCGGTTCCCGAAACCAGCTGACCCGTTTTCACATCGTCATAAAAATTCACCGTATAGGATTTGGCGATGATCTCGTTCTGCGGCTGAGCCGCGATCGGCGAGACGGGGACCGGATCGGCGCAGGCCGACAGGAACAGGCTGGCGATAATCGCTATCACTTTCGTTATCTTCCCGTTCACATCTTGTCTCCTGTTAATAAATATATCCCGCCGGTCCCTTGAGCGTTAAACCGCCCTCCCCGCTTGATTGTGGAATTTCCGCGGGCGTCGCCGGTTTGGCGAGCTTGCCTGTGGTGAGTTTCTCGATTGTATCCGTCGGCCGATACCCATCAGTCGGCAGAGCGTAGCTATAGTTCCGGGGAGGCTCGACAATATTGGCGGTGGCGATAATGACCAACTCGGTTTCCATGTTGCGGTATTTACTGGAGCGGAAAAGCGGCCCGAGAATGGCAAGATCGGCAAGGCCCGGCACTTCGCTGACTAAATTGCGTGTCTGGTTCTGCAACAGGCCCGCCACCGCAAAGCTCTGCCCGCTGGCGAGCTCAATGGTGGCCTCGGTCCGGCGTACAGAAATCCCGGGAATGCGGAAATTATTGACGACCACCGCCCCGGCATCGGATATCTCGCTCACTTCCGGGCGGATATGGATACTAATTTTACCGTCGGAAAGGACCGTTGGCGTAATATCAAGAATAACGCCAAATTTCTTAAAGGAGACCGTTACCCGGTCATCGCTCGCCGAGACAGGAATAGGAAATTCACCGCCAGCGAAAAAACTTGCTGTTTCACCCGATTTTGAAGTCAGGTTGGGCTCGGCGAGGACCGTCAACAAATTCTCCTCCGCCAGCGCATCAATCACGGCGGTGGCTGAACCCGCATCCCCCCGGTATCCAATCAACCCGCTGGCACCGCTACCTTGCGCACTCAAATCCGGCGTCAGGCTGCCGTTCACTACTGATGGCCACCGGTTGGTGATGAGCCCAATGGCGAGGGCGCCCGGATTGAGCAATACATTCCAGTTAATTCCGAGATTTTTGGTCGCTTCCCGGTTCATTTCTACAATACGGACGCGAATATTGACTTGGGACGGGGACAGCATTTGCATGCGGTTGACGATCTTTTCACCCTCACTCAGAAACCCCTGAACCACGGACAGGATCTGGTCCGCCTCGATGGGTGATCGCGCCATGCCCGACAGAACGACACGCTGCGGCGTGGCCTGCACGGCGAGATTGCTGTCTGGAAACTGCTGGTAAAGAAGCCGTGAGAGAACGGCCATGTCCCGGGTGACAGTCACGGCCTCGTTAAAAATTATCTTGCCGCCCTTGGCCAGCGCCATGATCTGAGTGCGCCCGGGATGCTTGCCAAAGATAAACAGTCCATTTGAGGTAGTGATCTGGACATCGGCAATGTCCGGATTTGTCACCAGCACTTCTGTCACCGGAGTGGATAAGGCCTGCAATTTTCCCTCGTTGACCGCAAGATCCAGCGATCCAGGGCTTTTGGCGGGCTCGGCCAGCGCAGCGTCGGTAACGAGGGTCGCCACCAGTGCCATAATGCAGACCTGCCGCAAGGAGCGATATATTTTGATTAGTCCCATCCTAATTACCTGCGGCCGGAACGGGCACGCCTCCACGTTCCGACAGGCTCAGAACAGTGATATCACTGCCACGCATGACCCGTATCTGCCGCGGCGGAATGGGTATTTGTCTGGAGACGGCCTGCGTCTCTCCCGGCACGAGATCACGTTCGCGAAAAATCGTGGTGTCCGCCTGGGTCTCATTTTTGCGGCTCTCCTGCTGACCAAGCAGGACGATACTCAGGCTGCCCAGTTCTTCGGCAACAGACAGCATTTTCGTCTCTGCGGCCGAGACCGCAAAGGTCAGGTTCGCGCCCTCACGACCTGTTTTTGACACCCCCGTCGCTTTCTGAACAGAATGGTCATCGATGTCGATGATCCGCGCATTATGGAGCAAGGTGCGGGCCATGTGCTCCGCTGGCTTACCCTTTGCGACAGGGGCGACATAGGTTAAAATCAGGTCGACATGGTCACCGCGCCGCAGTTCCGTCCGGTAATCAGAAAATTTGTCGATCCGGATCGATTTTGCCCGCATCCCCTGTCCCAGAACCTGGGTCAGGTAGCCCGGATCCGAGGGCAGTAATATATGCTGTTCTTCAAGGAATGTTCCGCGCGTAAGGGCTGTTACAAGCACCGCATCATTAATATCGCGAACCGGGTTCTCTGTCTGGATGAAAAGTTGCCGTCCGCCTGTTCCGCCAACTATGGGCTTCCATTCAAGTGCTCCCTTTCTAAGGATATCACCGGCATTGACATCGGCGGCCAGACACAGCGCATAGACTGGTGGCTGGACATTTTGTTTGGCGACCGCGGTCGGCCGCTCCGGTCCGCGCATCAGATACATGCTGGCAAGATAGGCAGCGGACCCGAGAAACAAGGCGCAGATTGCAATAAAAATCAGACTTTTCATGACGTTTTCTAAAATCCCCCCAGATAACCGCTATACAGGGAAACGGTTCCGCCAATAGCGATCGCGGCGCCGTAAGGAACTGAGAACGGATATGCAGCACTCCCCAGCAGCGTCCCAGACCGGCCCAAACGCAGCGAGACCCATTGCAGGAAAAACGACGTTATCGGCGAGATTATAAAAAGAGCAAGGATGCCGCCGCTGAGCGCCATGACCAGGAGAAACTGCAAACCGGTCTCCGGTCCCGCCCAGAGCATTACCATGGTCGCCAGCTTGACATCACCGCCGCCAACTTTCCCGACCGCAAATCCGGTAAAAAAGAGGGCGAACGTAGCGATAGCCCATACCAGATGGCCCGGCAGATTAAGTGAGTTCAGATTAAAGGCGGCATAGACACAGAAAAGCGTCAGTAGCCCGATCGACACCCAATTCCGGATGATCCGTTCCGTCACATCGGTATAGGCGGCAATCCATAGCAACAAGATTGCTAATATAGGATACAAACTGTTCATAGGACTAAAATCCCCCGGCCCCGGTATCGCGGGGGCCGGAGAGATCCCGTATATCCGTATTCCTAGATGGCGCTGTTGCCACCGCCACCGGTCAGGTCAATATTTTCAAAAGCAGTCTGAAGTTTAGTGTAGAAAGCAGTTCCCGCGACACCAACAACGGCCGCGGCCGCGGCCGCCATCAACGCATATTCAACAGCCGTGACACCGCTTTCATCCGCCCATAAGTTTTTGATAATATTTTTCATTTTAAATTCCCTTTCACATAGATATTAACGCGGGCAAAATCGCCATAGCGATTGATCAGCACCCCATTACATTGTTTACAGTTACAACACATTGTTTTTCCGAATTCACATTCCGAACCAAATGTTTATCCGGCTGACTTTCTCCCTGTTGGAAAAATTTCAGCTTTGATACGCTTTTTTTACCGTCTCAAGTTTATAGCTACCGGAGAAAATCGACTAATTAACTATAATTACTAACTTATTTTGATATCACTTAATTTTCATATTAAAAATATTTATGTAAGAGTCACGTAAAATTTTATCTATTTATAGTTAATTTGATAAAATATTTGAATAAGACCGCGCTCAGAAAGATATTTTCGAATAATTTTCCGGAAATTTTCGCTCGTATTAGTCGTATTGTATGATTTTTTGTCGAATCGCACGTTTCGAAAGACAGTCGTATGCAAAGACCGCCGAAAAATAATCTGAAGGGAGGTTTTTTCGTGCAATCACCGAGCATTCTCTCTATATAGTCCTGATATAAGGTGCATTTTCATATGCAGAACAGATCAAGGCGGAGATCGAATCCAATGACCGAGGTCGGAAATGCACGGCGCATATTGATCTATAGCCATGACTCGTTCGGTCTGGGACATCTTCGCCGATGCCGGGTAATGGCGAACTCCCTTGTTGAGAAAAACCAGAATTTATCAGTGCTTATTCTTTCCGGTTCCCCCATCATTGGCAGCTTTGATTTCAAGTCGCGGGTCGATTTTGTTCGCATTCCCGGTATCATCAAGCTCCGGAATGGCGAATATACCTCCCTTAGCCTCCATATAGATACAGAACAAACCCTGGCGATGCGGGCCTCCATTATCCAGCATACAGCGGAGACGTTCGACCCGGATATTTTCATCGTCGACAAGGAACCCTATGGCCTGAAAGGCGAGGTTGCCGATACCCTGGATATGCTAAAGGCGCGCGGAACGCATCTGGTACTGGGCCTGCGCGATGTTCTCGATGACCCCGCCCTGCTCGCACCGGAGTGGAAGCGCAAGAACGTTCTTCCGGCTCTTGAGAACCTTTACGATGATATCTGGGTTTTTGGGGTAAAGCAGATTTACAACCCGCTGACCGGCCTTGACCTGTCCGCCAGGATCAAGCGCAAGATCACCTATACCGGCTATCTGCAGCGCTCCGTGTCGTCGGCAACCGATCCAGCCATATTAAGTGAAATGACCGAACCCTATGTCCTTGTGACCGTCGGCGGCGGAGGGGATGGAGAAGTTCTGATCGACTGGGTGCTGCGGGCCTATGAGGGTGACAGGCAACCGCCTCTCGCTGCGCTGTTTGTACTCGGGCCGTTTATGCCACCCGAGACCCGGGCCAATTTCCGCGATCGTATCCAGAAACTCGACCGGGTATGGGCGGTGACCTTTGACAGCCATCTCGAAACCCTGATGCAGGAAGCCTCGGCCGTCGTGGCGATGGGCGGCTACAATACATTCTGTGAAGTATTGTCGATGAACAAGCGGGCGCTGATCATTCCCCGCACAGTGCCCCGGCTGGAACAATATATCCGCTCCACGCGCGCAGCGGAGGTGGGCCTGGTTGGCATATTGATCGATGATGATGTGCGGTCGAGCGACACGATGCTGACGGCTCTGCGTCAACTGGCGCAACAAAACCGGCCATCGGAAGTTGTTATCCCCGGCCTTCTTGACGGGTTGGTCAATCTTAACCGGCTCGTTCGCCTACGGTTTAAAACTGTGGATAAACGGGCGTTGGAAAGAAACGCTGCCGTCGCTGCCGGGCGCGCCTTGAATTAATCAGCGCCCTCATCCAGACGTATGTAAATTGTTTCCCCGGCGGCAAGCCGGGCATGATCGAGGGGGGCGAGTGTATTGCTCTCAATGATCTCCTGTAAAATTTTGACATAAGCCTCTCTGCGTTCGGAATAGTCGATCAATGTTCCAACCAGTTCCGGTCCGGTCAGGGGTTTACCGGCCGCCCGAAGCTGCGCCCTCAGTTTCCGGAAACCATCGTAGGCGCCGTTGGAATTCAGGTTTGTCATGTAGGCACGGATGGAGCCGAGCGGTGTCTTGAAAGCCTCGACCCGATAATCGCCCTTGCCGGATCGCTGCTCTTCGGGCTTGAGACCACCGGTATAGCTCCATTGGCCAAAAAGGGCATTCCCTTCCGCGGCGAACCGTGACGTTCCCCAACCGCTCTCCTCAGCCATTTGCGCGATCATCAGCGACGGCGGAATGATATCGATCCGCTCCTCCAGCGCTACAAATACCTCTTCTGTAATCTTCTCCATCTTGACGGCATATTCACTCGCGGCTTTTTGCAGCCAGTCCTGATCCGCCGCCGGTACCGATCCTGTCTCTCGGTATTTTTTCCGGACGTCGCGCAGCTTTGCCTGATCCGCGGCGACAATGTTGTTGGCAACGAAGGCCAGCGGAATGGTCAAACGGAAAAATATTTGCTTCTTTTCGGGAACGGGGACCTCCGGCGCTATCCTTTTCCGCCATTCCTCCGGGATATCCAGAATGACAAAACGCGGGACCTCCTGCGTTCCCTTTTTCCAGTTCTGGATGGAATAGCCCTGTTGCTGAAAATAACTGGAAAAATCATCAAAGCTTGTGATGCTAATGGTATCCGCCTGCGCAGTCGGCGCCATAGCCACGGCCCCAAACACCATCCCGCCGACAGCCAGTGCACCGCCCGCAATCGCCCCCACAAACGATTTCCTCATTCTACCTTGCCCCCGGATATTTCGACCTGTTTAGTATGCCGCAAGAGTTCTCCAGCCGGAAGTTAAAAAAACACCTGTTTGTTTTACGACTCTGTTACTTTGAAACGAAATTGCTGATAAATGGCTGTACCTCGCTCCACTGTGCCCAGAATAATTACTCCCGTCCCGACCCTGTTTACGATAAAAGCGACATGAGATTTAGTTTTTTATCAACAAGCGCACTCTCCGTCCAATTTCTACTTGCAAGCCCTCCATCGGCAGTGAAATAGTTTATCAAAATCACTAAGACTGTGGGAGGGTGTCGATGAATACCAGGTATGACGCGATCATTATCGGCGCGGGCGTGATTGGCGCCTGTATAGCCTATGAACTTGCAAAAGCTGGTCGCAAAGTGCTCTCCATTGATCGCCTGCCCGCCTCCGGCTATGGATCGACCGCAGCCTCCTGCGCCATTATCCGTACCTATTATTCGTCCATCGATACCTGCGCACTTGCCTATGAGGGCTGGTTCTACTGGAAGAAATGGGCGGATTATGTCGGCGTCGAGGATGAGAAAGGCCTGATCAAATACCATGATACCGGCGCCCTGATCGTCAAAACCCCTCATAATGACTACATGACAAAGATATGTCAGTTGATGGACCAGATCGGCTGTCCCTATGAACATCTGACTCCGGAACAGATGCACGACCGGTTACCGATCATGGACACCCATCAGTTTGCGCCGGTGAAACGCCCTGAGGATCCGACCTTTGGGGAGCCCACCGGCGACGCGGTTGCCGGCGGCGTGTTCTTCCCGCGCGGCGGTTATGTCAGCGATCCGCAACTCGCCGCCCATAATGCGCAGGTTGCCGCCGAGGCCCGTGGCGCGACGTTCAAGTTCAATGCGGAGGTTGTCGATATCCGAAAAGCAGACGGCCATGTCACCGGCGTCACCCTGAAAGACGGGACCGAGATTGACGCGCCCGTTGTGGTCAATGTCGCCGGGCCGCATTCCTCCAAAATCAACGAGATCGCCGGGGTCCTCGGGGAAATGAAAATGACCACCCGTGCCCTCCGTCACGAGGTCGCCCATGTCCCCTCACCAGCAGGGTTTAACTACGAAAATGACGGCGTTGTCCTCTCCGACAGCGATGCTGGGATATATTGCCGGCCGGAGCTTGGAAACCACATCCTCATCGGCTCGGAAGATCCGAAATGCGATACCCAGGAATGGGTCGATCCAGACAATTACAACGAGGATTTTACCGATCAGTGGAACGCCCAAGTCCTCAGGCTGGCCCAGCGTTTTCCCGAGATGGGGGTCCCGCGGAAGACCAAGGGGGTCGTGTCGCTTTACGACGTCACGAAAGACTGGGTGCCGATTTATGATCGTTCAAGCCTCGATGGCTTCTACCTCGCCATCGGCACCAGCGGCAACCAGTTCAAGAATGCGCCCGTCGCCGGACGGATGATGGAGAAGCTCATCCGCGAATGCGAGGCCGGGCGTGATCACGACCGAGACCCGGTTCATTTTCATCTGGAGAATGTTGATTACGATCTTTCCATGGGAACATTTTCCCGTAATCGAGAGGTCAGCAAGGACAGCAGCTTCACCGTTCTCGGATAGGAGAGATGCGAAACAAGTAACATGTAGAGAGAGGGAAAATCATGAAATCCCACGTTAAAGTCGCGGTTATCGGGGGTGGCGTCGTCGGATGCTCCGTCCTGTATCACCTGGCGAAGCTCGGCTGGACCGATATCGCCCTGATCGAGCGGTCGGAACTCACTTCGGGTTCCACCTGGCATGCGGCGGGCGGGTTTCATACCCTCAATTCGGATACCAATATCGCGGCCCTTCAGGGCTATACGATCCGGCTCTACAAGGAACTGGAGGAGCTTTCCGGGCAGTCCTGCGGCCTTCACCATGTCGGCGGGATAACGCTGGCGGGAACGCCGGACCGCATGGATTACCTCAAAGCCGAACGGGCAAAGCATCGCTACATGGGGCTAGATACCCATCTGGTAGGCCCTGATGAAATCAGAAAACTGTCCCCCATCACCAATGTCGAGGGGGTTATCGGCGGTCTCTATGATCCGCTCGACGGTCATCTCGATCCGTCTGGCACTACCCATGCCTATGCCCAGTGCGCGCGCAAGCTCGGCGCCGAGATTTACCTCCGCAATCCCGTCCTTGA
>NZ_JBDNHC010000055.1:0-15906 GCF_041689005.1 Sneathiella sp.
GAAGATGTTTGAGGAAATTCAATTCAAAGGAATGGTGATGTCGATCTCGCCGCCATAGGCCATAAGATTGGATGAACCAATTCCGTCATAGAAACCCTTTGCATTGATAGATAGGCCATCGGGTGTGGATATAGATAGACTGCCGGTGGCGCGTGCGCGGAACTCAGCGGTGTCAATTGTGAGACCTTGAGCCGTCACCGTCTTTGCCTTCTTAAAGTCCCACAGGCCGTGTATTGCCGCGCTCGGCGTGACCAACACGCCATCCGGCATCTGGAATGTACGACTGACTGTAGGGCCGAACTTGACCCGCCCGAGGTTGATGCGCTGGCTTGGAATTACGAAACCTAGGGTGTCGGTGTAACTCCTCTGTGTCTCCTCCAAATAGATCACGCTGACCATTGGGTTGATCTGCAAATCTTCGATGATGAAATTCCCGGTGAGCGCACTTTTGAGCAACAAGCGGTCGGTGTCGAAATCATCCGTGTAGGTCCCAAGCGGGCTGACATTATTATCAGACTGTCCCCACGCACCACGGCCTTCTAACACAAGGTTGTCGGTCACCCGAGCGACAAAATATGGCCCCGCCAACCATCCAACTCCGTCAGCAGAAGCTCCCAAGGCGTCATCGCGCTGGTTGAAAACATCGAACTGGACGATTGCACCAATCAACAAGTCCGGGTTCATCAGATAGTCAGCACCGAGGTAGAACAGGCCGAGATCACCGGTACGGCTACCAACATCTACCCGGGTATAGCGCGCTTCGATCCAGACATCGAAGTCTGACTGGTCATTGTCCGACCTGACATTGTAAGCAGTACGATCAACGCCAAGGCTGTCTTCATAGACCTTACGGCTTTTCCCGGCAGCAGCAATAACCTGATGCAGGCTGGTCTTCACCGTTACGACCTCTGGGCCGCCGCCTAGACCCTCACCCTGCAGCCCTACGGCACTTAGGCCCACTGCGATCAGGCCCACGCCATTGACATCAACCGGCATGCCTGAGCTACCTTCACGATTGAACAATCGTTTGGCGAGTTCGGGATCGTCAGCGGTGATCTGATCGGCGCGATCAGACAGGAAGTTGCGAACGACAGCCTGTGTCTGTTTGACCACATTGACGGCACGGACGATGACTTGATCGGCAGCCGTGTTGCCGTTACCAGCAGCATCTTGCGCTACATCCGCAGCAACGTCGATGGTGATGTCGCCCGTGCCGCCCGGCGTGATGTCTACGGTGAAAGTGTTTCCGTCTACAGACGTGAAATTGGATAGGTGTCCCCCGGAAACCGTAATGTCACCCACAACAAAACCGGTCACATCCTCAGAGAATTGCAGCGTCAGGTTAAACGGATCAAACATTGTCACCTCCGCAGGCGCATTGAGGATGTCCACGTTAGCATCGGTCAGATCAATCGTGAAACTCGACACGCCGAGTGGCGACGAGGTAGTGCCAGCCGCATTGGTCACACTAATCGTGCAGTTGGTATACGTTCTCTCCGCGAGCGTATTGAACGTTACAGTATTGTTGCCCGCCGTTGCAGCCGTCGTGACACTGGAGACATCACCGCCATAACTGATCGTGCCAGCTTGGTCGGAACTGAAGGTGTAGTCTGGTGTTGGATCATTACCCACCGTTGGAACAGGCGTGACTTCGGCAGGGACGGGGATGGGGACGGGGGCTACGCTTACCGTAATCTCATTTGCTTCCAATCGAACATATTCATTCCCGAGGTTGCCCCAACGCAGAAAAACAAGCGGTCCAGCAGTTGATTGTGTCAAGTCTGGTGCTATTACGAGTTGGGTGATGTCGTCCAACGTCCCAACAGAAAATGATATAGAGATGGAGTTAAAATCCAAACCACCAATGGCAATCCCCTCCAAAGCACTGCTCGCGCAACAATTCGCAAAAATCATTGTCGGTTGGTAGCTGAACAATTTTCCGAAATTAGGATACGAAGAGCTTCCAAAAGAAAACAATAAATCATCTTCGTTAAAGTGGACCTCATTCCTCAGTACGGCATTGTCAAATTGCGTCTCGTATATTTCTGGAGTGATAAAACCGGTCGAAGAGAGTGGGGTAGAAAGATCGTAGACAAGAGTACCTTCGTAAGTATCGCCTATGCTGATCGGCCCGCCTGTGAGTTGATCTGATACGTCAATTACCGATCCACTGTATCGCATAGATACCATGGTTTCAGCACTCGCCATTGAGACCGACGCAGCAAGCACCCCCCCAGCAACAAGCGCAGCAGTGGCAAGGCGCTTCATGATGCCGTCCCTTCAGTTCAGACCTGACGTAAGCAGCCACCGCAGCCCTGTCGCTGGGTAACGCTAGCAGCATTGAGGCTTTGGTCTTTAACGAATGTCAAGTTTCAGGCAACCAGACGCCTGCTACAGCGTGGTTTCAGATTGAACTGTCTGTCCGGTAGCCACCCATTCCCGATCCGCGGTGTGACCGTACAGAGCGTTTTCGGTGTCGCCGGTACAATAGCCAGCCTAACGGAGGCTTTCGGGCTTCCTTGACTGAGCTGCGCAATGCAGGGAGATGGTGGAAAAGTTTTTCCAAATAGGGACAAGTTATTTCCGTTTTATGGATACAGAAGCGATACAAAAGGCAAACAGGGATGGAACAGGCAATAAGCCTCTGCAAGCCCCGGAGCGAGTCACTGACGGGCGTTCTCGCGTTTCCGGTGTCAGGGGGCTTGACCAGCCGTTTCTTTCGCAGATGGAGTCGTGTGGAACGTATATTTATCGACAAAAAACGGGTGGTCGGCATCAGATCGTATGTCTATCCTTCAACTGACTGCAATCGATACAGTTGTCGGTCATTGATCAGAGAGTGAGAGCTAATGGCGCGAAATATCGGGAAAGAACGAGATATTACGAAGGCTTTAAATGCAGCAGATGAGTGGAAGCATCGGTGCCTTGTAGGCGATGGATCGGTCTTCTCTGATGAACTTCTTTGGACATCTGATAACTTCGCCCAGCTAAAGGTTGCCTTTGTCGATAATCCGGACGAGGGAAAACGCAGCTTCTACGAAAAGCTGGAAGATCAGCTGGCTGGATATAGTCCTCAGGTGATAAAGGTGGCAGCAGAAGCCATTTGGGTACTTCTACTATTTCATTCAGGAATTGGTGCTGAGACCAAACGCCGGAACTTCCTCCGCGTATGGGACTGGTCAGATGCCGCGCCGCCCATTGAAGATCGCGCCCTCGAGGACGCAGCTCTAATCGGCGTGGGTAATCCGGGCACTGCCTATACTACTCAGATGTGGCGCGAGTTCGAATTCTTTATAGCGTTAATTATTTCGTTCAAGCAGCTGGGCCCAGAAAAGCGCCAAGAGAAACTTGCTGATCCATGGGTATTTGAAGAGTGGCAGTCCAGTGTCTCCGGGTATGCGAGCCGGCAATTCGTGCACATGTTGAACTTTTGGTGCTTTCCAGACAGTTTTGAGAGGATCACGACTGCCAGCCATAAACGCCTTATTGCAAAGGTGTATGGCAGCTTTTCCGAACCGGAAGTGGAGGCGCTTTCACTTGTTCAACTCGACCAGATGCTGTTGGAAATACGCCAACGTCTAGAAACGGAGCGTCAGATCGAAGACTTTGATTTCTATATGCCGGACATTAGGTCCGAATGGGCTCCCGAACCAACTCAGAAGTCAACGAAAAAAAATACGACGATCTTGTAGTTCAACTGAATGAGTCGAAGGGTAGAGCACCTCGCACAAATCCTGAGGAGCTCCATCGATACGATCTTCTGCGTGACCTTGGCGGGACCACGAGCGTTTTGGAGTGGCGCAAGGCGGCCGAGGAGCTCGGAATAAGAGTTAGACCGACCGACGTTAAGTACGATCTAAAACACGAGTATGTTATTCCTGTTGACGAGCAGAGCACACTGCCATCAGTTTGGATAGAAAAGACACATGTGCGCAATCGTTCAACTCGTGAAGAAGGGCCTTATCGCCTCGGCCAAGTTGTTTGGTCTCCGCAGAAGTCAGCCAGTGGGGCTGACATCTACGCGGAAATGCGGGCGTTGAAACTGGGCGATCTGGTGCTTCACCACACCGACAACGAAGGCTTCACAGGGGTTTCACAAGTTGCAGGCCCGCTCGATGACAAATTCATAGGTCTGTCTGGCACAGACTGGGCTGATGTGCCCGCATACAAGGTTGAGCTGCGAGACTTTGAGCCCATCGAGCCTCCGCTGCTCCGGTCAGACTTCTTAAAGGGGTCAGAGTTCGAGCAACCTATGAGGGATGTGTTGAATACGACAGATAAGAAGCTCTTCTTCAATCGTGAGTTGGAACTCAATCAAGGGTCGTATCTTACTTCCGCTCCCGAGGAGTTAATCCGTATTTTGAACTCGGCCTACGAGGCGAAGGCCGGGACGCTTCTACCTCAATTGGAACGCTTCGGTAACATGGAAGAAGCTGAAGAGGAGCAACCATTTGTGCAAACTCCCGTGGTCCCTTATTCAATTGATGTTGCTGTGGCTGATCTCTTCATGGGCAAGGAAGAGTTCGAACGCATCCTCCGCCGACTCAGTTCAAAGAAGAACATCATCCTCCAAGGTCCACCGGGCGTCGGAAAAACGTTCGTTGCTCGTCGGTTGGCTTACGCACTTATGGACGCAAAAGATAAGGCTCGTGTACAGATGGTGCAGTTCCACCAGTCATATTCATACGAAGATTTCGTGCATGGCTATCGTCCCACAGACAATGGTGGCTTCGAGTTAAAATTTGGTCCGTTTTTTCGTTTCTGTGAAAAAGCTCGGCTACGCCCAAACGAGAAGTTTGTCTTCGTCATCGACGAAATCAATCGTGGCAACCTGAGCAAGGTTCTGGGCGAGCTCATGATGCTGATAGAGCCTGACAAGCGTTCCGCGGAATGGGCTTTGCCTCTTGCTTATGCCAGACCTACGGATGAAGCATTTTACGTTCCTAGTAATGTCTACATTGTAGGCATGATGAATACCGCAGACCGATCTCTCGCAGTCGTTGACTATGCATTGAGACGCCGCTTCTCGTTCATCACGTTACAGCCATGCTTTGAGACTGACACCTTCAAAGCATCACTTTCGCAACTTGGCATCTCAGAGAGATTAAGGGAACACATTGTCTCCCGCATGGGTGAACTGAACCGTGAGATTGCAAGCGACAAGACAAACCTTGGCTCTGGCTTCTGCATTGGGCACAGCTTCTTCTGTCCAAGCGACCCTCCTATATCAGAGGAAGTGTGGTATCGCGATGTGGTCGACAACGACATCGCCCCACTTTTGCAGGAGTACTATTTTGATGCTCCAGAGCGTGCGGAAGGCCTTGTTGACAGGCTTGCGGTTTAAGGATGGCAATCCCCATCCAGAACGTTTTTTACCTCTTCTGCTACGCGTGGGATCAATTTCACGAGGGGCAGAAAGCGGATGTAGGCGGTCTAGAGAGCCCCCGGTTGCAGGACCTTATCGCCAAGGTGCTAATTGGCTCCCTGAATCGGATACTGCGGCGAGGACTAGACCGGAGCTATATCGAACATGGCGAGGATACAGCCCGTTTACGAGGAAGGTTTGATTTCGGCGAGACCGTAAATCGCAATTTAGTGCATCGCCGACTGGTACATTGCCGTGTGGATGAACTTAGCCCCGACGTCCTGCTCAATCAGATTTTGAAGGCCACCTCAAAGCGGCTGGCGGCTACTGAGAGGTTGGATCGCAATTTAGCCCACGACCTCCGGCGTCAGTGTCAGGAGCTTAGGGAAGTAGCTGACATAAGGCTCACTCGCGGCTCGTTTTCCAAGGTCCAAGTTCACAGCCACAATGCCGAGTATCGTTTCTTGATGCGACTTTGTGAGCTCGCGTACGAAGCATTATTGCCGGATGAGACTGGGCGTGGTTATCGCTTTTCAGACATCTTGGAAGACGAGGTCCGTATGAGCCAAGTTTTTGAGAATTTCGTCCGTAATTTTTTTCGACGCGAATGCCAGTCGTTTCATATCGGCTCGCGCAACATTGAGTGGGACACAGGGCCACTAGATGAAGCCGCACTGTCAGTGCTGCCGGCGATGGAGAACGACATCCGGCTAGACCGGCCGGGACAGACAGTGGTCATCGATACAAAATACTACAAGGACATGTTTCAGCGCAATCGTGGCGCAAAGAAGCTCATTTCCGCCAACCTCTACCAAATCTTCACATACGTGAAGAATTTGGCTGCTCAAATGGATGCCGACACAGATGTGCAAGGCATGCTTGTGTATCCAACGACGACTGAGGATTTTGAAGCCGAATTTGCGGTGCAGGGACATTTGATTAGAGTATGCACGATAAACCTCGATCAGCCGTGGCCTATGATCCACAAGGCGCTCCTATCGCTGATTGAGATCAAGCCTCTGCAGGGAGGTGAGTTGTGAACGGCAGTGGCCTGAACACAGCGCGAAGGCTGCACGACCAGCTCAAGAGTAAGGCTGTTTCCCGATCCGCGGTGCGACCGTAGAGTGCGTTTTCGGTATCGCCAGCACAATTCAGCCTCACAGGGCTTTCGGCCTTCCTTGAACTGCTTCTCGACGCACTCTCGCGCGAGCCGTTATGCATCTGCTACTGACACTTGCCTTGAAGATAAATCTGCTCAATACGGTTTTTGATTGTAAGCTCGTAAAAGGGCAAACTCTCCAAAGGGAAATCGGTGGCAGGCATAGCCTGTACCTGATTTTCGGCAGAGCGACGCAGGTCGAAATCGCGTGAGCTATCTGTTTCCATCTGTTTCATGAACGCATCTAACTCACCAGTTTTACTTAGGTGCGAGTAGGCTCGTTCGTTGAGATATAATGAACTAAAATGCCTACCTCGTGGCAAATCTGTCTGCAAAAGAACCGACACAAATCCTTCACAGTAATCCCATTTTACTGAACCAGTCCCACTACGCAACATGTCATTAATTCTGTTTTCCGTGCGATAGTTGTCATTTGCCAAGCCATTTACAGGACACTGCCTAACCCACGTTGAGTGTTCTTCGTAGGGTAATTCTTGGCGCGTTGCAGATAGAAGGTCTCCCACCTTATACTTTTTTTGAACCATCAAAATGACACGCCACGGGTCATCTAAATACTTGCTGCGCTCACCTACTGATAATGCACCATTTTGCTCTCGAACTGATAGAGCGGTGAAGCTCTGGTTCTTAGAATCTATGTCGGCGAGTAGGTCTGGATGCAAAAATGCAATGAGGGCCCTGTCCTCTTCACCTCGTGGTCCACATTCTGCTTTACGGGCAAACCATTCTGGAAAAGTGCGGGCAAACTCTTCGCGCCTGTCTTGCTCGCATATGCCAAAACAGATTCCTGCCTGACGGTAGCTGACGACACCAGAGAATACTAACCCCATACCAACGCATAATAATACGCCACATAATATGGCCAGTAGGATTGGTGTTTTCATCTTTGTCTCGCTTATTAGAATATGCTTGGAATGGTGTCTTATGAGTGTTCTGTTTTGTTGGCAGGTGTAATCTGACTGATGCTTTACATTACAAAAAGGGGCGGCCAACCGCTCCGAATAGAATGCCCTTTCCCGTGAATAATCTTGCTCACTCAGGTGGTTTTTCGAAGGGAAGCAGGTTTTGGGTACAACCGTACCTCAATGGCCTTTCGCTCAAAAACGCGCTGTTGTGCAATAGCAATGGAATAGTAGCAATCGTAATCCGGAGATGGTTCAATGAGAGACACGCCGGCCTAGAGAGGCGGATTACACAATGCGACAGTTGCGGGACGCGGAAGACTTTTTCGAGCAGGTAGCCAAACCAGCCTACAAGCAGTTCAGCGAAGGCAACCCAGACTTCCTGAACGTGTTCTCCATGGTTAACTCGATGTTTAACATGGCCGAGTGGTTGTTTCATCACAACAGGGCACAGGTCCAGGCCAAGTTTGGCAAGAACATCAACAGCGGCGGACGGCTTTGGAAGGTAGTTGTCGAGACGGAAGTGGTAGGCGCAGGGCTTATCCGTGATGTAGCCAACAGCAGCAAACACGTTATCCTTGCTCAACAACCATCGACCGATGTGCGCAGCGCTGAAGACACCGGGATCACAACTCCTGTATTCGCCCCAGGGATATTCGACAGCGGCATATTCCAGACTTCATCCAGAGTTCTAGTGCAAGACGGCAAGCGCCAGATTCCATTGGAACCAATAGCTGAAGAGGTGTTTCTTTTGTGGGGATCACTCATCGGTCAGTTTTATCCAACCTGACTGGGGGCAAAGAATCCGATGACTAAAGCCAGCAACCATTGGGGCATCGAACTTGAAGGCGCTGACGAAGACAAGAATGTTTGGCGTACGTTTCTTAAGTCGCCATTTGATCCATACGTGGAAGAAGTGCAGGAAGATCGAGGCAACTACCTGACCCTTCGTTCAACGGCTTTTGATGAGGCTGCAAGTCCGAAAGACGCACGCCGACTCGGCGAGACGTTGATCAAAACGTTAAACGTGGCAATCTCAAAACACACTGATGCTGATCCAGTTTCAGTTGGAGCTGTGATCGAGTTCGTATCGGACGGTCAACCGCGAAAGCATCGCGCCTTAAAGGCAGAAAGTGGTGAAATTCGCATCCGAGGTGGTATCGCCGAACTAAAGGTACTGGACTACCAGGGTAACGTAGTCGAACCGCCGCCGACGCCCAGTCAGATCCAACTTTGGATGCGGGCCGCCAAGCTGGATCCACGGATTGCCTGTGTATTGCGATATATGGAGGGCAATCCAGGTTGGGTTGAACTGTACAAGGCATACGAAGCACTCAAGGAACTTCCGAACGGAGGCATTGATAAGGACGAAATTACTCGCTTCCGTCGCACAGCCAATTCGGCTGGGCGTCATCATCCAAATGAGAAAAAGCATCCACCGCATCCGAAACCTATGGAATTGTGGGAGGGACGCGCCTTTATCACTCAATGGATCTCAGCCGCTATCAAGGACATCTTGGAGAAAAACCGATAAGCCCGGTACACCATGACCGGCCCTGCCGGCACAAACCCAACCGATGCCCTGATTGTTACTCTGTATTGGCAGGTGAAATGTCGTCGACTTCCCAAAGAAGACGTCTCGCCCACTGGTGTAGCGGGTCTGCATGGTCTCTGCATCCTTCAATCTCATTGAGCCTGTCCCGAAGACTGAATAGCTCTTGAGCGGATAGGTCATTTGCCTTTATCCGCGTCTCTGCTTTTCGAAGGAAGGTGCCAACTTCTGCATCGCTATACAAATCAATAGCTGCTCCATTGCAAAGCAACGCCGTTTCTACGGAATTTCTTTTTACAGTTCCTGTAATCTCTTCCCCGCTTTGCGGAATATATTCTACATCGCTAACATCTTGATATTGTGAATCTTCCCTGAAATCAGGGCAAACTATCGCGTCTCCAGAGTTGGCGTCTGGGCAAACTATCGCGCCTGCTTCCGGGGAATATTGTTTGTCCGTCGGCAAACTATTTGGTGTCTTGGCGATAGTTTTATCGTCATCTGTGTAGATCACCCGATACACCCACTGGCGCTTGTTCATGGGGTGTCGGCTGCGTTCTACATAACCCCATTCTCCCAGTTCCTTGATGGCAGTAGATAAGTTCGTGTAGTTGCACCCACACTTGTCGGCGAGTGTCTTGTGACTTGCCCAGCAACCTTGTCCCTTGCCTCGGGCACCACTCATGCGATCATGAAGGCAGATCACAGCAAGAACTCGAAAATGGAGGCCCGTCAGACGCTGATCACCAATGGCGCGGGCCGGGAGCGGAGCAAATGTTGGCTTTTGCGTGATAGTTCCGTTCGAGGTCATCTGCGCCTCCCCAGACTGTTCAGGTCGGCGAACACCTGCGCCACCGGCAATGTCAGACCGGTGCGCTGAGCCAGCTTGATGGCGGCACGATCATAACGCTTGCTGTCATGCAGCAAGGCCCATGAGCCAAGTGGTGTAGAGTTGAAAGGGAGATCAGATCGGCGTATGTTCTTTCTCATACCGAAGCTCCATAGTTTGCAAGACTGGGTGTCGAGGTTCTGCTCCGGTTACCTGTCTGGCAGGACAGGGCCGGAGCATCTTCATGCTTGAACATCACGCTTCCTCCCCTGCCTTGTCGGTGGCACTGACTGCATGGGACAAAGGCTGTTCGCCCGCCTCCGCGGTCACGCCGTCAGAGGCTGTTTCTGTATTAGAAGTACCTGAGGCCTCGACAGCGCGCTTACGGCGCTCCCCGTTCAGACCGCGGAGCCTGTCGGGCGCATTCCACCTCTCAAACCGCATATTGCCGCGGCGGCTTTCGACGACGGTAAGCTGTGCCGCCTTTTCAACTATAGACCGCATGCGCGGGTATGACAGTTGATGATCCCACATCTGGACAGGTCCAGTCAGCCCTAGGCCGTGAAGGACCCTCGCGCCATCAAGAAGCGGTTGATGACTGGTGCAAATGTGCTCACCATTGAACGACGCGTCGTACAAAGGTCCTCTTTTGCTGGCTTTGTGCGTGCCGTCATCTTTCAACGTGGGCTGAATGTATATGCGGTGAGGGGTTCTCATCGGCCGCCCTCGTCGACACAAGAGAGTTCCCATTTCTCAATATCTGAAACACGCCAGCGCGTAGCGCCGGGTCCAAGATTGAAAGGCTTAGGAAAGCTGGAGCTGGATTTGGACCACCGCCATACGGTGGTGCGGGAAATGCCGAAACGCTCGGCCAGTTGCTTGTCAGATAAGTACATGATTTGGCACCTCGTTCTGTTAGGTGCCATGAAGTTACATGCTGCAACGTTTGCGTGTCGCGCACGCTACCCCAACATTTATTGAGGGGGTTGTGTACGCTTACGCAACTTCGGTTTGAGCTGTTTCCATCGCCGGGCGGGAAGCTCAGACTTGCCTGTTAGACGCTCGTAAACTACGTACAAAACCAGCTTAAAGTTTTTCGCATCAGTCCCATCCAATTGTCGGCCGCTGTGGAGCCAAACATCGGCCAGACTATCCACGAGAACGTCGAACGGATCGGCTTGGGACTTCTTAGTTAGTGCCGGTCCACCCAAGTCTCGTTTACCATAATGTTCTTCAATTACACTGCGAAACTGACAGGCCGCTGCATACAAATCAGCGATCTCATGTATAGCCCTTTCTCCTCTTACAGAAAACACCAGTCCGTCCGGAAGTCCCTCCATGTCGGGGAGAAGCTCTCTAAATTCTTCCAATTTTGCAGATAGCACAGCAACAGCGAACATCGTTTCGTTGATTTCATCAACGACATCAAAGAGGTTTTTTTGCCTAAAGGTGTTTTTTCGATCGCTCAGCATATCAAATCGGGCTATTTTCAACCAAAATGCATTTCCATGCGACATTTTGCTTAGAATTTCTTCAAGTGCTTCGGCGGCGGCCATTCCGCCGCCGGTCTCCCGAAGTTGTGTCACCGCAGATCGTACTTTAGCCTCCAGCTTCCCAAGCCTTATGACAGCCTTAAGAAAGGCACTGCGCACTGGCCGGTTGGGCAATTTGACTATCGCCATCAGCCAGCACCTGTGAAATGGACAACATTATGATCTACATCTCCGTGCAAAAATGTGGCCCAAGCGGCCATCATGGCTCGCCGTCGTTCCAACATATCGGTCCGCCTATAAGCCCGTTCGACAGCACTGCCAACCGTGTGCGCCAAGGCAATCTCGGCCATGTCGCGGTCAAAACCGTTCTCTGCTGCCCAATCCCTGAACGTGCTTCGCAGACCATGTGGGACTGCGGGTTTTCTAGTGGTTGTGTCTAAGTAGCCGGAGCGACCAGCCTTTACTGCCGCCTGATGTATTCGCTTCATTGCCGCGGAGATGGACATGTCAGAAAGTGGGCCGCCTCGTGGTGCCCAGAATACGAAAGGTTGATCTTTCTGGCGAGGCACCGCCTCAAGCAATGCTATCAACTCGTTTGTTAAGGGAACCCGGTGGGGTGATGCCTTCGCAGGTATCTTAGATGCTTCTCGACCCGGCTGTATAATCCATAGCTTTTCGCCGAGATCGATCTCATCCCACACCGCCAGCCGCACGGCTCCGGAGCGAGCGGCTGTTAGTGCCTGAAATTGCAGAGCGCGTGCCGCCATGCCATCGCGTTCACGGAGATCTCTCCACCATTGAGGAGCATCAGAGAGAGATAGAGCGGGCCATCTTTCAACCTTCGCCACATTGGCGGGTTTTGGTAGAATTGCATCAAGGTTACCTTTCCACCGTGCTGGGTTGTCACCGGTCCGGTGACCTGCAACCGCCGCCCATGCGAGGACATTTTCAATTCGACCCCGGAGGCGCGACGCCGTCTCAGTTTTTGTGGACCAGATCGGCTCCAGCACGCGTTGCACGTCGAGCACTTCAATTTCACTGACAAGCTGATTGCCGATAGCCGGAACGGCGTAGTTATCCAACGTCGAACGCCACTGCTTGCGATGTTTTGCGTTCCTGAACTCGTTGAGCTTTACCTCAAGATATTTGTCGACCGCTTTCTTAAAGGTGAGTCCCCGCCGCTGGGCGGCCGTCAACGCCGCTCTGGCGGCCTTGCGAGCTTCGATAGGATCAACTCCCGCCGAAATTTGGTGCTTGGCTTCTCGGGCAGCCTCTCGGGCCGCAGCGAGTGACACATCCGGATACCCGCCCAACCCTATTGCTCGTCTTTTGCCACCTATTGTAGTGCGAAGAAGCCAGCTCTTGGAGCTGGAGGGTGTAATTTGTAGCAATAGCCCAGAGACGCCACCCACGGCCATCCATTCGTTTCGCCGAAGCTGCCCAGAATGGCTGGAGCGTTTTATGTCCAACGCACTCAACTCGGCTACCTTTTTCGGCATATTGACCTCAACCTCCGTTAGGCGGTGGCTTTAGAAACCGAACTAAGACATCAAACTAGCCAAACCGCTGTCCAAAAATATTGCTATTTAATGCAACAGTTTGCAACTACGTGATACCGGAAAAGTGTCAGATCATTGAAATTATTATTGATTTGGCTCTGAATGAAACTACATGGAACGCCGCTATGGCGGCCTTTCTCTCCGCCAATTGCCCCTGAGAAAAGTTTCTCCCGATCCGGCTGTAGTCGGGTTTCTCCGTTGTTTTCGAGGGTTATGCAGGATGGGCTGTTCACCTGCCTCTGCGCAAAGAGGGCCAGAAGCGTTCTCTCGAGCGCGACATTCTCCAAACCTATTGACCGCGTCGATTCGGTGAATTTCTACATAGCATTGAATATAGGCAAACTTTGTACCGGACGAAAGGTCCGTTTCCTTGATTCACATGGCTTGCGATCGGAACTACCGTCGAAAATCCCTTCAATGGGCAAGTTATGAATTGGGCTGCGGAGCAATTTCGCAATCCTGATATCATTGGCTTATGCAAAATGGCTAGAATAGACCGATACTTTTGATAAACTCGAAAGTCGCGGTGTCTTATATTTTGGTTGTTGGAGCTAAATATCAAAAACAGTCGCTAAGTTTTCTCGCCCTGATTCACAGATGCTTCACGGTCGCTTTACCCAAAAATAGCTATCCCTTCGGCCAAAATTTTCAAACCCTCTCTACGAGGTGGAGAGTTCTGGACATGAGGCAAATATGGCGCCTTTCCACTGAATGGGCGGGAAGCGGTCGTTCGCCGCGAATGCGAGCCGATCAGACCAGCATGGCCAAAGTAGACATAGGGAATAGCTTTCTGAGCGTTCAATAACTACAGTTACGGGGGTTGGTGCGCCGAAGTGGATTAGAGTGGCGCACGCTATACCCAAGTGTGCTTCTCCTACTCGTAGCGTCCATGTTAATTTGGCACCAAATAGAGCGATGTAATGTCTGATAGTCGGAATCGTATTTTTGTGTCCATCGCCGTCTCTAAGCCCGACGGCGGCCTCGGTGCGCTGCCGGGGGTGATCAAGGCATCTGAGCGGATGGCAGCTTGGGCCGAAGCCAACGAGTACATCCCCTTGCTGATAAACGATAAGGTCTACCCAGAAATCACAACAGAATTGCTGCGCACTGAAATTTCGAAGGTAATTGAGGAAGTCACCAGTCGGGCGGTACTGCGTCGGTTAGTCATCTTTTTCGCTGGTCATGGTGCTGCCATTGGCATCGACGACCAAAGTTGGATGCTTAGCAACTGGGACAAGCGTCCAACCGAAGCCGTGAAGATTTCTTCATTGCAGCGCATGCTTGAATACTATGGCCCAGAACAAGTGACAATTATTGGCGATGCGTGCCAAGAATTCTCTGCCAAGTTTATCGAGGTCGTTGGTAGTCCCGTTCTCGACAAGCCCGACGAAGAGCGTCGGGATTACGAACTCGATCGCTTTTTCCCAGTCGACGCAGGCAGCCAAGCCTTCATGATAAAAGCGAGTGGCGAGGAACACGCTTTTTGTCTTTTCACCCAGGTGATGCTCGACGCATTGGAAGGCGATGCCCCCGAGAAATACTTCGAGACGATCGACGGCAGTCGCCACGTGACAAGTCAGACTCTGGCAATGTATCTGAAAGACAATCTGGCAATTGAAGCAGGCAAGTACGGCGTGCGTATGGACCCGCGCCCGCGACCGGGTTTCTACACCGATCGAATTTACTACTCATTACCAGAACCCAGAATGCCAGCTAGTTCAAAGCCACCAAGAGCGCGCGGATTGGCTGGGGATCGTGTCATTCTACCCACCGAACTTGATGAGGGTCGTTCACCAGTCGGCAGATCTGTGCCTAGGGTAAGGCTAACCGCCAAGTCCGAGAAAACGCCTGTTGGCAGTCTTGCCGAAGCGCTTGAGGACAAACGTCTGGCAAATGAGCGCGACTACGCGGCGGCGGCCGATGCCGAGGTTCGCGATCATTTCGAGACTGGTTGCGGTATCTGTTTTAGTGGTGCTGAAATCAGCGACGTCCGCGCTTCACGGGGATCGCTCTCGCAGGACTTTTTACCTCCGAACTGGTATCGTCTTGAACTCAGTAACGACCACGATCCATTATTGTGGGCAGACATTGTTGTTGAGCTCGCCGACGGCAACTTTTCTTCTGCTTGCATCGTTCAGAACTTCATCACTGCTATGCATGTTTTCGAGCGCGGCAGTACGAATGTACTGCATCGAAAACTTTTTGCACCTGTAGAAGAGGGCCGAGACATTATTGCACTGCTCGGCAGGATGCAGGCGGGGTCGCTCACCGAAGGGGAGATCGTTGATGCCGCTGCGTTTCTGCGATGGGGAAAACATGAAGTAATAACAGTGGGCGCGGTCGCCTCGCAGTTCTATGATTCAATACGTGATACCGAGAGTCTACGCTCCATTGCGGCTTTCTATGCTCAAAACAGTCAACCTATCCCGCTCGACATCGTTTTGTTCGGCGGTGGGCGTCTGTTTTTCAGGGATGATGTTCTATACGCCGACGTCCCTGCCACGCCCGAGAGGGAACCTCGTTCGGAAGTTGAGCGCGAGCGAAACTATACCATCAGAGCGACTGAAGAAGTAGTTAATCACCCAGTTGCAGGACGGGTCCCTTGGATGCGTCAGGCATGGGGAGCCATCGAAACCGCTGATTGCCACGAAAGCGCCGAAGAGTGGCGTGCGCTAGCGTTGTCTGCACTGCCTCACCTTGGCGCGGGACCATTTAGCTTGGTGAAGCGGGAAGGGCGAGACGCACTTCTCGCGCTCGCCGGCATAGCCAGCAGCAGAGAAAATATTCCTACATTCGGAGCCACCGAATGACCGATCCATTTGGAGGACTACACTATGCGGATGATACTCGTTCACGGAATTTCGCAGGAGGGCAAAAGCGAGAAAGGTATTCTAGATGAATGGCTGGCGCCATTACGCGCGACTTTGGCCAAGCAAAGTGACGATCCGCTTGGCCGTCTAAGCCGAATCGAGGCGGTATTTTATGGAGACTTACTTGCTTCTAACAGTTCGCCTTGGTTAAAATCCGAGGTC
>NZ_JBDNHC010000056.1:0-3386 GCF_041689005.1 Sneathiella sp.
ATTTTTTGGACTTCCGTTTCGTTGTGGGCCTTGGCGGCGGCAAGGACGGAATCCCGGATATTATGCTCAGACTTCTTTATGTGGTCGATCGTCTTGGCAACAGCAACGTCCGTATACGCCTTGTGAAGCCAGTCGAATTCCGCCTCAAGGTAATTGGTATTGATATCCTTGTCGGATCCTTCCCGGCCGTGCCAAAAGGTTTCTCGCAATTTGCCCGGCGTTGACTTGGAATAATTAGCCCGTTGAGCCCGGGCATACTCCAGCACCATATGGCGGTAGTAGGACGGGTTGGAAACCTGCTCTTTCGTAAGCACTCCCGCATCAAGCAAATCCTTCACGACATCTTCGGATATCGCCTGCCGCTTTCTAACGGCCGCCATAACCTCTGGCTTCCCTGCCAAGGCACGGTTAATAACATCCAGTTCCGCGTTCACGTCATCCTGTGACTTCAACCCAAACGGAAGGTCATGCCCAATCCCGGCCTCCCACGACAAGTCGTCAAAAATAACTTTCCGCTCGAACAGCGCGAAATCAGCCGGTGTCATATCCTTGGTAAGGTCTTTCAATATTCGGAGGACTTTATCCCGGCTGGCATCGGGCGCGGCCTCAAGCTTCCGAAGCTGCTCCTTCACGTTGGCGTATTTCGGGATTGTCGGAAGATGCTCGTAATGGCGCGTGAAATTATCTGCGACATGCTGAAGATGGTCTTTCAAATTGTTGATTTTATCGCGGAGAGTATTCGGGCCGGTTATGCCGCTGGCTTCCTCATACCGCTTTTTGACTTCCTCGTTTGCGAACTCAGGCCCGCCCTTCCGGGCAAAGGATTCTGTCGTTCCAGACTGCGTGGCCTCGCGGTTGCCGACATCACCCTTGTCGATCGACCGGAAAATATCATCGGAAGTCTGGAACCCCTGCCCCTTCATAGCGTTCTTTACCGCTTTGAAGAAATTCGCTGCACGACGGAAAGCTCGCTGCAAAGGCCGCGATACTGAATTCCTGTCCGCGACATAATTCGCGAACATATTGGCGACGACTTCTTCATGAATTTGGGCCTCGGTCAGCCCCGCGTCGGCATAGTCCGCCCGAACCTGTTCCATGCCGGACTTGTTGGCTTTCGCGGCATCAACGAGGGTCTTCCATTCGACGCTTCTAAAGACGCCAAGCGACTTCAGGGCGTGGACGGCCTCATGGTGAAGCACCCAATCCTTGTTTTTCGTTGCATCCATGGCAATGCGGATCAGGTTTTTATAAAAAACACCATCGGCAAGACTGAAAGAGCCGTCTTCGTTCTTGGCTTTGATTGCCTCGACAAGTTTCAGGCCGACCTTATTGGACAAACCAAGTTCGGACAAACGCGCATTGAGGGCCTTCTCAACAGCATCGATGTTCTCTTCCGCCTTGGGGGTGAGCCCTTCGCGGCGCGAAAACGCATCCGTTTGCTTTCGCCCGTTAACATCAAAAAGGCCCTCATCAGGGGCCTTTTGTGTTTTGTCGGAAGTTTTCTTCCCTTGCGTTTTTTGCTCTATTCGCTGTCGATCAGTTATAGGCGCGACACCGGGCGTCAGGGTTTGTTCTCCTTGGGAGGTTTTTTCGGATTTTAACGGTTCGGCTTTTGAGGCCGGTTTTTCGGCCGCCGTTTTTCCATCTGGATTAGGTTGGTCCCCAGGGAAATCACTTTGCGCAGTTTCCCCTTCAGCTCGGGATCCTTCGTTTCCGCCAGTTTTTTCTTCAGATGGTCTATCTGTGCTTGTTCCATTTTCTGATATTACCTGATTTTCTCCAGATGCCCAAACCGAATCTGGCAGGCTGTCAACCCATGCGTCCATCAGTTCGTATCTGGCTTGATAATTTTTCTCGTCCTGGTCCGTCCAGCTGTCTTGGTCAATTAAAGCCTCTTGATTGGCAATGCGGTCCCAAAAATCAGCCTTCTCGTCATCGGTCCAATCAACGGTTTCTTCTTCAAACTGCTGCTCGTACTGCTGCTTATAATGGTCGTCCGTCTGAGCAAGCATCATGTCGTTGCGGGCTTGGCTGCCTTCCGGATAAACGTCGTTCCCGAACAACCCTTCTTCGATCGCGTCAAGGATCTCGCTTTCCGTCGGCCGGCGAAAATTCCCATCCTCGTCATAACCGAAATATCCAGCCTGCCCCAAAGCCTCGCCCATCCCGTCAACGGATCTTCCGCTTTTTCGAACGATCGGGCCAACGCCGGGGATGAACCCACGGCCTTTATTGGCATCACGGCCGCGCTTCAGGTTATGCCCTTCGTCGTCACGAATGCCGCCATTGCTGGCAATAAATTCCAGCACAGACATATCCGTTTTTGAGAAATCGCGGGAGGGGCCTTTCCGTGTGGGCGGGACCACCGTTCGCGGGCGGCCATATTCATCCTTCGGCCATTTTTGGGACTTCTGAAATTCGCGCATTTGCTTTTTGGTGGCGATGAAATCTTTCGGCGGTTTCGCGTTTTTTGGAAGCGGCTTGTATTGCGGTTCTGTGGAGTCCGGGGCGACATCCTCCGCGACAGGGATTTCCGGCGCGATAACAGCCTCGGGAGCCGCAGCCGCGCTAGTGTCCACAGGTCCAATGTTGTCCGTTTTCTGGACATTCTGGACAGGTGGACTTGTCTGGTTCTCAGGGGAGAATTTAATGCCAAGGCTTTTTACAACCGGCGCGGCAAACTCGTAAGGCTTGCTGCCGTCATCATACTGGATTTGGAAGAAATCAGTATCCTTGCCAAGTCGCTGGCCGACATAAGCATCAACAACGGTCCCTGATTTCTTGGCGCCCTTGTGATCCACCGTGACCCGCTCACCAACCTTCGGCACATTATTGGCCTCAAGTATTTTGTTCGCAGCATCTACTTGCCTAACTTCGGGCGCTACTTGCCCAACTTCCGGGGCCACAGGAGGCGTGTCGGCGGCTTTTGCCTGTTCGGGGACCACAGGAGGCGTGTCGGCGGCTTTTGCCTGTTCGGGGACCACAGGAGGCGTGTCGGCGGCTTTTGCCTGTTCGGGGACCACAGGTGCCAGAGATTCCGCTACGGGGGCCGGGGCCCGCTCCGCCGGCTGGTTTACAGCGGGTTTAACCACATCTTCTGCCGGAGCGGTCGGAGTGGTCGGAGCAGCTGCTTGAATGACGTCTGCAGCGGTTGGAATTGGGTCTATCTCGATGTTAAGCCGGTCAATCGCCTCGAATGACGCATCCAGCGGCGGGGATCCATCGTCATACCGTATCTTTATCCCGTCGCTTGTTTTGCCAAGTTCCGGGACTTCGGTCGAAAAAGCGTCTTCAACGGTCCCTGTCTTTTCTTCGCCGTTGACATTGACAGTAACCCGCTGACCAGTCTTAAGGTCGCTATTGCGGCCAAGGATGTCATCTGCTGC
>NZ_JBDNHC010000057.1:0-31361 GCF_041689005.1 Sneathiella sp.
GCCGGGCGACAAGCACATCGATGTCTGAAATGTCCGTACTGAAGGTGGTTTCCGCCGAGATGCTTTTGGTCTCCCGCTGAGCCATGACCTTGCGGCTGTCCTGCCCGCGCGACAGATGATAGAGACGGGTTCCCATGACGCCATACCGCCGGACCAGATCACTTTCCTCGCGATGCTGCAACTGACCGATGGTGGTGATCCCGTCGGCGACAAGCTTGCGGTTGAGGGCCTGTCCCACCCCCCAGATATCGCTGACTGGGCGGGGCGCAAGGAAGCTCAGGGTTTCTGCCCGGCCAATGACGGCGAACCCGTTTGGCTTGTCGAGGTCGGAGGCAAGTTTCGCGAGATATTTATTGTAGCTGAGACCGACGGAGACGGTAATACCCACCTCCCTTTCAATTTCACGGGCGAGCCATGCCAGGGATTGCGCCGCATTGCGGCGATGAAGAATTTCCGTGCCGTTGAGGTCCAGAAAAGCCTCATCCAGCGAGATCGGTTCGATATCGGGCGTCAATTGCTGGAACAAGGCATGTATATCACGACTCACGGCCGCATATTTTGCCATGTTTGGGGTGACTATAGCCGCTTCCGGACAGAGCCGCTTCGCCTTGAACAGCGGCATGGCGGAGCGCACACCGGACATCCTCGCGACATAGCAGCAAGTGGTAACGACGCCCCGTCCGCTATCATGGGCGATGATCAGCGGCCGCTCGGACAGTGACGGGTCGTCCCGCTGTTCGACCGCGGCATAAAAGGCATCGCAATCGACATGGGCGAGGGACAGGCTGAACAGCTCAGGATGGCGAAGGATCTTTGGAGACCGACAGTGGGGACAGCGTCTTTCAGTGCGTTCCGGTCCCTCTTCAAGGAGGCTCAGGCAGCGACGGCAGAGCGCGTTCATGTCAAAATACACTGGCCTCAATATGATGGATGATATGGGCCTCAATTTCTGGCCAGTTATAGAGCCGGGTGTGACTATGTTCCGCCGGACCGAGCAAGGCCGATAGTCGCTCATCGGCGATATAATGCAGCCGGTGGACATGGGCGGCATGCTCGCTTACTGAGCTGTGATTATGCGGAATGTCATCAATGAAATAGGCGGGAGCCGTCATTCCATCTGTCAGGTAGCGGACGACCTGGCCCTTGCTGCCGACATTGGCGATAAGCGGGAAATCCATTCCCTTGTCACAAAGGCCGGTTCGCCGGTGGACCGCAAATTTTGGTGGCACATTGCTGAGGACAACAATCTGCGCATGCTCGCTCAATTTTTTGAGGCTTGCCGCCGCCCCGTCAACGGCGGGAAGAAGGGCGCATCGATCCTCGAAAAAATCCGACAGCAACGCCCCGACTTCCGCCCCTTCGATGGGCACCATATCGGATAGCCGCCGGATATTGCCGGTAAGGGCGAAGGACGTCCAGTCGAAAAAAAGATCGCGGGAGGCGAGATAGTCCTCCAGCCCGATCATGAAATTAAACAGAACTTCATCCGCGTCGGTGATTATAAGCGGCCGTGTTCGATCAATTTTCAGTTCCGCGAGTTGTGGCAGAACGTCTTCATGTATATCGGTAAGCATTACTTGTTAGTCCTCAAAATAGGCGCCGGGCAGATGTTGCCGGGCGATTGCCGGGCTGGTCTTGTCAAGATTTTCGTGATTACAGAAGTCAATTAGTATATCCTCGTGGGCGAGTAAAAAATCAAGGACGCCTGCCATTGTCTCGGCACTGTCGGCGGACCGGGATAAATCCCGGGGGTCAAGGCCGGTTTCCGCCATTAACCAGCTCAGTAATTTTTCGTCGGAGGCCACGTAGGCAAGGGCTTGCAAGGCCAGTATCTCCGTTTGTTCCCGATTCATCTGAACTTTCTTACTTTAGTAACAATATCGTAAGGGAAAATTAAACATATTTCTGTTTATTGGGGATTGATAGTAGTTTTATATGCGGCAATTGGGAAGGAGGCGTTAAAATGGAACCTCTGCAACCGAGACCGAAAGTGAGTGCTCTAGATCATGTAACGGACAACACAGTGTTGGCCGCATCGGAAATGGACAGTTTGAAAATGAAGACAGTATTGATTGTCGAAGACAATGACTTAAATATGAAGTTGTTCCATGATCTATTAGATGCTTATGGGTATAACACTATACAGACGAAAGACGGCATGGAAGCGCTCAGTTTGGCGCGCGAGCACATGCCGGACCTGATATTGATGGATATTCAGCTTCCTGAGGTGTCAGGGTTGGAAGTTACGAAATGGATCAAAGAGGATGAGACCTTAAAGTCAATTCCGGTTATCGCCGTAACGGCTTTCGCCATGAAGGGGGATGAGGAAAAAATCCGTGAGGGGGGCTGTGAGGCCTATATCGCGAAGCCGATCTCCGTCGAAGGTTTTCTCAATACCGTCAAAGAATACCTGGGCTAACTGAATGTCTGCACGTATCCTCGTCGTTGATGACGTCATACCGAATGTCAAAATTCTCGAAGCGAAGCTTTCGGTTGAGTATTATGACGTCTTGACTGCGTATAATGGCCCGGACGCGCTGAAAATCGCATTCGACGTCCAGCCTGATCTGATTTTGCTCGATGTCATGATGCCGCAAATGGACGGATTTGAAGTTTGCAGCCGCCTTAAAAAAGACCCGCGAACGGCCCATATCCCGGTCATCATGGTAACGGCGCTCAGCGAAGCGACAGACCGGGTGCAGGGACTGGAGGCCGGCGCCGATGATTTCCTGACAAAACCTGTGGATGACATGTCCTTGTTTGCCCGTGTCAAATCCTTGTTGCGGCTCAAGATGATGATGGATGAATTTCGCCTGCGCGAGGAGACAAGCTCCGAGTTTGGGGTGATCAGCATGTCCGACCGCAAGGAAGAGGCGATACAGCGGGCCCGTATCCTGGTTATCGATGACAATAAGTTTTCCGTAACGCAGATAAAGGAAGTCTACGCTCAGATTTATGACGTCACGATCGAACCGGACATGAACCTTGCGCAGGAAATGCTGCAAACGGGGGATTTCGATCTCGCCGTGATCAGTCTTGATTCGGCAAATTTCGACCCGCTGCGGTTATGTTCGCGGATACGCACCGTTGACGAAACCCGGCATTTGCCGATCCTCACCCTCGTCGATGATGGAGACAAAGACAAGTTGCTGAAAGGCCTTGATCTTGGCGTCAATGACTATGTCATGCGGCCCATCGATACCAACGAGCTGATTGTCCGTACACGTACTCAAATCCTGCGTAAGCAATATCAGGACCGTCTGCGCTATAATTATCACCGGAGCATGGAACTTGCGGTGACTGATAGCCTCACCGGGCTGTATAATCGTCGCTACATGTCAAATCACCTGGAAGCCTTGCTGCACAGGGCGAAATTTGATTATAAGCCGATCTGCGTCATGATCATCGATATTGATTTTTTCAAGAACGTCAATGACACCCACGGCCATGGTGTCGGGGACGATATTATCAAGGAATTTGCCAATCGCATCGGCATGAGTGTCCGTGGAATTGATCTTGCTTGCCGTTATGGCGGTGAGGAATTCGTCGTTGTTATGCCGGATACCGATCTTTCTGTCGCCTCGACCGTTTCGGAACGGCTTCGGCGCCAGATCGCGGATAAGGCCTTCACGGACGCCAAGGGCAGCTATGAGCTGGACCTGACCTGCTCTATCGGGGTTACGGTCTCGCAGGAGAAGGAAAGTCCCGACACCTTATTAAAACGGGCGGATGAGGCGCTTTATACGGCGAAACGGGATGGCCGCAACCGGGTGGCAGTGAATGCCGCCAATGTAGTCAGCTTCGAAAAGACTCCGGGCGTCGCGTTCAACTAACGCCAGAGAGCAGGCACAAAAAAAGCCGCAAGCAATGTTGCGGCCTTTTAAATCTATCCACCGTAAATCTACTTGATTTTGGCTTCCTTGAATTCAACATGCTTGCGGGCAACCGGGTCATATTTCTTCATGACCATTTTCTCGGTCAGCGTCCGGGGATTTTTCTTCGTGACATAGTAAAATCCCGTATCTGCGGTGCTTACCAGCTTGATTTTCAATGTGGTCGGCTTAGCCATATCCGAAACTCCAGTGTTCCCCCGCCGTATCGCGGAAGTGAAAAATATTTGAAGACCGGAAAATACGGATTTAATCCGTCAAGTCAAGCGCAACCTGTCGAAATCGCGATTTTACCCGCTCATCGGGAGCGCAGGACCTGGTGCCCGGCAATCCCAACAAAGGCAAGGCATACGATGGCAAATGTAAAGGGCATCCCGTGCGGCTCGACCCACTCCATCGCCACGCCAGCAATCGCAGGTCCTGCAAGGCTGCCAAGGCCCCACAGGGCGCCAACTGCGGCCGTCGCGGTGACAAGGTCCCCGCCCTTGAATTTCTGCCCCATGATGGACAGCGCAATCGTATAGGTGCCGACGACCGCCCCGCCCCAAATGATCAGCAGCGGCCAGAGAAGAAACGGTCGGGGCATTGCCACGGGCAAAAGAAGCGCCCCGGCAACACCGATTATCCCGCAGCCAAGAATCACCCATGAACTTTTGTATCGGTCCGCCAGCCAGCCAATCGGCACCTGCAGCAGGATATTCCCGGCAAGCAGGGCGCTGGTCATCAGGACGGCTGTTTCCTGCGCCTGACCGTTCTTGATACCATACACCGGCAACAAGGTCAGGACGGATCCGTCGAAAAACGCCACCAGCAGAACGGCGGCACTGATCATGGGGGCTATTCTGACGAATGCAAGGTAGGAATAGCTGCTTTTCCCCCCGAGGTTCGGAAACTGATCACCGACAAGCAGGAAGGCAAGCCCGGCAGACAGGACAATGAAGCCGGAAACAATAAAGGGCAGGGTTCCTTCGGCGCCAAGAAAGTTGATCAGGATCGGACCAAAGGCAAATCCGCAGGTCATGGAGGAGACATAAATCGCAATCGTCCTCCCCCGTGTTTTTTCAATGGCAATCTTGTTCAGCCAGGTCTCGCTGATCAGGAACAGGATCGCCATCGACGTGCCGATCATCAACCGGAGGAAGAACCAGAAATAGATATTATCCGACAGGGCGAGCGACCAGATGCTGACTGTCGCCAGCACTAACGCCCCCCAGAGCATTTTTCCGGACCCGAAGGTGCGGGTCAGGGCGGGCGTGACCGGGGAGGCCAGCAAAAAGGCGAGGGCGGGTAGGGAGCCCATCAACCCGATGATATCACTGCCGAAACCGCGCCGCTCCATCGACAGCGAGACAAGCGGGATAGATAAGCTGAGCGATACCGCCATCGCTGTTACCGCGGCAATGACCGCAATCAATGCCAGCGTGTTGTCCCGTATAGACTCGTCAGTCATGGTCGATGGATCGAATTCGAGGCTTTCCTTTGATATAGCGAAACAGGGGAATGCCGGCGGGTGCGGATGTCGTTTGGGCGGAAGTAGAAACTCGCCTCCCGATTTCCCCGAGGACGAACTCGGTCACATCGACAAGGGGCATTTTCAGCGCCTCGGTCAGGGTAACCCACTGCAGATCAATCAACTCCCGCGAATCTTGGAGTGTGCCCGTGACATGGCGTGCGTCGATGCTCAGGAACCGGGTGTTAAAGCGGATCGGGCTGATCGGTGGGGTTATGGCGCGGGCGATATAATCAAGGTTCGACAGATCCGGTACCAATGCCCCGTTCCGGATGTCGCCAATGACAAGACCAGTTTCCTCATGGGTTTCCCGGACCGCCGCCGTGGCGACGGCATGGGCCATGCCTGCGGGCCGTGAAAGCCTGCGCGCAACATGTTCCGGCAGGGGAGCTAGCGGCTCACACATCGCATCCGCAGCGTCAACGCGGCCACCCGGAAAGACATAGACATTGGGCAGGAACCGGTGGGCCTTTGCCCGACGGCCCATCAGGACATAGATATCATTCTGCTTCTTTTCGTAGATTACAAGGCTTGCTGCCGGGCGGGGAATAACCGGCCTCTGTTCTAGCAAAGGAGTTGTCATTCTTCACCGAATATTCGCTTTCCATGCCGCATTTCAAACATCGGGACCGGCCGGTTGGCATCTCTGGGCGGCCGAGTTTTCAGGAAGGTGTTCGCATGGCTCAGAACCGTTTCAGTAATCAGAGGGATATCGAGGTCGAGAGCCTCGGCTATGGTGACCCAGCGCAGGTCGAGAAGCTCGCCGGAGCCTTTAAGGTCGCCTTCCAGACTTTCGGCATCAGCCACAAAAAATCGCGTATTAAAGCGCTTCTTCCGGTCCGGCGGGGTGACCGCGCGGGCGATATAGTCGAGCTTCGATAAATCCGGGCCGCAGGTGACGGTGCCAAACTCGTTCCAGACCGACAGGCGCGAAATTTTTGGTCCGGGATGCGAGGCAGCGAGGCGCAAGCCGGTTTCCTCAAACGTTTCCCGGATCGCGGCAATTGCCAGCGCCCGGGCGCGGGCCGGGCTGCAGCCGCCCCGGCACAGTCGGGCCAGCACATCGTCACGAAGGTCTCGGGCCGCCGGAATACGGCCGTCGCTGGCATCCACGCGTCCGCCGGGAAAGACATATGTATTGGGGAGAAAGCTGTGCCGTCCACTTCGCTCACCCATCAGGATTTCAGTTTTTGCGCCGCTTTGCCGATAGAGAATGAGTGTCGCGGCGTCTTTCGGGCGCGGCGCCTTGCTGCCGTCGGTTCGGCTTTCCGCGACGGATCTTTTCTTCTCGTTGGTCATGTTAAGAAACTTTCACTTTTCAGCGACTATGCCCTCGCAATGCCGGAAAGTCCAGCGTGAGGACAAGTACATGTGATGTTTCTGCAATTGTTGTGGAGTAGGTAATCGCGGCTTGTTTAGGTGAAATCACCACCGAAACCGTGCATGCGGCGAGCCCATTGGATCCCGATGAGTGCCCCTTTTACACGCGGCAGAAGCCACAGAGAGGACACCAAGGCAATCGGTAGCCAGATCGTTAGCTGCACCCAGGTTGCGGGACTATAGGTCTGCTCAACTGCTAGCAACCCGGACAGAACAAAATGCAAAACGATCAACATCGTGAAATAGGGCGGCGCGTCGTCGGCGCGCTGGTAATGCAGTTCCAGACCACAAGTTTCGCAGGTATGTTTGACCTTGATATAGCTCTTGTAGATATCGCCAATGCCGCAGCGGGGGCAGCGTTGACGCAGGCCGTGGAAAAGGGCCTGACGGACGGATCGTTCCTGTTCGACAATATTCATGGTCACCATTTCTCTAATTTCGCTGACACCAATAGCATTAGCTGGGGATGAAAAGTACGACGAAAAGGGGTTTGCGACATTGTGCCGCAGAATTCAGTCTGACCGAGCTGTTCGCTTTGCCCGCTTTTTGGCCTTGGGCAGCGTTTTCTTTTTCTTCTTCTTTTTTGGCGGCTGGGCAGAGGCTTTGACGCCAGGTTTTCTGCCAGACGACCGGCGGGTATCCCGGGCCGGACGCGGAGAGGCCGCGCCGCCGTCGCGGCCGTCGATAACCTCGGCGATCATGCTGCCAGTGACAATGTCCACTTCACGCAGGCGCACTGCCAACCGGTCAGCAAGCCGGTAAGTTACCCCGGTGCGCCGCCCGACAAGTCTGTGTTTGTCGGGATCGTAATGGAAATAGTCGTTGCCGAGCGTAGAGATCGGCACCAACGCATCGGCGCCGGTATCATCGAAGGAGAGGAACAGTCCTGCCCGGGTTACGCCCGAGACTTTCGTCTGAAAAATCTCGCCGACCTTGTTGGCGAGAAAGACGGCGGTGAAACGGTCGTTGGTCTGCCGCTCGGCGATCATCGCCCGTCGCTCGAAATTCGAGATCATGGTACCAATTTCCACAAATTCCGCTGCTTCCTCCTCGTGCAACCCGCCGTCGCCGAGCTTGAGCGCGGCAATCAGGCTGCGATGGACGAGCAAATCCGCATATCGGCGGATCGGCGAGGTGAAATGGGCGTAGTTTTTCAGGTTGAGCCCGAAATGATGCAGATTGTCCGGGCTGTAGACCGCCTGCGACTGCGTCCTGAGAACCAGTGAGCTGACAAGCTCTCGGTCAATCTCGGTGTCCGCCTGGGCAAGAATACGGTTGAACGTGCTGGTTTGCACAATCTGTCCCTTGGCGAAGCGGATATTCATGTCGGCCAGGGTTTCCTGCAAGCCCACGAGCTTGTCGGCGGAGGGCGGCTCATGCACGCGGAACATACAGGGGCGGCGCAATTTTACCAGAGTCTCGGCGGCCGAGACGTTGGCCTGGATCATGAATTCCTCGATCAGCATATGGGCTGCGAACCGCTGCTTTTTATGTACCGCCTTGATAAAGCCGTCCTCGCCAAATTCAATTTGCCGCTCTGGCAATTCGAGATCAAGGGGCTGGCGTTTCGCTCGCGCCTTTTTCAGGGCCGCGTAAGCCCCGTAGAGCGGATGTATGACATGGTCAACCAACGGCTCAGTTACCGCGTCTGGTTGCCCGTCCTCGGCGTCCTGTGCCTGACGATAGGTGAGAGAGGCGGCACTGTTGATCAGGGCGCGCATGAATTTATGGCGAAGCTTGTTGCCCTCGACATCGAACCACATCTGCACTGCCATCACCGGCCGGTCAACCTTGTCATGCAAGGAGCAGAGATCGCTGGACAGTTCATGGGGCAGCATCGGAACAACCCGGTCAGGGAAATAAACACTATTTCCCCGTAGCTTGGCAGATTTATCTAATTCAGATTGATAGGTGACATAATGGGCAACATCGGCAATGGCGACAATAACCTGCCAGCCGCCCGGATTTTTTGCATCATCGTCGGGCGCGGCCCAGACCGCATCATCGCGATCGCGGGCATCTTCCGGGTCGATGGTGATGATTGGCAGTTTTCGGAGATCGGTGCGTTTGCCAAGCGAAACCGGTTTGGCCGTCATGGCTTCCTTGATGGTCGCGTCATTGAACTCTGAGGGAATGCCTTGGGCATGGATGGCGATCAGACTGATCGAGGTGGCATCGCCCATCGGACCGATTCGCTCCTTCACCCGGCCTTCCGGCAGAGCATAGGTTTTTCCAGGTAAAATCTCGCAGAGCACGACCTCGCCGGTTTGCGCGCCAAGCGAATTATCCTCCCGGACAATGATTTCCTTTTTCAGCTTACGATCTGTTGGCTGGACCCGGCCGTCCTTGCCGATTTTCGTGTAAACGCCAAGGACCGGGCCGGTGGCGGCTTCGAGATGCCGGATAACCCGCGCTTCATAGGTTCCGTCTTTTGATCGGCTGAGACGGGCAAGCAGGCGATCCCCGACACCGGGGGCATGGGCACGTGTTTTCGCGTCTTGCTGCAGATAGATGATCGGGGCGGCGCCTTCAGTCCAGGTCGCAGGTTTGGCGACCGCCTCGCCATCCTTGGTGAGATGGTCGACCTCGATCACGGCGACAGAGGGTAGGGCACCAGCCGGGGCGAGTTCGCGCTTGCGACCTTTTTCGAGTGCGCCGTCGTCAACAAGCTCCTTCAGTATCTTTTTTAGGTAGATACGGTCGGCGCCCTTGATCTGGAAGGCTTTGGCGATCTCGCGCTTGCCGACGGGGGTCTCGCTATCGTCGATGAACTGGCGAACCTCGGCCTTGGTTGGCAGGGGTGACTTATTGGTGTCTGTGGGGGTCAAAATATCCTGTTTTCCAAGTCTAATGGCAGCAGACGGGTTTTAGTCGGCATTGGCCGTTGACTTTTTCGCCGCCGCTTTTTTTGCGGGAGCCTTCTTGGCCGCGGTTTTCTTCTTCGCAGCTGGTTTCTTTGCGCCTGCTTTTTTGGCCAGTTTCGGCTTTTTTCCGCTTTTTTCGGCCCGCTCCGCCAGCAGCGTCACCGCCTCGTCGAGAGTGATGGTCAAGGGGTCTGATCCTTTGGGGATCGTCGCATTGATGCCGCCGTGGGCGACATAGGCCCCATAGCGGCCGTCCTTGACATTGATATCCGCTCCGTCTGCCGGATGGGCGCCAACGACACGCAGCGGCGCTGCGCCGCGGCCGGCCCCGCCGCGCGGTTTCGCGGCAGCCAGCAGCTCGACGGCCCGGTTCATGCCGATGGTCAGCACTTCCATGCTTTCGGCAACCCGCCCGTATTTCTTGTCACACTCAACATAGGGGCCATAGCGGCCGAGCCCGGCGGTGATCATGCTGCCTGATTCCGGATGTGGACCGACTTCTCGCGGTAGGGCCATCAACTGCACGGCGAGATCGAAATCGACGGTGTCAAGCGGCACATCCTTGGGAATGGAGACCCGTTTTGGCTTCTTCTTCGGCTCCGGCTCGCCCAGCTGTAAATAGGGACCATATGGGCCTTTGCGCAGGGTTATCATCAAGCCGGTCTCCGGGTCGAGGCCGATTTCCTTTGGCCCTTCGTCGATGCTGGTATCCTCGTCGTCCTTGGTGCCAAGTTGCCGGGTGAAGCGGCATTCAGGATAGTTTGAGCAACCGATAAAAGCCCCGAACCGCCCGGTTTTCAGACTAAGCCGGCCCTCATCACATTTCGGGCAGGTGCGCGGATCCTTGCCATCCTCGCGCGGCGGGAAAACATGCGGCGCCAGCACACGGTTGAGCTCCTCTAGGACATCCGAGACCCGGAGTTCGGCAGTTCCCTCGACGGAGAGATTGAAATCAAACCAGAAATCACGCAAGACCTGTTTCCAATCCATTTTTGCGGCCGACACATCATCGAGTTTTTCCTCAAGCTGCGCCGTGAAATCATATTCCACATAGCGCGTAAAGAAGGAGGAAAGGAACGCGGTGACCAGCTGTCCCTTGTCTTCGGGATAGAAGCGCTTCTGCTCAATGCGGACATAATCGCGGTCCTGCAGAACGGAGATGATGGACGCGTAGGTGGATGGACGCCCGATGCCAAGCTCCTCCAGCTTCTTGACTAGGCTGGCTTCGGAATAGCGGGGGGCAGGCTCGGTAAAATGCTGGTCCTCGCGGACGATATCCGTATCAACCTTTGCTCCCGATTCTATGGCGGGGAGACGATTGCCGCCCTCTTCATCGACAGCATCATCACGGCCTTCCTCGTAAAGCTTGAGAAAACCTGCGAAGCGAACGACACTGCCGGTGGCGCGTAAAGTTTGTCCGGCCCCGTCACTGAAATCAATTGTGGTGCGTTCAAGCCGCGCGCTTTCCATCTGACTGGCAACCGTGCGCTTCCAGACCAGTTCATAGAGCCGTAAATGTTCCTGATCGAGGTATTTGGCGGCTATGGCTGGAGTGCGGGATAGATCCGTTGGCCGGATGGCCTCATGAGCTTCCTGCGCATTCTTGGATTTTGCCTTGTAATAACGCGGCGTCTCGGGCACGTATTCCTTACCATATTCACGGGCGATAACGTTGCGGGCGCCTTCAACCGCTTCATTGGCGAGGCTGACGCCGTCGGTCCGCATATAGGTGATCAGGCCTTGGGTTTCGCCGCCGATATCAAAGCCTTCATAGAGTTTCTGCGCCACCATCATCGTCCGCTTGGCACCGAAGCCGAGCTTGCGGGAGGCCTCCTGCTGCAGGGTCGAGGTGGTAAAGGGCGGGGAGGGGTTGCGCTTGGCTGGCTTCTGGGTCACATCGGACACGGTGAAATGGCCTGCGCGGACTTTTTCGGCGGCGGCTTTCGCCGTTTCCCCATTGGGCAGCGAAAATTTGTCGAGCTTCTTGTTGGCGAGATGGGTCAGACGGGCCGTGATCTTCTCCGCCTTGTTGGTCATGAAATCCGCGTCAATCGTCCAGTATTCTTCGGCGATAAAGGCCTCGATCTCAAGCTCGCGCTCACAGATCAGGCGGAGTGCGACCGATTGCACCCGACCCGCCGATTTGGCGCCGGGCAACTTGCGCCAGAGGACCGGTGACAGGGTAAAGCCGACAAGATAGTCGAGGGCCCGCCGTGCCTGCTGGGCATTGACGAGATTCATATCCAGCTCGCGCGGATGGGCAATCCCGTCCAGCACCGCGCGCTTGGTGATTTCATTGAAGACAACGCGGCTGACTTTCGCGGTTTTCAGCTTTTTCTTTTCCTCCATCACTTTCATCACATGCCAGGCGATGGCCTCCCCCTCACGATCCGGGTCAGTGGCGAGATACAGATTTTCGGCGCCGTCAAGGGCGTCGGCAATGGCCTTGATATGTTTGGCGGATTTCGCATCGTTCTGGTAATCCATGGCGAAATCTTCTTCCGGCTTCACAGATCCGTCCTTCGACGGCAGGTCGCGGATATGCCCGTAGGAAGCCAGAACCGTGAAGTCCTTGCCCAGATATTTGTTGATGGTCTTGGCTTTGGCCGGAGACTCGACGACAACTACGTTCATATTAACACCGCAGACTTTCTCTGTTAAATTCGCCTCAAGTAAAAGGCACCCGTCCGTCTTATATAGAGACGCTACTCAATGATGGAAACCCTGTTTCCGAAATGACGCTCTAGTCTACCTGCCAGTTCAAGTTCAAGTAAAATCGTTAAAATGAGTGCTGGCGGCTGTTCCATCAGGCGGATCAACTCGTCGATTTCTATTGGGGTCGGGCTGAGAAAAGTGATCAGTTGCGGGCGGATTTTATCAAGATGCTGCTCCTGCTGTGGGGCGGGAGGGGCGAAGGGAAGGAGCGGCTGGTCCGGCTCCTTCAGGGGTTGCCGGCGGATATTCTGAAGGGACTCCAGGATATCATCGGCGCTTTCTGTGAGCTGGGCGCCGCTCCGGATGAGGTTATTGGTGCCGCGCGCACGCGGATCCATGGGGGAGCCGGGGATGGCAAATATTTCACGTCCCTGTTCAAGCGCCATGCGGGCGGTGATGAGGGAGCCAGAACGCGGTGATGCCTCGACGACCAGCACACCGAGCGAAAGCCCGGAAATAATCCGGTTGCGGCGCGGGAAATGGCGGGCCTGGGGCACCGTGGCGAACGGCTGTTCCGCGATCACGCATCCACGGTCATAAATCTGCTTTTGCAGCTCCTTGTTTTCGCGCGGGTACGGATAGTCAATGCCACCACCGACAACCGCAACCGTGCCGCCGGCAAGAGCGGCCTGATGGGCGGCGGTATCAATGCCGCGTGCGAGGCCGGAGGCGACAATGATCTTTTTTGCGCTCAACTCCGCGGCGATCTTCTGGGTTATCCTGACAGCGACCGCAGAGGAATTGCGGGCGCCGACGATGGCGACCGTATCCTCGTTCAGCAGATGGCCATGACCCTTGACGGTGAGGACCGGCGGCGGATCAGCAATATTGCGCAGCCGCGCCGGATAGTCGGGCTCGCAGGCGGCGATCATGCGCGCGCCAAACCGCGTGACATCCTCAATTTCCTTTTGCGCGGCGGCCAGCGGGCAGATCCGTATCGGTTTTTTTCGGCCCCCCTTGCGGGCAAGCTCCGGCAGCGCCTCCAGCGATTTGCGGGCACTACCAAAGCGGGCGAGAAGCTGGAAGAAGGTGATCGGGCCGACATTTTCCGAGCGGATCAGGCGCAGCCAGTCCAGTCGTTCCTCCGATGACAGTTCGTGCATGTTTTCCATAAGCTTAAAGTGACAGGATTTTATTAAACGCGTCAATTGATTTCATGCGCGCCAGGCACACGCTGGATTCCCGTCTGGATTTTTTTTAAAGGAAATGGCCAGGCCGCAATTACGGGTCGCTGCCGAACCTGGGTGCCCTGTCAAATAACCGCCGAAAGGAAAAAGATCGGACGTTTTCTTCATATTTAACCAGCTTTTCGCCTTCGCGAGGAGCGAGGTCAAGGGGGGTAGTTGGAAAGGATGGGATGTCGATCACAGGAGCGATTTCCGGTATCGCGGGATTAACCGCTGGCACCGGGCGGTGTGGTCGAACGGGCGCTTTCAGAAGTACAAGTGGAGCCGGCCTGATGGCGTTGAAGCGTTCTTTTAGGGAGGGCTGGGGCGGTGACGGCGGGCTATCTGTTTTCTCTACGATAAGGGTGTGGGCCAGAAATTTGCGATGAAAGGCGCTTTTGTGGCGGGCGATTTCTGCCTCTCGCCGCGTCACTTGCGCTAAAAACTCACGGTGGGTCGTATCGGCAAGTGCCTGAAGCCTGAGAACAAGGGCATCGCCAGAGGGTGTTGTAATAACTGGGGTAATGGACATGCAAATTCTCACTGTAAGGAATTACACCTTTAAGTAATCATATGCAAATTATGTTTCTACCTTTGGTCGGGATTTCTTTTCGCCGATCCGGGGTTCTTCACCTTTCAGCAGGCGGGCGATATTCTGGTGATGACGGATAAAGATGAAAAGGGCCATAAAGGCGGTGAACTCAATAAGTTGCAGATCCCCGTAATAAACACCGCCGAGCGGCGAGAGCCGCATCAGCAGATACGTATAGAGCGGTGAGAGCGCGGCGGAAACGAGTGCAGAGAGAGACGAGTAGCGAAAAGTCACAGCGACGGCCAGCCATGTGAGCACAACGGCAATCCCCGCCGGCCAACAGATCGCGAGCATGACACCGATAAAAGTCGCAACGCCCTTACCCCCCTTAAAACGCAGCCAGATGGGGAATAGATGGCCCAAAAAAGCGCCGCCACCCGCCAGCACTGCAAAATCTTGCGTGAAGTAGATATTGGCGAGGATCACGACAATCGCGCCCTTGCCGCCATCAAGCAGGAGAGTTGCGAGCGCAAGGCCCTTGTTCCCGGTCCGGAGCACATTGGTCGCGCCGATACTGCCCGAGCCAATATTGCGTACATCGCCGTGGCCGGCGAGCTTTGTCAGCACTAGCCCGAACGGTATGGAGCCAATGAGATAACCCACAATCACCGCCGCGTAATAGGGCCAGGTAAAGCTGAAATCGCCAATCGGGTCCGGCATGGAGGTGCCTCCTACAATTCGAACACGGCGGTGCCGCGAACAAAGGTTTTGAGGACGCGCCCTTGCAGCAAATGGCCGTCGAACGCGGTATTTTTTGATTTTGATTTCAGCAAGTCACCGTCGACCTGCCACGGCCGCTCGGTGTCGAACAGGAAAATATCCGCTTTCGCCCCTTTCCGGAGCGCGCCCGCGTTGAGCCCGAGCAGTTTGGCGGGCGCCACCGTCATCGTGTAGAGCAGGCGCAGAAGATCAACGTCTCCATTGTGATAGAGGCGAAGACTGACCGGCAACATGGTTTCCAGCCCGATGACGCCGGGTTTGGCCTGGGCGAAGGGAACACGTTTGCTGTCGGCGCTCTGCGGCAGATGCTGGGAGGAAATGATATCGATCGTCCCGTCCTTGATCGCCTCGATTACCGCCAGTCGCTCTTCTTCTTCGCGAAGCGGCGGGGAGACACGGGCGAACGTGCGGTATTCGCCGAGTTCAAGGTCATTGAGCGCATGGTAATGCGGGGCGGTCCCGGCGGTAACCTTCAGTCCGTCATTTTTTGCCCGGCGCATGGTATCGAGTGCGTCGCGGGTGCTCAAGTGCGCCGCATGCCAGCGCGCGCCAGTCATTTTGACAAGGCGGATATCCCGCTCCACCAGAATGGCCTCGGCGCAGGAGGGGATGGATTTCAGTCCCATGAAGGTCGCCGTACGCCCGCCTGTGATGACACCGCCAGCGGCCAGCGCCGGATCCTCGGCATGGACAATGACGGGCAGGTCAAACATGCTGGCATAGGCCAAAGCCCGGCGCATCAGGTTGATATTGGCAATAGCAAACTGACCGTCACTGACGGCGACCACACCGGCCTCAGACAGCAGGCCGAATTCCGCCATTTCCTCGCCCAGCAGCCCCTTGGTGAGCGCCCCGGTGATGCAGACATTGACGGCGCAGGTTGTTTTCGCCCGCCGCGCCACCAGTTCGACCAGCGCTGGATCGTCAATCACTGGTTCGGTTGCCGGGAAAGCATTTATGGTGGTGACCCCGCCGGCGGCGGCGGCCATTCCGGCGGTCGCCATGGTTTCACGATGTTCTTTGCCCGGTTCGCAGAGATAGGCATGGGCATCGACGAGGCCGGGAGCCAGATAATTTCCGCCGCAGTCCTCAACCGTCGCGCCGTCTGGCAGCGCGTCCTTTGTGATATGCGATCCCCAGTCGAGGATTTTCCCCTTCTCGATCAACAGGCCGCCCCTGATGTCGGTCGATGTCGCCGGATCGAGCAGGCGGGCGTTAATCAGGGCATGTACTGGCGCGGCCATCAGGCATCCCCCCGCGTCAACAGGTCAAGACAGGCCATGCGCACGGCGACGCCCATTTCCACTTGTTCAGAGATGGCGCTGATAATCAGGTCATCCGCAATCTCGGAGTCAATCTCTACACCGCGGTTCATCGGACCGGGATGCATGATCAGCGCGTCGGGTCGGGCCACGGACAGCTTTTCCTTGTCGAGGCCAAAAAAGTGGAAATATTCCCGTACGGACGGCACGAAGGAGCCTTGCATGCGCTCGGTCTGCAGGCGCAGCATCATGACGATATCCGCATCCTTCAGCCCTTCCGACATTTTGTGATAAACCTCCACGCCCATTTTCGCGGCATGGGAGGGGATCAGGGTTGTCGGGCCGACCACGCGCACCCGCGCGCCCATGATATTCAGCAGGGCGATGTTGGAGCGGGCGACACGGCTATGCTGGATGTCTCCGCAAATGGCCACGATGAGCCCCTGCAACCGTCCTTTGCGGCGGCGGATCGTGAGGGCATCAAGCAGCGCCTGCGTCGGGTGCTCGTGACTGCCGTCGCCGCCATTGATGACGGCGCAGTCGACTTTCTGGGCCAGCAGATGCGGTGCCCCTGAATCGGGATGGCGGATCACCAGAACGTCCGGGTGCATGGCATTCAGGGTCATCGCCGTATCGATCAGCGTCTCGCCCTTTTTGACCGAGCTGGACCCCACCGACATATTTATGACATCGGCACCAAGCCGCATGCCTGCCAGCTCGAACGAGGTCCGGGTCCGGGTTGAGTTTTCATAAAAGAGGTTGATCTGGGTCCGGCCGTGAAGGAGAGACTGCTTCTTGTCAGCGGAGCGCGAGGTTTCCGCGTAACTCTCTGCAAGATCAAGGATCTGGTTGATATCGGTGACGCTAAGTCGCGCAATATCAAGGAGATGCCGATGGGCAAATCGTATGGGATCTGTATTAGTCATTAAAAGAAAACTGTATAGCGATCCTCGGCAGGCGGGGCAAGCGTCAGTTGAAAAATTATTGCATGGCGTCGAGCGCGCCCTGAAGGATGTAGGCGGCGGCCATTTTATCCACGACTTTTGCACGTTTCTTGCGGGAGGCATCGACTTCCAGTAGATGGCGGGTGACGGCGACGGTGGAGAGCCGCTCGTCCCAGAAACACATGGGTAGGTCGAAATGCTCCTCCAGGTTCTTCTGGAACTGGCGAATCGACTGGCAACGGGGGCCTTCGCTGCCATCCATGTTGATCGGCAAGCCGATGACGAAGCCCCCGATGCTATCACTTTCAATTATTTTGGCAATTTCTGCCGCATCCATCTTGAATTTTGTCCTCTTGATCGTCATAAGAGGCGTGGCCACATTCAAGGCAAGGTTGGAAAGGGCAAGCCCAATGGTCTTGGTACCGGGGTCCATCCCCAGCAGTCTTTTGTTGCCGGGCAGGAAATGTTTCAAATGGGTGGGGTTGCCGAGGAGCATTGCTTACGTTAATTTGCAGCCAATGTCGGTTTGGCGCCTGTTTTTGGGGTTAAGTTAAAGTCCGGACCGACCTTCCGGATAGCTTCTTTTATAGTAAAGGGTGACAAATGTCGCTTGATAAAGCCGCAGTGGCAAAAGTCGCCAATTTGGCCCGCATCAGGATTGAGGAAAAAGACCTCGAACCGATGGCGGCCGAATTGAATAATATACTGGGCTGGGTGGAACAGCTCAGCGAGGTCGACACGGAAAATGTCGAACCAATGACTTCTGTCGCCGACATGCGTATGCGCTGGCGCGCAGACGTTGTCACGGATGGTGGCTATGTCGAGGATATCGTCGCCAATGCCCCAGGCCATGAAGACGGGTTTTTCGCCGTCCCGAAGGTGATCGAATAATGACGGACCTGACCAGGCTGACCATCGCCGCCGCCCGCGACGGTCTCAATGCCAAGGATTTTTCGGCGCGTGAATTGACCGCCGCCCATATCACCGCCATGGAAGCGGCAAATCCGCTCAATGCCTTTATCACCAAGACACCGGAGATTGCCGTGGACGCGGCGACGGCGTCAGATGCGCGCCGGGCCGGCGGCGCGGCGGGAAAGCTTGACGGCATTCCGCTTGCGATTAAGGACCTGTTCTGCACCAAGGGTGTGCTGACCACGGCCGCCTCGCATATTCTCGATGGCTTCACACCGCGCTACGAATCAACGGTGACCTCAAAACTCTGGGCCGACGGCGCGGTGATGCTCGGCAAGGTCAATCTCGATGAATTCGCCATGGGCTCGTCGAACGAGACCAGCTATTACGGCAATGTGGTCAATCCCTGGCGCCGCACCGGCGACAACCGGGACCTTGTGCCGGGGGGCTCCTCCGGCGGATCGGCAAGCGCCGTTGCCTCCTTCAGCGCCATGGGCGCAACGGGAACAGACACTGGCGGCTCGATCCGTCAGCCTGCGTCCTTTGCCGGGATTGTCGGGATGAAACCCACCTACGGCCGCTGCTCGCGCTGGGGCGTTGTTGCCTTTGCCTCCAGCCTCGACCAGCCGGGACCGATGGCGCGCAGCGTGCGCGACACCGCGATCATGCTGGAATCCATGGCGGGGTTCGATCCCAAGGACAGCACCAGCGTTAATATGCCCGTGCCGAATTTCGAGGCAGCTTTGACCGGGGACATTCGCGGCCTCAAGGTCGGCATCCCAAAGGAATACCGCCTCGATACCATGAGCGACGCGCTGAAGAAGCTCTGGGATCAGGGAATCGACTGGATGAAGGCGGCGGGCGCGGAAATCGTCGAGATCAGCCTGCCGCACACCAAATATGCACTGCCCGCCTATTACATCATTGCCCCCGCCGAAGCCTCCAGCAACCTCGCGCGCTATGACGGTGTGCGCTATGGCCTGCGGGTTGAGGGCAAGGACCTGAGCGATATGTATGCGAACACGCGCGGCGAGGGCTTCGGCACCGAGGTCAAGCGCCGCTTGCTGATCGGGACCTATGCGCTGTCCGCAGGCTATTACGACGCCTATTACCTGAAGGCGCAGAAGGTCCGCACCCGGATCGCTGATGATTTCAGGGCAGCCTATGAGAAGGTCGATGTGATTTTGACTCCAACGGCCCCTTCGGCCGCCTTTGCCTTTGGCGAGAAGGGAGACGATCCACTGGAAATGTATCTCAATGATGTGTTCACGGTGCCCGCAAGTCTGGCTGGGCTGCCCGGCATTTCCCTGCCCGCCGGATTATCGGCGGAAGGCTTGCCGCTGGGACTTCAGCTGCTGGGCCGTCCGTTTGATGAGGAAACCGTCTTCCGTGCTGCTGGCGTGCTAGAAGAGGCGGCCGGATTTACGGCGACGCCGACCGACTGGTGGAGGGGCTGAGATGGGAATGATTATTCAGGGCGCCACCGGCGATTGGGAAGTTGTTATTGGGCTTGAGATCCATGCGCAGATCACCACGCAGTCAAAACTTTTCTCCGGCTCACCCACGACCTATGGGGCCGAGCCGAACACGCAGGTCTCCTTCGTTGATGCGGCCATGCCCGGAATGTTGCCGGTGATCAATGAAATGGCGGTCGAGCAGGCGGTTCGGACCGGTCTCGGCCTCAAGGCGCAGATCAATAAATTCTCGATCTTTGATCGTAAGAACTATTTCTATGCCGACCTGCCTCAGGGCTACCAGATCAGCCAGTTCCTGCAGCCGATTGTCGGCAAGGGCGAGATCCTCATCGACCTGAAAGATGGGGAGACCCGCGAAATCGGCATCACCCGCCTGCATCTGGAGCAGGATGCGGGCAAGAGTTTGCATGACCAGCATCCAAGCCAGACTTTTGTCGACCTCAATCGGTCGGGCGTGGCGCTGATGGAAATCGTCTCCGAGCCGGACATGCGCTCCCCTGAGGAGGCGGCGGCCTATGTGAAAAAGATTCGCAGCATTGTCCGCTATCTCGGGACCTGCGATGGCAATATGGATGAAGGTTCCATGCGCGCCGACGTCAATGTCTCGGTGCGCAAGGCGGGCGACGAGTTCGGCACCCGCTGCGAGATGAAGAACATTAACTCGGTGCGCTTCATGCAGCAGGCGATCGTTTATGAGGCCAACCGCCAGGTTGATATCATTGAGGGCGGCGGCAGCGTTAAGCAGGAAACCCGGCTGTATGATCCGGTCAAGGGCGAGACTCGCTCCATGCGTTCAAAGGAAGAGGCGCATGATTACCGGTATTTCCCCGACCCCGACCTGTTACCACTGGAATTCGACGATGCCTTTATCGAGGCGATCCGCGCGACTCTGCCGGAACTCCCCGACGAGAAGAAGGCGCGCTTCATCGGCGAGCTTGGCCTGTCGCCCTATGACGCGAGTGTCCTTGTCGCCGAAAAGGAAGTCGCGGATTATTTCGAGGCGGTGGCCAAAGGCCGTGATGCGAAGCTCGCGGCCAACTGGGTGATCGGCGAACTGTTTGGCAATCTCAACCGCACCTCCAAGAATCTCGCCGACAGCCCGGTCTCCGCCGATGCGCTCGGGGAGCTCGTTGACCTGATCGCCGACGGCACCATTTCCAACCGCATCGCCAAGGAAGTCTTTGAGGAGATGTTCGATAGTGGCAAAGGCGCCGCGGCCATCGTCGAGGAAAAGGGCCTGAAACAGGTTTCTGATACCGGCGCGATCGAGGCGGCGATTGACGCCGTGATCGCCGCCAATCCGGACAAGGTTGCCGAATATCGCAGCGGCAAGGACAAGCTGTTCGGCTTCTTCATGGGCCAGGTGATGAAGGCAACGCAGGGCAAGGCCAATCCCGGTGTGGTGACGGAAATCCTGAAACCGAAGTTGGACGTGTAATCAAGAGAAGGCGGCCGCCAGATGCCGCCGCCTTTCTACACCTACAAATGACGTCTATATCATAACTATTTCAAGGCGATATGGGGCTGTATTCGTAATCTGGATTATCTCCATATCGTGGAAGGTCGGCGTTGACTTGCGATAGGATACTCCCCAGGCAGTGACATCAATGCGGCAGATCAGCCCCTCGTATTTCAGCGCGATCTGATAGCCGGATGCTGGCCCGGAGCATTTGCAGCGGTGATATTGAAACGGGGCAAGCATTTCCGGGGGCGACATCATCCATTCAATGCCCTCGGTGTCGAGTTTTTCGTAATGAAGATTTTTATCGGTGACCGTACTGATCAGGGCAATGTGGGTTTCCAAGGGCATATGTCCTTCCTCTGTTCTTCCGTCTTGGACGCGTGGGTCGCCCCCGCTGTGAGAAAAAAGCGGGACCGATTTTTGTTCGGCGGGCGGGCCCTTTCTGCTAGCATCCCCCCATGAACTGGAACGACGTCGGCCTAATCCTCAATGCTCGAAAACACGGCGAGAGCAGTGTGATCATTCATGCGTTCACGCGGGAGCACGGACGCTCCGCCGGACTGGTGCGGGGCGGGACGGGGCGCCGGATGCGCGGTATCCTGCAGCCCGGCAGCGAAGTGACCCTGACCTGGCGAAGCCGCCTTGCCGAGCAGTTGGGGATGTTTACCGTGGAGGCATTGAAATCCCACGCGACAAATCTGTTTGATGCCCCGCTCGCCCTGATGGCAAGCTGCTCGGCACTCGCCCTGCTGGATATCGTATTGCCGGAAAGCGAACCGCATGAGGCCCTTTACGAGGCCACGCTTTTGCTGTTTCGTTCGCTTGAGCAGGAGACGGATATCTGGCCGTTGTTGCTGATCCGCTGGGAACTTGGGTTACTCAGCGAGATCGGCTACGGCCTTGATCTCTCGCGCTGCGCGGCCACCGGCACCACCCGGGATCTCGCCTACGTCTCGCCGAAATCGCGGCGGGCCGTGAGCCGGGAGGCGGGCCTGCCGTATCATGACAAGCTTCTGAAACTGCCCGTTTTTGTGCAGGCGGGCCGGATCGCGGAACTGGGGATCACCGACGTTCCGGCCGGCGACCTTCTCGACGGTCTGGAGCTCACCGGTTATTTCATTGAAAAATTCATAACCGAGCACCGGCCCAACCTGCATCTGGCCGCGCGGGAGCGATTAATGACGGCTTTCCGGCGCCGGTCCGGGCCTGCTGATCTGGAAAAAAACACGGAAACCAATCTTCTCTAATTTTTCCCTCCTCAAACGAAAATCAGATGGTATATAGGGGGCATGACTGACCATTCCCCGATTACTCCCGGCGAGATTGTTCCGACCTCGCTGAAGGACGCTTTAAGCGAGCGCTATCTCGCCTACGCTATGTCGACCATAATGTCCCGCTCGCTCCCCGATGTGCGGGACGGCCTGAAACCTGTCCACCGGCGGCTGCTTTATGCCATGCGGATGCTCAAGCTTGATCCCAATTCGGGCTTCAAGAAATGCGCCCGCGTGGTCGGCGATGTCATCGGTAAATATCATCCCCATGGCGACCAGTCGGTTTATGATGCACTGGTCCGGCTCGCCCAGGAATTTGCCCAGCGCTATACGCTGGTGGAGGGGCAGGGGAATTTCGGCAATATCGACGGCGATAATGCCGCCGCCATGCGATACACCGAAGCGCGGCTGACCATCGTCGCCGAAATGCTGCTCCGCGATATCGATCAGGACACGGTCGATTTTCGCCCGACCTATGATGGCGAGGAACATGAGCCGGTGGTCCTGCCGTCCGCCTTTCCGAACCTGCTCGCCAATGGCTCCGCTGGGATCGCGGTCGGCATGGCGACCTCGATCCCGCCGCATAACGCGGTCGAGATTGCCGGGGCGTTGCTGCATCTGATCAAGTTCCCGAATGCCGGTATTGACAAGCTCATAGAATTTATTCCGGGGCCGGATTTTCCGACCGGCGGCGAGCTTGTCGAAAAACCGGAGAGCATTCGTGAGGCCTATCTTACCGGCCGCGGCGGCTTCCGCCAGCGGGCGACGTGGGAGGTCGAGGATACGGGGCGCGGTACTTACCAGATCGTCGTCACAGAAATTCCCTATCAGGTCCAGAAAAGCAAGCTGATCGAGCGGATTGCCGAGCTGATCCAGAACAAGAAATTGCCGTTTCTTGCCGATGTTCGGGACGAATCAGCGGAGGATATCCGCCTTGTCCTCGAGCCGCGCAGCAAGAATGTCGAGGCGGAAATGCTGATGCAGGGGCTGTTCCGCCTGACCGATCTCGAGAACCGGTTTTCGCTGAATATGAATGTCCTCGACGCGACACAGACCCCGCGGGTGATGGACCTGAGAGAAGTCTTGCTGGCCTTTCTCGATCACCGCTTTGAGGTTCTCATCCGGCGCTCGAAAAACCGTCTCGGCAAGATCGAGGCCCGGTTGGAAGTGCTCGCCGGCTACCTGATCGTCTTCCTCAATCTGGATGAAGTCATCCGCATCATCCGTGAGGAGGATCATCCGAAGCAAAGCCTGATCGAGACTTTCACGCTGACGGACAACCAGGCGGAAGCGATTCTCAACATGCGGCTGCGGTCTTTGCGCCGTCTTGAAGAGATGGAACTGCGCACGGAACATGACAAGCTGAGCGAGGAAAAGGCCGGGCTGGAGGCTCTGCTGGACAGCGAGGAGCTTCGCCGTACCGCCATTTCCGACGAGATCCGCGAGCTTCGCAAAACCCTCCAGAAGTTACCGGAGCTATCCAACCGGCGAACCCGCATCGGCGAAGCGACCGAGCTTCCCGAAATGCCAATGGAGGCGATGATCGAGAAGGAAGCGATCACCATTATCTGTTCTGAAAAGGGCTGGATCCGCGCCCTCAAGGGCCATGTGGAGAAAAACGGGGCCGAAAAATACAAGGACGGCGACAAGGAACGCTTCTGGATCCCGGCGGAAACTACGGACAAGCTGGTCCTGTTCGCAACCAACGGACGCTTTTATACCATCGGCTGTGACAAGCTCCCGCGCGGGCGCGGGCATGGCGAGCCGGTGCGGCTGATGATCGATCTTGGCAATGACCAGGATATCGTCGAGCTGTTTGTTCATAAACCCGACCGCAAGCTGCTGGTGGCCTCAAGCGACGGGCGCGGCTTCGTGGTGGATGAAAAAAGCGTCATCGCCCAGACCCGCAACGGCAAGCAGACGCTGAATGTCTCCGGTGATGTTGAGGCGGCCTTCTGTATCGATGTCAGCGGCGATTCCGTAGCGGTTATCGGGGAAAACCGTCGGCTCAACTGCTTCGCCCTTGAGGAAGTCGGGGAAATGGCGCGGGGCCGGGGGGTTACTTTGCAGCGCTACAAGGATGGTGGCCTATCGGATATCATGACTTTTACCAGGGCGGATGGTCTGAGCTGGAAATCGGGTGACCGTACGCGAACCGAGCAAGACTTGACCGGCTGGTACACCCGGCGCGGCAATGCGGGACGCCTGCCGCCCCGCGGATTTAATAAAAGTAACAAATTCAGTTAAGAGGGGTCTCTCATGACGACCATGTATGACGTATTTTGTAAGTCTGCTGCCAAATATGGCGAAAATGCCTTTTTGTGCGCGCCCGCGTATGAGAAACGAAGCTACCACCCGGATGGCATCGAGTTTACCTATGCCGAGGTCGCCACAGAGGTTGAGCGCCTGAAAGCGATTTACGAGCGGTCCGGTTACGGCCATGGGCACCGGATCGGGTATTTGCTTGAAAACCGGCCTGAATATCTTTTCCATCTGTTGGCGGCGAATGCGCTGGGGATCTCCGGTGTGCCGATAAACCCGGACTATCTGCAGGACGAAATGCTTTACCAGATGGATCATTCGGAAGCAGATCTTGTGGTGACAGCCGCCAACCGCGCCGACGATATCAGGGCCGTTGCGGCGTCCACAAAAAAGGAGCTGCCGGTTATCATTGCCGAGGAATTCCCGGAAACCTTACCCAATCCGGGACCGGCGCCTAAATCAGGCCCGCCGGAGCGGATGAGCGAGGCCAGCCTGCTTTATACCTCGGGCACAACAGGACGGCCGAAAGGCTGCATCCTGACAAATGACTATTATATCATTTCCGGTGAAACCTACCTGACCATGGGCGGCAATGTGGTGATGCGTGAGGGGCAGGAGCGGCTCTATAACCCGTTGCCGCTGTTTCACATGAATGCGGCTGCCGTCTGCTTTATGTCCATGATGATCTCTGGCGGATGCCTGATTATTCCTGACCGTTTTCATCCAACGACCTGGTGGAAGGAGGTTGTGGAGACACGGGCGACCATCATCCATTATCTGGGTGTGGTCCCACCGATGCTTCTCAACCAGCCTAAAAGCGAGTTCGAGACCGCCCATTGTGTGCGCTTCGGCGCTGGCGCCGGTGTTGAGCCGTCGCTACATGAGGTATTTGAAAAACGTTACGGCTTTCCGCTGGTCGAGCTCTGGGGCATGACCGAGACCGGGCGGTTGTTCGGCGACAGCTTCGAGCCCCGGCAAATCCATACCCGCGCCTTTGGCCGCCCACGTGCCAACCTGGAGGCCCGGGTGGTGGATGAACATGACGTTGACGTGCCAACCGGTACCGAGGGAGAAATGCTGGTCAGGTGCGAGGGTGATGATCCCCGCCGCGGTTTTTTCGCCGGTTATCTCAAGAATGATGCCGCAACAGAGGAGGCGTGGAAGGGTGGCTGGTTCCATACCGGTGACACTGTCCGCCAGGATGAAAGCGGGATGCTGTATTTTGTCGATCGAAAGAAGAACATCATTCGCCGCTCTGGCGAGAATATTGCCGCCGCCGAGGTTGAAGCCGTCTTGCAGACCCATGACGATGTCGCAAATGTCGCCGTGATTTCGGTAAAGGATGACCTGCGCGAGGAAGAGGTGATGGCCTGTATCGTCCTGATGGACGGCGTTGATTCCGGCAAGGCGACGGCGGAAGAACTGTTCGCCTATGCTAATGGAAAACTCGCTTATTTCAAGACGCCCGGATGGATTCTGTTTCTCGACAGTCTGCCAAAAACCGGGACGCAGAAGATTCAGAAGACCCAGATTTTTAAATCGGACGTCGATCCGCGCGAGCATCCCGAGGTTCATGACTTTAGAACCAAGAAGAGAAAAGTAAAAAAATAAAACCCCAATTAAGTGCTTGTAATTATTATAAATAAACATTTTTTCTATTGAAAACAAACATTTGTTAGGTATGATGAGATTTCCTTGAGATTCTCAAGAATTGCCGCCTATTTTGAAAGGAATTTTTTATGTCATCCCTGGAAACATCGCCGACGCTGATTGGGGCCCTATGGTCTCCGGATGCGCGCGCTTCTGTCCCCGCAAAACTGTTCCGGCTCGCAGTCCTTGCCGTTACAGGTACGCTCCTGCTGGCGCTATCGGCGCAGATATCTGTTCCCATGTGGCCGGTTCCCATGACGATGCAGACTTTTGCCGTCATGGTTATAGGGGCTGCCTATGGTGGCCGGCTTGGTGGTGCGACTGTTGCGCTTTATCTGGCGGAAGGGGCCGTCGGTCTTCCTGTGTTCGCCAACGGCGGCGGAGTTGCGTCACTTATCGGGCCGACCGCAGGCTATCTGTTCGCCTTTGTCGTCGCTGCGGCGGTCATCGGCTGGTTGCTTGAAAAGGGCTGGGGACAGTCAGTTGCTAAAATCGCGCTCGCGATGTTGATCGGCAATATCCTGATTTTCGCCGGTGGTGTCGGCTGGCTCTCGACCTTTACGGGGATTGAGAAGGCGATGGACCTCGGGTTGTTTCCGTTCGTGCCGGGCGGAGTTTTCAAGCTTGCGCTGGCGGTTGCCGTTCTGCCGATCGCTTGGAAACTGATCGAAAAATTCCGCCTCTGATTGCGGGATTGTTATAAATCCTGAAAAGCCGCGACTATGTTGCGGCTTTTTTTGTTTCCTTAATAGGTGCTTCCGAATATCACGCCCGGGAGCCAGGTGGCGAGGGCCGGGAAAGTGGCAAGCAGGCCAAGGGCGACAAGCTGTAGGCCGACAAAGGGGAGCACGCCCTTGTATATCATGCCGGTGGTAACCTCCGGCGGCGCCACGCCGCGCAGGTAGAACAGCGCGAAGCCGAAGGGCGGGGTCAGGAACGATGTCTGCAAATTCACGGCGATCATGATTCCAAGCCAGATTGGACTGATATCCATCAGCAACAGGACCGGGGCGACAATCGGCACGACAACGAAGGTGATCTCGACGAAATCGAGGAAAAAGCCGAGAAAGAAAATCACCGCCATGACAACCAGCAAGGCGCTGAACCGGCCACCCGGTAAATTGGTAAGGGCCTCATATACGAGGGCGTCCCCGCCGAGCCCCCGGAAGACGAGGCTGAAGATGGTCGCGCCGATCAGGATGGCGAAAACCATGGAGGACATTTCCATGGTCCCGCGGCAGACCTGTTTGAGGATGCCGGAGGCGACCAGCCGCCGAAGGCTGAGCCCGAGCCCGATCACCATCACAAGGAGGAGCGGCAGCACGAGAACCAGTCCGATCCCATCCGCGCCGCGCCGGAGGTCGAATATATTGGCAAGGAGCAGGACGAGGGGGATAGCGACACCGGCAGCATAGATCACCGCAGCAGCCTTGCCGCGCGTCTTCAGCCCGGCGAGCAGAATGGCACCGACCGCGCCAACGGCCGCGGCCTCCGTCGGGGTCGCGACCCCCATCAGGATTGAGCCCAGAACCGCAACAATCAACACCACCGGCGGGAAAAGCGAGCGCAGGACCGTCAGCATCAAGGGACCGTCGTCTATTGCAATATCCTCGCGGGACAGCGCCGGGGACGAGGTGGGGCGGAAAATTGCCATCGCGACCTGGTAGAGAATATACAGCCCGACAAGCAGCAATCCGGGAAGCAGGGCACCCGCGAACAAGTCGCCGACGGAGACCGGCTCCGGCGACCAGTTACCGCGGACGCTCTCTGCGGTAACATAAGCGTTTGAGATCTGTTCGCCGAGAATGATCAAAACGATGGATGGGGGGATGATCTGGCCAAGCGTGCCTGAGGCGCAGATGGTCCCGGCGGCGAGCTTCGGGTCATAGCCGCATTTTAACATTGTCGGCAGTGACATTAGTCCCATAGTGACGACGGCGGCACCGACAATCCCGGTCGAGGCGGCCAGCAGGGCACCGACAATAAAGACGGAGATCCCGAGACCGCCGCGCAATTTGCCAAACAATAAGCCCATAGAGGTCAGCAGACCCTCCGCCACCCGCGATTTTTCGAGCATCAGCCCCATGAAAATAAATAGCGGAACGGCGATCATGGTCTCGTTCCACATGGCATTCCCGAAAATCCGCGACGGAATGGCGGCAAGCAGGGAGATTTCAAACCCGCCGGTTATCCATGCCACTCCGGCGACAAGGAACGCGACGCCGGGCAGCGTGAAGGCGACGGGAAAGCCCGCCATCAGGCTGGCGATGGTGAGCAAAAACAGCAAGATTGTGAGAAACTCGGGAGATGTCATGCCGATGCGCCCGGCTTCGGAGGGATCGCGGAATGCGCGCCGCTGCTGAACAGGATAACCAGCGAGCGGAAAATCGTGGAGATGCCTTGCAGGGTCATCATGACGCAGAACAATAGCAGCATCGATTTCAGCAGATACAGAAACGGCAGCCCCGTCGATTCCCGTGAGCCTTCCAGGATATGCCAGGATCCGGCCACATACGACCAACTCAGCAGGAAAATGCCAACGCAAACCGGGATCAGGAAAAACAGCGTCCCGAGAAGGTCGATAACGGCTTTTATTTTAGCGGATCCCCGGGCGTAGAAGATATCGACCCGGACATGGCCGCCCCGGCGCAGGGTGTCGGCCGCCCCGAGCAGAAATAGCAGGCCGAAACAATAAATGATCGTCTCCTGCATCGCGATCGCCCCGATACCGAATACATAGCGGGCGACGACCAGCATAAACTGGAGCAGGACCATGAGGAGCGACAGCCAGCAGACATATTTGCCGACACTGGCGCTGATATGATCAAGGGTGGCAGAAAAGGAGGCAAGACGGATCAACCGGAATTCTTTCAGCTTGTCATAATAATTGAAGGATACGGCCTAGGGCGTTATAGGCGAGCCTCCCGATTTTCGCAACTTTTGATGGCAAAATATCTGAGCGGTAGTGGAAGGAAGTCAATCGCCGGAATCGAGTTTTAGAACTCGGCAGTCGCGGGAAAACCAATAAAGGCCAATGAGCAGGACATTTTTCCGCTATGGTTGATCGGATTTATTAGGGGTTAAAAAAGTGATTATTGCCACCTGTAAAATCAATTTAAAATACATATAATTCAATTATTTAAATAAAAGATATAATGTGCATTATTATGAAAAATAATATCCATTTTTCTTTTGTGATATAAAAATTTGCCTTGTATTTGCTTTGTCTTCCTGCAAAATGTCGACAACAGGGAGATTTCATGACTATTCAACCGGCGTTACTGCCAGGTTATTAAATACGAAACTGGCATCCAAGCCGTTCAGAATATGTCGTGGGAAACTGTTAGATTTGGCAATTTAAACTGGGTGGAATTATTTTCGTCCAATTGTTTCAAACGGGAGGAATATATTTATGGAACGACGCAAGTTTTTAACAGGCGCTGCGATTGCGGGTGCGGGGGTTGCTGCGGCACCGTTCGCGGCTCCGGCGCTCGCGCAGGAACGCAAGGAGATGACGGTAGTCTCGACCTGGCCGCGGGACTTCCCCGGTCTTGGGATCAGTGCGCAGCGTCTTTGTGCCCGCATTACCGAACTGAGTGAAGGCCGGCTTACGGTCCAGTATTTTGCCGCCGGCGAGCGTGTCGGGGCGTTCGATTCTTTCGACGAAGTCGCCTCCGGTAACGCGCAAGCCTATATCGGTGCCGATTATTACTGGAAAGGCAAACATCCGGGACTGGCCTATTTCACGTCCGTGCCCATGGGCATGACAACGCCGGAATGGAATGCCTGGATCAAGTTCAAGGACGGTCAGGCGCTTTGGGATGAACTTTCCGGAAGTTTCGGCCTGAAAGCTCTTCCCTGTGGGGCCACAGGATGCCAGATGGGCGGCTGGTTCAACAAGGAAATCAATTCTGCGGCTGACTTCAAGGGATTGAAGTTCCGTATGCCGGGCCTCGGCGGCGACGTTCTTGCCAAGCTTGGCGCCTCGGTTGTTTCTCTGCCGGGCGGCCAGATTTATGAAAACCTGGTGTCTGGCGCTATTGACGCAACGGAATGGGTCGGCCCGTATAACGATTACTTCCTGAAATTCTACGAAGCGGCGAAATATTATTACTATCCGGGCATGCATGAGCCGGGCGGAGGGTTGTCCTTCGGCATGAACAAGTCCTGGTGGGAAAGCCTCTCGAAATGGGAACAGCAGTTGATCACAGCTTGCTGCTACGAGGAACTGGCAGCCCAGTTTGAAGAAGCCATGGCCCTCAACGGCCAGTATCTTCAGAAAATGATCACGGAAAATGGGGTTGTCTTGAAGCAATTCAGCGACGATGTCTATGATGCCTTTGCGGAGGCCACCGTTGAGGTGTTTGAAGAAACGCGGGCCCATAGTCCGCTGGCGGCAAAAATTGACGATTCGTTCCAGGCTAATCTCCGGGAAATCGGCGGTTATCAGCGGATTGCCGAAGTTGCCTATTCCAACCAGCGCAACCGCGTTCTGGGTATTGGCAAGCCATAACCGCTATATCGTGACAGGGGCGGGACCAGATCCCGCCCCTTCCTCTATGGGAGACACACATGGCACGTGCGGAGGATGTCTACGCATCTAACCGCGGACTGCAATTGGCGGTTCGTATATTCGGCTGGTTCATGCTGGCTGCGATTCCAATTTATTTCTTTAATAACTATCTGATTTATGTCCTTGGCTGGCCGGGAGTTAACCCGATTATCTCCGGGCAGAGCGCGGGAATGCTCTCCTGGGTTCAACTTGGGATTTACGCTGCGGGTGTTCTTTTCGCCGTGCTCTTTGTGATGAAAACCTCACAGAAACATTTGCGCGAGGACGCGGCGAGCATTACGGCGTTCAATACCTTTCTCGTGCGGGCCGCCTTCTGGGCGGTTTTTCTGATCGGCATCGTCGATACGTCGATTTCCTTTCTGAGGATTGAGGGCTTCCTCCCCTATATTATCGGGGATGCCCTGAATAACGACCTCGGACGCGTTCATTTTCGCGCGCCCTATGTTCATATTCCCCTTGTCTTTCTCGGCATTCTTCTCGCCCTCAAAACACGGACGATCGGGTTTCACTGGTTGACCCTGCTGGTCATTCTGGCCGAGCTGCTGATCGTTATTACCCGGTTCATCTTCTCCTACGAGCAGGCGTTCATGGGGGATCTGGTGCGCTTCTGGTATGCGGCGCTGTTCCTGTTCGCCAGTGCCTATACACTGGTGGAGGAGGGGCATGTACGGGTTGACGTGTTTTATGCCGGGTTCAAGACAAAGACCAAAGGA
>NZ_JBDNHC010000058.1:0-8820 GCF_041689005.1 Sneathiella sp.
AAACTGCGTCAGGTGTTGAAGGACCGGTCTGGGATTAGCATCGTCGGCGACCGGTTCGTCTTCCAGTCTGAGGTTTTGTTCGACGAAGGGCGCGCCGAACTTGGGCCCCGTGGCCGCGAGGATATGGCGAAATTTGCTGAAACCCTGCTCAGCATTGCAAAAGACATCCCCCCTGAAATCGACTGGATCTTGCGTGTCGACGGCCATACGGACAAGCAGCCTATTAATACCAGCCGTTTCCCCTCCAACTGGGAATTATCGATTGCCCGCGCTCTCTCGGTGACAAAATTCCTGATTAGCCAAGGTGTGCCGCCCGCACGACTGGCACCGACCGGGTTTGGGGAATTCCAGCCCATCGATCCTCGCGATGATGAAATCGGCTATCTCCGCAATCGCCGGATTGAGCTGAAACTGACAGAAAGATAGTGACCAGCCAGACCAAGAATATCCTCGTCATCAAGCATGGGGCGCTTGGCGATGTCATTCTAGCGCAGTCGCCATTTCAGGCAATTCGCGCCTTCCATCCCGATGCGCATATAACACTGCTGACGACCCGGCCGTTTGCAGCCTTTCTGCAAAAATCCGGCCTGTTTGATGATGTCTGGATTGATGAGCGGCCGAAAATCAGCCAGCCCGGCAAGTTGCTCGCCCTGATACGGAAATTGCGAGCGGGACGTTTTGACCGCGTCTATGACCTGCAGACCTCCACCCGATCGAATTCCTATTTCCGGTTCTTCTCGCCCGGTAAAAAGCCGGAATGGTGCGGCATTGCCAAAGGCTGCTCGCATCCACATACCAGCCCCTCACGAACAAAAATTCATACGATCGAGCGACATGCCGATCAATTAAAGCTTGCTGGAATCGATCAGATGCCTGCTGCCGATTTCTCTTGGGCCAAGTCCGATATCTCAAAATTTGAGCTCAAAGCCCCCTATGCCCTGCTGGTGCCGGGCGGGGCTGCCCATCGCCCGGAAAAAAGATGGCCGGCGAAATGCTTCGGTGAGCTGGCTGCCTATCTTGACGGCAAGGGCTTGACAGTTGCCCTCATCGGCGGCCCGGCCGAGGCCGAGGCCATCGCCACAATAATAGAAATTTGCCCTGCGGCAAAAGACCTGTCTTGCCAAACCGATTTTGGCGATATCGCCGCACTGGGATCAGAGGCAACCGTCGCCGTGGGCAATGATACGGGGCCATTGCATTTAATCTCGGCTGTCGGCTGCCAAACCGTCGTGTTGTTTTCCCGTGCCTCCGACCCCACGCTGTCGAGACCCCGCGGGCCACAGGTGCGGGTCATGCAGAAAGATAGTCTCGCGGACCTGTTGCCCCTGGATGTCATCGACCAGCTGGTTCTGGATAAGTGAAACAGGAAACAAACAAAAAAACGGTTCTCTGGTGGGGCCGTTTCGATGCCGACTATGCCCGCAACCGGATTATGCGGCAAGCATTCACCAGCCTCGGATGGCGGATCATTGACTTCCGACCGGGAATAAGCGCCCTCGCCGCCCTGGAGGCGACGCTACGGGCCGTTAAGGCACCGGACCTGATCTGGCTTCCGGCCTTTCGCCAACGGGATGTCCTTGCCGCCGCGCAATGGGCGCGCGGTAAAAATATCCCTCTCGTTTTTGATCCAATGATTTCCGCCTATGATAAGCAGGTGTTCGAGCGGCGCAAGTTTCCCGTTGAATCGAAACAGGCAAAAAAACTGCTCGACTGGGAAGGAAAATGTTTTAATGCCGCCGATATAGTGATTGCCGATACCGCCGCCCATGCTGATTTCTTCGAAGAAATGTTTAACCTCGCCGCCAATAAAATCAAGGTGGTTACGCTCGGCGCGGAGGACACGCTGTTTTACCCGGCGCCGATGGTAGAAAAATCGCCGCGGCAACCGTTTGAGGTCCTGTTCTTTGGCAGTTTCATTGGCCTTCAGGCCCCTGAAATCATTGTCGCGGCGGCAAAAATCTGCACGGCACCGGTTCAATGGGCCTTTGTCGGTGATGGACCGTTGCGTAAAACCTGTGAAGCCGACGCCGGAGATCATTCATCGATATCCTTCTCCGGGTACCTGCCCTATGCCGACTTGCCTGCCCGCATCCATCAGGCCGATGTCCTGCTCGGCATTTTTGGCACCAGCGACAAGGCTGCCCGGGTGATTCCCAACAAGGTCTATCAATCCCTTGCCTCCGGCCGGACCGTCATTACCCGGCAATCCAGCGCTTACCCCGAGGCCGAGACGCAAGGATTGCTACAAATACCTCCGGGAGACCCAGAGGCCCTTGCGCTCGCTGTCCAGCAGCTTTACGACAGGCGCGAGGATTTACCGGCGAGAGGCGACGCAGCGCGGCTCTATTACGACCGGTTTTTCAGCAATGAAAATCGTGAAGGACAACTTGCCGCCCTTCTCGACGGCTTCGCCGCTTAAGCGGATAACGCGCTCCGGCCAGTGTCAAACTGCAGTTTTGCAAGCCTGGCATAAAGCCCATCTTCGCGCATTAACTCGGCATGGGTTCCCTGGTTCACCACCCTGCCATTCTCCAGAACGACGATACGATCCGCATTCAGGACCGTGGCCAACCGATGGGCGATCACCAATGTTGTCCGGTTTTGCATCAGATGTTCCAGAGCAATCTGGACAAGCTGTTCACTTTCCGCATCTAGCGCCGAAGTTGCCTCATCCAGCAGCAAAATCTGCGGGTCGCGAAGGATCGCCCGGGCAATGGCAATACGTTGTTTCTGACCACCGGAAAGCTTAATCCCTCGCTCGCCGAATTCTGTCTGGAACCCCTCCGGCATCGCGTCGATAAAATCGGCTGCCGCGGCCGCTTCTGCGGCAGCGCGAACCTCCGCATCGGTTGCATCAGGCCGGCCATAGCGAATATTATTCAGGGCATTATCCGCGAAAATCACCGCGTCCTGCGGGACTAGCCCCATCAACGCGCGAAGCCGAGTCGGGTCCACCTTGGCAATATCTACGCCGTCAATAGTAATGGTACCGGACTGCGGGTCATAAAACCGGAGCAGCAACTGGAAGATCGTGGTCTTTCCCGCACCGCTCGGGCCAACCAGCGCCACTGTTTCCCCCTTGTTGACCTCCAGCGATACCCCGTTCAGCGCCGCTGTGTCCGGACGTGAAGGATAGCGGAAGGTCACATCGTCAAATTGAATGCTCGTCTTGATCCGGCTGGTAATCGGCCTCGGGTTTTCAGTCACCGCCACTGTTGGAACCTCGGCAAGCAGTTCGAGCAGCCGCTCAGACGCACCGGCCGCCCGTTGCAGGTCGCCCCAAACTTCACTGAGTGAGCCCATGGACCCCGCGACCACCACCGCGTAAAAAACGAAGGAGCCGAGTGTTCCCGCTGACATGGTCCCGCTAACCACAGAGGTCGCACCACTCCAAAGGACGAAATCTATGGCGCCGAAAATCAGCAGAATCACCATCGCGGTCAGCCAGGCGCGGGCCTTGATACGCCGCATGGCGATGCCAACGCTAAGCTCGACGTCGGCGCCGAACTGAAGGCGGTCGTGCTCCTCATGCGTATAGGCCTGAGACGTCTGGATGGCGCGCAAGGTCTCGTCGGCCCGGGAACTGACATTGGCCACGCTGTCCTGATTGGCGCGGCTCAATTTTCGTACCTGACGGCCGAATACGATAATCGGGATAATAATAAACGGCACCACCAGCAGCACCATCCCGGCAAGCGTCGGGCTGGTATAGATCAGCAGGGCAAGCCCCCCGATAAACAGCAGGAAATTCCGAAGCGCCACCGAGATAGACGAGCCGATCACGGTCTGGATCAATGTCGTATCTGTGGTCAGGCGAGAAAGCACCTCCCCCGTCCGGGTTATTTCGAAAAATGCCGGATTGAGCGTAAGCACATGGTTAAACACAGCTTTGCGGACATCCGCGATCACCCGCTCACCAATCCAGGAAACAAGATAATACCGGCCAAACGTGGCGATGGCGAGGACAGTAACGACCCCCATCAGACCAATAAAATAGGGATCAAGATCAAGGGATTTTGCCGAAAAACCCTTATCGAGCAGAAGCCGGATCGCCTGCCCGATCATGAGCGTACTGCCTGCCGCGAAGACAAGGGCGATCAGGGCCCCGACAACCTGTAGCCGATAGGGCCGCACGAATCGCGCCAGTTGCCAGAGCCGGGTGACGACCTGCTTCGATTTATCCGTATTGTCCGCCTCGCGGTTAGTGTCGATCAAGTCAGTCACGTGCCTTGTCCGGTTTCTCACAGTTCATAGTGCATGGGTGTAAAGGTCAGCGCCGAGAATGCAAGAAAAAATACGGAAAAATAACATCTTCGCTTGCCATAGAGGCAAAGCTTTAATATATACCGCGCTTAGTGAATTTTAGCGTCCCCAAGGGGGTGAGTCGATATGAAAAAAGATATACATCCAGATTACCATACCATTTCTGTTCAGATGACTGATGGGACGACCTTCGAAACCCGCTCCACCTATGGCAAGGAAGGCGATGTTCTGAAGCTTGATATCGACGTCAAAACGCATCCTGCCTGGACCGGTGGCGCGCAGCATCATCGCGAAGACGGACGGGTGGCCAAGTTCAACAAGCGTTTTGCAAGTTTCGGCATCAAATAACCCGCTGACGATAAACCGCTTCGAGATTTTCGGATAAGGCGCCTCCAAAGGCGCCTTTTTCTTGCGTGGCATAATGTCTTACCCGTGGCGCTTTTGGTAGGCCTCCACCCCCTGGCGGTCAAGACGGGCAACGCGCGCGTAGAGCTTTTCGCTCCGATCGAGCAGGGATTGTAGACCGGCCGGCAATAGCTGGGCGTCAACGGCAACTTCCGTTGGCAGGCATACATCGGAATGTTGCAAATGACATTCCGGTTCCTGCGCCTGTTCGACTGATATCTCCCCCGTCTGCAGCGCCCGTTGGAACATCAGCCAGGACATGCATTCTGTCAGGCGGGTCGTCAGTCTGAGCGATTCCGCCGCGTAGCCAAAACTAACCTCTGACGGCAGGGATTTCAGCGCCGCCTGACCGGGGCCTGTCAGATAATCACGGGTTTCCCGGATAAGCGACAATACTTCATCATAAGTACGGGAGAAGAATATCGTTCCGGACTTCTGGACTGTCCTGTTATCCCCGCGCGTACTCATGAGTTTCCCTTGTTTCTCACATGGAGGCGTTATGCCCAAGGTGTTTATTGCCGTAAACCCTATCGTGCAAAAGTTAATTTTTCCATATTCCGGTCCCTTGAAACCAGTGGATAACTCCATATATATTTGCTGTCAGGTGCCTATAAGGGCCTGATAATCAGGGTTTTGGCCATCATGGCAAACCTAACATATTGCTTCTTTCAGGAGGATATTAAAGATGCGTACTTTTGACTATTCCCCCCTTTTGCGTTCAACTGTCGGCTTTGACCGCATTGAACAACTATTTCGTGGACTGGAACGTGCCTCGAGTGAAAATGGTTTTCCGCCCTATAACATCGTGAAGACAGACGCGGATAATTTCCGTATTACGATGGCTGTCGCCGGATTTACGGAGGATGAAATTGATATTACCGCGAGCCAAAACTCCCTAAAAATCTCCGGGAAGTCGGCCAAGGAAAAGGACGACGGCGAATATCTGCATCGGGGTCTTGCTGCCCGTTCGTTCTCGCAGAATTTCGAACTCGCGGAGACCATCAAGGTGGTCAGCGCCACCATGGAAAACGGACTGCTCCATATCGATCTTGTTCGCGAAATCCCGGAGGCGTTAAAGCCCCGCACCATCGAAATCGGTAAAGGCAAGCTTATCGAAGATAAAGCCGCCTGATTTCAGCCGATGAAACAAGAATAGCCCGCCCCTCCGGCGGGCTATTTTTTTGCTCTGACAGGGGCGTACATCAATTTTCTGGTTTACATCCGCCCACCGTAATGGGCTATGATAAAGGTCCGCCCTTCTCGTCTCATCCAACAGGTGCATCTGACCATGTCTTCGCTTATTTCCAGCACAATTGATCTTGATAAAGACGGCATCCAGCACGGCTATCTTCAATTATTGCATTCCGTTCATCGATCCGCCTATGGCTATATCCCGATCCCGATCGCCAGTCTCAAAAATGGTGACGGCCCGACGGTGTTGCTGATGTCCGGCAACCATGGCGACGAATATGAAGGCCAGGTTATTCTTTCCTCACTGATCCGCACTCTGCCGCTCGATCAGATACGCGGCCAGTTGATTGTTTTGCCGATGGCGAATTTTCCGGCGGCCGAGGCGGGCCTGCGCACTTCCCCGCTTGATCAGGGGAACCTTAACCGGTCCTTTCCCGGAAGTGAAACCGGGTCCCCGACCCAGCAAATCGCCCATTACATTGAAAATACCCTGCTGGAGCGTGCTGATTTCCTGTTTGATCTGCATTCCGGGGGCAGCTCCCTCTTCTACCAGCCGACCCTTCTCTTCTCCGTCACCAAGGGTGACCCGCACCTGGAAATCAAGCAACAGATCGAGAAGGCATTCGGCCTGCCCTACACCCTTTATTTTGAGCGCAGCAATGCGGGCAGCTTTTCCTCAGCGGCGGCCTTTCGCAAGGGTGTCTGCAGCATTCTGACGGAACTTGCGGGCGGCGGCACTGTGTCAAAAGGACTGCCGAAACTGGCCGGTGACGGCCTGATGCGGGCTCTGCACCGCATTGGTGTCTTGACCACCTCACCGGAACCCGTGACGACGACAGGCCGGACCTTTCTTGCCGAGGGTAGTATCTTCGCCAGCGAGCCCGGCGTTTATGGGCCGCTTGCCGATCCGGGCGACGATGTTGAAGTCGGACAACCAGCAGCCCTTATCCACCGGCCGGAAACCCCTGGCCGGGAACCGGTGGAGCTTTTTTTTGAGGATACAGGCGTCATACTTGCCAAACGGCAACAGGCGCGGGTTATCCGGGGTGACTGTCTGTTCCATATCGGCCAGAGTGAGAAGCAGGGCTGAAGCCGTGATCTCGCTATAACTGCGCCAAAACTTCCGCTAATGCCGTCCGCCAGTCTGGCTGATCAATACCGAAAACCCGTTTAATCTTGCCGCAATCCAGGACAGAGTTTTTCGGGCGCCGGGCGGGTGTCGGGTAGTCCTTCGTCGGGATCGGGTGAAGAACGGGTCCATCGCGTCCAGCAAATATGGCGCGGGCGAAGCCATACCAGGTAACCGAAGGCGCCCCGCAATAATGATACAGGCCCCAGTCCGTAAAATCCGGCTTTGCTACCCGCTCGGCGATGATAAGCAGGCTTCTTGCGATGTCGGTGCAGGACGTCGGGCCGCCGGTCTGATCGTCGACGATATTGAGCTCATCGCGGGTTTCCCCCAACCGTCTCATGGTGGTGACAAAATTTTGCGTGCCCCCAAACACCCAGGCAGTCCTGAAAATGATAAATTTGCCGCTGGTTTTGAGAATACGCCCCTCTCCCTCCGCCTTGCTCTTGCCATAGATGCTGAGCGGTGCGACAGGATCTTCTTCCAGATAGGCTCCGGTTTTCTCGCCGTCAAAGACAAAGTCTGTCGAGATATGCAAAAATGAAATGTCCAGCTTTTTGCAGGCTTTTGCCAAATTCTCCGGCCCCTTTGCATTGATGGCGAAGGCTACCTCTTCATCGTCTTCGGCCTTATCGACAGCCGTGTAGGCGGCTGCGTTGATAACGCAGTCCGGATTATGGAGCGGCAGGGCATCAAGAACGGCCTGCTTATCCGAAATATCGAGCGCCCGACGATCAAGCCCGATCATGTCATGGCCGGCGGCGGACCCGAGGTCCTGCAGCGCTGCCCCGACTTGGCCACCGGCACCGGTTACCAGTATTTTCATCCGCCCGCTTTCCCCAGCCCCAGTCTTTCCTGGGTATAGTCCTTGGCAACAGCCTTCACCCAGTCGAGATTATCGAGATACCAGTCAACGGTTTTCTCCAGACCCGTTTCCAGGTCCAGCGATTGTGACCAGCCGAGCTCGGTTTCGATCTTCGTGCAATCGACCGCGTAGCGGGCATCATGGCCCGGCCGGTCAGTGACGAAACGGATCAGCTTCTCATGTGGGGCGCGGTCGGGAAATCTCCCATCCATCACCTTACAGATGGCCCGCACCATGGCAATATTGGTTTGCTCGGCACGGCCGCCGATCATATAAGTTTCACCAACCTTGCCGTCCTTCACCACCTGTTGCAAGGCCGTCGCATGGTCCTCGACATAGAGCCAATCGCGAATATTCTCGCCCTTGCCATAGACCGGAAGGTCCTTGCCCTGCAGCGCGTTCAGAATGACGACCGGCAGCAGCTTCTCCGGAAACTGGTAAGGGCCGTAGTTATTCGAGCAATTGGTGACCAGAACCGGCAGGCCATATGTGCGGTGCCAGGCGCGGGCGAGATGGTCGGATCCGGCCTTGCTTGCCGAATAGGGCGAACTCGGATCATAGGCACTGGTTTCGGAAAACTTTCCCTCCGCGCCAAGCTCGCCATACACCTCATCCGTCGAGACATGGAGAAACCGAAATGTTTTTTGAACCACTTCATCCTGTTCCCGCCAGAACTGATAGGCCGCGTCCAGCATGTTAAATGTCCCGACAAGGTTGGTCTGAACAAAATCCGCCGGGCCATCGATGGAGCGATCAACATGGGATTCCGCCGCCAGATGATAGACCGTCGTGGGCTTGTATTTCATAAACAGCGCCCCGATGGCGGCGCGATCGCAAATATCGGTTTCGGAGAAATGATATTGCGGGCTGTTGCTCACCGGTTTCAGGCTTTCAAGGCTCCCCGCATAGGTGAGCTTGTCGATGATCACAACATCATCCTGTCCTTTGGCGATTAAATCCCGCGCAA
>NZ_JBDNHC010000059.1:0-32135 GCF_041689005.1 Sneathiella sp.
CGAATCATTTGAAGATACTCATCCTGGGAGCAGCTGTGGAAACCAAGCCACAGGCCAAAGCGGTCGGAGAGAGACACTTTTTCCTCAATTGCCCCGGATGGCATGATGGCGGTGGCCCGCTCGTTCTCGATCATGTCGCGACGCATCATGTGGCGGCGGTTCGAGGTGGCGTAGAAGACGACATTGGTCGGACGGCCTTCAAGCCCGCCGTTGAGAACCGTCTTGAGTGACTTGTAGGTGGAATCGTCGCTGTCGAAGGACAAATCGTCGCAGAACAGAACACAGCGCCGATCGGTTTTCTGCAACAGCTGCATCAGGATGGGCAGCGACGGGATGTCCTCGCGATGGATTTCGACCAGCACCAAAGCTTTTTCGCGCTGCTGGTTGACCAGCGCATGAACGGCCTTGACGAGGGAGCTCTTCCCCATCCCGCGGGCGCCCCAGAGAAGCGCGTTGTTGGCGGGCAGTCCCTTGGCGAAGCGCAGGGTGTTGTCATAGAGGATGTCCTTCACCCGGTCGATGCCGTGAAGCATTGATATCCCAACGTGATTGACTTTCGGGATCATTCTGAGGGTGTTGGTTTCCGCCACCCAGACGAAAGCTTCGCCGACGTTAATATCCGGCATTTTCGGAGTCTCGGGCGCGATTTTTTCCAGGCTATCGGCAATACGCATTAACTGATCGAGGATTTTTTCTGTACTCATGGTCACCAATTGAAAAATGGAAGGGAATACCCAACTTACGGGACAGGCCCTATAAATGCCAGTAGAGACAGGATTGATCAAGAGGCATGTGACTTTGTCTCGTCGGATTTGTTGACAGGCGGTGGATTGCGGCTTGCATTGAGGGGAAAGAACACTATAAAAGTCGTTCTGTAATTCTATGGGTGATGCCGATCTATGCATCCCCTGTTTTTTTAGATTGTACCAAAGGACCTATACTATGGACCAAGGACTGACACAGCTGTTGCCGCTGGTTTTGATCGGCGTCGTGTTTTATTTTCTTCTTATCCGTCCGCAGCAAAAGCGGGCGAAGGATCATAGGGCGATGATCGCGGCTGTCCGCCGTGGCGACAATGTCGTGACCGCGGGCGGGATCATGGGCAAGGTGACCAAGGTCCGAGACGACAATGTCGTTCAGATCGAAGTCGCCCCCGAGGTCCGTATTGATGTGGTGAAAGCGACATTGACCGACGTAAAGGGAAAGATTGAGCCCGGCGCCGCCGTTCCTCCGGCCGCAGACAATCCTGATAATAGAAGCGCGATTTCAAAATTCTTCAAAAAGTAACGGCCGGGCGTCATGAACAGCTTTCCCACGTGGAAGATCGTCGTCGTAGCGTTGGTATGCGCCTTCGGGGTTATCTATACTTTACCCAATTTCGCCAGTAAGGCGACCCTCGAAAAGATGCCAGACTGGCTGCCAACGCAGCAGGTCAATCTTGGCCTCGATCTGCAGGGCGGTTCCCATCTGTTGTTGCAGGTCGATGCGACGGCCGTGACCACCAAGATGATGGAAAGCCTTGTTGATGCGACGCGCGACAGCCTGCGTCAGGACGGCGACAATATCGGCTATCGCGATCTTAAGCACAGTAGCACGGGCGTTTCCTTTACCCTCCGTGATCTTGCCGATATCGACAAGGCGCGGGACCGGATTTCCAGCCTGTCGAACATCATGCCGAATGGCCAGCGCGATACGGTTATCGATATCGATGATGCCGGGAAGGTGACGATTACGCCGTCGGAACAGGCCATTACCGCCCGACTCAGCGCCGCGGTCGATCAATCGATTGAAATCGTCCGCCGTCGTGTCGATGAGACCGGCGTCAATGAACCGGCCATCCAGCGTCAGGGCACCGATCGTATTCTGGTGCAACTGCCCGGCGTTGGGGATCCTGACCGGATCAAGAGGCTGCTCGGCGAAACTGCGCAATTGACATTCCATCTGGTTGATCTCTCCGCGACCGGCGGCGCCAATTCCCGGGTTCCGCCCGGATCAAAACGGCTGCCCTCGCTTGAAGAAGAGGGACGGAGCTATGTCGTCAAGAACCGGGTGATGGTATCAGGTGAAAACCTGGAAGATGCGCAAGCCACGTTCCAGCAGGGCCAGCCGGTTGTCTCAATCCGCTTCGATGGCCTCGGCGCAAAGCAGTTTGGCCGTGCCACCACCGATAATGTCGGCAAGCCTTTTGCTATTGTCCTCGATGACAAGGTTGTCAGTGCCCCGCGCATTAACGAGCCCATTCTCGGCGGTAGTGCCGTCATCAGTGGCGGCTTCAATGTCGAGGGGGCACAGGATCTCGCGTTGCTCCTGCGGGCCGGTGCGCTGCCAGCCCCGCTGAATATTCTGGAGGAACGTTCCGTCGGGCCAGACCTTGGTGCTGACTCGATCGCGGCCGGCAAGATTGCCGGAGTTATTGGTGTTCTCGCCGTTGCTATCTTTATGATTGCCAGTTACGGATTTTTCGGAATCATCGCCGATGTTGCGCTGGCCATGAATATCCTGTTGATTATGGCGGTTCTGTCGGTTCTGGGCGCGACACTGACGCTTCCCGGTATTGCCGGTATTGTCCTGACAATCGGCATGGCGGTCGATGCCAACGTCCTGATTTTCGAGCGTATTCGCGAGGAGATACGGGTTGGCAAGTCACCATTCAATTCGGTGCAGTCGGGTTTTGCCCGCGCCTTCACGACGATTATCGATGCCAACGTAACCACCGGGATTGCCGCGCTCATCCTGTTCATTATGGGCTCTGGTCCGGTGAAGGGCTTTGCGGTCACGTTGCTGATTGGCATTATCAGTTCAATGTTTACGGCCATCATGCTGTCGCGGATGCTGATATCCTTCTGGATGCAGCGCAAACGGCCAAAAGTAATAGATCTATAAGGGGCCGGTAACATGTATAAACTTAAGCTCATACCGGATAACACTAATATCCCCTTCCTGAAATACCGGTTTATGGCATTTCTGCTGTCCGGCTTGCTGATCATCGGCTCCGCGATCATGTTTTTTAGTGCCGGTCTGAACAAGGGCATTGATTTCGAGGGTGGTATTCTGATCGAAGTTGGCATGACGGAGGCACCGGACCTCAGCGTCATGCGCAGTTCCCTCGGTGATCTCGGTCTCGGACAGGTTGCCTTGCAGACGTTCGGTGCCAAAAACGACATCCTTATCCGGATTCAGCGTCAGGAAGGCGATGCGAAGGCCCAGGAGGTGGCTGTTGACCAGGTTAAGCAGCAACTGGCATCGGATTTCGGTGACGGGGTTTCCTACCGACGTGTGGAATTTGTCGGACCAACCGTATCGGCGGAGCTGGTGACGACCGCGATCGAGGCTGTTGTCGCTGCCGTTTTCGCGATGCTGGTCTATATCTGGTTCAGGTTTGAATGGCATTATTCCATTGGCGCGATTGTGGCGCTCGTCCATGACGTTTTGCTGACCATCGGCATGTTTGCAATCACGGGGATCGAGTTCAACCTCGCCTCCGTCGCGGCTATTCTTACCATCGTTGGTTATTCGATCAACGATACGGTTGTGGTTTATGACCGTATTCGCGAGAATTTCCGGCGCTACAAGAAAATGGATGTACGCGACCTGATCAACCACTCGATTAACGAGACGTTGACGCGAACGACCATGACATCCTTCACAACCCTGCTGGCCCTTGCCGCGCTGTATATCTTCGGCGGTGAAGTGATCCGTGGTTTTGCAACCGCCATGATCTTCGGGATCGTGGTCGGGACCTACTCGTCAATTTTCGTCGCTGCGCCGATTTTGCTACATATCGGGCTTGCCCACCGGAATGAGGAAGAAGACGGATTCCAGAGTACCGTCAAGGCCGAAACCGAAGCCGAGGAGAACAGCTGAGCTTCGCCTGACGTTGCGGTCAAGGAGAGATTATGCAGGATATTTCAGGTCTGCCCAAGGCGGGACAGCAACTGATCAACAGCTATGGGGACGGTGGCTTTCGGGTGAGCGGTGTCTGGTATGACAGCTCTTCCCTGGTGCTACCGGAAATGACTTTGCCCTGGCCGGTCACGCATATGGATGAACTCTCCGTTGACAGCCTCACCGACGTGATCGCCAAAAGCAGCGAGGTTGAAATCCTGCTCATTGGGTGCGGCACAAATATGGCCTTTATTGAGGAGGATCTGCGGCAGTCCCTGCGTCAGCATGGCATCGTCATAGATGCCATGGATACGGGCGCGGCGGTACGGACCTACAATGTCCTGCTGCTCGAAGGTCGGCAGGTAGCGGCGGCGTTGATCGCGGTCTAGCGCCATTCACGCGACTGCTAGTATATTGCTTTCTTTACATATATAAGCCGCAGGTTGTATGATCCGCGGCGCAGACGATGCGGCCCAGAATAATAAAAAGCAGCCGTGACAGTAACTTATACGGTAAGGGGAATGGCGATGGCGGGAATTCTTTCAAATCTCAGAAATACGGTCATATTGGGGATTGTTTTGACGATCATCATGGCCGCGGTTGTGGTTAGCATGACCGGCAATGGCATGAACGTCAGCGGCCACGAATACGGGGCTTTCATCATGCGCTGGCTGCATGTGCTGAGCGGCGTGATGTGGGTTGGGTTGCTTTATTATTTCAATTTCGTGCAAATCCCGAATATGGCGAATATTCCCGACGAGCAGAAACCGGCCATCGGCAAGGTGATCGCTCCGGCGGCGCTCTGGTGGTTCCGCTGGGCGGCGATGTCTACCATTGTCACCGGTCTGCTGCTGGCGACGATGAACGGCTATGTCATTGATGCGTTGACCCTTGGGGCCAGGGAAGGGTTCGCCGTTGATAAGAGCCTTGCCATCGGCATCGGCATGTGGCTTGGCATCATCATGTGGTTCAACGTCTGGTTCGTCATCTGGCCGAAACAGAAGAAGGCGCTTGGGCTGGTCGAGGCGGACGCGGCAACGAAGGCCGCCGCGGCCCGAACGGCGATGCTGGTCTCGCGCGCCAACGTCGTACTGTCGTTCCCGATGCTCTATGCCATGGTCTCCGCCCAGAATTTGTACTGACCGAGCCCAAGCGGGCATGAAAAAAGGCGCTTGCGTTACGGCAAGCGCCTTTTTTTGAAGTTTGGGATTTAGGCCTTGGAAAGATTTTCGTTGGCAAAGTCCCAGTTGACCAGATGCTCAAGGAAGGTTGAGATATAGTCGGGGCGCCGGTTCTGGTAATCCAGATAATAGGCATGCTCCCAGACGTCCATGGTCAGGATCGGCGTTGCGCCGTCGGTCAGGGGACAGTGCGCATTAGGGGTTTTCGTAACCTTCAATTTGCCGCCATCCAGAACCAGCCAGGCCCAGCCACTGCCGAATTGCGTCGCACCGGCAGCCTTGAATTCCTCGACAAATTTATCATAGGAGCCAAAATCTGCGTTAATCTTGTCAGCAACGGCGCCGGAGGGCTTGCCACCGCCCTTCGGGGACATGGAATGCCAATAGAATGTATGGTTCCAAACCTGCGCGGCGTTATTGAAAACACCGGCTTTTCCGGAATCGCTAACCGTATCCTTCATGATCTGCTCAAGTGATCGCGAGTCATCGCCGAGCAAGTTATTCAGGTTGGTCACGTAGGCGTTATGATGCTTTCCGTGATGAAATTCCAGTGTCTTTGCTGAGATATGAGGTGCGAGCGCGTCTTTTTCGTAGGGAAGTTCGGGAAGTTGAAATGCCATAATAATCCTCTTGCCAATAGTTAGGTCGATACTCGGTTCGTGTCCTGGTGAAAAATCTCTGGCCCCGGGCGGGGAAAGAACTCGCCAATTGTTATCTCTACAGATATATAGCAATTTAGACCGGCTTCCAGTTTTTTATAAATTTTCCTGACCAATGCGAGGCATATGTGATCGAGACGGAACAATCCTATGTCGCGGCGGAAGCGAAAAGACGGGACTATGACCGCTGGCTGGCAACGCTATTCGCGACGCCCGCGCACCGGGATGGAATTTTTGCGCTGCTTGCCTTCAATGGCGAAATCGCGAGCATTCGCGAAACTGTATCGGAGGTTCTGCTTGGCGATATCCGGTTGCAGTGGTGGCGTGATGCGATTATGGAAATCGGCACAGGCTTTGCCCGCTCCCATCCGGTCGTTGAGGCGCTGGACCGGACTGTCTCCACCTACCATCTGGATAAAAGTCTGCTGAGCCAGATGATTGATTCGCGTAGCCTCGACCTTAATCCATGTCCGTTTAAAACAGTGGATGAGCTGCTAAACTATGCGGACGGAACCGGGGGTATTTTGAACGAGCTAATACACCGTGTCCTCGGCCGGGATACGTCGGCGGAGCTGACCGCTGCCCGCGAGGTTGGCAGGGCGTTCGCGCTCACGGGTATAATCCGGGCGATCCCATTCCATATGTCCCAGGATTTGGTGCTGATTCCAAAAACGATGCTGGCGGTGCAGGGCCTGTCATCGGAAACGTTGTTTCTTGCCGAAAACCGCGCGGCGCTGTTTTTGGTCGTGGAGGAGATGGCGCAGCTTGCCGAGCGGGTACATCGCGATGCCCTGCAACAAAGGGGCGCGAAGAAGCCGCAATTTCAACTGTCACGTCTGACAGGACTATATTTATCGCGGCTCCGTGCGGCGGGGTTCGATCCGGCAGACAAGAAAATGACGGTCGGGGTTTTACGGAAAATAATCGCGCTATCGTTGGGGCGCTAACGGCCTGGGCTCACGTATTGCCAAGACGCCAGGTTTGCGACTGCATGAAATTCCGGGCAAGGAACTGGTAGGTATCTTTTTGCAAACGCTCGATTTCCGGCCCTTCTTCCATAATCATGCCACTCCAGCGATCCACCATTTCACGCCAGATCATAAACCTTTGATGCAGGTTATCGCGGGTCCGGCGTATGGTGCCGATCGTCGCCTCGAAATTCTTGAGGATAACCATCACTTCGCATGTCTGGGCGTCAATTTCGGTAAAGCTTCTGTCGAATTTCTGGATAACCGGTTCGATCAAAATCTGCATGCGGTTGAGATCTTCTGATGTTCCCCTGTCGCGCTTGTAGATTGCTGCTAACCGGGACAGGCTGGTGCTGATTTTCTTGATGCCGTTATAATAATCACGAAGCGCCTCGATATAGGCGAGTTCCCGAATGACTTCATCAATCTTCGCGACTACGTCATCGCGCTTGATTTCCAGTTTCGCTGCGATCTCGCGAAAGGCTTCCTGAATCGTTTCCTTTGTTGACGGGTCATTCGCGATTTCTTCGAGTTCCTTTTTATTGATAACGATCTCTTCGTTGCCGCTCAACCAGGAGATCAGCTGCATGGTTATCCGGCCCTGCGCTATGCCCTTGTGGGCATCTTCAATGGACCAGGACGCGGAGCCGTCCAGCAGCTCACGGGGAATAGAATCATTCGGGCGAATTTCCTTCACAAATTTAAGGGCTCCGCCGACTGTGCGCAACAGGCTGGCGTCGGAGCTGTCGTCCTCGATGCCGAATTCGCGGGCCAGTGATTTTGTTGGAATGGCACCTTTCATCTCCCCCAGACTGACATAGAGGCAGGGTTCCTTGGTATCGTGGGTCAGGCGGAAATACGCGCCCTCGACACTGAAGATTTTATGATTGAAAGCGAAATACACGGTCGGATCGAGCATTTCGATGTCACTGTTTCCGGACTTGTTCGATTTTTCTACTACTGTACTCATGGTGCTTTCCAACTATCCACGTCGATTTTTACAAACTGGCAATTCCGGCGACTGGTCTGCCAAAGGGATGACGCCATGTTAACGGGATAATCTGTACAAATAGTTACCAACGCGAGAAAAGTGCGTAGCGCGGAAAATTATTTCTCGGATATTGTTTCGAGCCAACTGGTGAAATCCTGAGATGCCCGCCCGGTATAGGCCAGTTTTCTTTCTTTTTTGCGGATGCGGCCCTCAAGCGGCGGGAACAGCCCGAAATTCACGTTCATCGGTTGAAAAGATTTGGCATCGGCACCACCGGTGATATGGCTCATGATGGCCCCCATGGCGGTTGTCACCGGCGGAATGGCAAAGGGCGTGCCGGTTATCTCCGCTGCCGCAAGCCGGCCCGCAAGCAGGCCGATTGACGTGCTTTCCACATAGCCCTCGACGCCGGTGATCTGTCCGGCAAAACGGATATGGGGATGGTTCTTCAGCCGCAATTGCGCATCCAGTACGGCTGGGCTGTTGATAAAGGTATTACGGTGTAGTCCGCCTAGCCGCGCAAACTCGGCCTTTTCCAATCCGGGAATGGTCGCGAAAATGCGCTTCTGTTCGCCGTAAGTCAGCTTTGTCTGAAAACCGACGATATTATAGAGGGTGCCAAGCTTGTTATCCTGGCGGAGCTGAACGATTGCATAAGGCTTCACATCGGAGCGCGGGTTGGTGAGACCGACCGGCTTCATTGGTCCGTAGCGGAGCGTTTCCGGGCCGCGTTCCGCCATCACTTCAATCGGTAGGCAATCGTCGAAATAGGGCGTGCTTTTTTCCCATTCCTTGAACTCGGTCTTTCCGCCGTCAATCAGGGCCTGAATAAAATCGCCGTATTGCGTCTCGGTCATCGGGCAGTTGATATAGTCCGCGCCGTCGCCCTTGTCGTAGCGCGACTGGAACCAGGCAATATCGAAATCGATGCTTTCCTTATAAACAATCGGCGCAATGGCATCGAAGAAGGCGAGGGCGTCGGCACCGGTTGCCGCATGCACCGCCGTCGCCAGACCGTCTGAGGTGAGCGGTCCGGTGGCAATGATTGTCTGTCCCCAGTCTTCGGGCGGCAGGCTGGTGACTTCCTCCCGCGAGATGGTGATCAGCGGCTGCGCCTCGATTTTTTGCTGGATATAAGCCGAGAAACCGTCGCGATCGACCGCAAGAGCGCCGCCTGCGGGAACCCTGTTGGCATCGGCCGATTCTATGATTAGCGAATTCATGATCCGCATTTCCTGATGCAGCAGGCCGACGGCGTTGTTTTCCGCATCGTCAGAGCGGAAGGAATTGGAACAGACCAGTTCCGCGAGCCCGTCGGTGAGATGGGCGTCCGTACCGCGATGCGGGCGCATTTCATGGAGGATGACCGGGATTCCGGCACTCGCCAACTGCCAGCAGGCCTCACTCCCCGCGAGGCCGCCGCCGACAACATGAACCGGTTTGACGTCTTCGCCTGTCATAATGTGTCCCATCGCCATCTCAGGCTGCTTTTGTTTTCTTGGGCTTTTTCTCCGCCTGCTTAACCGGAGGGCGTTTATCGAGAATACCTTTCAGATATTGCCCGGTATAGCTTTCCTTGACCGCGGCGACCTCTTCCGGGGTGCCTTCGGCGACCAGATAGCCTCCCGCATCACCGCCGGCGGGACCCATGTCAACAACCCAGTCGGCGGTTTTGATCACTTCAAGGTTATGCTCAATCACCAGCACGCTGTTGCCGGCATCGACGAGGGCCTGCAGGACCTCCATCAATTTGCGCACATCCTCGAAATGCAGGCCGGTGGTCGGCTCGTCGAGGATATAAAGGGTGCGGCCCGTCGCCCGGCGGGACAATTCCTTCGCCAGCTTGACGCGCTGTGCCTCACCGCCCGAAAGCGTCGTCGCCTGCTGTCCGACATGGATATAGCCAAGGCCGACCTGCTGCAATGTCTCGAACTTCTCGCGGACATTGGGCACCGCCTTGAAGAAGATAGCGGCCTCGTCCACGGTCATGTTGAGCACGTCGGAGATCGACTTATCCTTGAACTTGATGTCCAGCGTTTCGCGGTTATAGCGGTCCCCCTTGCAGACATCGCATTCCACGTAGACATCGGGCAGGAAATGCATCTCGATCTTGATAACACCGTCGCCCTTGCAGGCCTCGCAGCGGCCACCCTTGACGTTGAAGGAGAAACGGCCCGATTTGTACCCGCGCGCCTTGGCCTCCGGCAGACCGGCGAACCATTCGCGGATCGGCGTGAAGGCGCCAGTATAGGTCGCCGGGTTGGAACGCGGCGTGCGGCCGATGGGGGACTGGTCGATATCAACGATCTTGTCGAGCCACTCGATCCCCTCGATCCGGTCATGCGGCCCGGGATGATTGCGGTTGTTGTTGAGCTTCTTGGCAATCGCCTTGTACAGCGTCTCGATGATCAGCGACGACTTGCCGCCGCCAGACACCCCGGTGACACAGGTGAAGGTGCCGAGAGGGATATTAACATTCACCCGCTTCAGATTGTTATGGCGGGCGCCGATGATGCGGATCTGGCGCGATTCCTGGATACGGCGGCGCTGCTTGGGCAGCGGCACCTCCAGTTCGCCGGAAAGATACTTGCCGGTGATGCTTTCCGGGGCGTCCATGATATCCTGCGGCGTGCCCTGTGCGATCAGGCGGCCGCCATGGCGACCGGCGCGCGGGCCCATGTCGATAACATGATCGGCAGTCATGATCGCCTCCTCGTCATGTTCAACAACGATGACGGAGTTGCCCTGATCCCGCAAGTTGACAAGGGTTTTGAGCAGGCGGGCGTTATCCCGCTGATGCAGGCCGATGGAGGGCTCGTCGAGCACGTAGAGAACACCAGTGAGGCCGGAGCCGATCTGGGAGGCCAGCCGGATCCGCTGGCTTTCACCGCCCGACAGGGTGCCGGACCCCCGCGACAGCGTCAGGTATTCAAGCCCGACATCGACAAGAAAGCCGAGCCGCTCGTTTATTTCCTTCAGCACCCGTTCGGCGATGGAGGTATCCTTTGCCGACAGGACGCCGGAAAGCTCCTCAAACCATTTGCGGGCGTCGAGAATGGATTTGCTGACGACGTCGCCGATATGCAGGTTGTTGATCTTGATGGCCAGCGATTCTTCCTTCAGGCGATGGCCACCGCATTTGCTGCAATTGGTCTTGTCCTGGTATTTCTCCAGATCCTCTCGTATCCAGCTGCTGTCCGTCTCGCGCCAGCGCCGCTCGATATTCGGGATAACCCCCTCAAACGACTTGTTGGTCTTGTAGGTGCGCAACCCGTCATCGAAGGTGATCTGGATTTTCTCGTCGCCGGTGCCGTACAGAACTGCCTTGCGGTAGTCTTCGTTGATCTCCTCCCACGGCTCGGTGGTGGTAAAACCGTAATGCTTGCCGAGTGCCTCCAGCGTCTGCATGTAATAGGGGGCCGGGGTCTGGGAGCGCGACCAGGGCGCAATCGCGCCGGCGCGCAAGCTTAGTGTCACATCCGGGACGATCTGGTCCGGATCGAAATACATTTCCGTGCCCAACCCGCCGCATGAGGTACAGGCGCCGTAGGGGTTATTGAAGGAGAAGATACGCGGCTCGATCTCCTCGATGGTGAAACCGGAAACCGGGCAGGCGAATTTCGCCGAAAACATCGTCCGTTCCGCCGTATCCGCATCCTCGACCGCAAACAGCCCGTCGGCAAGGTCAAGCGCGGTTTCAATAGAATCGGCGAGGCGTCCCTGAAGCTCCTCGTTGAGGACAACCCGGTCGACAACGACGTCGATATGATGCTTGATCTGCTTATCGAGTTCCGGGATATCCTCGATATCATAAATCTCGCCATCGACCTTTACCCGCTGGAACCCGCGCTTGCGCAGGTCAAGAAATTCCTTGCGGTATTCGCCTTTACGCCCGCGCACCATTGGCGCCATCAGGTATAGACGTTTGCCTTTGTCCATGGCCATGACCTGATCGACCATCTGGCTCACAGTCTGGCTGGTGATTGGCAGGCCGGTTGCGGGGGAATAGGGGACGCCGATGCGGGCATAGAGCAGCCGCAGATAGTCATAAATCTCGGTGACTGTGCCGACTGTGGAGCGCGGGTTTTTCGACGTGGTTTTCTGCTCGATCGAGATTGACGGGCTGAGGCCGTCGATATGGTCGACATCCGGCTTCTGCATCATCTCCAGGAATTGCCGGGCATAGGCCGACAAACTTTCCACGTAACGGCGCTGCCCCTCGGCGTAGATGGTGTCGAAGGCGAGCGACGATTTGCCCGACCCCGAGAGGCCGGTGATCACCACCAACTGATCGCGGGGGATGTCAATGTTGACATTCTGCAAGTTATGTTCGCGGGCGCCGCGGATGCTGAGTATTTTCTGCATTCGGATATTATACCTGTCATGACTATGGATATTGGTAGTATTTAGAAGGTTGTAGGTGAAATTACCAGCCCCAACCCGAAAAAATGTTTTCATTTTGTTCACGGCGGACAAAATCGTCGAATTCCTCTGGTCAGGGCGGCTTTTGCACGTTATTGTCTGGCCAGAAATTTTTAAAATCCACAGAATCGAAAGCGGAAAACACTATGGCGGGCAGCGTTAATAAAGTTATTCTTGTTGGCAACCTGGGCGCAGATCCGGAAGTCCGGTATATGCAAAACGGCAAGCCCGTCTGCAATCTGCGGGTGGCGACCTCCGAAAGCTGGCGCGACCGGGATAGTGGCGACCGCAAGGAACGCACCGAATGGCACCGGGTTGTCATCTTTTCCGAAGGCCTGTGCAAAATCGCCGAACAATATTTGAAAAAGGGCTCGAAAATCTATCTTGAAGGCCAGTTGCAAACACGCCAATACGATCAAGACGGCGTCACCAAATATTCAACTGAAATTGTGCTTCAGGGCTTTAATTCCACGCTGACCATGCTGGACGGCGCCGGTGGCGCTGGTGGCGGTGGCGGTCAGGGTGGCGGTGGCCAAGGGGGTGCTCCCGGGGGAAATCAGGGCGGCGGTTACGGCGGCCCGTCCGGCAGCGGTATGGGCGGCGATTTCGACGACGATATTCCGTTCTAGGGCGACGTCAGGGAAGCTATACAAGATAAAGGAAGGCTGCCTGCATAAGGCGGCCTTTTTTTCTGTTGGCGGGGAACAATACTTGAAGGGGGGGGCAGGTAAGTGATTGATCATATCTCGATTGCGGTGACGGATTTGAAGAAAAGCGGAAAATTTTACGATGCCGTTTTCTCCGGGCTTGGCATGGCGCGGGTCGCCGACCGCGCAGGCACCATCGGTTATGGCAAGAAATATCCTGAATTCTGGCTCAACTCCCGGCTGCAAATGGCACCGGTCGCCGAGGATTGCGGCAGTCATGTCTGTCTGCGTGCACGCAGTGAGGAGATCGTCCGCCGCGCCCATGAGGCCGCACTCGCGGGCGGCGGTTCGGATGCGGGCGCGCCGGGGCCACGGCAGGGGGAGTTGACCCCGTATTTCGGCGCCTTTTTCAAGGATCCCGATGGTAACAAGATCGAAATTGTGACCTTCCCGGTCGTTGCAGACAGTAAAGGATAGGCATGGCCTTATTACTCGGGATTGATACCGGCGGCACCTATACGGACGCTGTTCTTTATGACGAAGAGACGGGGGTTGTCGCCAGTGCCAAGTCGCTGACCACGCGGCATGATTATTCCGTCGGCATCGGCCAGTCGGTCAGTCGCGTCATTGACGAGGGCAAAGTTGCCCCCACCGATATTGCGCTGGTCTCCCTGTCCACGACGCTTGCCACCAACGCCCTGGTGGAGGGGCAGGGAGGCCGTGTCTGCCTCGTCCTGATCGGGTTTGACGAAACGACGCTGTCCCGCCACGGGCTGAGCGAGGCGCTAAAGGGTGACCCGGTTATTTATCTGGATGGCGGGCATAATGGGCAGGGCGAGGCTCTCATTTCGCTCGAAGAGGCAAAGCTGCAATCCGACCTCGCGGCGATGGAGGGAACGGTTTCGGCCTTCGCGGTTGCCGGATTGTTCGCCATTCGCAACCCGGAGCATGAACTCAGGGCGCGGGAGATTATCCTCGGTCATTCAGGCAACAGTGTCACCTGCAGCCATGAACTCTCCAGCAAACTCGATGGGCCGCGTCGGGCTCTGACCTCGGTGCTGAATGCGCGGCTGATCAACCTGATCCATCATCTCATTACCTCGACCGAAGCTTTATTCGATCAGACCGGGATTTTGGCGCCGTTGATGGTGGTACAGGGCGACGGCGCCCTCATCTCCGCCGAGGTTGCCAAGGTCAAGCCGATCGAGACAATTCTGTCCGGCCCAGCGGCAAGCCTTGTCGGCGCTGCCTTCCTGAGTGGGGCCAGCAATGCCATCGTCTCGGATATCGGCGGTACAACAACGGATATCGCGGTGCTGGAAAACGGCAGTCCACGCCTTGATGCGGACGGCGCAACGGTCGGCGGCTGGCGCACGATGGTCGAGGCGGTCGCGATCTATACGGTTGGCCTTGGCGGTGATAGCGAGGTCGCGGCGGTGAAAGCGGGCCTCGGCTTGCAATTGGTCCTTGGCCCCCGAAGACTGGTTCCGGTCAGCCTGCTGGCGGTCTCTCATGGTGAGCTCGTCCATGATACGCTGGAGACGCAGCTTAACCGGGAGCGGCCAAGCGAGATCTTTGGCCGGTTCGCGCTGGCGGTGGGCCGGAAAAGCGCTCATATCGCCACCCTGTCGGCGCTGGAGAAAGACATCCTTGAGCAGTTGCAGGACGGGCCGCAGGCGCTTGATACGCTGCTGGTCAGACGGCGGTATCATAGGGCATTGCAGCGTCTGGTGACGACGGGGCTTGTTCTTATCTGTGGCCTCACCCCGTCCGATGCCGCGCATGTGCTTGGGTTGCACAGCGACTGGGACGGCGGTGCCGCAGAGAAAGCGGCAACGCTGTTCGCCCGCATTCGCGATAGCAAAGGACTGCCGATTGCATCGGGGGCAGAGGGTCTGAGCCGGATGATTGTTGAGGCGCTGGTTAGGAAATCAAGCCAGACCCTGCTTGAGGCCGCGCTCGACAAGGACCCGTTGCTGCCGAAACATATGGCGGGGATGTTGCTTGATGCCGCCATGCCCGCGGCAGTGCATCCGCTGGTCGAGTCCAGCATCGGGATTCGTTTGCCGATTATCGCTCTCGGCGCCTCAGCGCATATCTATTACCCGGACGTTGCTCGGCAGTTGCGGACAACCGCGATGATCCCGGAATTTGCCGGTGTCGCCAATGCCATTGGTGCTGTTGTCGGTCAGGTGAGGGTCTCCGTCAACGCCTCGATTTCGCCGACCGAGAGCGATTACTTCCGGCTCTATTATACGGGCGAGCCGCTCGATTTTAAGACTTTTGATGAAGCGGTGGCGAAAGCGGAGGAACTGCTGACGGTGGAGGGCACTGAAAAGGCGGTGGAGGCCGGCGCGCGCGATATTCAGGTCAAATTCGATCGCCGCGATAATATCGCCCTTATCCAGGGCCGTGAAATGCTGGTCGAAAGTCTGCTCAAACTCTCCGCCTACGGTCGCCCACGCATCGCCCGATGAGGCGCACCTAAAGTGGCAGGGCGGTCGTGAATTTAATCTCCTCCATGGCGAAATTTGAGCTGACATCAGACAGATCAATCCGCTGGATTAACCGCTGGTAAAATCTGTCATAGGCGGCGACATCAGGCACCACCACCTTTAACAGATAATCTATATCTCCGCTCATCCGGTATAATTCGGTAATTTCCGGAAACCTTTCCACCGTGTCGGCGAATTTCTGCAGCCAGCCGACATCATGACGGCTGGTCTTGATGGCAACAAAAACAGTAACGGAAAGATCAAGTTTCTCGCGGTCCAGCAGGGCGACCTGACGGCGGATAATGCCGGTCTCCTCCATCGACTTGATCCGTCGCCAGCAGGCGGTACGCGAGCAGCCCGCATGTTCGGCAAGGTCAGCAACTGGACTGCTGCTATCCTCCTGAAGGCGAGCAAGAATCTTGCGATCGATAGCATCCATGATATTATATTCCGGAAAATTATGATTTATCAGTACATATGTTTCATATAAATTCATATTTATGTCAAGAAAGGACAAATATTCCGTTAAAACCGGATATTATTATTGAACTTAATCACCGCTTGACCCTTTCGAACTGGAGCCCTGACCATGAAGCTGGAAAAACTCTTCACCGACCATCCCGCATCCGTCAATGAAAGCTACCTTGAGCATATGCGGATGTCCGCGGGGTTTGCTAGCTCGCTGTTTGCCGCGGGCTTTTGTGCCAGCGTCCATGCCCTCTTTCCGTTTCTGTTCGTGAAGACCGGTAGCCGGATTATTACGCGATTGCACACAACCATGGTAAGCGGGCGGTCTCGGGAATCGGTTGCGGGCAGGGACGCGGCGTGGCAGTCACTTTCACGCGCCCAGCAGGCATTTGACAGCGCCGCCCTCTAGGCCGGCTTTTCCAGCACCACAGCCGGTCTTTTCGCGCCTGCAATAGGTTGCACGCAGCGCCAAATTCTTGTAGAACAGGGCAACTCTTTCGGCCTTTGCGCCGGAGGAGGGAGTTTTTTATTTTATTCCATGCCCGGCGATTGGTCGGGCGTGAAAAAGTTAACGCTGGAACCCTGCCTTGAACGATGTAACGATACCGCCTTCGGATAAGCATATTGTCCCGATCACCATAGAAGAAGAAATGCGGCGGTCCTATCTGGACTACGCCATGAGCGTTATTGTCTCACGGGCGCTGCCCGATGCCCGCGACGGGCTGAAGCCTGTGCATCGGCGTATCATCTACGCCATGTATGAAAACGGCTATACCTCCGACAAGGCCTTCCGTAAATCCGCCCGCGTCGTCGGTGACGTCATGGGCCGGTACCATCCGCATGGCGACAGCGCGATCTATGATGCCATGGTGCGTCTCGCGCAGGATTTCTCCATGAGCCTCAAGCTGATCGAGGGGCAGGGCAACTTCGGATCCATGGATGGCGACAAGGCTGCGGCCATGCGCTACACCGAGGCGCGGCTGCAGAAGGCGGCCGAAAGCCTGATAGATGATATCGATAAGGAAACCGTTGATTTCGTCAATAACTATGATGACAGCGAGCGCGAACCTTCGGTTCTGCCGGCACGTTTCCCCAATCTTCTGGTTAATGGCGCGGGCGGTATCGCCGTCGGCATGGCCACCAATATTCCGCCCCATAACCTCGGCGAGGTTATTGATGGCAGTATTGCGCTCCTCGAAAAGCCGGAGATGGCAGTAGAGGAATTGCTGGACTATATTCCGGGGCCGGACTTTCCGACCGGCGGGTCCATCCTCGGCCGTAGCGGCTCCATCAGTGGCCTGACGACGGGCCGGGGTTCCGTGATCATGCGGGCTAAAGTAGAGATCGAGGAAATCCGCAAAGATCGCCAGGCGTTGATCGTGACCGAAGTTCCTTATCAGGTGAACAAGGCGCGGCTGGTTGAGCAGATTGCCGATCTGGTGCGAGCGAAAAAAGTCGAGGGGATTGGCGATCTCCGCGATGAGTCGGATCGGCACGGTGTTCGTGTGGTTGTCGAGATCAAGCGCGATGCAATGCCCGAAGTGGTGCTGAACCAGCTTTTCCGCTTCACCTCCCTGCAAACCTCGTTCGGTGTGAATATGCTGGCGCTCAATCGTGGTAAGCCGGAACTTCTGAACGTCAAGGAACTGCTGGAAGCCTTCCTTGATTTCCGCGAGGAAGTGATCACCCGCCGCACCAAGCACCTGCTCTCCAAGGCCCGCGAGCGCGCCCATGTTTTGATCGGTCTGGCCATCGCGGTTGCCAATATCGATGAGGTGATCCGGCTAATCCGCGCAGCGCCCGACCCGGCAACGGCCCGCGCCGAACTGATGGGCAAGGATTGGGACGCGAGTACGGTCGATGCGCTGATCCGGCTGGTCGATGACCCGGAATACAAGATTAATGAAGACGGGACCTATCGCCTGTCGGAAGCGCAGGCGCGTGCCATTCTTGAATTGCGGCTGCAACGCCTGACGGCGCTCGGCCAGAATGAAATCGGCGACGAGCTGCGTGATCTTGGCGTAAAGATCCTAGATTATCTTGATATCCTCTCCAGCCGTCCACGGCTTATCAGCATTATCCGCGACGAACTTCTTGAGATGAAGGAAAAATATGCGGTGCCGCGGCGCACGCAGATCGAGGAAAATGAATTCGAGCATGATATCGAGGACCTGATCCAGCGCGAAGACATGGTCCTGACGGTCAGTCACAAGGGCTATATCAAGCGCGTACCGCTCTCGACCTACAAGCCGCAACGACGCGGTGGCAAGGGGCGCGCCGGGATGCAGACCCGCGATGAGGATTTCGTGACGCAGGTTTTCGTCGTCAATACCCATACGCCGGTGCTGTTCTTCTCGTCCTTCGGGCGGGTCTATAAACTTAAAGTCTACCGGCTGCCGCTCGGCTCGCCGCAGAGTCTCGGCAAGGCGATCATCAACCTGCTGCCGCTGGAAGAAGGGGAGGTTATCTACACCCTGATGCCGCTGCCGGAGGAGGAAGAGACCTGGTCGGAGCTTGAAGTCATGTTTTCGACCGCCAAGGGCAATGTTCGCCGCAATCTGCTGAGTGATTTCTCGAACGTGAAGTCCAATGGCAAGATCGCCATGAAGCTGGATGAGGATGACCAACTGATCGGGGTGCAGATCTGCACCAACGTTTCCGACGTGCTGCTGGTGGCCAAGGGCGGGAAATGTATCCGCTTCCGCGCCACGGACGTCCGCCTGTTCAAGGGCCGCGATTCAAGCGGCGTCCGCGGCATGAGGCTGGGCAAGGGCGACAGCGTGATTGGCATGTCGATCCTCAACCATGTGGAAGTCGATACCGAGACACGGGATGCCTACCTGAAGATCCGAAGGTCCGCCGATGAAAACGGGACGGTCGCGGAATATGGTGAGACTGTCACACCAGAGCTGTATGACGAACTCCACGCCCAAGAAGAGGTTCTGCTGGCGATTACCGTCAATGGTTATGGCAAGCGGACCAATGCCTATGAATATCGCGTGACCAACCGCGGCGGACAGGGGATCATCAATATCGAGACCTCGGACCGCAACGGCGACGTGATCGCGACCTTCCCGATTACGGAAGAAGAGCAGATCATGCTGGTGACGAACGGCGGCAAGCTGATCCGGACACCGGTAACCGATATCCGTATTGCTGGTCGCAATACTCAGGGCGTTACCCTGTTTAAAACAGCGGTAGGCGAAAAAGTTGTGTCGGTCACGGCGCTTGCGGATGCCAAATCCGAGGAGGAAGACCTCGACGAGGGCGATGAGGGCAGCGAGGAAGAAACCACTTCATCGCCTGACGTTGATCCCCCTCTGGATACTGAAAACTAACATCAAGAAGTAGTGCAGAAAAGATAAAGGAATTTCCATGTCGAAAAATCGCGTTGGACTATACCCCGGTACCTTCGATCCGATAACCGTCGGTCATTACGATATCATTCGGCGTGCGTCCAAGCTCGTCGATACGCTCGTCATCGGTGTCGCCATGAACCCGGGCAAGAACCCGCTGTTCACCGTGGACGAACGGGTGGAGATGGTCGCGAAAATGACCGAGGAGTTCCCGGGCACCAATTTTGTTGTAAAACCCTTCAATAACCTGCTCATGCATTTTGCGCAGGAAGTCGGGGCCGCGATTATCATCCGCGGCCTGCGCGCCGTGTCCGACTTTGAATATGAATTCCAGATGGTCGGCATGAACCGGCGGCTGAATGCGGAAATCGAGACCGTCTTCCTGATGGCATCGGACCAACATCAGTTCATCGCCTCGAGCTTGGTCAAGGAAATTGCCTTGCTGAACGGCGATATCACGAAATTCGTCTCGGCAGCGACAGCGAAGAAAATAACTGAGCGCGTCAAGCTGATAAAAAATAACCAGAACGATTGAAATTTAACTGCCCGGGCAGGATCCGGGCACAACAGGAGCACCGCATGTCCCTTGATCTTGAAAATACACTCTACCTCGAATTGAAAGATGGCCGTGTCGTCATAGAAATGCGCCCCGATCTTGCGCCCAACCACGTCGCCCGGATCAAGGAGCTGGCGCGGGAAGGATTTTATGACGGGATTGTCTTTCACCGGGTGATTGACGGGTTTATGGCCCAGACCGGCTGTCCTGACGGCAACGGTATGGGCGGCTCGGGCAAGAATCTTTCAGCAGAGTTTTCCGCAGAACCCCATCTGGAGGGTACCTGTTCCATGGCCCGCGCCGGTCATCCGGATAGTGCTGACAGCCAGTTCTTCATTATGTTCGCCCGCTCCCCGCATCTCGACAGCCAGTATTCCATCTGGGGACAGGTGACCGAGGGAATGGATGCAGTTCATGCCATCAAGAAAGGCAGCGGCGCGGATAACGGATCCGTGAGCAGTCCAGACAAGATCATCAGCCTTAAAGTGGCGGCCGACGTTTAAGCACGCGGGTTTATTTGCAGCAGGAGCGAACGGCTTGGTCATGCAAGTCGTTCGTTTGCGTTTTATGTGATGAAAGTTGATGCGTTTGACTTTACCCTGCCGGAGGGGTTGATTGCCGATCGTCCGGCTGTGCCGCGCGAGGCGGCGAAGCTTCTCTGTGTCGGCGCGGCGATCACCGACCGCACCGTTGCCGATCTGCCGGAATTACTGAACCCCGGCGATCTGCTCGTCTTTAACGATACCAAGGTCATTCCGGCGCGATTGCGCGGGCTAAGGCGCAGCGCGAAGATCGAGGTGACGCTACACAAGAATGTCAGCGCTGATAGCTGGCATGCCTTTGCGAAACCGGCGAAGAAGCTGAAACCCGGTGATATCATCCGCTTTGCCGACGATTTTACTGCATTGGTGACCGATAAGTTCGACGGCGGCGAGGTTGCGCTTGCCTTTTCGGCGGCGGGCCCGCAGTTGATGGAAAAGCTGATGGCCCATGGCGAAATTCCGCTGCCGCCCTATATCAGCAGCCTGCGCGCCGTCGATGAGCAGGACCGAAAAGACTACCAGACAATCTTTGCTAGGGATGAAGGCGCCGTCGCCGCGCCAACGGCAGGCCTGCATTTCACCGAGGACCTGCTGGCACGCTTTGGCGCGCGGGGGATAGAGATGGTGGCGACAACCCTGCATGTTGGCGCCGGCACATTTCTGCCAGTCAAGGTGGAGGATACAGTGGATCACAAGATGCATGCGGAAGTCGGGATTATCTCCGAGACAGCGGCGGCGAAAATCAACGCCTGCCGTGAAAAGGGCGGGCGGATCGTCTCGGTCGGCACGACCAGCCTCCGTCTTCTGGAAAGTGCGGCGGACAAAAATGGCATCGTCCATCCTTTCAGCGGCGAGACGGATATCTTCATCACGCCGGGATACCGATTCAGGGCCGTGGACCTGCTGATCACCAATTTCCATTTGCCGAAATCAACATTGTTCATGCTGGTCTCCGCCTTTTCAGGCTTTGAGAAGATGCGGACGGCCTATACCCATGCAATCGAGAATAAATATCGTTTTTATTCCTATGGCGATTGTTCACTGCTATACCCCGCCGATGACTAAACTCGACTTCACCTTCAGTATTTCGGCGACCGACGGCGCAGCGCGGCGCGGGACCCTGTCGACGGCCCATGGCGAGATCCGCACCCCGGCCTTCATGCCGGTCGGCACGGCGGCGACGGTCAAGGGCATGACGCCGGAGGCGGTGCGCGAGACCGGCGCGGATATCCTGCTCGCCAATACCTATCACCTGATGCTGCGGCCAGGATCGGAGCGGGTCAAGGGCCTTGGAGGCCTGCATAAATTTATGAACTGGGAGCGGCCAATCCTCACCGATTCGGGCGGCTTTCAGGTGATGTCCCTGAACGAGCTTCGCAAGATTGATGAAAACGGTGTGATCTTCAAGTCGCATATCGACGGCGCGCGGTTCGAACTGACGCCGGAACGCTCTATGGAGATCCAGAACCACCTCGATGCCACCATCACGATGGCCTTCGATGAATGTACACCCTATCCTGCCGATGAGGCCTTGGCAGCGAGTTCCATGCGCCGCTCCATGCGCTGGGCGGCGCGCTCCAAGGGCGCGTTCGAGGCGCGGGACGGCTATGGCCTGTTTGGGATTGTTCAGGGCTCAGTTTACGAGGAGTTACGACTGGAATCCGTATCAGCCCTGACCGGCATTGGCTTTGAGGGCTATGCGGTCGGCGGTCTTGCTGTCGGGGAGGGGCAGGAGGCGATGTTCAGGACGCTTGAATTCACCGTGCCCGCCCTGCCGGCGGACAAACCGAGATACCTGATGGGGGTCGGCAAGCCCGACGATCTGGTCGGAGGTGTTATGCGCGGGATCGATATGTTCGATTGCGTATTACCCACCCGGTCAGGGCGGAATGCCCAGGCCTTCACTCGCCTTGGCACCGTGAATATGCGCAATGCCCGCCATGCAGATGATGCGAGGCCGTTGGATGAACACTGCGGCTGTCCGGCCTGCCGTAATTATTCCCGCGGCTATCTTCATCACCTCATCAAGGCCAAGGAAATACTGGGATCTGTTTTGCTAACCTGGCATAATTTGCACTACTACCAGTCTCTTATGCAGGAAATGCGGGTGGCGATTGAGACGGGATCCCTGTCAAATTTCGCGCTTAATTTCTATGCTGAGCAGGAAAGTGGAGATATCGATCCCCTTTAACCGGTGTTTCTGGCTACGCTGGGAGAAGTAATCGAAGCCATCTTTGCCGGTCGAGGGGAGGGTGGTAGTGGCAAAAACAGCTTCGATCAACCTTGGACAAGGCTATCTTTGACAGTGAGTAGTTAAATTTGTCTTAACAATTCCCCTCCATCGCTAATTGTCATAATTCCCTTTGATTTACAGGCTTTTTTGCAGAGTTTTTAAAATTTTCTTGCGCCACCGCATGGAAATTTTTGGCGAAAATCCCTATTGCTTCCCAAAAAAAGACGGGTGAGAGACCCGATTCCCTGATGCGTGAGGGGTTGCGCTCCTGCGGCGGAACCGGCTAGATATCAATGCCCGTTTTGACAGGAGAATTTGCAGTGATCATGTATGGCATTAAAAATTGCGACACCTGCCGAAAGGCGCTAAAATGGCTTGCGAATGAGGGCATCGACTGTCGGTTTCATGATTTCCGCAAGGACGGCCTTGAGGCGGAAACACTGGACCGCTGGCTCTCGGCAATTGACCCTGACGTGCTGATTAATCGGCGCGGCACAACCTACCGAAAACTTGACGATGAGCATAAAAATGAACTTGACGGCGAGGGCTGCGCGGCCGTGCTGCTCGCCCAGCCGACATTAATGAAACGGCCCATTTTCGAAATCGGGGGCCGTTATGTTGTCGGCTTCGCGGATGAGCAAAAACCCGCCTTAAAACAATTGGCTACTGCTTAGGGTTAATCTTTTAGCTCAGTTTTTGGACGTAGCAAAGGACGTGATCGATATCGACCTGATTCTCGCTGAGTGGCAAGGCGATGACCCGAAGCGGAATTTCATCAAAAGTGGATGGGAAATACTCAGTTCCATGGGTTGGCTTGCCCGAGTTGGCGACGTCCCGCGCAAGTCCCAGAATCCAGTCAACGACCATGGGTGAGAAATCGATATCCGTGGAGAACTCCGAGAGCGGGTTTTCCTGTTTCATGGCGAGACGCAATTCCGCGGCGAAGCCACGCTCAAGCTGGAGCCGGCCCGATGCCTGGTCGCAATGGACAAGAGCACAATTGGGCCATAACTTGCCAATTTTCCGGGTATCAAGATTTTGCCAGTTCGGGTAGCGATTGCCATTCCTGATTTCCATCCAATAGGTCAGAATATCCGGGGCGACGGTCTTTTTCTGCCAGCCCTGGCCCGCTGTTGGGCGGGCCCAACGGGCCCGGCGGGGAGGGACCGCAGATGGTGGAGTTGGCGCTACAATTTTCTCGGCAGGAGCCAGTGCCGGTGCCTGTGCCTGTGCCAATAATTTTGCTTCGAGCGGCTGTTTTTTTGCGTGTACTGCTTTTCGCGCAGGTTTCGGTTTTGCCTTGCGCGGTTTAGGGGCAAGCTTTTGTTTGTCCGCCGGATCCGTGACATTGCTGTTAAAGGCGTGTTTCGGCACCGGAAAAGTAGGCTTGCTCGCCTCTAGCTCTTCCGCCAGTGCCTGAAGCCTGTCGGTTATATCGCCGGATTTAATTTTTTTTGATGCATCGGGGATCGCGTCCCCTGTTCGCCGCAACTTGATCCGGGTCAGTGATGCCGCATCGACGCCACTATCCGCATCCTTGTTTTCAATGGTTTCACGCATGGTTGGTTACTTCCATTTAGATCGACGATTTATCGAATATACATTTGCATGATTGCGGCAGAATTTCGGTTCCATGATTGGCGACATATTCTTCCAGAGCGGTTTCAAAGATGGTTTGTGCCGACATTTGAGTATGGGCAGCAATCAGTTTTAATTGCAGATGGTCCTGTGGCGCCATGCGCACGGAAATGCGAATACGTCCAAGCCCGTCCTTCTTCAGCTTCGAGACCTCTGTTGCAATTTCCTCGTACCGTGACTCGGGGAGCGCATCTACCGGTTTGGGCCGGGGGAGGGTCTTGTTGGCAGTGTTGATAACGGAATAGCGAGTTTGGGCCTGTTCGGGGCCGGCGACCTTTTCATCGTTGGCCTCATCTGGCATTGGCGCAAACAGGGTATTTTCCGCGGCTGGCTCTGCGTCATTCCGCTCACTTTTCACGGGGGCGTCGGCGCGCTCGGTGGATGCCTGCACGCTCTGGTCGTCCATCTCGGCGGCGGCGGCCTGACTTTCAGAGAAATCCCGGACACGGTTGTAAATCCGGGAAATTCCAGCGCTGTTTCCGGCGGAGCCGTCATCGATCAACTTACGCGGTGTCAAGGCGGTCGATGCCGGGGAAGCCTTGCCCTTCGAGGCAATCAGTGAACTTGTTAAAAATGCTGCTTTCATGTCAATTCTTCTTCTTTTCGACGGGCAGAGCTCAGTTATAGGCGGCACCATTGCTGGCGGCGGCAGATGGGCGATGCTGGGGTGTAACCGGATGACTTGGCGCCAGGCGGGCGATACGTTCCTGGATATAGGTCCAGAGCTTGCTTATTTCCTCGCTGGATTTTGACGACGGGCTCAGCTCCATCGTCGTCCGCCCGTCAATCATGCTGGCAGCGAAATCAACCCGTTGATGAATGACCGAGGGGGCGAGGGTTCCGTGCTGGGACAGAGCAATCGCGGCTTCGCTGGTGATCCTTGCCCTTGGCGTGGCGCCGTTGACGACAAAGATCAACGGCGTGTTCAACCCTTCCGCAAGCTCAACAGTTGCGCCGACAGCGCGCAGGTCATGCGGGCTTGGCCGGGTGGGGATGATCAACAGGTCGGCAAGGCTGATAACATCGGCAATGGTCGAGGTGATGGCGGGGGGAGTATCGACAAATAACAGCTTGATCCCCATTTTTTCCATACGACCGATATCGGCGCCGAGCCGTTCCACGGTGGTTCTCGCAAACAGCGGCGTCTCGGCCTCACGTTCGTTCCACCATTCGGAAAGACTGCCCTGGGGATCCGTATCGACGAGCGCCACGGGACCCTGTCCGGCCATTTCGGCCTGAACAGCGAGATGGCCGGCAAGTGTTGTTTTGCCTGATCCCCCTTTTTGTGACGCAACTGCAATAACCTTCATCAGAACTCTCCTGCACGGTTCTTGAAACTGGAGAGGGAGACAGAGGGTTTTAGGGCCAATGGCCGCCGTCCAGTTATTATCTTCTAAGGAAGAAATTACCGGCTAAAACTTAAAAGAGGATTACGAATTAAGGCGAATCAAGGTAAAAATTTATGCATATGAAGGGGGTAGGGCGTTCAGTCATGCCTAAAGCATAAACTGTTCATCAAGAATTCGCTTCTCCAGATTATGCTCCGGATCGAACAGGAGCCGGATCGTGATCTCCCGTTTTTCATGGATAATAACCCTGTCGACATCGCGCACTTCAATCGCATCGGCAACCGCGCTGACAGGCCGTTTTACTGCCTCCAGTACCTTGAATTCAATTTTTGCCTCGCGCGGCAGGATGGCTCCGCGCCAGCGACGCGGTCGGAAGGCACTGATCGGGGTCAGGGCGAGAACCCCGGCGTTTACAGGGAGGATTGGCCCGTGGGCGGAATAATTATAGGCGGTGCTGCCCGCTGGCGTCGCCACCAGAACGCCATCGCAGGTGAGTTCCTCTACCTTCACATGGCCGTCGATCGTTATCTGGATTTTTGCCGTCTGCCGACTTTCCCGGAGTAAGGAGACCTCATTAATCGCCAAGGCCTCGACTTGCTCGCCGTTCATCCCGATTGCTGTCATGCCGAGCGGATGCAGTTCTGTAATTTGGCCAGCATCGAGCCGTTCTACCAGTCCCTCCTCGTTATAGGCGTTGAGCAAAAACCCGACGGTTCCCTTGTTCATTCCATAAATCGGAAGGTTGAAACCCATGAAGGCATGCATAGTTTCCAGCATGAAGCCATCACCGCCGAGGGCGACAATTATCTCTGCCTTTTCAAGTGGATAATGACCGTAAAGCTTGACCAGCCTGTCTCTTGCCGCTTGTGCATCTGCCATGTCACTCGCGGTGAAATAAATATTCATCCGTCGTTAGCCGCCCGTCACGCTCATATGGCGGGGAACCGCCGGTTTGTCGTCCGACTTGCGGTCAATGATGAAGTCATGGCCCTTCGGCTTACGGCCGATCGCCTCATCGATGGCGGCATCCAGCGCATGCAGGCCATCCGGGCCGCGAAGAACCGCCTTCAGGTCGGCGTTATCCTGCTGGCCAAGGCACATATACAGCATGCCGGTACAGGTCAGGCGCACCCGGTTGCAGCTTTCACAGAAGTTATGGGAAAGCGGGGTGATGAAGCCGACACGGCTGCCGGTTTCCGCGACATCAAAATAGTCGGAGGGCCCGCCGGTCTGGTAGCTTGATGGCGATAGGCTCCAACTCCCCGCAAGTTGCTTCTTGACCTCGGACAGGGGAAGAAATTGATCAGAGCGATGTTCGTCAATAGCCCCCATCGGCATGGTTTCGATAAAGGTGATATCCATGCCCTCCGCACCTGTCCATTTGATCAGGTCATCAAATTCATGGTCATTGAAGCCCTTGAGGGCAACCGTGTTGATTTTAATCTTGAGGCCCGCTGCTTGTGCGGCCTTGATACCGCCCATGACCTTTTCAAAATTCCCCCAGCGGGTGATATCCTGAAACCGGTAGGGGTCGAGCGTATCAAGCGAGACATTCAGGCGCCGCACACCGGCATCATAAAGCTGCTCTGCATACGTCGCGAGCTGGCTGCCATTCGTCGTCAGGGTAAGTTCATCAAGTTCGCCGCTCTTGAGGTAAAGCCCGAGATTACGAAACAGTTCCATGATGCCTTTGCGCACCAGCGGCTCGCCGCCGGTAATGCGTATTTTGCGCACGCCCTTGCGGATGAACGCGGCGGACACCAGCTCCAGCTCTTCGAGGCTCAAAACGTCCTTTTTTGGCAGAAAGGTCATATGTTCCGACATGCAGTATTTGCAGCGGAAGTCACATCTGTCAGTTACAGAAACTCTGAGATAATTTATTTTTCGGCCAAACGGATCAATCATGTGTTTGTTCCAGGATAATTAGGGTGAACAACTACATTACCGAGGATATATTTTTCGTGCCGATTTGCAAGTCACGAAGGAGTGGGGTTCGCGCTAAATGCTAGCCTGTCTCTGCATACCGAATTTCCCCGGCCATGAATTCCGCGTTTCGTAATGCCTCTTTCGCGGCGTCGGTTCCCAACAGGTCGTAAAAATCCATGGGCGCGGATTTCGTCAGCGACAGGATTGACGTACCTTTATCCCGTATTGAAGTTGTCAGGTCATATATAGTCTTGAAAATTACGCGATCAATATCGAGGGCGCGACAGGCGACGGCGAGAAGCTCCGAGTTTTCCGCATAAACGATCTTGCGAACCACCTGGATATCGAGATCAAGCAGTTTTGCGAAGGAAAATTCAAACAGGTCGATTTCGCCCTGATGCAGGGATTTTATCATGAACCGGCTACTGAGTTCGCCGGATTTGTGCAGTTTTTCAACAAGCAGGGCGGACGGGTCACAGTCGCCGGAAATAGCACCAATCGTTTCCTCGCGGTCGTGAATATCGACATCCAGCGCCTTGGCATCGATCTCAAAATTCTCGATGATATATTCACGCAGTGACATCGAGACCCAACGGTACATTTTTTCGGCGACGGGCCGGGGCAGGAACGGGCGTTTCAGCAGTGGCAGTTGGTATTGCGGAATGAACTCCGATTGTTCCCCCAGATAGTTGAGCAAGAGCAACGGCATCTGGGCGCTATGGTTCTCAAGCAGCGTGAGCGTGATCTCGGGATTGTTGATTTCGCAAAGTGCTGTGCAAACATCTTCACTGATATTGTCCCGCGCGGCGACTGCGAGCCGGTGCTGGGTCGAGCGGTGCTTGATGATTTCAAGAAGGTCGGGCTCGAACAGAAGGCCACAATCTTGAAGGATCGGTAAGGCCACCTCGATTTCCTCGTTGGCCAGAAAAACCATCAGGTCTTTGGGAACATTAAGTTTTTTGGCAAGCCTCTTGGCGAAATGGGCGCGAATTGATTTTTCGACATCCGCCGTTATCCGGCAAATAATGTCGCCCATGATCTCCTTCTCGACCTCAGTGAAGGAATTATCGTCATTAACGAGGAAATCACTGATTTTCTTGTACAGAAACTCACGCTGCTCGGGCTGCTTGTTCTCTGCCAGCCCGAGTAGGTGTTTTATTTCCACAATATTTTCCCGGCTGTCCGACGTCACAATGCTATATCCGATATGAAATAACGGGCCTGCAGCAATGATAAAAAATTACTGTTAATAAAGAGATAATTTCTAATGGAATTCGGTCGAAACGACAAAATCATGTCTGATTTTAATGCGCGAGAGGCAACCGTATCTTGAAACGGCTCCCCGTCGAGAGGCTGCTCTGGACGGTTATATTGCCGCCCATCAGTTTCGCCAGTTTGAGCGAGAGTGTGAGGCCAAGGCCGACACCGTCCGTCCCTCGGCTATAGACCCCTTCATGGGCCTGCTTGAACGCCTCGAATATTTTTTCCTGATCCTCTTCGGCAATACCCGGCCCCGTATCCCAGACCGTGATGTCGATGAAGGTGTCGTCAATGATGTCATATTCGATGCCGACGGAGCCGTCGCGCGGCGTGAATTTGACAGCGTTTCCGAGAATATTAACGAGGATCTGCAGGCATCTTGTCGGATCGACGGCGAGATAGACCTCTTCGTCAATTCGGGCGCCAATCAGTTCCAGCTTCTTTTCCCGCACATGGTTCTGGACCAGCACACAGGCGTCTGCCACCAGTGTTTTCAGGGGCATGCGGGTGATTTCGATAGGGATTTTATCGCTTTCGATGCGGGCGATATCCAGAATATCCTCAATCAGACTCAGCAGATGCTTGCCGGAATTCAATATATCGCCGACATATTCGCGGTATTTATCGCTGATCGGGCCGAATGTTTCCAGCCCGATTACCTCGGCAAAGCCGATGATCGCATTGAGCGGCGTTCTGAGTTCATGGCTCATGTTAGCGAGGAAGGTGTTTTTTGCCCGGGCAGATTCCAGGGCCTTCTTGGCGGTGACTTCCAGTTCGATGTTTTTCTTGGTAATTTGGGTGACGGCACGTTCAAGCTCGGCTTTTGAGGTCATTGCCTCGTCTTCGGCAAGCAACCGCGCGGTTATATCGTCACTGGTGCCCCGATAGCCGGTAAAACGGCCTATTTCGTTGAAAACGGGCACGCCGCTGATGTTGAATATTTTGAAGTTGCCGCTCGTATCCTGAATTTCAAGTGGCACAGCGCGGAACGGTATATGTTTTTCAACTGCCGCCTCCGCCTTGTTGCCGCCATCGTTTTCCGGTTTAAAGATACCAAGTTCAGACAGCTTCTTGCCTTTTAGCAGGAGCGGAGGCAAGCCAACGGCCTGCACGACACGATCCGAGACAAAAATGAGTCGCCCCTCTGCGTCCGTTTCCCAGATCCAGTCAGATGCTGCCCGCGTAATATCGAGGAACCGGCGCTTTTCCTGCTTTAGCTTTGCTTCGGCATTGACCTGCCGGGTTGAATTGATAAAGCTGCCGCAGATCGCGATTAAATGCCCGTCGTCATCAAAGATCGGAAAATGACGGGACAGGAAATATTCCATCTCTTTCCCGCTCCTGAGGGAAAGCTGACGTGTCTGCGTCTCTTTCGTCTCGGCGATATTACGGACGATATCGAGATGTTCCACGGCGAGGCTTGGAAGGATTTTATCGTCAATTCGCTGGGCGGTGGCGGGGCGAAAACGCTCCCGATAGCCGGAATTGGCATAGATGACAGTTCCATCCGGCCGGGCCATATACATCGGTTGGGCTTGTTCGAATACTGCGTCAAAAAACTCACGACTTACGATGCTTTGCATCGACGGAATTCCTGAGCCGCTGGTGTTTTTAACATCAGAGTGAAGCGAAACTACGCTTCCGTGCCCCAGTTTCGTCATTTACTAATACACATGCATCCCCGGCATGGTCCCCAAACTCTTTTGCCCCCCAATGACAGTCACAAATAAACTTTCAGATCCTTTAAGTCATCATCGAGTTTTTCGATCGCCGACAAGAAATCCTTCTCCAACTGCCAGAAACGCAAGGTCAATTTTGCATTCTTCACCGCAAGCTTATCATAAAACTTCAACATAATCTCAACTTCTTCGGGGCTTGTGATGTTTTTTATACTTTTATTTGTCGAAATACTACGGGTCAGGAGATAAATAACGGAATAGGAGTTGCGGCTGAATTCCAGGGCCTTGATGACGATGGTAAGGGCCTCGGCGTTGGAATCATATATAAAGCGGCTGACTTTAAGGTAATCAAGGCCCGAAAGATGGGACAGGGCAGTGACGAACAAACGGATCTGCTTGCTGCGCAACGTCTGCACCAGAAATCGCTCGTTGAGTTCCTTGCGCTTGGCCAGCGCCGCGACCAGCTTGTCGGCTTGGGAGCTTTTCGGTGGGATATCAAACGGGTATTCGGCTTTTGCGGCAGCGACAATTTTTTCGTTGAGGTCCAGCTCGTCAATTTCAAAATTTTCGAGAATGTGGCGCCGGAGCGCGGCGGAAACCCACCAGAACATTTTGTGGGCAAGGTCGGCAGGAATATCATGGCGGGCAATCAACGGCTCCTGAAATCGGTCTATGCGCTTTGATTCCTCTACGAGATACTCCATGCTTTCCCGCGATATCTCGGCATCCCCGTTTTCGATCAGGTGGGAGATGACGTCCTCGTCGCCGAAATTGATCAGTAACTCGCTGATGGTCGCACTGATGTCGTCACGTTCGGCGATGACGAGCAGATGCTCCTTACTGCGGTTCTGGATAATTTCAATCAGGTCCGGTTCCGCCAGAAGGTGACTCTTGAACAGGATCGGGCGGGCAACATCTATTTCATCATTGGCCAGAAAATTAATCAGGTCGTGCGGCGCCTGCTTGAGGCCGGCCAGTTCTTCCGCCAAATTCTGCCGCAGCGTGATTTCAATCTCAGAGACCAACTTGGTCAAAATACTAGAGACAAGGGCATGCTCGCGTTCGCTCATGCGCTCTTCATGGCTCAGGAACAGATCGCTGATATTGGTGATAAGTTGGCGACGGCCACGTTTCGTACTTGCCTTGGATAAGGCAATCAACTTGTCCAGATCGTCGTCTTCGCTTGGTGTCATGTCTTTTCCGTTTGATTGTACGGTCTTAATGATTTTAGTTTATAAATAAAACGTCACTTTAAAGTTTCGAAATTGGCAAGGCCGGTGCTTTTCATAGTTTCATTCGGATTGCGTTTATTTCTCAAACAAGGATCTCAAGTGTCCCCAATATTCAGTATTTGCCTTAAATTCCGGTTAATTCTTTCCCTTTTATGTCACATATATTTTTGCATATGAACATATTCCTGCCAAAACTCTCTGGTCTTTAGTGGCATATCTTGCTTCAGTTGGGGGTGTCTGGAGCCATGCTATATAACGGATAGCGATGAAAAGGCGCCGCTAAATTCAGATAATGCCGCGGGGATAAGGTTGGAAAACGTCGGTCATAAATGGTAACTTTCCAAAGTTTTACAATTCCTTAAGAATGTCGGGGCATTATAGGCCGACGAGGAATTAGGATTTGATTTGTCTAAAACAGGCATCACCAGCGCGTAAGGGAAAAGCAGTGACAGAAGAATATCATGAACTTACAAGACTAATCGAGCGTCTTCATCGCCGATTTCTGGACGTGCTTCGGACAGAACTGACTCTTATGGAAATTACGGATATCAATGCCGTTCAGGCCTTGTTGCTCGCAAATATCGGGGACGAAGAAATAAATGTCCGCGAATTGATGTCGCGGGGATATTATCAGGGTTCAAATGCCTC
>NZ_JBDNHC010000060.1:0-17297 GCF_041689005.1 Sneathiella sp.
CCGTTGAAAGGGTCTGCGTCGCAACTGTTGAAAGCGGTGAAATGACGAAAGACCTGGCACTTCTCGTCGGACCGGACCAGCCCTGGTTGACGACTAACCAGTTCCTCGATGCGCTCGATAGAAATCTGCAAAAAGAGATGGCCTAATCGACGAGGTCACCAGCTATATCCTGCATAAAGGCGCATAACCCGCACAAAAAAGCCGACCCTCCGGGGCCGGCTTTTTTTCCGTAAAATCAGGGGTTAATCGTCGGCGAGGGTATTTTCCTCCGGATCACTCTCCGGGGTTCCTTGAATGGCTTCGGCTATAACCCCAGCATTGGCAAGGATTTTCTTCTCAATTTCCTTGGCCATTTCAGGATTTTCCTTCAGGAAGATTTTTGCCTGTTCCCGGCCCTGCCCGATCCGCTGGCTGTCATAGGAATACCAGGAACCAGATTTCTCGACAATCTCCGCCTTGACGCCAAGATCGAGGATTTCACCGGTTTTTGAGATTCCTTCGCCATACATGATATCAAACTCGACAATCTTGAAGGGCGGAGCGACCTTATTTTTCACCACCTTGACCCGGGTCTGGTTACCAACGATATCATCCTTGATCTTGATCTGGCCAATGCGTCGAATATCAAGCCGGACAGAGGCATAGAATTTAAGGGCATTACCGCCGGACGTCGTTTCCGGGCTGCCAAACATAACCCCGATTTTCATCCGGATCTGGTTGATAAAAATAACCATGCAATGGGAGCGCGATATCGATCCCGTCAGTTTGCGGAGGGCCTGACTCATCAGACGCGCCTGCAGCCCGACATGGGTATCCCCCATTTCGCCTTCCAACTCCGCCTGCGGCACCAGCGCCGCCACACTGTCAACCACCAGCACGTCTATGGCGCCGGACCGGACAAGCGTATCGGTAATCTCAAGCGACTGCTCACCGGTATCAGGTTGCGAAATCAGCAATTCATCCACATCCACGCCAAGTTTCCGGGCATAGACTGGATCCAGCGCATGTTCCACATCGATAAAGGCGCAAGTGCCGCCATTTTTCTGTGCTTCTGCAATGACATGCAGGGCAAGCGTCGTCTTGCCGGAACTTTCCGGGCCATAAATCTCAATCACGCGGCCCTTGGGCAGCCCGCCAATGCCGAGACCTATGTCAAGGCCGAGTGACCCCGTGGGAATGGAAGCCACATCCAGAGCTTCCTGTTGGCCCAGCTTCATAACCGATCCCTTGCCAAAGGCCCGATCAATCTGGCTCATTGCCGCTTCCAACGCTTTTTTCTTATCCATACCACCTGCTTCAACGAGTTTCAGTGCTGTCTGTACCATCGATACCCCCTTATTCCATAGGTCAATCCCGGATGCAACTTGGTTCAATGTACATGTTTTGTTCTTTTTTGCAAATTATTTTTATCTATTTGAATTAAAATGAATTTATGAGTTTGTTTACAATATGTTCTTACATCTTTTCCGACACAAATATTTACGATTAATTTTAATCATTAATATGAGTTCACGGAATCAGTGCTCCTGCTTTAGTTATTATTCCACGGATGTAGGTATTCTTCCGGGATATATCGGGATTAAGGCGGACAATGCGGAATGACCAGTTGTTCTGGTAGCCTTAAAATACGTTCCAATGATCACGTTTATTCGCAGATTGAAAACAGAATTCGGGACACATAACGGAAATATACTAGGTTTTGTTGACAAATTCACGGAGCCATAGTCGAATTGAAGTGATATGTACGAAGCCGAGGTAACTTTCGGCAGTTTTATCGTATCGGGTTGCGAGCCTTCGGGCGTTTTTGAGTTTGTTGAAGCAGCGCTCGATGCGATTGCGCAACGCATAGATGTGACCATCGACAGGGATTTGGGTTTTACGGTTGCGTTTCATTGGAATAATGGCGATACCGCCCCGCTTTTCCATATCTTCGCGAATAAAGTTGGCATCATAGCCCTAGTCGCCAAGCAGAACTTTTGGCGGCGGACCACCGGCCTCCATCACGGGGATATAGCCTTTAAAGTCGGATGTCTCTCCGCCAGACAGGGACGCGGCTATGGGCAATCCCATGCCATTGGTTCTCAGATGTATTTTCGACGTAAAGCCACCTTTTGAGCGCCCAAGACCCTGTCTGTGAGTCCCCCTTTAGCGCCGGCAGCACACTGATGGGCCCGGATGATGGTGCTGTCGATCATTTGCAGAGACGGCTTCCCTTCGCTGCTGTCATTCAGCGTTTCCAGCAGGGTTTGCCAGAGCCCTGCCAGGGTCCATCGGCGAAACTGACGGTAAACCGAGGACCATTTGCCAAAATAATCCGGCAGATCGCGCCACCCCGCCCCCGTCCGCGCGATCCAGAAAATACCGTCCAGAACAAGACGGTGATCGCGCGGACGACGACCGCTATGCTGGCCGCGCCCAACCACAAACGGCGCGAAACAATCCCATTCTTCATCACTCATCAAACCATGGATCAAAATAGCCTCCAGTACAAAGCTATCTTGAATCACAGTTTAAACAATTTGGGAATCCTTTTTGTCAACACATCCCAGGGTCAGGACCCATTAAATTTCTTGCAGATGAAACGATTTTGTGATTCACAGTTCTTTTGATGAAGGACGTGTTTTATGAGCCATCTGTATTACCTGAGCGCCCGCCAACCTGATCGGCTGAAGCCGTATTTTCCGATGTCCCATGGTAGGCTCCGGGTTGATGACAGACGCGTCTTATCGGGGATTATTCATGTCATCCGCAATGGGCTCCGCTGGTGTGATGCCCCGTTGGCGCATGGATCTTACAAGACATTATATAATCGCTTCATTCGCTGGAGCCGGATGGGAGTGTTTGACCGGATATTTGCCCAGCTTGCAGCAGGCGACGGCGTCCCGGTGCAGCTTCAGATTGATGCCACCCATCTCAAAGCCCGCCGAACGGCGGCCAGCCTGCTTAAAAAGGGGATGTTCCCCGTCATATCGGGCGCACCAAGGGTGGATTAAATTCCAAATTGCACGCCATCTGTGACGGGCAGGGGCGACCTGTGATGATGTGTCTGACGGCAGGTCAGACCAGTGACCATATTGGCGCAAAGCTCCTCTATCCGGCGCTTCCGGAAACGGCCAGTTATCTGATTGGAGATAAACGATAAAGGCTATGACAGCGATGAGTTCAGAGAGGCTCTGAAAGCCAAGGGCATTAAGACTGGAGGCGCATCGCTACGCGCTATGACCGATGCGCCCATACCTTCTTCTCTGCAATATGTATCGCCGCTATCGTAATTTGGTGGATTTAATGAGTCCTGACCCTAAATTCACAAAGGAAAAATGTATTCGTCTTCATAGTATAAATAATTATTTGCGATATTTTCAGAGGAAAAATGATGAATTCACAAATAAAAATATGGAGTCGACCCGCCGGTAACTTTCATATTAGTAAAATAGATGGCTCAGCTACTTACGCACTCAAGATAGATGCTCCTCCGGGTGTACGAATGATACAGCCCGGACTGACCATTTTCTATTCAAGTACACAAACAGAAGAACCCTCGATAATATCGGCGGGCTGGAAGATTGACGGTATTCCAGTAGCGTTGCAACGAGGCGAAGGAAAAATCTTCGTCGATGGAAATCACGTTCTCTCAGAGCAATCCCCTAACGGTGACCTCACGGTATTCGACCATGCAGGAAATAAGGCTTTCTTCTCAAAAGTATCGGGAAAGGCCGAAAAGTCGAGCAGCTATCAAATAACGAGAAAAGAAGATGCTTATGGCAATTGTATAATTTACAAATATGACAATCAGATCAGACCCATCTCCATCTCATATGGAACCCGTAAAAATCAATTTGGAACTATAATTCTCGAATATGGAGAAAATTTAAAAGGATACTTGACATCGATCAAGACTTTGCACAACGGCAATCATGTCCAATCCTATGACTTTCAGCATGAAAACGGTGCTGTTTCTTCAATTCAGATTTCTGCTGTTGACGCTGAGGATCCATCTACAGTCTATGTTAAGCCTGTTATCCAGCTCACCTGGGGCTCCTCAAATTCCGATAAAAATATGCTTACTGGTATTACGGAAACGACGGGCCTCAGATTTGTAAATAGCTATCAGACCGATACGGATTTGAAGGGCATATTATCCCAATCTTCCATTGTTGTGGGTGGGCTCTCCAGCAAACCAGCAACATATGAGCGGATCGTCAACGTAGACAAACTAATAAGATCTTCTGATGGTACTTGTTATGCGCGAGAGCTTGTCATCTGGGACTGTGCGGAGAGCCAAGGAGAGTATTACAAATATAGCGGATCATCTAACGGTACAGTTAACCTTGATGAAGAAGGTAAAATTTGCAATGCGACCAGGACCCCGTCTGGAGAGAATGGTACTGAGATTCCTGTCACCGAATTAGACGGCGGGGAAACCAACTGTCACATTATAACCAACCGGTCTTTTTATGAGCACCTCAATCACAAAACGGGCGTGTCGCTAAAAAGTAAAAAAGTCGACGAAACCTATTTTGAGGAGGCGCTCCTGATCTCAACGACAACGGAATACCAGTATGATTCCGAGGGAAATATCTCCAGGATTCATATGCCGGATACAACTGCAGTATTCGAACTTCAAGAAGCGCCAAACGGAGCTAATCCATATATTCGATTGCCTAAACGCACCAGTTTATTTGACACATCAGATAGTAAATCATTAGTTTCTTCTTCGACGCTACTTAAGGACGATGTTTACGACTACGAATTTGATTCAGGGGGCAACGTCAAAACGATTTCCCATCAGACCTTGATTGGTGGAAACCAATACTCGAATAAACAGTTAAGTGAACTCGACGAATTTGGCTATACCAAGAAACTAACTGACACAATTGGAACGACAACAGAAACTGTCTATTCCGAAGACTTCAGCAAATTTACGACAACCGTGACTTCTGCGGACGGCAAGAACTCTAAAAGTGAAAGCAGTCAGTCAGATAAACGCCACGGGAACCCGGTTAGAACGACAAGTTCTGACGGCAATATATGCGTGCAAAAATATGACGCATTCGGTGAAATGACCGAGATTCACGGTTTCGACCTTAGCAATCCTGATAGCTGGAAGCAGACCAGTTTTGAGAAACTCATCCGGTTATCAAAGTGCGAAACAACTTTTGATAAATTTCTCAACCTCTTTTGTCTTACAACCAATAAAACAGTGGATTCTTCAGGAACGACAAATGAAGTAAGACTATATGTCGATGCACTTTACCGACCAGTCATCGAAGTAAAGAGAATAGAAAAGAAAAAATGGCAAGTTTCGTTCAGCAGCTATGAAACTGCGGCATCCGCAAACAAGACGAGCATCCGATATGAATTGCGTACCACTTCAAGCGATCTTTCCAAGAAAATCAGAGGGATAAAATTTTCCTCAATCAAATGGTACGAAAAGAAGCGGGATGACTTTGGCAGGATAACCGAAGAACGGCAGCCAGATGGAACAATCATAAAAAATTCCTGGAAACGACTGGACAACAACCTGGTTGAGACAACGACTACACAAAACTCGAAAAATGGGGGACTGAAATCACTTTCTAGTCAAGTGATCGGCCCAAGGGGAATTACTGAAAGTCACAACCAATCGGATTCCAAGCCGACGAAATTTGAATATGACGCACTTGGCAGAGTTATCAAAAAAACGGATCCACTCAATCAAGTATACACTTATAAGTGGAATTCTTTCGATACCTGCATTGAAGAAAAGAACCCTATCACCGGCACAAATAGCTGTACGGTCGGTAAGACTCTGCTTATTACAGAAGAGTACAAGAACGGCGAGATACTCAAGAGTGATTATGACTGGTTAGGAAGACCCAAAATCATAACCGTTCAGGATTTGAGGAAAAAGCCGAAACAATATTCGATTGATTATTTTGACGATTCCGATAACAGAAGCACCGGATACAAGCTTTCGCACCCCGACGGATGGCAAACAATTATTCGATTTGCCCCTTCAGGTCGAGAAATAGAACGGACGCTCGTCCTTGGAAAAGGGTATTCAGAAACTGTTGCCTCCACTCTGACAGCAGACGGCCAGATTTCAGCCAGGACCTTCCCTTGTAAGCGCTCTTTGAAGTTCGATTACAACGAACTGGGCATCATGAAAGGTATTGAGTGGGCAGGATCAAAAAAATCTGTCGTGAAATATGACGGGTTTGACCCATTCGGAAGGCCACTGTTTGCGCAATTTGGAAACGGCGTCAGTGAATTCCGCGATTATGACATGTACGGTAATTTGCATAGCTTCGCGGTCACAAAATCAATAGAAAAAGTAACAACACCTTATCTGGCCATAGGGTACTCTCCAGATAGATACATAGGGGGTCAAGTTCTCGCGCGCTCCAGCAATACTGACGGCAAACCCCTATCGACGAACGCATTTAATTATGAAAAATACGGCCAGCTTTCTTTGGTTTTATCAGAGAAAGAAACTATCGTTAAACAATTCGATTACGGCCCTGCCGACAATCTTCAAGCTGTTGTTTCCGGTAAAGACAAAATGTCGTTTGATACCGATAAAGTAGCTTATCAGTTAAGCGATGTTGCACGTTCCGATGATGGTCTGCTGTCTGTCGCCTACAATACCAGCGGCTATATTACCCGTATGAAATCTGGTTCTTCTGTACAGGAATTGGCCTTCGACACATTTGGTAATCTGGCTGAATACTCAACGGGAGACGGAAAGAAAACAGCAAGTATCGAGTTTGTCACTGATTTGTTCGGAGACCGGTTCCTAAAAGCTTCTCTCGACGGCACCGTTGTAATCGACGTCACCCCAGATTATAGAATTATCCGAAAATCTGACAACACTGTATTAAGAACTGTAAAAGTTGCTGGTCCTTACGGTGTGTTTGGAGAGTTCACGCAAAAAGATAAAGACAACATGGCAACTGCTCTCTTCAGGCAATTTCCAAAAACAAATTCCGTTTTGCCATATACCTTGCCAAAACAACTGGACGGAAATGGGTATTGTGAAGAGGGAGACGTCTACATCCACCTTGATGATCTTGGCAGCAGCCTTTTAACAACTGACGCAAAGGGGCAAAAATCAGCCGTTCTAGCCTTTGATTTACATGGTGAAATAGATTTAGAAAACAGCAAAGGCGCCTATAATTTCACGATAACATATGCAGGAATGTCATTTGATCATGAAACCGGCCTCTACTTCGCTGGCGCAAGATATTTTTCTCCAGTAATCAAAAAATTCCTGTCGCCGGACCCAGAAAATATGAGTACGGATCCGTATGCCTATCCGTCGGATCCCGTCAACTTTTTTGACGGGCAAGGGGCCTGCCGAGAATGCGCACAGTACGCTAGAAACTGGGCATCCGGATTCATCCGCAACATCGGCCGTAAACTTAAAAGAACAGGTCTGGTTTTAACTATGGGTATGGTATGTTTCCTCGCCGTGCCAATTTGTGCCCAGTATCACGATGATACCGTTCCTGGTTCTGCCGTGGCCTATGGCGTAAGATGGGGTCTCGCCATCGGCGTGTGGTTTGGGATGCTTATTGGCGCGCCGGCGTTATTGGCAAATTGCAATCGAAACAATAGCCCGGCGCTCCGCAGCATCGCCTATTGTGATGATTGCAGGAATACCGATAACTCTCAAGTGCTCGGCCCTTGCGCAATGACCTGGATAGCAATCGGGACAAGCACTATTATTGGCATGGTATTTCTTGGCCCTCTCCTCTGCTTCATTGGGTGGGATTGCTCTGCCTTATTTTCTGGCGGATTGGGTAGTGGAACCTATGGTTACTTCGCACTTCGAGGGGCAATCGCCAGTGCCGGGGCGGGCTGCATCAAGACAGCCGCGAGCAAAGAAATCTGCGCAAAAATCAAATGCCTGAGGACATCTATCACGGGCAGATTTATTGGCAGCGCTGCAGTTATCGCGACGGGAATGTGGGCCTGGCAACTCGTTGATCTTAGCTATGTCAGAATCTTCTATGATACGGATACGGATGTTATCTGGTATGGAAAGGAACGGTTCATATTGGCGGAAATGGCTATGCTTCTTCTTATGGCCAATCCAAACCTGATATGGAGCCTGCTTCCAGCTATTTTCAATTGCAGGAAAATGGATAAAATCTGGGACTGCTGTTTCAAGAAACCAAGAGACGTATTTCCCGCAAATTACGATGTTGTCGCCCATAGAGGGCGAGTCATACCAATATGTTGCGGCTCCTCTCCCGATATACCATTGGTTGTTGGTGTTAATCCGAACTCTCATCCTCAGCAACGTAACCAGCGTATATCTACCAATACTATGAGCAACAATAGCCGACCAATTTTGCTCTCTTTACCGTCGTTGAGTGATACATTGACTGCTTTCACGCCTCATATTTCCTCACTGAACAGCCCAACCACTCGCATCAGTCTCCCATATATTCATGAAAGCGAACAAAATGATACTTCGGAGAAACTCAATGAGTCCATAGATTCCAACCTCAAAAAGATGATTGAACTGCAGCCGGTGAATACCGGACAAAATATTCAGTCCTCTCTGTCCAACGTCCCGATATTGATCATCGATCCAACTAATATCGAAAAGGAGGACTCAAATGAAAATAACGATAGTAATCAACTCGATGAGAACAGTAGCGATGACGAAGAAAAACCATAGATAAACTTCCAAACTATTACTGGAGGTTCCCTATCAGTTCCGGCGGTATTCGAAGATTTTCTCCGAATACCGCCAATCTACAAAAAATTATTTGAAATTACCTAGTAAAAAATAAAATATATCATATCTAAAATTACACCAATAAATAGATTTAAACAAATAGGAGCATTTACTATGTCCGGAAATTTATTTAAAAATATCCTTTCCAGAGGAAAGAGCATCGCCAAAGTTTCCCATCCAAAAGTTTTCCACCACAGCAAGTGGCAGGTCCATTTCCAGGACGTTCTTTTTGGACTGGCAAACGAAACAAACTTGATACGGCTAACAACATACGAAAAATCTGCTGGCCCATCTCTTCTAATGCGTAGCGAAGAGTATGGCGTTCCCGTGCCTTTTATTGTTGATCCCAACTCTGTTCAGGGGAATGACGATACGACCAGGGTATTCAACATCAATCCCCTAACATCTGCTGACATCTACAGCACATTTCCCATGGCCGTATCCGTGGCGACCCGAGCACGGAACGGGTTGTTCGAAGTCAGCCTCCTGTATGATGATGAAGCCAACCAGTGGAATCCCGATAAAGCCATCAACTATTTGGCGAAATCTGGGCTGGAAAAGGCGATGGCACTAAATTCTGGAGAGTTGTTTGCGGCATACGTAAAACGGCGCAATTCATCCGACAACGACATCATCAATATGTACCGTGCGGTATTCAGAAAAAATGCCCGTTACATATCAAAAGAAAAACTCGAAAGTCAGTTTGTGGACGGAAATGTGGACGGCGAATTGACTGAGATAGCAGAGCAAATGGTTCTCGAAGGTGTCGAAAATGCAGATTTATCTCTTCCCTCATTTACCGACGTCGAATTTGCATGTTTCTTCTTCAAGCTGACGCCAGAAGACCGCTACAACATGGCCGTCGTTTCAGCCGGTGGACACTTTATAGAAACTGAAGTTATCACCGCCAAGCTGAAAGAACTTCTTGAGCTCAAGAAGAATAACCAGGAGAAAGATTACGCCCTAAAACTCAGTGAATTCATGTCATTCACTAAAGGGGATACCAGCACTCCCTCCCGTGCAGAAAAGATTGCCGCATCACTAAAAGAACTGCCCGTTTTCGGGGAAATCTATAAGCAAAACTCTTCCTTTATGGAACGGAATTTTGAAGCGCTTTGCATCAAACTGGATGCCTATCTTCTAAACCGGGTGAAACCGTCGGAAATGCTGGGCGTCAATCTTCAGTTCCCATTCGTCCATGACCGCACACCTCACTTCATGACCCTCATGTTTGGTATTAATGAGGACAACAGCATTAAAGTAGAGGAACTTCTTACCGATATGTCAGATCATTTGTCTCTTTCTGCACCGGTTCTGGACCCACGGCTCGCCAAATCCATTAAAATCTGTGGCACCCCTTCCGCTAATCTCTTCGTTGTCGAAAATCCGGATTATGTGACCTCCAGCTCTATGGCCCACATGAAGGATTTGATCAAACTATCAAAACTCACGACGGACCCTAATGACCTGTCCTCACTCCGCCAGAAGGCCCTGTACGACCTATTTTCCGACGACGCCGTCAAACTGCGGCGCCTGAACGACGCCCCCATTCGATTTGCGGCAGAAGGGGATAGCTGGCTCGATCGGAAAGAAGCCATGGAGGGGTTTCTTACCCTGTCGACTATCCAGAATAAAAAAGAAATTGATAGCGATACTCCTATCAAAATCAAAATATTGGAGGAAGAAGAAAGCGTCGGTGTTGATGGTTATTATTTAAGTTATACAACAACAGAGATTAAAATACCGACAGACGTCAGCTATTACGACTGGACACCAATCCTGACCGCCGAGCTTCCCGCTGATTTTTCGAAGGGTCGAAAAGTAAACCAGGAAGTTCCCGAAGCTCTCAGCCCCGTTGTCTTTCCGGAACATATCGGAGCGGCATCTGCAAATAATACATTAACAACAAAAGGTGTGGTTCTTACCAATGAAGAATTTAAAAAAATGAGTTAATCATTTAATTTTTTCACTGATTTTTTTGTTAATCGTCTTTTATTTGAAAATATATACTTCAATTAATTAAGGATAATATCATGCCAAAAAGAACAATTTTCAGTTCTTTCAAACGTAATCTTGGGCTGCGCCTATCAACGTTTAACGCAATAACTAACATATCTTTTTTTCAAACCAGGACATATAAAGTAGCCAGCCTTCCCGGTTACAACCTGTTGAAATATACTGGCCCGACGGGAGACCGTCTGGGATCGGCTCTTTCTCCGGAAGAGTTTCAAGAAAAATTATCGGATACATACAAAAGACTGTACACGAATTCTGAACGGGAAAGCAGGACGACTGAGTCGCTTAAAAGATCTGGCGCGAAAATTGACGCTGTCGTCGATATCCACGGGCAGAAGATTGGCGAGCCCGTCATATCTCCCATTAAAAATATAGGCGGCCAGCCTACCGGTACCCCGGAAACAATCACATATCCAGCACAACAATCAGATCCGATAGCCTGTGTAGGAGGGCTTATTGAAAATGTTCTGACGTTTTCGCTCGAGAGTCACGTCGAAAGAAACCTGACTTTTGCAGAAAGAATTGGGGAATTAATCGGAGAAGGACCGGGTGAACTTAGCTCCATATTGCAATATTATGTTGGGTATGGTGCACCTGTTTCTTTTAATGACCTTAATTTTCTCCTCGAGAGTAAAGGCCTGACTCCTCTCACAAACGAACAACTGGCCGATGAAGAAGTAGTCGAAAAATACGTATCGGACTTAATGGACAATGTTTTGCCAGCTTCAAGGCGGAGGATCAAGATAGATATGACGTCACAGATTATCAGTGTGCTTCAAATCCAGTCTCCCCATTCTTCTGTAGTCTTGAAATACAAATGCAAAGATGGGACTGATGGCTACATTGGTGCCGAAGTAGGTCGGCCCAGCCACACATATGTTGCCGGCAAACTTGTTGAGAACGCTCATGAGCAGGTAGTCGACCCTGCTGTATTTCAATCTATGAACCGGCCAATGATCGATCTACCTAAATCTGAGGATGAACTTGACGAGTTGGACGTCGGAGTTACCAAAGATAATTTTTCCAAGTTCGATACTAAATTTCCTGTTCAAGCCCTCCCTGAAGAGAGCAAACCAATTATCCAAGCCATAAACCTGGTGGACAGCTCATCGAAGGGAAAGGATAAGTATCTTAGCGGCGGGACACCCGGCGCCATAACGACCTGCCCTGTTCCCAATGCCAAATCGCTGGCGATGCAATTATATTTCCTGACGGGCGAGAAATTGAACCATGCGTTGAGCTGTGGAGGGTATTTCGCTCACGTAGCTCTCACCGGGCAAAGTCGCGCGTGCGAATATCTTGTCGTGTCTGCATGTGATAGCGCCGGCATTGACGCGACAGAGTTGCTGCCCATTCTGAATGAAGTAAAGCAATATGACATGTCTCAGGAAATGCGGGAAACAATATATGAGAATTTCCTCTTTATAGAACTTTCACAAGGTCAGCCTGACAGCAAGGACTCCAATATATTCAGCTTCAAGTCTGCTAACGATTACTTAACTTTGGTCGCCAGCAGTTTTACATGCATGCAGATATACAGAGATTTGCTCTCTACCGCTGCACAAAGGTTAGAGGATGCAAAAATACTAAAGAAACCCGACCCTGAAGCACAGGAAATATACGATCGCATCGAACATGGAACGCGCAATTTTATGCATAGATACGAGCATATGTGGGCAATCGCAGCATATGATGTAATTAATATCCATAGGAACTATGGAATTGAAGCGCTTTTAGATCCTGTAGATGAAAATCAAACGGTTAGGGAAGTTTTCAAAGGTAAAGATACAAGCACCCCACTTACCTTGGCTCGCAAGATGACAAATGAAAAAATCAAAGCTCTCAAGAAGCAGATCGAGAGTGACACAAGGACGCCCAACAAGGGGGTCAAATCCGTGCAGCAGAATTCTCTTGATTTGGCTGAGCAAGTCATTGCGCGGCTAGATATCATTCGTACAGAACTAAATCAGTAAAGCTTCTTTATGTTGGAGGGGGTATATCTCCCTCCAATATTTTTCTTTCTCTGGGATGTCGCCTGCGTTTATCTCAATGGTTGATATCTATCGATGGAATCCCCGGACCGACCCTCATCCCTACTCTGAGCTTCTGATAAACCAATTTTCTTGGATCTACGACAACGGGCCCTGGTGCCAATGCGATCAAGATCGCGCCTGCAAATCGTTCAAAATCTGCCCGAAAATGCACAGAACTTTTGAGGGCTATGATATTTGTATTTTCAGGCTCAACACCCAGATGACGGAACATTGCCCCATCGCCGGTCTGAACAGTTTTACTGGAAATGGCAATTTTTACTCCCTTATATTCCAGCAACGCGCATGGCCCTAACTGCATGCGCGCGCCGCACCACATAGGGCCCGTACCCACCAGTTCGCCATTCCCCAAGGCAAGTACCTTAAAGGTCCCCTTAACCGGACTGTCTCCTTTAAATTTCTTGCCGCCTATATCGCCGGTAAATACACTTCCAATTCCAACTGCATGAGCATTTCTCGCAGCTTGCTCATCAGAAATAAATCCGATGACCGCGCCTTCAGCCTCCAGAGCAATCAATGCTTTCAATAGCCCTGTCGTATCACCACAACCACCTGCACCGGGGTTATCCTGCGTATCTGCAATAACGACAGGTTGTTGAATATGGCGGCTTATCTCTATCGCTTTTTCGACAACAACCTCCGCGCTCTCGCCGACTTCATTAAAACTGCTTTCTGCGTTGTGCAGGGCGAGCCTAAATTCGTTCAGGGCGTTTCTTGCCATATTTTTGTCCGAGCTATATGAAATTATCGCCGGGCCTGCCTCATGAATATCGGAAAGTGAAAATCCGGCAGCGAACGAAATATGACCGTTTGGCTCAAGACTTTCCCTTACAGAGTTCAAATCCAGCCCTAACAGCGATTTACACGGTTCTATGGTTGTGCATCCAAGGTTCAGCGGGATCAGAAAGTCCGTCTTGTAGAACTCCTTATGGTATCTGGTTTCGTTCCTTAGAAGCGTCAGTAGAATTTCTACCGTTCGACTTCCAGTTTCGCCCATATCTGTATGAGGATAGCTTCTGTACACATCAAGATAGTCGGAAAATTCAACCATCTGTTCCGTTACATTCGCATGATAGTCGAGACTTGCAACAATCGGTGTGTTTGAGCCCGTCAACATTCTTGTGCGCCTGAGTAGCTCACCTTCAGCGTCATCGTAATGTTCCGTTACCATCGCCCCATGCAGATCCAAATAAACGGCATCAACCGTGCCGCACGCAAACAGCATGTCCAGCATTAAGGTGGCAATTCGTTCGAATGCATCGCGCGTGACCACCCCACAAGGAACAGCGAAGGCCCAGCATAGTGGAACAATCTCCACATCATCCTCACGTAATAGCCGATTGATTGCCCCCGTCACCGGTAGATGGAATCCGGCCGTCGCCTCAAACATTTCATGTCCCGAACACAAGGCCGGCCAGTCTTTCGACATCGAAAATGCCTCAAAATCGGCTTTCTCGTCCGCAAAGGTATTTGTCTCATGTTGAAAGCCCGCAACTGCAATCCGTATCATAGTCTTTTCTCTTCCACGGCATGACACGCAACTTGCGACTCACCCAACGTAATCAATTCCGGCCTTTCTTGTTTACATCTTTCATTCGCAAAGGGGCACCTTGGGTGAAACGTACAACCACTGGGAGGTGTAATAGGGCTGGGAACCTCGCCTTCGAGAGGGCTACGCTCATTATTCCCCTTCAAATCCGGTATTGTCTCTAACAGCAATCGCGTATAGGGATGCAAAGGGTTGCTGAACAAAGCGGCCTTTGGCGTAATCTCACATACACGCCCCAGATACATTACCCCGATCCAATCGGAGATATGATCAATAACTGCAAGATCATGGCTGATAAACAGATAGGTCAGTCCAAGTTCGTCCTGAAGTTCTGTCATGAGGTTCAAAATTTGAGCTTGAACTGAAACATCCAATGCCGATGTCGGTTCATCGCAGATCAAGAATTCCGGCTTACTTGATAATGCCCGCGCAATTGAAATTCTCTGACGTTGTCCGCCAGAAAATTCATGGGGGAACTTTTCGCCATCTCTTTCAGAAAGGCCTACCTGCCTTAATAGTTTCTCAACTTGCGATCTTTCATCTCCTTTATTTTTAGCAAGTCCGAAAGCTCTTATTGGCTCTGCAACAATGTCGCGAACTCTCCATCTTGGATCGAGACTTGCGTAGGGTGATTGAAAAATCATCTGCATCCGTCTCGAAATGTCAGTTATTTTCGACTTACTTTTTACTTCTGCCAGATTTTGCCCATCTATGATTATGTCCCCGGAAGTGGCTGGATACAGTCCCGATACCGCTCTGGCGACAGTTGATTTTCCACAGCCGGATTCACCAACAAGAGAAAATGTCTCTCCTCGGCGAATATGAAAACTTAACTCGTCAACCGCTTTTAGGATAAGCTTCGGTGCCCCACTGATTAATCGTGTGACGAAAGGTGAAGAAACATCAAAATACACCTTTAAATTGTTTACTGTCAAAATAACTTCGCTAGACATATTCATCCCCTTCCGCATAGATCCAACATGCGACGGATTGCCCTGTGTCACCAGCCGCAACCATCTTTGGCATTTCATGACGGCAAATATCCTTTGATTTCGCGCATCTTGGATTGAACGCACATCCGGTTGGCCTATCATCTAGCCTGGGCATAGAGCCTATAATATTCGGCAGTGATTTCAGGTTCTGACCAATTTGGGGGATCGAATCCATTAATCCCTTCGTGTAAGGGTGCTGAGGATTATCAATAACGCTTCTAACCGTTCCTATTTCCGCCAACCGGCCGGAATAAATCACTGCTACTCTGTCAGCAGCTTCGGCAATAACGCCCATATCATGGGTCACCAGCATCGTTGCGACCCCCTTTTCGCGGGCAAGGCGTTTTAACAAGATAATAATCTGCGCCTGCACTGACACATCGAGCGCTGTTGTCGGTTCATCCGCAATAATAAGGCAAGGTTCGCAGCATAACGCGAGCGCGATGACCACCCTTTGCCTCATACCTCCAGAAAACTCGTGTGGATACGCATCAAACCTTTTTTCCGGCGCCGGGATACCAACTTCAATCAGAAGATCGATAGCACGTCTTTTTGCTTCCGCTCTGGTCATATCCAGATGCGTCAATATTGTCTGGGTAAGTTGTTGGCCAATAGTATAAAGAGGGTCCAAGCTTGTCAGAGGGTCTTGAAATATAACACCGATCTGCGCGCCCCTGATTTTTCGCATCTCGGGTTCCCGCAAATGAGTGATATCCCGTCCATTGAGAAGTATAGTGCCAGCTGTTACATGGCCAGGAGGCTCTAATAGCCCGACAATTGCATTTCCTGTAAGAGACTTGCCTGCGCCCGACTCTCCTACAACTCCTAATATTTCCCCAGCGTCGATTGACAAAGAGAGGTTTTCTACGGCACTCAGAATCCCTCTGCGTGTCGGAAACTCTATACAAAGATCGGATATGTCCACCACTGCCATTGCGATTACCTTAGTTTCGGGTTGAATGTATCGCGCAGCCAGTCTCCGATGAGGTTGACCGAAAGGACCAGCACCACCAATATTAAGGCCGGGAACAAAGTTATCCACCATTCCCCTGAGAAGAGAAAATTGTTACCGATGCGGATTAACGTGCCCAACGATGGGGTTGTCGGTGGGATACCTACGCCCAGGAAGGATAATGTCGCCTCAATTATTATTGCGACGGCAACACCGATAGTCGCGACAATTAAAGTTGGTCCGATGACGTTCGGAAAGATATGGCGTAACAGGATAAGTGCGTTTGGCGTCTGAATAAGTTGAGCGGCTGCAATATAGTCCTTTCGCCTTTCAACCATGGCGCCACTACGGGTAATACGCGCATATTGAGGCCAGCTGGCAAGCCCTATTGATACGATCAGCACCGGAATTGCGACCAATTCATGGACCTCACTACTCAACGACGTTCGCGTCACGCCATCTATCATCAACGCAATTAGTATCGGTGGAATGGTGAGCTGAATATCCGCTATTCTCATTATCGCGGTATCGATCCATCCCCCGGAGTAACCGGCGATGATACCAAGCGGGATGCCGATCGCGACAGACAACAATACGCTTAGCAGCCCGACGGTCAGGGACACCTGAGTTCCATACATGATGGCGGCTAAAATATCTCTTCCTTGACCGTCCGTCCCCAGGAAATGCGCAGATACACCACCGGGTTCCCACGCTGGCGGCATAAAAGCATCCAGCAAGTTAAGGCTTCCTGGCACAAATGGAGTATAACTTGTGAGTACCGGCGCGCCGAATGCAGCGACAATCATTAAAATTGTGACTATCGAAGCTGCTACTGTTACAGGAGAGCGTAAAAAGCTATAGGTCACGTCGTGATCTACAAACCTTCCCCACCATGTCAGAGTCTGTTCTATTTTCATGACTTAGTTCTTTCCTAGTTTTTTATTTCTGACCGGAGACGTGGATCAACCACGAAGTAAAGTAAGTCCACTATCAAATTAATGATTACAAA
>NZ_JBDNHC010000061.1:0-2630 GCF_041689005.1 Sneathiella sp.
GGAAAATCGGACCAGTTGCTAAGATGAATCGCCCTTAAGAGGAGGACGATTAGACATGAAGAAAAGAACCCGATATCCAGCAGATTTTAAAGCACAAGTGGCATTGGACGCGATCCGCGAAGAACTGACGCTGGCGGAATTATCCAAGAAGCACGGCGTGCATCCCAACATGATCAGTAATTGGAAACGAGCAGCAGTCAAGAATATGTCGGCGGCGTTTGGCAAAGATGTGGGATTGGTGACAAGTGTTAGCGATGCTGAAATTGACAAGTTGCATTCAAAAATCGGTCAATTGGTGGTGGAGCGTGATTTTTTAAAACGAGCCTTCGGTCGCTAGGCAAGGATCGAAGGCAGATGCGCATTGAAAAACATCATCCCCAATTGAGCGTGCGTCGACAGTGCAAATTGCTGTCGCTGACACGATCCGGGATTTATTATCACCTTGTCGAGGTGAGACCTGAAAACCTGAATTTCATGCAGATCATTGATCAGCAGTTTTTGAAAACACCGTGGTATGGATCTCGTCAGATGGCCCGGCATATGAAACGCCATGGCCATGAAACGGGGCGACACCGTGTTCGCCGGCTCATGCGTTTGATGCGACTTGTGCCGATCTATCAGGTACCAAACACCAGCAAGAAGCATCCACAGCACAAGATTTACCCTTATTTATTGAGAAGATTGAAAATCGAGCACCCAAATCATGTTTGGTGTACGGATATCACCTATATTCCTATGCGGCGCGGATTTCTCTCTCTGGTCGCGATCATGGATTGGGCAACGCGCAAGGTGCTGGCCTGGCGACTATCAAATACGATGGCGGTAGAATTTTGTATTGAAGCGCTGAAGGAGGCTTTGGCCAAATACGGGCCCCCGAAAATATTCAACACCGATCAGGGGTCACAATTTACTTCTGACAGCTTCACGCAAGTTTTGAGCGACGCTAACGTGAAAATCTCCATGGATGGCAGAGGCCGTTGGATCGATAACCGTATGATTGAGCGGCTATGGCTATCCCTGAAATATGAATGTGTCTACATCCATGCGTTTGAAACAGGTAAAGAGGCTTTGCAAGGAATAGGAAAATGGCTCAAATATTATAACACAGAACGGCCTCATTCGCGGCTTGGGATATTGACCCCCGATGAAGCCTATGCGATGAAAACGGAACCAATTACTATGGCGGCATAACCAGACAAACAGATTCATCTTATTTTTGCTGCTAACTGGTCAAGAAAGCAGGACCACCTCTCTACAGTCTGAACTATAAAATGAACTTTATAAGGCGGTGTTCACCGGACGCTTACCGGGCACGCAGATGCAGGGGTAAAGAGAAGCGTGCTTGAGAAAAGATGACAGGCAATCAAATGGTCGAGGCTCAGAAAATGGCGCGGGAATGGATAGCGAAGCATCCATTTGATTGAGAATATTGCAGATTACTTTGATTTGCAGTTGTTGCCTTTGTGTGCCCAGGCTTGGATGATCCCCGACACGATAGTAAAGGTGGTTTTGCAGCTTCTGCTATATGAACTCCCAGAAGAACCGCCGTAATATTGTGTGATGGCAGTACCGCCAACTACATTGGTCACGGAGGAAGTGGGCGCTCTTGCGGGGGTGTACCCAGAATTTGCTTCATAGTATGTAAGATATACCGCACCGCCAGTTTTATATAATCCATCCGGAACTCCCCAAGACCCAACAAGCTGTTGTTCTGTTGAACCTACCCAGGAACTTAACATTTCTTCATATTTAGCGGTTGTAGCAAAACAACCAGTCAACAAAATCATCATGACCAAGGCTAATGTCTGTTTGATACATTTCATTTTTTCCAACATCACTTAATATTCGGTCGCGGCAAAATATACTAACACTCAATTAACAGAATAAAGTATTTTATGTTGAACCCAATTGTGTAGGAATGTACGGCAGAACATCGCCCGGCGCGCCAAAGGGACCGCGTAACGGGAACTATAAGCATGGCTTTTGGATAAATGAGAAAATCGCGCGGCGCAGGCAGATGTCTGCATTCATCAAGGAGATGCGGGAATCGCTGCCCGGATGAACAATGGCCAGACCCTCAAAGTATGATCCGGCAATGCACGAGACAATCCTTGTTCTGATGGGGCTGGGGACGTCATTGTCTGAACTATCGACCGAAGCCGAACGAGCGTGAATTAGTGAATGACCGGCGCTATAACTGGCGCACGACGAGTGCATCGCGATTGTTGCAGAGGCTGGAATAATCATAGGTCGCATACAATCTGGAATTATAGTAACATCATATCTGGAAACATATTTCCGGGGGAACCAATGAAAAATCACTTGCGGCTTGCTACCCTCATAATTGGACTGCTCCAGCATTTCCTGCTGACTATAATGTGGGGGCTGAAGCTGCAAAGAAGGGTGATTTTGCGACTGCTTTGCGGGAATGGAAACCTCTTGCTGAACAAGGGGATGCTGACGCCCAGTACAATCTCGGCGTGATGTATTACAATGGAACCGGTGTCCCTCAAGACTACAAACAGGCCGTCAAGTGGTACACCGCTGCTGCCGAGCAAGGGTTTGCCAATGCTCAGCACAATCTCGCCTTGATGTATAACTATGGAACCGGTGTCCCTCAAGACTACAAA
>NZ_JBDNHC010000062.1:0-29374 GCF_041689005.1 Sneathiella sp.
GGGATATTGGCATCATAAGGGATACCGAGGCCGCCGCCCAGATCGACGCGGGAAATGTCATGTCCCTCGGCGCGAAGCTGCATCACCAGGTCGCGCACCCGGTTGAAGGCATTTTTATAAGGCTCAAGATCCGTTAATTGGGAGCCGATATGCACATCCACGCCCTTGATGTCAATGCCCGGCAGGGCCGCCGCCTCGGCATAGATGCGAGATACATCCTGCCAGGGCACACCAAATTTATTCTCCGCCTTGCCCGTAGAGATTTTGGCATGGGTCTTGGCATCCACATCCGGGTTGACGCGAAAGGTAATCGGCGCCGATTTTCCCATGGATGTTGCGACGTCGCTCAGCAGTTTCACCTCGGGTTCGGACTCAACATTGAACTGATGGATACCAACTTCCAAAGCAAATCGCATTTCCTCCGGCTTTTTACCAACACCAGAGAAAACAATCTTGTTCGGCGGAACGCCCGCCGCCAACGCCCGCCTGAGCTCTCCTTCCGAGACAACATCCGCCCCGGAGCCAAGTTCCGCCAATGTCCGGATAACAGCAAGGTTGGAATTTGCCTTTAAAGCATAGCAGACAAGGGCATTCGCGCCGTCAAAAGCTCCGGAAAAAACGGTGTAATGGCGCACCAGCGTCGCCGTCGAATAGCAATAGAACGGTGTGCCGACTTTTGCAGCAATCTCCCGTAGCGGAACATCTTCCGCGTAGAGTTCGCCGTTTTTATAATTAAAATGATCCATTTTAAGACAGTCTGCTCACGATGAACTTTTCGCTGGTTCGGCGTTCGGTGCCTCAGGCACATATTTAGGTGGGCTTTTGATGCCGCAGGCGACAAGGCTGCCTGTCAAAAGGACGATAACTAGGCTAAAAAGTAATTTCCTCATGTCACGTCCCCTTCGGCTGCGCGCCGTTCCCGCCATAGCGCTATCTGCTCGCGAACTCGGCTGGGTGCCGTCCCGCCATAACTGACCCGGCTGGCAACCGAATTTTGCACGCCAAGAACCGAGAATACCTCCGCCGTTATTGAACTCTCAACGGATTGCATCTGCTCCAGCGTCAATTCTTCCAGACCACAATTATTATCTTCCGCAAGCTTTACAAGAGCGCCGGTAACGTGGTGAGCATTTCGGAACGGCATATCAAGGCTCCGCACCAACCAATCGGCAAGGTCCGTTGCGGTGGTGAAGCCAGCCCCTGAGGCCGCTGTCATAATCTCGCCGTTGACCTTGATGTCTCTGATCATCCCGCTCATAGCAGCGAGGCAAAGCTGCAAATTATCTGCGGCATCGAAAACCGGTTCCTTATCTTCCTGCATGTCCTTGCCATAGGTCATCGGCAGGCCCTTCATCATCATCAACAGACTGGTGAAGGCCCCGGCACTTCGCCCGGCCTTACCGCGGATCAATTCGGCAGCGTCCGGGTTTTTCTTCTGCGGCATGATGGAGGAGCCGGTGGAAAAGCTGTCTGAACATTCGACAAAGCGGAACTGGGCGCTCGACCAGATAACGATTTCCTCGGCGAGACGGGAAAGATGCATCGAGCAGATGGAGGCAAATCCGAGGAATTCCAACGCAAAATCCCGGTCCGACACGCCGTCAAGCGAATTGGCCGTTGGCCGGTCAAAGCCAAGGGCCTTTGCCGTCATCTCGCGGTCGATGGGAAAAGACGTGCCAGCAAGCGCCGCCGAGCCCAGCGGGCTCTCGTTCATACGCGCCCGCGCATCCCGTAGCCGCCCGCGATCCCGCGCAAACATTTCGACATAGGCCAGCATATGATGGCCGAACGTCACCGGCTGCGCGGCCTGTAAATGGGTAAAGCCTGGCATGACCGTATCCGCTTCGGCAGTCGCCTGATGCAGCAGGGCATCCTGCAAATCAATCAGGTCCCCATCCAGATGATCGATGGTTTCGCGCACCCAAAGCCGAAAGTCCGTGGCCACCTGATCATTGCGCGAGCGGGCAGTATGCAGACGCCCGGCGGCATCGCCAATCAATTCCCGCAACCGAGCCTCAACATGCATATGGATGTCTTCGAGGGCGGGATCGGTCTTGAAATTTCCGGCCTCGATTTCACGAAGAATTGTCTGCAGCCCGTCCTGAATCTTGATACCGTCTTGCTCGGAAATGATGTTTTTGGCTATCAACATACTGGAATGTGCCATCGAACCCATTATATCCTGAGCATACAGACGACGATCGAAATCAATGGAGGCATTTATCCGTTCCATAATTTCTGCGGGACCTTTGGCAAACCTGCCTCCCCAAAGCTCGTTAGCGCTCATAACCGGCTCACTTTATGACTATTGGACTATTAATTAACATGATGATCAGACGCGTAAAATTTGTCAGTATTCTGTTCTTGCTTACATTTACAGGGCTTGGGGTTGGAACATCAACTGCTTTCTCCGAAAATGTGAGCAGCTTCCTGACGGGAGAGATGCAGAATTTTGCCCCCAACGGCCCTCCTCGGTTGCTGAAAGACTTCACCTTTATCAATGCCGACGGCGAACAGGTGCAGATTTCGGATTATAAGGGAAAGGTTGTTTTGCTCAATTTCTGGGCAACATGGTGCGCGCCCTGCCGGGAGGAAATGCCCGGCCTCGATCAATTACAAGCGGATATGGGGGGGGATGATTTTCAGGTTGTCGCCATAAGCCAGGACCTGCAGGGCATGGAAAAGGTGCAGGCATTTTTCAAGAAATACAAAATCAAGAACCTTGGCGCCTTCAATGACAAAACGCTTAAATCCGGGCGATCCGCCGGGGTGTTCGGCCTCCCGGCAAGCATCCTGCTCAATGCGGACGGCAAGGAGATCGGTCGGCTCGTCGGTCCGGCTGAGTGGGATGCACCAGAATCAAAGGCCCTGATCCAGCATATTATTGCCGGGTCATGACGGCGGCTGCCGGTTTTTTTTACGGGAGAGAAGAAACAGCCTGAAAATTCTTTCGACGGTCCAGCTACCCGCGAAATAAATGACGGCGTTGGTCAGGGTGACAATCATCAGGTCTCTTCCGAGGTCAAAATCGCTGACGCTGATTCCGATAAAGAATTGAAATCCGAGAATTGACGCGATACCGAAAACGGCGACGACAATAACAGCCACGCGCCCCTTGCCGTTCGTCCACGGGATCGCCATCAGGCATAGGAAAGAGATCGCCTGAAAAGCTGCACCACCAAGATCCGCACCAAATCCACTCATTCGCCGTCGAGGACCGTCAGCGCCACATCGACCATCGGGCGGAGCACGGCTTCTTCCGGATTGACCTTTCCGACGACGCGGATTCCTTGCATGACCCCTATGAAGAAGGTGGCAAGGCTACCCGCATCCCGCCGCGACTTAAAGGTCCCTTCTTGCTGACCGCGAGCAATCAGGTCCGTGAGACCCATCTCCATATCTTCAAAAAAGACGCGGATCCGCTCTGCGCATTCATCGTCGCGGGACGAGAGTTCCACCGCCGTATTGGTCATGAAACAGCCGCGACGCATTGGATCGGCAACCTGCTTTTGCATGAAGACATACATGAACTTGGTTAGAATTTCGCGGGGATCGCCCACCTGACGCAAAACATCGGTTCGCAATTGTGAGCCAGTGCCATATTGATCGAGCGCTTCCAGAAATAATTTATGCTTGTCGCCGAACGTATCGTAGAGACTGCCGCGATTGATGCCCATGCAATCGACCAGATCCTGCACAGAGGTCGCTTCATACCCTTTCGCCCAGAACGCCTGCATGGCTTTTTCCAGCGCCTCTTCCCTATTAAAACATTTCACTCTTGCCATTTACGCGTCCGTTAAGGATCAAATTCCACCCTAAAATCATTTATATACTTAAAAACAGCCTAAAGCAAAGCGGCCAAGCCTTCCCTGTATGTGGGATATTTAAGCGAAATCCCAAGCTCTGCTTTGATTTTAGCGTTGCTTACCCGTTTGCTGTCTGCATAGAAACTGCGAGCCATCGGGCTCAGATCCGCGGTTTCAAATGGCTGCAAAGGCGGCGGCGTCATACCTAGAAGGCTTGCCGCATAGGTGACGACTTCGTCCGGCGGCGCCGGTTCATCATCGGCGACGTTGTATATCTCGCCCGGTGCGGGCTTTTTCATGGACGCCATCAAGATGGCCGCCAAATCCGCAACATGGATACGGGAGAAGACTTGCCCCTGCTTGACGATCCGCCGTGCCTTGCCGGACTTCATCGAGACCAGCTGATTACGCCCGGGGCCATAGATTCCGGGCAACCGGAAAATATGAAGCGGTAAGTCATGGCGCCGCTGAAGTTCCTGCCAAGCCATTTCCGCCTGTACCCGGCGGGCACCCCGCGCCCCCGTCGGATCACGCGGGCTTTCCTCATCCACCCAGCCGCCCTGCAAATCGCCATAGACGCCGGTCGTCGAAAGATAGCCAATCCATTCGAGGGCCGGCAGGGCGAGAATCTGCTCCGCCATGACATCGCATACCGGGTCACCAAGCTTGTCCGGCGGAACGGACAGCAGAACATGGCTGACATCCTTCGCGATGTCCTGAAAGTTTGCAAGCGTGCAGTCACGGCGGAACGAATAGAGGGGAATAGTGCCCTCACGGCCCGCCTCCGGCACGGACCGGCCCGTCCCGAGGAAATCCCAGTCCGGGAAATCCATCACAATCTGCCGGGCGGTAAAACCCAGTCCAAAACAAAAAAGCCGGGACATCCTCACAAGCCTACTGTTGTGGTGATTGTTCTGTCCGCCCGAGAACGATCTCGGCCGAGACAGATTGCTTGACGGATACCAGCAGTTCCGCACTCGCTTCCGCGCCGCCACCGGATTCCGCTGTACTGGCTTTCATCATCATCGCACGGGGGTGAGGGCTGTTGTCTGCCGCCAAGGAGTGCAGTGAACCGAAATCAACACGGCGAACTTGATAAACCGGGCCTTGCATGACTTTATTGAGACGGTCTGCCTCGGCGATCGCCTGCCTGTAGATGTCGGCCCGTAACTCCCCGCGCAGTTTTTCAAATTCGGCAAGCGACGGCGTGAAATCGACCTGCGCAACATTAACTTTATATCCCGGGCTGCTGGCTGTTTTCGCGCGATCCTGTAATCCTGCCAGTTTGTCTTCCGGAATGCGCGCCTCGGCTGACACGTACCAGCGATTAAGTCCGGTCTGGTCAAGCCGCTGACTGGAGGAGGTGTAGCGCCATTCCGTCTCTTTCGCCAGTGACTGCAGGGACGCATCGATGCGCTTCTTCAGGCTTTCCGCGCTTTCGTCCTGCTGTACAAGTTCAACATAAACCGAGACCCTGGCCGTATCTGTTTTCACCCAGCCTTCCGTCGTCAATTGCAATATCACCTGATCTTGCGGGGCGTGGTGGCTCATCGGCATTTCAGCGGCGGCAACGGGGATCAGGCTGAGAAAGGCAATGCTGGCAACAACTAGTCTTTTCATGATAAAACTCCTTAGTATAATCGGTCTGAACGCTGGGAATCCGGAGTCAGGACCTACTGTCCAATCGCGTCCAATTTAAGGCAATCCATGCGTGGCAAAACCCTAGCCTATATGGTTTCATGTGTAATCTTTTTTACGCTGCCATTTTCCGCCCCTGTAACGGCAACCGGGACAACCGGTATTCGGGACGCCCGATCAGAATATGATGCCTGTCTCAAATTAGTGAAACGCGAGCCCGAAAAGGCGCTGGAATCCGGGCTTGCCTGGCGCGATCTCGGGGGCGGATTTCCCGCCCGGCACTGCGTCGCATTGGCGCTTGTGGAGATGAAGAAATATGATATTGCGGCACCGAAACTTGAAGAACTGGCGGAAGATATGGAAAAGGCGGGGTCTAACCTGGTTGTCCCGATCCTGTCGCAGGCCGCTAATGCCTGGCTGCTTGCAGGACATTATTCACGAGCAGATTCTGTGGCTTCTGCCGCCCTTGGCATCGATCCGGAAAATATCGACCTGCTGATCGACCGCAGCCGGATCATGGCCAAAACTGGAGATTACCAAAAAGCCTTCGAGGATCTGGATCTCGCCCTGAAACTAGACCCCACCCGCGCTGACGCCCTCACCTTTCGCGCTGCCGCCCTGCGTCAGCTCGGCGAAACCAGCCGTGCGCTCGAAGATGTCGAGCTTGCGCTGTCACTGCAGCCGGACCTGCTCGATGCCCTGATTGAACGGGGCATTCTTTATCAGTTGCAGGGAAAGGACGATGACGCGCGTCAGGACTGGCTCAAGGTTATCAATCTATCGCCGAACAGCGCTGCGGCAGATCTTGCCCGACTTAAACTTGAAAAGCTGGATGTTCATACGGATAAATAATCGATCATGTCATAATCAGCCGCCGCCGATATTCCAGCGCTTCGGCAATATGAACCCGGCCAACGGCCTCACTCTCCGCCAAATCCGCGAGGGTGCGGGCGACTTTCAGCACCCGGTGATACCCCCTCGCCGATAATTTCAATTTCCCGATCGCATCCTGCAAAAGGGCCATCGCCGGCTTGTCCGGCGTCGCAAACCGCTCCAGCACCTCGCCGTCCGCATCAGCATTTGTTCGAATGGTCGCGCCGCGGTCAATCCCCGCATACCGGACGCGCTGGATTTCACGCGCGCGCGCAATGCGCCGGGCAACAATTTCTGTCGTTTCGGTGGGTGTGGGAAGCGTAAGATCGACGGCGGACACAGCCGGCACATCGACATGAATATCAATCCTGTCCAGCATTGGGCCAGAAATTTTGGCGCGATATTCCATTGCGCATTTCGGGGCCCGCGCGCAGGCTTGGGACGGATCGCCCAAATGACCACATCGGCAAGGATTCATCGCAGCAATCAGCTGCATCCGGGCCGGATAGGTGACATGCAGGTTGGCGCGGGCAACAACGGCTTTACCGGTTTCAACAGGCTGGCGCAGGGATTCAAGGACCGCCCGATTAAACTCAGGCAGTTCATCCAGAAATAGCACCCCAAGATGCGCGAGGGAAACCTCGCCGGGCTTTGCGCCCCTGCCCCCGCCGACCATGGCCGCAACCGACGCCGAATGATGTGGGTCGCGAAAGGGACGGCGGCGCGATAATCTGCCTTCTTTCATTTCGCCGGCAATGCTGGAAATCATATTCACCTCCAGCGCCTCCGCCGCGTCGAGTGGTGGCAGCAATCCTGGCAGCCGGGCCGCCAACATTGACTTCCCTGATCCCGGAGGGCCCGCCATCAGCAGGTTATGTCCGCCCGCCGCCGCGACTTCCAATGCCCGTTTGGCCGTTTCCTGCCCCTTGATATCTTCAAGCCTCAACAGTGTGGAATCGTCGGCAATATCACCGCAAACGGGCGGTGTCAGGGCCTGTGTCCCCTTGAAATGATTGATGAGGGCGAGCAAACTTCCCGGCGCGAGGATTTCGAGGTCCCCCGCCCAGGCCGCCTCCGGACCCGAGGCTTCCGGGCAAATAATATTCCTCTCCCGCGCCACCGCATCGACGGCGGCGGGAAGGATGCCGGTCACAGGATTACAGCTTCCATCGAGGGAAAGCTCGCCCATCACCGTATAGCTTTCCATCTCATCCGCCGGTAAAATGCCCATCGCCGTCAAGATACCGAGCGCGATGGGCAAATCATAATGCGCACCCTCTTTGGGCAAGTCCGCCGGGGCCAGATTGATGGTAATCCGTTTGGGGGGCAATCCAATGCCAAGCGACGTCAGGGCCGCGCGTACACGCTCCTTGCTTTCGGCAACGGATTTGTCCGCGAGACCCACAATATTAAAGGCAGGAAGGCCCGATGCCATCATGATCTGGACGTCGACTTCACGGACCTCCAGTCCCTGAAATGCAACTGTTTTTATTCTTGCCTGCATACCAAACTTTAGGAAATTCACATGGGCCCGAATTCGACCATAGCATGTGCCTTACTAATCTTCATATACAAAAAGACGGCGAGGCGGGTTTTCACATACTGACGGAGTTACTGACTTTTTCTTCCAGACAATCCCAGATACCTACTTCCAGCTTGACCCCGTCAAATCGGTTTATTTCCTGAAGGCCGGTTGGCGAGGTGACATTTATCTCCGTCAGATAGTCCCCGATCACGTCAATACCGACGAAGATCAGGCCCTGTTCTTTCAGGGCCGGACCGATAATCCGGCAAATGTCGATCTCGCGCGACGTAAGCTTCGATTGCATGGCTGTCCCGCCGACATGCATATTGGATCGCACCTCCCCGCTTTGTGGGACGCGGTTAATCGCCCCGACCGGCTCCCCGTCAATCAAAATGATGCGCTTATCCCCCTCTCGAACTTCAGGCAGGTATTTCTGGACGATCATTGGTTCCCGGTAGAATTGCGTGAACATCTCGCATAACGACGACAGATTTTCATCCTCCGGTTTCAGGTGGAACACCCCGGCCCCGCCATTACCGTAAAGCGGCTTAATGATGATATCCTTGAACTCCGCCCTAAATTCCTTAATTTCCTGCAAGTTCGAGGAAATCAAGGTCGGCGGCATAATCCCCTCAAAATGGGTAACGAAAAGTTTTTCGGGCGCGTTGCGAACGCTGACAGGATCATTGACGACGAGAGTTTTCGGGTGGATATGTTCCAGCAGATGGGTTGCCGTGATATAGGACATATCAAACGGCGGATCCTGACGCATCAGGACGATATCGAGCGTCGCCAAATCAATGCGTTCAACCGCCCCGGCCGTGAAATGGTTGCCTTTTTCCCGGCGGACGCTGATCGGACGCGCATTTGCAACGATACGCCCCTGGGAAAAGGACATATCCTGAGGTCCGTAATGAAAAAGCCCATGTCCCCGGGCTTCGGCCTCCAAGGCGAGAACGAAACTGCTGTCGCCATTAATGTCAATATTTTCTATGGGATCCATCTGGATGGCTACGGCAAGACTCATCTTTTACGGCTTTCTACTATAAATACGCGCCCGCGTCGTGAAGGTATGAACGTACCCGTGGCGAATTGGCAATTCAAGCCGCCGGTTGCAGTTCTGATTTTAATTTGACGTAATCAACAATGCGCCGGACACCGGAAATATTTTTGGCATGGGCTTCCACCCGGCTGCGCTCCGCTTCATTTTGCGCAATCCCCATCAGGTAGACGACGCCGTCCACCGTATCTACGGAATAGTTGATATTAAAGATTTCCGGATCCCGAAGCAGCCGCAGTTTCAATTTTCCGGTAATCAGGCTGTCGGCTGCCAGAGTGTCGAACGCGTCGCTGTTGGAAATCGTCACATCATTATGCAGTTCCTTCACGCCCTTGACCCCCCAGACGATACGCGAAATGGTGATCCGGTCTTCTGGTGTCGGCACCTGTCCCGCGACCAGCACCACACCGTCGTTGACAGTTGTCGAGGTCGCGGTAAACAACGGCTCGCTTTTCTGGAATATCCCATTCATCACCTGAACCTTGATGGTTGCATCGTCCACGACGGTCCCGACGGACCGCTCTTCGGCGACCGCCACGCCGGTAACTGCCGCCCCTCCCAGGATGATAGATGGAGCGCATCCACCCAATGAGAGAGAGGACAATAAAATCAGGCAACCCCAGACAACCATTTTCATTTCAGCACATATTTCCCAAACATTTTGAAATCACACGTTTATTTATTTCAACCATAGTATAGACGTATTCGCTGACGTTGAAAGTGCCTGAATTCGATCATTCCCAGGCGCCCTCGATATGCGTCGGCTTCTGCCAGAAAGAAACGATCAGCAACACGTCGAAGCGGAGATTAAATCCATTAAATTTTGGCCTTTCCATGACGAAGGCTTCAAGTGCCCTGCCAATCCGGCGTTTTTGTTTGGTACTGATTGCTTCCGCCGCATCCGACATTCGGTGACGGGACTTGACCTCGACGGCAATGAGCAGGTTATTCCGGCGCGCAACGATATCAATTTCCCCGAAGGGCTTGCGATAGCCATTGGCAACAATATGGTAACCTTTAAGCCGTAAATAATTCGTAGCCATGAATTCCGCTGCTTTACCGCGAAAATAGGCGCGTCGCCGTTTGCGTTTCAGGGCATCTTTAGACATATGTGCCAAAATGTCGCCTCACTTAAACTGTTTCTATTACAGAACAAACTATTTGCTTGCCCCGCCCGCATGTGGTTGCCTAATCTTTGTCTGGAAATTCCACCAAAACCTTAAGGGAATGGAAAACTTGTTTTCTACGAAAAGCATAACCGCATCGCGCTCGAAAATTAAATGGAAATCTCTGTCATATGCTTGTCTGATAGGCGCTTTTGCCCTGTTCTTGTCCGGCTGTCAGTCTGCGAAAGTGGAACCCGTAGAGAATACCACAAAGGCGGCGGGAGCCCAAGACCTAGACGACCTGCTGAAATCAGACTCACGTTCACAGCAGGAGGATCTGTCGAACACGGGCAGCGTTGATCCGCTGGCAAGGCTTATTGCGCCGCAGCCACCGGTTCGCGGGCTGCGGCCGCCCCAGACCGGGGCCGTCAAGCCGGTTAAGATTGCTATTCTGCTGCCCCTTTCGGGACCCAACGCCGCCATTGGCAATGATCTGCTCCGGGCGGCGAACATGGCGCTCTTCGATCTGTCCAACCCGGCGCTCGAGCTCCTGCCACTCGACACCATGGGTACCGCGACGGGCGCGGAAAGCGCCGCCGCAGAAGCGCTTGTCGAGGGCGCCAAGCTTATTCTGGGTCCGCTGTTCTCGTCCTCCGTTGCGCCCGTGCGCGTGCTCGCCCAGAGCCGGGGCGTGAAAGTGATCACCTTTTCGACAAACACGACCGTCGCCGGTGATGGTGTTTATGTTATGGGCCTGACCGTTGGTCAGCAAATTCGCCGCGTAATGGAATTTTCCTACCGGCAAGGGCTGCATGATTTTGCCATTCTGGCGCCCGACTCACCCTATGGCGATGCCGTCATCGAAAATGTTATCACTACCAGCAATGATCTCGGCCTTAGCCTCGACAAGACTGTCCGTTACCCGATCAATATCGAGCCGGGATCACAGCAGTTGCATGAAATTGCCAAGATTCTTGGGGATTATGCGGAACGACACCAGCAGTTAATTAATGAAATCAAACTCAATGAGCGAAAGGACGATCCTGAATCAAAGGAATATGTTAAGAAGCTGAAAAAGAGGGATACCCTTGGCGACGTCTCCTTTGATGCGCTGATTATCCCGGAAGGGGGCGCACGATTGAAGGAACTGGCACCGCTTCTCTCCTATTACGATATTGATCCCGAGGTCGTTCAGTTTATTGGCACGGGGCTTTGGGCCGACCCGTCACTGTCTTCCGAGCCGTCCCTGGTTGGCGGCTGGTTTGCCGCCCCCTCTCCGGCCAAGGCGAAGACCTTTCAGGACCGATTCCAGAAAATCTATGATTATCTCCCGTCCCGCATTGCCAGTCTCGCCTATGATGCGACTGCTCTCGCCGGACTTCTCGCACAGGACCCCGAAGGAAGCCGGTTCGACAAGACTGCCATCGAAAATGTCAATGGCTTCACTGGCTATGACGGGATTTTCCGTTTTCCTGAAAGCGGAGTATCTGAACGCGGACTCGCAGTTCTGGAAGTCGGCCGAAACGGATTGCAGGTGTTGGAACCGGCACCGAACAGCTTCGCCGCGCTCATAAATTAGGACCGGCGCCTAGTCTCTCAGGAGTTCCGGCAAAAGACTGTTGAGGACAAGACGGCCCCGGTCTGTCGCCCAGATATGCCGATCGTCTCTGGCGATCAGATTAGCCTCCATCAGCATGCTCAGCCGGTCGGGCTGCACAACATCGAAGAGAGAAAGGCCTGTCGCCCGGGTGAAGTTCTCAAACCACACCCCTTCGGTGAGGCGTAAACCCATCAGCAGCAATTCCTCGGCCCGTTCCACCGGGCTGTCCAGTATTTCCTTTACTTCTGTCCCGTGAGCGTTTTCCTCCACCGCCTTCAACCAGCTTTCCGGGCGCTTGGTCTGCTGAAAGGCTGTGCGTTTGCCTGCGACCGTAACCCGCCCATGCGCCCCGGGACCGATCCCGAGGTAATCCCCGTAGCGCCAATATGTCAGGTTATGACGGCATTCATATCCGGGGCGGGCATGGTTCGATATCTCATAGGCGGGCCAGCCCGCATCGGCACATATAGACTGGGTAAGCTCGAACAGGGCTTCCGCCTTTTCTTCCGGCGGGACCTGAAATTCACCGCGCCGCACGGCCCCGGCAAAGCCGGTGTTGGGTTCAATTGTCAACTGATACAGCGACAGATGATCCCCGGCAAGGCGGAGGGCCTGCTGCAAATCTGCCTGCCAGGCCTTGGCGGACTGGTTCGGCAAGGCATAAATAAGGTCAAACGAGATATTCGCGAAAACCGACCGCGCTAGTTCAACCGCCTTCAAGGCCTCCGTCACCGAATGCTCACGCCCGAGAAACCGCAGGGCGTCCTCTTGAAGCGATTGCACCCCGAGCGACAACCGGGTCACACCGGCCTGCCGATACCCCGCAAATGATGCCGATTCCACCGAGGTTGGATTGGCCTCAAGCGTTATTTCAATGTTTTCGGCAATCGGAAAATGGCGGCCTGCACCCTCAATCAGGGCAGCGACGGTTTCCGGGCTCATAAGCGAGGGCGTCCCGCCACCGAAAAAAATACTTGTTACTGCCTGCTGCGGGACCAAAGCAGCGAAATAAGCAAGTTCCGCGAGCAGGGCCTGTGTCCAGCGCGTCTGGTCTACCTGTTCACGGACATGACTGTTGAAGTCGCAATAGGGGCATTTCTTCCGGCAAAACGGCCAATGAAAATAGAGACCGAATCCGGGATTGGGCGCCTTAACCGGCTGTGAAGCAAGCATCGATCAGCTGCTTGAAAGCGAGAGCCCGATGGCTCATGGCATGCTTATCCGACGGGTCCATTTCGGCGAATGTCTGCTCATGCCCGGCGGGGACAAAAACAGGATCATAGCCAAACCCTTTTGTCCCGCGCGGCGGCCAGATTGCCGTTCCCTTTATGCGGCCTTCGAAGCTTTCGATGTGTCCGTCGGGCCAGGCGAGACTGAGCGCGCAGATAAACTCGGCCCCCCGGTCTTCCGGCCTTGTGGCCCCTTTTTCCGCAAGCTTGTCTTCGACCGTTTGCATGGCCTTTGAAAAATCCTTGTCCGCGCCGGCCCAACGGGCCGAATAAATTCCCGGATCACCGTTCAACATATCAACGGCAAAACCGGAATCATCGCTAAGGCTGATAAGGTTGGACGCCGTCGCCGCAGCCCGTGCCTTGATTTCCGCGTTGGCGATAAAGCTGTCGCCATCCTCAACCGGTTCCGGCAGTCCCAAGTCGCCCGCGGAAACCGGTTCCACCCCGAAATCCGCCAGCAAGGCCCCAATTTCCCGGATTTTCCCGGGATTGTGGCTGGCGACGACCAGTTTGCCGCCGGTAAATTTCCGGTGCCCCGTCAAATTCCGAGCACGCGGCGCTGATGCGCGCACAGCTCCTGAACGCCTTGTTTGGCCAAGCCGAACAACGCGCCGAACTGGGCTTCCGAAAACGGATCTTCTTCCGCGGTTCCCTGAATTTCAATAATCTGTCCGTTCGAAGTCAGGACAAAATTGGCATCGGCTTGGGCGTTGCTGTCTTCAGGATAATCGAGGTCCAGAACCGCCGTGCCCTTGTAAATCCCGCATGAAACAGCGGCAACCTGGCCTTTCATCGGGATCTCAAGGATTTTTCCCTGCTCAACCAACTTCTCAAATGCCTGATACAACGCCACATAAGCGCCGGTAATCGACGCAGTCCGGGTGCCGCCATCGGCCTGGATCACGTCACAATCAACGGTGATCTGCCGCTCGCCGAAGCCTTCAAAATTCACCAGAGCCCGGAGGGAGCGGCCGATCAGGCGCTGAATTTCAACGGTTCTACCCTGTTGTTTGCCACGCGCGGCCTCCCGACCCATACGGGAGCCGGTCGAGCGGGGCAACATGCCATATTCTGCCGTCACCCAGCCCTTGCCGCTATTGCGAAGAAACGGCGGAACCCGCTCTTCAACACTAGCCGTGCAGAGAACATGGGTATCGCCGCATTTAATAAAGCAGGACCCTTCCGCATTCTTCGCATAACCGGGTTCCATTGTTATTTCCCGCAACTGGTCGGGAGCTCTGCCGGAGGGGCGCATATATATTCCTTTGCCTAAGCTTGATATCGGCGCCTGTTGTAACGCCTGCATCAGATTGACGCAAGCACCCCGCATCACTACATTCAAGGCCGGACGTGAAAAGGATCAACTTGCATGCCTGCCAAATGACTATCCAGGAATTGAATGAGCGCAGCCGCACGGTTTTTCGCCATATTGTGGAAAGCTATATGCAAACCGGGGAACCGGTAGGGTCACGTACATTGTCGCGCATAAGCCAGCTTGACCTCTCCCCCGCCTCCATTCGCAATGTCATGGCGGATTTGATGGATGCAGGTCTGCTAGATGCACCGCATACGTCTGCCGGCCGCGTCCCGACGCAAATGGGCATGCGGTTGTTCGTGGATGGTATTCTGGAGATCGGTAACCTTACAGAAAGCGAGCGCGCCGATATCAAGGCGCGGTGTGCCGTCGACGGTCGCAACCTTGAGGAAATCCTGACGGAAGCGACCTCAATGCTCTCCGGGCTTTCTAATTGCGCCGGCCTTGTGATCGCCCCAAAAAGCGACAGTTCCGTCAAGCAAATTGAATTCGTGCGCTTAGGAATCGACAAGGCGCTGGTAATCATTGTCACTGCCAACGGCATGGTCGAAAACCGCGCCATTGAATTGCCGCCCGGTCTGGCAGATTCAGCCCTGCGCGAAGCGGCCAATTACCTGAACGCAAAAATGGCGGGCAAAACCCTGCAACAGGCACGAGGTGAAATACAGCGTGAACTGGACAGCCATCAGGCACAGTTGGACGATCTGACGCAAGTTCTTATCGCCAATGACATTGCCGGTTGGGGCGGCGGTGAAACCCTGATTGTCCGGGGTCATGCAAACCTGCTGCAGAATATACAAGCCCTTGAGGACCTTGATAAAATTAAGGAACTGTTTGACATCCTTGAAGTCAAGAAGGAACGCATTAAATTACTTGATTTAGCGGAGAAAGGCAGCGGCGTTAAAATTTTTATTGGTTCGGAGAATAATCTTTTCTCGCTTTCCGGGACATCAATGATTATTTCTCCTTACAAGAACAGTCAGGATCAGATCGTCGGGGCAGTTGGCGTCATTGGCCCAACCCGCTTGAACTATGCCCGGATAATTCCGATGGTGGATTATACGGCAAAGATTATCGGTAGGTTACTGGACTAGAGTTAAATTGGGAAATGGACAGAATGAACAAGGAAAATCAGCCGCCTCTGAACGAGAATGAGGCACGTGACGACTCGGTGCCGGAAGAAAACGGACCTGTTGCAGATAGCTCTGATGAAAACGCAGAGGCCGTCTCCGAGCAGGACCGCATAATCGAGAAGCAGGCCGCAGAAATCGCCGACATGAAGGACAAGCTTTTACGCGCGATGGCCGAGTTCGAAAATATGCGCCGCCGCTCCGAGCGGGAAAAGCTGGATGCGCATAACTATGCGGTTACGAAATTTGCCCGCGATATGCTGGCCGTCTCCGATAACTTGCGCCGTGCCATCGAGAGCATTCCCGCCGAGGCTCGCGAAACGGAAGAGGTCAAGCATGTATTGCCGGGCATCGAAATGACCGAGGCAGAACTCCTGAATATCCTGGAAAAATATAAAATCAGGAAAATTGACGCGGAAGGTCAGAAGTTCGACCCCAACCTCCATCAGGCAATGTATGAGATTGAAAACCCGGCGGTGGAACCCGGCACCATCCTTCATGTTACCCAGTCCGGCTTCGTCATCGCGGATCGCCTGTTGCGGCCCGCCATGGTTGGAGTTGCAAAGGGCGGAAAGAAAGCATCGGAATCGCGGGTAGACGAAAAAGTCTAATCTTGCAGGATCAGGAAGGCGCAGCGAAAGCACGCCTCCTGGTCCGGAAGCTATCCACGCTGTAGATCACCAGTCCAACCCAGATCAAAGCAAAGGCCATCAATCGCGACTGGTCGAATGGCTCATCATAGACAAAAATGGCGATACCCATCTGTATGGTCGGCGCCAGATACTGCAAAATGCCAATGGTCGTGAGCTTCAGGCGCCGGGCCGCCACGGCGAACAGGATGAGGGGGATAGCCGTGACGATCCCCGTGCCGAGCAGAAGCATCAGGCTCCCCGTGTCATACATAAACCCAGCTCCGCCCGTGCCGAGGGACGCTGCCTCGGACGACGTAAATGTGAGATACAGCAAGAAGCCGAGAGCGACGGGAAAAAGCAACGTTGTTTCAACAACCAGGCCAACAGAACTGTCGACCTGTACCTTCTTGCGCAACAAGGCGTAAAACCCGAAGGAGAAGGCGAGGACAAGCGATACCCATGGCAAATACCCTATTTGCAGAGTCATAATCACGACCGCGCTGATGGCGAGCAGGATCGATAGCGTCTGCCACCTGTTCAGTCTTTCTTTTAAGAAAATCATCCCCAGCAGCACATTTACCAGCGGATTGATATAATATCCAAGGCTTCCTTCGAGAATACGGTCATTGCTAATTGCCCAGACGAAGGTGAGCCAATTGGCGCCGATCAGTATGGTTGTTGCAACAAATACCAAAAGCCGTTCACGATCACGGTAAACCGCCAGCAACTGCCCGAACTTTTTCGTCGCCACGACCAGTAGCAGGACAAAAACCGACGACCAGATAATGCGGTGGGAAATAATTTCGAGAGGCGATACATGGGAAAGCCATTTGAAGTAAATCGGCGATACACCCCATAAGACGAAAGCACCAAAAGCGCTTAACAGTCCCTTTGTTTCGTCAGCTGTGCCCCAGAAGCCCGGGAGACCTTGATTTTTCGATGACTGTAGCGCCAACGGTTTGCTCCCGATTAATCGTTTGAAGTCAAACTTAATTCTCTATCAAAACTAATCGCACCGGTAAAGAAATACTGCTGCATATCAGTCATGCCGCCGTCCCCAGCCAACAGGCATTCCGATAAATTTCGTAATATGCCTAGCCATGCCTATTCCAACCCTTGCACTGCATCGATTTCGACCATATATACACGACAACAGAAATTTCACTTTTTTAGGCCCCGGGGGTCATTGTGGTGCATGATGTGGCTGCACTGATCTGCCAATGTAGAAGAGGATACTATGGCTAAAGTAATAGGAATTGACTTAGGAACAACAAACTCCTGTGTCGCCGTCATGGACGGCAAGAACTCAAAGGTTATCGAAAACTCCGAGGGCGCGCGGACGACACCGTCCATGGTTGCGTTTACGGAAGATGGTGAGAAGCTGGTTGGTCAGGCCGCAAAACGGCAGGCAGTTACCAATCCGCAGAATACCTTTTTTGCCATCAAACGATTGATCGGTCGCCGGTTTGAAGACAAGACCACCCAAAAAGATATGAAAATGGTCCCGTATAACATTGTCAAGGCGGACAATGGTGATGCGTGGGTCGAAGGTCGCGGCGAGAAATATTCTCCGAGCCAGATTTCTGCCTTTATCCTTCAGAAAATGAAGGAAACGGCTGAGAGCTATCTTGGCGAGAAAGTAACCCAGGCCGTTATCACGGTTCCGGCCTACTTCAATGATGCCCAGCGTCAGGCAACGAAGGATGCCGGCAAAATTGCCGGTCTTGAAGTATTGCGGATCATCAACGAGCCGACAGCGGCCGCCCTTGCCTATGGCATGGACAAGGCAAACCAGACGGTTGCCGTTTATGACCTTGGCGGTGGTACCTTCGACGTCTCGATCCTGGAGATCGGCGACGGCGTCTTCGAGGTTCGCTCGACGAACGGCGATACGTTCCTCGGCGGCGAGGATTTTGACCTCACGCTGGTCGACTATCTAGCCGACGAATTCAAGAAGGAACAGGGCATTGACCTGCGGAGCGACAAAATGGCGCTTCAACGGTTGAAGGAAGCGGCGGAAAAAGCGAAAATCGAGCTTTCGTCTTCCCAGGCGACAGAGATTAATCTGCCCTTTATCACGGCGGATGCTTCCGGCCCGAAACATATGCAGTTGAAGCTGACACGTGCGCAATTCGAAAATCTGGTCGAGGATTTGATCAAAAGGACTTTACCGCCGTGCGAAAAAGCGCTGAAAGATGCGGGATTGCAAAAGGGCGAAATTGACGAAGTTATCCTTGTCGGCGGTATGAGCCGGATGCCCAAGGTTACTGAAACCGTCAAAAACTTCTTTGGCTGCGAGCCCCACAAGGGCGTGAACCCGGACGAAGTTGTTGCCATGGGCGCCGCCATTCAGGCAGGTGTTCTGCAAGGCGATGTCAAGGACGTGCTGCTTCTCGATGTGACTCCCCTCTCGCTGGGTATTGAAACCCTCGGCGGCGTATTCACACGCCTGATCGATCGGAATACAACAATTCCAACGAAGAAGAGCCAGACGTTCTCAACTGCCGAGGATAACCAGAAGGCCGTGACGATCCGGGTGTTCCAGGGTGAACGCGAGATGGCCGCGGATAACAAATTGCTTGGTAATTTTGACCTTACAGACATCCCAGGAGCCCCAAGAGGGATCCCGCAGATTGAAGTTACCTTCGATATCGATGCGAACGGCATTGTCAATGTCTCGGCAAAAGACAAAGGCACAGGCCGGGAGCAGAAGATCCAGATTCAGGCATCAAGCGGTCTGAGCGAGGCGGATATTGACAAGATGGTCAAAGACGCCGAGGAGCATGCCGCCGAAGACAAGGCGCGCAAGGAATTGGTTGAAGTCCAGAATCAGGTCGAAAGCCTTATCCATGCAACGGAGAAAACGCTGGAAGAAGCGGGCGATAAGGTCGGAGACGATGTAAAAGCTCCGATCGAGACCGCGCTGAACGACCTGAAGGAAGCCAAGGAAAGCGACGATATCGAGGCGCTCAAGAGTAAGATGGAAGCATTGCAGACCGTCTCCATGAAACTTGGTGAGGCATTGTATGCGCAGTCGCAGGCCGAAGCGGAAGCGCCTGAGGCAAGCCCGGAAGAGGGCAGCTCCTCTGACGACGATGTTGTCGATGCTGACTTTGAAGAAGTAGACGAAGACAAGAAAGACAAGTAAGGGTTTGCTTTTGACTGTAACCCGTTATTATTCTTATCTTTGAACATACCGCTCCGATTAAGGCCTGATGCCTGATCGGGGCGGAATTCGTTGAGTGACTGAACCCATGGCGAAACGCGACTACTATGAAATTCTTGGCGTTGACAGCTCAGCTGACAGCGTCATCCTGAAAACCGCCTATCGTAAGCAGGCGATGCAATATCACCCGGATAGAAATCCCGGTGATAGTGAGGCCGAGGCCTCTTTCAAGGAAATAAACGAGGCCTATGAGATCCTGAAGGACCCGCAGAAGCGAAGTGCCTATGACCAGTTTGGTCATGCCGCGTTCGAAAATGGCGGCGCCTCCAATGGCGGTGGCTTTGGCGGTATGGGCGGCGGCTTCAGCGATATTTTTGAAGACCTGTTCGGCGACTTCATGGGCGGCCAGCAAGGCGGCGGAAGAACCCGCAGTCCGCGCGGCTCCGATTTACGCTATAATCTTGAAATTACTCTCGAAGATGCCTTTAACGGCAAAAAAATGGAACTCAAGATCCCGACCACAGCTGAATGTGAAAGCTGTGAAGGATCCGGCGCCGAGCCAGGTTCAGAACCGATTGCCTGCCCGACATGTCAGGGTCAGGGTAAAGTCCGGGCGCAACAAGGGTTTTTCACGATCGAACGCACCTGTCCCGCCTGTCAGGGTCAGGGTCGTGTTATTGAAAAACCCTGTAAATCCTGTCGAGGGGAGGGTCGCGTCCGCAAGGAAAATACGCTCTCCGTCAGTATCCCCGCCGGTGTTGATGACGGAAATCGTATTCGGCTTTCCGGTGAAGGGGAAGCGGGAATGCGTGGCGGGCCATCGGGCGATCTTTATATTTTCCTCACCGTGAAGGAGCATCGCATATTCCAGCGCGATGGCCAGGACATTCATTGCCGGGTCCCAATCCCGCTGTCCGTGGCCGCCCTTGGTGGTGACATTGAAGTGCCGACACTAGACGGCGCGCGCGCCAAGGTCGCGATTACCGCTGGCACCCAGTCAGGCCGTAAATTCCGGCTGCGGAGCAAGGGCATGCCGATCATGAACTCCCATAGCCACGGCGATATGTATATTCATACGATCGTGGAGACACCCGTCAATCTGAGCAAACGACAAAAGGAACTTTTGAAGGAATTCGAAGCCGAGGGCAAGGGTGCCCACAGCCCTGAATCGGAAGGCTTCTTCTCCCGGGTGAAGGATTTCCTCGCCGATCTAAAAGAATAATCCCCTGCCACAACAACCTCGCCTTGGCATTTCAACTATGTTAAGTCCGTAGCCGGATATAAAAAGGGTTTCGAAGGATGAGTGACCTAAAGGTTGGAATTGTTGGCTGCGCCGGGCGCATGGGCCGCATGCTGGTGAAACAAGTGACACAGACGGAGGGATGCTCTATCTGCGGGGGCGTGGAGCAGACCGGTTCAGACTATCTCGGCAAGGATATCCATGGCCTCGCCGGGTTGGAGCCGTCCGGTATTACCGTGACCGACGATACCACGCATTTGTTCGAAATGGCCGACGCGATCATCGATTTTACAGCGCCCGCAACCTCTGTCGCACATGCCAAGTTGGCGGCGAAATATCAGACCATCCTTGTTATCGGCACGACGGGCATTGCCCCGGAGGAGCAGGCGGAAATTACCGAATCCGGGCAAAAAACCGTGATAGTCCAGGGCGCAAACATGAGCCTTGGCGTCAATCTACTGGCGCAGCTCGCCCGGAAAGTTGCCGGAATCCTCGACGATGAATTTGATATCGAAATTCTGGAAATGCACCATCATCACAAGGTCGATGCGCCATCCGGAACGGCGTTGCTGCTCGGCAAGGCCGCCGCCGAGGGTCGCGGTGTCGATCATGATGCGGTTGCGGATCGTGGACGCGATGGCATAACCGGGGCTCGCAAGCGGGGCGACATCGGCTATGCGGTATTGCGCGGCGGGAATGTTGTTGGCGACCATACCCTTATTTTCGCTGCCGAGAATGAACGCATAGAGTTGACCCATAAGGCTGGCGACCGGAGCATTTTCGCCCGGGGCGCGGTACGCGCCGCTCTCTGGGCCCAAGGCAAGCCCGCAGGCAACTACGACATGATGGACGTGCTCGGTCTTGAAGGCTGAATGATACCGCCGCTGCGATAGGTCGCCAGCGCGGCAGTGAGGACGTTACAGACTTCCTCTTTCTCATCCTCGCCCAGAAAATTTCCGATCTCTGAACTCTCACCGCGGCTGGTCACCCAGAGATGCCCCCCGGCAATCCGGACGCGCGCCCAATAGGCCTGAAATTCCTCAACAACCGACGCACCGTTTGGCGAAATTCGCGTAATCGTGAACATATCTTCTGCCAGCCGGATATTTTCCTGCTGTTGGCCGGCCCGGAAGTTCAGACGAAACGCAACATAAACTAGTAAAATATCAAGCACGAGGAAGCCAAAAACGGGCCAGGCTCCCAGTCTCAGAAATAACACCCCATAGACGAAGCTGAAAAACGTGAAAAGGCTCATCAGGACGATAAAGTTGGACCGCGAGAGGCTCTGGTTCGGATGAAGTGAGATGTGGAACGATCCCTCCGAGCCGTCTCTAGTTGAATTTATATCAGTCAATTTCGGGATATACCCCCCGGTCTTGATCGACCTGCAAATTGGTCATTGCGGTTAAAATACAGCTATGCTTATAACATAGAATGAAAAAATCAGATATCAGCGAATTTTTTCGCCGCCTTCAGGAAATAAATCCGGAGCCGAGGACTGAGCTCAATTATAGCAGCCCTTTCACCATGCTGGTTGCCGTAGTCTTGTCCGCACAGGCAACCGATGTGGGCGTCAACAAGGCGACGGGGCCGCTGTTCGCCGTCGCTGATACAGCGGAAAAGATTCTCGAGCTCGGCGAGGAGGACTTGCGGGACTATATCAAATCGATCGGGCTGTATAAAACCAAGGCCAAAAATGTCATCAAGCTATGCGAAGCTCTGATCCGGGACCATGGCGGCGAGGTTCCACAAACCCGCGAAGAGCTTGAAAAACTGGCGGGCGTTGGCCGCAAAACCGCAAATGTTGTCCTCAACAGTGCCTTCGGGCAGCCGACGATTGCAGTCGATACCCATATATTTCGGCTCGGCAACCGCACCGGCATCGCGCCGGGTAAAAATCCGCTGGAAGTCGAAAAGAAACTCGAAAAGCGTATTCCGAAGGGATATTTGCTCCATGCCCACCACTGGTTGATCCTGCACGGCCGCTATGTCTGCAAGGCCCGCAAGCCCGAATGTTATCGCTGTATCGTCGCCGACTTATGCGATTTCAAGGGCAAGACCATTGCCTGACGAGCCGATCAACCGTTGGCCGCCAACTTATGGCCAGCACCGGCCTCAACAAGCTCTTTCGCGAAATATTTTTTCGGATCGGCAATCGCATCCGCCGACATATCGCGGTTGTTGACGGCAATATGACGGACCTCAAGTTCCCCGCCCTCTGTCGCCATATCCGCCGGATAGAAAAACAGGTGCAGCGCGCAATTTTGCGACAGATATTGCCAAACCTCCGCTGGCGCCTCTTTTCGCAGCAGCGTCGGCTCACCGAAAATCTGCAGGATCTCGGCGGTCTTTCGCCCGATCAGAATGTCAGTGCCCGGAACATTCTGCGGCTTGATGGAGGCAGTTACGGGTGAGACCACTTTTGCCGGGGGGGCAGCCTGGCGCACCGTGGCGCGTGAAACATCCACTGCGGTCGGCGCCGGGGCTTTCGCCGTAATGGTCCGCGGCGGCTCACAGGCCGACAGCGCAAGGGCGAGACAAGCACCAAAAACCAGCGATACCCGCATCAAACTACAACGCTCTGGCTGGCGCTCATACGAACTGCCCGCTTCTTGTATAAATGCACCATTGCCGCTGTGGCAATGATGGGGGTGATCAGGTTGACCACGGGGATCGTCAGGCAAAAAGCGACGAGGACCCCCATCAGGTAAAGTTCTGTGGCATTCGTTTTTCTCAGCCGCGTCACCTCGTTTATATCATGATGGCGGATCGCAACCATTTGGAAATATTCGCGCGAAATCAAATATCCGTTTAAAAGATAATAGACGAACAGATTGACGACAGGAATAAAATACAGCGGCAAGACAAGTAAATTGCAGAAGATGACAAGCGCCAGAAACTTAACGGCATCCCAGATACTGGACAGGATCGGGATATCCTCGGCAGGTCTATCGTTGGGATAATGCTTCTTTTCCACCGCATCGGAAATATCATCGAGAAACAAGCCGATCAGGGCGCTGATAACCAGCGGGAAGAGGAAAAATCCACCGAGTAAAAATCCAAGCCCTGCCAGGAACCCGATTACCGTATTCACCCATCCCCATTCAAAGTCGGGGATGAATGTAAACGCCTCGCTGACCCCGAATCCAAGCAAGATGAACACGCCGGCCGTGAGGGCCAGTGCCTTCAGAAGAACCGTGCGAAAGGCAGGATCACTAATCTGCCCGATTGCCATATTGATTGCAGAAAACAAATTACGCCCTTTTACCGATAGGTCCAGAACATCGAAATGTCATGTAGGATCTGCCGCCCGTTTATGCAACGCTTTTCAGATTGTTTTTACTGCCCATCGGTATGATGGGATTAAGCGGCACCCGTTTCGCATAATCATGATCCCGCTCAAACGCAAAAGCCGCCTGCAAGGCAATGTCCTCGCGGGCATTGGGTGCCATGATCTGGAGCCCGACCGGCAGCCCCGCCTTTGTATAGCCGCAAGGGATTGAAATAACCGGGCAGGAGGTGATCGTCAGCAAATACGGCATGGCAAGCCAGGCAACGTAATTATCGAATTTATGGCCGTTCACTTCCTCAACATAGCGCTGGCTGTGCGGAAAGGGCGGCACCATGGCGGCCGGGGTCATCAGCAGATCATAGGTGCCAAAAAAATCAACTACACGGTTGTAAAGTGCGCCTTGCGCCCGCTGTGCGGAGCCAATGTCATCACCGGTCAGGTTAAGGCCCTTTTCGATATTCCAGATGACTTCAGGTTTGAGCTGGTCCCGGTATTTCTCAAGGGTTGGCGCATGGCTCGCGGCAAATTGCTGGGCTCTCAACACCTGGAAAATGTCATCGCCGCCGGTCAGGTCGAAGCAATCCTCTTCTATGCCGCTGCAATGGGGCGCAAATTCCTGGGCGGCCCGGGCGCATATTTCCGCGACCTCTGGATCGATTGGGCATTGGCCAAGATTGGGACTGTAGGCAACCTTGCCAAATTTCGGGATTTTCGACAGGCTGTCCACATAGGACCGATCCGGCGCCGGTAGACTACAGGGGTCACTCGCATGTTGGCCAACCATCATATCCAGGATAAGCGCCGCATCTGCGACATTCCGCGCCATCGGCCCTTCAACGGAATTGAGCGCAAACGGCAAAGCGGAGGGCCCATGCGCCACCCGCTTCGGAGACGGGCGCAAGCCCACCGTGCCGGTGAAACTTGCGGGTGTCCGGAGGCTGCCACCGAGATCACTACCCTGCGCGAGCCATACCTGCCCGGTTGCCAGAGCCGCAGCAGCACCGCCGGAGGACCCTCCCGGTGTCAATGTTGTATTCCAGGGGTTCGCTGTCGTGCCGAAAACCTCGTTGAAGGTTTGGCCGCCAGCCCCGAATTCCGGCGTGTTGGATTTGCCGATGACAATTCCGCCCCGCGCTTCAAGCCGTTCGACCATCAAGTCTGAATGCCCGGCAATCCGGTCCCTAAAAATCGGAGAGCCCATAGTCCAGCGCACGTCCTTGACCGGTGTCAGGTCCTTGATCGCAATCGGCAGGCCATGCAAATGCGGCGGCGGTTGATCGGACAGATTTTCCGTCTCCAGCCGTGCGGCGTGGGCGCGGGCCCGATCGAGACATAACGTCGGCAAGGCATTTACGTCCTCATCAACTTCGGCAATACGGGCCTCCGCCGCATCAATAAGCTCGGCCGGGGATAGTTTTTTTGCTTTCAGCAAAGCCACAACGTCCGTCGCGGTCATCTTGATTAAATCATTCATATTGAATTGTTCGCAAAAAAATCCCGCTTTGTAAAGCGCGCGCTTGCTCCGGCGGGTGCAAGCCCTATACTCGCGGCACGGATTTGGGACGGAAGAGAGTATCATGACAGAGTTAAAATATGACACCACCTGCATCGGCAACGCCATTGTCGATGTCATTGGAAAGACCGATGATGCCTTCTTGAAAGCAGAAAACCTGACAAAAAACTCGATGATGCTGATCGACATCGACCGTGCCGAAGACCTCTATGGCAAAATGCAGTCGGCAATCGAAATGTCAGGCGGATCGGCTGGAAATACGGCGGCGGGCATTGCCTCGCTCGGCGGCAAATGCGCCTACGTCGGCAAGGTCCGCAACGACCAGCTCGGGGAAATTTTCACTCATGACATCCGGGCGATCGGCGTCACATTTGAAACCCGTAAGGCGACCACTGGCGCCGTCACGGCCCGCAGCCTCATTCTGGTAACGCCGGATGCCCATCGCACCATGAACACCTATCTCGGCGCCTGTATTGAACTGGGCCCGGACGACATCGACCCTGCAATGATATCGGCCTCGAAAGTCACCTATATGGAGGGATATCTCTGGGATCCTGAATCCGGCAAAAAAGCCTTTCGCAAGGCGGCGGAAATTGCCCATGCCGCCGGTCGGGAAGTCTCCCTCACTCTTTCCGACAGTTTCTGCGTCGACCGCTACCGCGACGAGTTTAGGGAGTTTATCGATGGCGGTGTCGATATCCTGTTCGCCAATGAGGATGAACTTAAATCGCTGTATGAGACCGATGATTTTGATGCAGCCCTCGATGCCGTGCGGGGCCATGTGGACATTGCCTGCCTGACACGGAGCGAAAAGGGGTCCATCATCGTCAAGGGTACGGAAAGTCACCGCATCGAGGCCGAACGCGGGATCGAGGTGGTGGATACCACCGGCGCCGGGGATTTGTTCGCGGCGGGTTTTCTGTTTGGTTATACAAACGGCCGCAGCCTTGCCGAAAGCGGGCGCATCGGGTCTATTGCCGCCGCCGAAGTCATCAGTCATTATGGCGCGCGGCCGAGTGTCAACCTGAAGGAGCTGCTGGAAAAGCAATTATCGGCCTCCGGAACCTAACAATGTCAGGAACAGCCCGATGACAGCGCCGGCGACCTTCTGGAAAGGCAGCAAATTATTGCTGCGCCGGACTTTTCGGGCGGGTCGCCTGAGGCTGTTAAGCGGCCTGACGCTGATGTTTTTTCTTACCGGCCACCTGCTCAACCATTCTCTGGGCCTGATATCGCTTAACGCCATGGAACAGGGCCGGGTGGTTTTTCTTGCGTTCTGGCGCAGCGATGCCGGAACCATCCTGTTGATCACAGCCATAGTCGTTCACATTGTGCTGGTTTTCGCCCGGCTTTTAACGCGGCGCTCCTATCGGCGACTGCCCTTGAAGGAAATTCTGCAGATTTTGCTGGGGATTGCTATCCCGCCGCTGGTCATCCTGCATGTTATCGGCACCGGTGTTGCCCATAGCATCTACGGGCTGGAGGACAGCTACGCCTTTGTTCTTTTCAGTCTGTGGGTGGCGACCCCGTTGCAGGCCGTCCTCCAAAGTACGGCATTGATCGTTGCCTGGGTTCATGGATGTATGGGAGTGCATTTCTGGCTCCGCCTGAAACCCTGGTACAAAGACGCTGTCCCGTATCTTTACAGCGCGGCCCTCGCCTTGCCGATCATGGCGCTTTCCGGATTTATCAACGGCGCCAACGAAGCCGAGAGTCTTTTTGCCAACGCCGAATGGCGCGACGCGTTCTTTGCCCGACTTGATTTGCCGCAAGGGATCGTCGGCTGGGCCTATGAGACTCGGGACCAGGGCTTTATCGCCATGATAATTTTGCTCGGCCTTCTCGGCATCAGCCGATTGTTCTGGATCATCCGGTACCGGCGCAATAAACTGATTGCGGTGACCTATCCCGGCCAAAGGATAATCCTGGCCCCGCCAGGTTCCACGGTGCTGGAGGCCAGCAATCTTGGTAAAATCCCGCATGCTTCGGTCTGTGGTGGCCGGGGAAGGTGCTCAACCTGAAGGATACGGGTCCTCGGGGGCGCCGACCAACTTAACCCACCGAGCGCGCGGGAAATTGACGTCCTCAGACGGGTTGGTGCGCCAGAGGGAACGCGGCTAGCCTGCCAGGTTAAACCCATAGGCGACATCTCTGTCATTCCCCTGCTCCCCGCGAGTTCATCGCCGCAGCAGGCCTTCAATCAGCCCGGATATCTGCAGGGGCAGGAGCGGGAGATCGCTATCCTTTTCGCCGATTTACGGGCCTTCACCAAATTTTCCGAGCAAAAACTACCCTATGATGTAGTGTTCATTATCAATCAGTATTTTCGTCATATGGGGGAAGCGATTGAGGCCCATAATGGCCATCTGGATAAATTTATCGGCGATGGCGTCATGGCGCTGTTCGGCCTGATTGAAACCAGTGATATCGCCAGCAGACGGGCGCTGGATGCGGCGAGAGCCATGGCGATGGAACTGGAAATCATGAACAAGAACCTCGCCTCCGACCTGCCGAAGCCGCTTGAGCTTGGTATCGGTATTCATATCGGACAGGTCATTGTCGGCCGGATGGGATATGGCACCGCAACCTCGATCACGGCCATTGGCGACGCCGTAAATATTGCCAGCCGGCTGGAAAGCCTGAACAAGGAGTTTACCAGCCAACTTATTTTTTCAAAGCAGGTGGCCGATCGTGCAGCGCAGGATTTCAGGGAATTACGACAACAGGACGTTGTCATCCGCGGTCGCGATGAACCCCTCAGCATCTATATTGTCGATGATGCCCGAACGCTCCCCAAACTCACACCATAGCCGGAGGGCGGCTACATGCCCTTCGCCATGTTGCCTTCCTTGATTTTCCGTCCGCCCATGATATGAACATGGAAATGCGGCACAATCTGTCCCGCATTTTCCCCGCTATTGGCGACAATGCGGTAACCATCTTCATGCAAGCCCAATTTTTTGGCGATTTCCCCGACCTTGATAAAGAAATTGCCGACTTCTTCCGGTGATCCGTTCGCGGAAAAATCCTCCATATCGATATAGGGACGTTTCGGGATCACCAGGACATGAACCGGCGTTTTGGGCGCGATGTCGTTGAAGGCGAGCACGCCGTCATCTTCAAAAACCGTGGAGTTGGGAATTTCCCCGCGCAAAATTTTCGCAAAAATATTGTCATCATCGTAGCTCATGGTATTTCCTCTTAAATGTTCTTTCGAGCCTTTTTCTCATCCAGACCGGACTGTCCCTCGCGGGCCGCCAGTGTGTCATAAATTTCCGTCGGATCGATCCCGGCGTTCGCCCATAGCACCATGACATGATAGATCAGGTCCGCGCTCTCGGCGACGATCTCGTCCCGGTCTTCAAGAACCGCGGCGATAGCGAGTTCAACGGCTTCCTCACCAACTTTCTGCGCAATTTTTGTACGACCGCTACTGTAAAGCTTTGCCGTGTAAGAACTTTTCGGATCCGCGCCTTTTCGCGCCGCAATGGTTGCAAACAACTTGTCCAGCGTATGTTTACCCGATTTAGTCGTCATTTCCCCTCCTACAAGCGAACCGCAAGGCCGGCGTCCCGCATGGCCTGTTTCGCTTCAGCGATTGTATAATCCCCAAAATGGAAAATTGAGGCGGCAAGAACCGCCGTCGCATGCCCATCCCGCACCCCCTCAACAAGGTGCTGCAAGTTTCCAACGCCGCCCGACGCGATAACCGGAATGGAAACAGCGTCGGCAATCGCGCGGGTCAGCGGAATATTGAACCCCGAGCGGGTCCCGTCCCGGTCCATCGAGGTGAGCAGGATTTCTCCAGCTCCGTATTCTGCCATCCGCTCTGCCCATTCCACGGCATCTATACCGGTTTTCTCGCGCCCGCCATGGGTGAAAATCTCGAACTTATTCGGGCCTGTCTGCTTGGCATCAATCGCCACAACAATACATTGATTGCCATATTGTTCCGCAGCCTCGCGGACAAATTCCGGGCGCGTGACGGCCGCACTGTTGATGGAGACCTTATCAGCCCCGGCGAGAAGCAGCTTGCGCACATCCTCCACCTGCCGGACACCGCCGCCGACCGTCAACGGCATGAAGCATTGTTCCGCGGTCCGACGCACCACGTCGTAAATTGTCTCGCGATTGTCCGATGTCGCGGTAATATCCAGAAAGCACAGCTCATCGGCACCTTGCGCATCGTAAAGCCGCGCCTGCTCAACCGGATCACCCGCATCGATCAAATCAAAAAAATTCACCC
>NZ_JBDNHC010000063.1:0-9802 GCF_041689005.1 Sneathiella sp.
ACGCCGATTTCGACTCGTCGACGTTAAGTGTCTGACCCGCAGCAATCTTCGAGATCAGGGACTTGAAATCCGGGGCAACATCATTCATGCCGCAACCTTGTTTCCGGGTCGGGTGAGAGCAAGAAAGTTTTCGAGCAGCCGGTGACCATGTTCGGAGGCAATGCTTTCGGGGTGGAACTGTACGCCGTGCAGGGGCAGGGTCTTGTGGCTCAAACCCATGATCACGCCATCGTCTGTCGTCGCCGTCACGTCAAGACAATCAGGAATACTGTCCGGGTCGATGGTCAGGGAATGATAGCGGGTTGCCAGAAACTTGTTGGGTAGGTCGCGGAAAAGTCCTTCTCCACTGTGATTGATTTTTGAGGTCTTGCCATGCATGAGCTGGCTCGCGCGCACGACTTTGCCGCCGAATACCTGGCCAATAGCCTGATGACCGAGACAAACGCCGAGGACCGGCATGTTGGAGAGGGCGGCGCGTTTTACCAACTCGAGACAGATCCCGGCCCTGTCCGGATCGCAAGGGCCCGGGGAAAGCAGGATTCCCGCCGGGTTTTCTGAGAAGACCTCGTCAACGATAATGACGTTGTTTCGATAAACCTTTACTTTCGCGCCCAATTCACCCAAAAAATGAACAAGGTTATAAGTAAAGCTATCATAATTATCTATTAGTGTAATCATATCAATATGTTATATCTCTATTCCAGAGAAGCCCGGGGATTTGACAGGATCTTTGAAACCTGTAATTCTAAAGCATCAGTTTCTATTTTTTTTCAACAAAATCAAGTGTTCAAATCGCCTGCCGTCATAATTTAACCGTAGATTTTACGCCTTATTTACCATATTGAACTAGTTTTACGGCAGACGTTGGCGATCGATGAGCAATAAGGAGACAGGCTCCAGATGACATCCCGGCCTGATAAAGACAATAAAACGGCGGGAAACTCACCGACGGAGCGGTTGATGGCCTCACCGGTACGGCTGGCCGTTCTCTGCGTCGCTGTTCTGGTTCTCAGCGCCAGTGCCGGGGTCCTTATCGGTAAAATATTCAAACCCTTTCAAGAAGATAGTGTGCCCGAGACAGTAACTGTGACCGCGCAAGCCCCGCTGCCGCCGCTGTGGCCAAGCGCGCGGGTCGCGACGCCGCCTCCGCTAGTTACCAATATAACCATTCCCAAAAGCACGACCGTTTTCAAAGAGTCCCCACCTGAAAGCGAGCCCGATGTCGGGTCTCCGGCTCCCTTGCAGGAGGAAGCGCAATCCCAACCACAACCGGACAGCGCGACCGAGGATGAGCCCGCTTGGAAAAGATACGCAGCGCTTGCCCCGCCGATTGATGGCTCGCCGATGATCGCCCTGGTCATCGATGACATGGGCCTCAGCCGCGAGCGAGTAGAGGAGGTAGCGGAATTGCCCGCCTTGCTCACCCTGGCGTTTCTGCCCTATGCGCCGTCGCTTCAGGATAAAGTCGATTTTTCCCGCAAGCACGGCCATGAAATAATGCTGCATTTGCCGATGGAGCCGATGGATGCCCATGTCGATCCCGGACCTGATGCACTGCTGACGGAGTTGTCCGATGTGGAGCTAACCCGGCGCCTGATCAAGAACCTCGACAGTTTTACCGGCTATGTTGGTGTGAATAACCATATGGGAAGCCGCTTTACGGCCGATAAACGGGCAATGTCGCTGGTCATGGACATCATGGCCAAACGCGGACTTCTCTTTCTCGATTCGAAAACGACGGCTGCGTCCGACGGATATAAACTGGCGGTGCAGCGGGGCATGCCATCGGCCAAGCGCGATATCTTCATTGATAACGTCATTGCCGAAAAATCCATATTGGCGCAGCTTAAAAAAGTCGAAAAGGTCGCCAACCGCAAGGGTGTCGTAATTGTCATCGGTCATCCGCATCCGGCGACGATCTCGGCGCTGCGTCACTGGTTGCCGGAGGCCAAGAAAAACGGATTTCGATTTGTCCCGTTAAGTGTCGTCACGGCGCTTACATTCAACGGCTAACGCTACTAATCAGCGGTTCCGGTTTACGTCCGAAGCGTAGCGCAGGGCTTCTTGTGCCGCACGGACGAGGGCCTTTGCCTTGTTGACGGTTTCCTGATATTCCGCTTCGGGGTTACTGTCGGCGACAACGCCGCCGCCCGCCTGAATGTAAATCTTGTTATCCTTGACCAGTGCGGTGCGGAGCGCAATACAAGTGTCCATCGAGCCATTGGCGGAAAAATAACCGACAGCGCCGCCATAAATACCACGACGGGTCTTCTCAAGCTCGTCAATAATTTCCATTGCCCGCACCTTCGGGGCACCGGAGACGGTGCCGGCGGGGAAGCCTGCGCGCAGGGCGTCAATGGCGGTCAGGCCGTCCTCGATTTCGCCCTCGACATTAGAGACGATATGCATGACATGGGAGTAATTCTCGATCGCCATTTGCTCGGTCACCGTAACCGAGCCGATCTTGGCGACGCGCCCAACATCATTGCGGCCCAGATCGAGCAGCATCAAATGCTCGGCCAGTTCCTTCGGGTCAGACAGCAGGTCGACCGCAAGGGCAGCATCTTCGGCGGCGGTGGCGCCGCGCGGCCGGGTGCCGGCAATAGGGCGGATCGTCACTTTGTCATCGCGCAGCCGAACAAGAATTTCCGGACTTGACCCGACTACCGAGAAACCACCGAAATTGAGATAGAACATGAATGGCGAGGGATTGGTCCGGCGGAGCGCCCGGTACAATGACAGTGCCGACAGATCAAACGGCAGTTCGAACCGTTGTGATGGCACAACCTGGAAGATGTCACCGGCGCGGATATACTCCTTCGCCGCCTCGACCATGGCATAATATTCTTCACGGCTGGTGTTGGACACTGGCTCCGGCAGGTCTGGCATCCCGCTGTCAGCGCTGGCGGTATGTGGCAGGCTGCGTTCAAAATCATGGACAGCATCGGCAATGCGTTCGGCCGCATGATTATAAGCATCCTGCGCCGACCGGCTGTCGCCTGTCCAGACGGGGGTGACGATGGTGACCAGATCAAGAATTGAATCAAAAATTGCCATCACCGTCGGGCGTAGGAACATGCCGTCGGGTACCCCGAGATCATTGATATTGCCGTCGGGAATATTCTCCATCAGACGCACGGTGTCATAGGACATATAGCCGACCAGACCGGCTGCCATCGGCGGTAGAGACGCTGGAAGATCAATATGGCTCTCGTCGATCAGTGCTTGCAAGCTCTCAAGGACCGGTTTTTCACAGGCGACAAAGGCATCAGGATCAAAGCGGGCCATGCGGTTGATGCGGGCCTCGTTTCCGTCACAGCGCCAGATCAGGTCGGGTTTCATGCCAATGATGGAATAGCGGCCGCGTACGGCGCCGCCTTCAACGGATTCCAGCAGGAAAGAGTTGGCTTTCCCTTCGGCCAGTTTCATGACCGCCGACACCGGGGTTTCTAGATCAGCGACGAGGGTAGTCCAGAGTATCTGGGAAACGCCGGCGGCGTGCTTTTCCTTGAACTCCGCAAAAGCAGGTTGTATGGCCATTCCTCAAAAATATTCCCGGATCAGATCTTCCTTGATTGAAACGCCGATTTCCCGTTGCAGATGACTTTCATACTGCGAGAGAATTCCGGCGCGAACACTGGCGGCAATCTGCTCGGACATTTGATCAACTGCGGCCTTGTCCGTGGCGGGGTCGGCGGGAACAATTTCGCCAATACGATAGATAATTGTTCCGATGCCGGCGGCATCGACATTAACACCATAGGCACCCGTCTGCAGATCGAACAATCCGTCGCGGGCGGGTTGCGAGAGGCTGTTAGTGGGACCGCCGCGCCGAACTGGCTCCGATGTTTGTATTTTCAGATCGAGAGACTTGGCAATGTCTTCAAGCGTCTCGCCGCCATTGAGCTTGACGAGCAGGGCGTCGGCCTTCTTTTTGGCTTCCTGATGCCGCCAGTCTGCCTGCCAGCTTTCCGTGGCCTCCGTCTTGACATCAGCGAGCGGTTTAAGGGCGGCATCCGCAATATCATTGACGACAACGGCGAAATAGCGGCCATCGTCAGTTTCGGAAATCTCGGGTTCGTTGCCCTTGGGTTTATCAAACGCTGCTCTCAGGAGGGCATCGCTGATCGGAAGGTTCGCCGCCGGCTTGCCTGATTTATCCATACCTGCTGCATCAATCCAGTCCGTAGTTTCGACGTTGACCCCGATGGCTTTTCCGGCATCGGTAATCGTTGCACCGCCGGCAAACTCATCTTCGATCTTCGTTGCCTGCTGGTACATAATGTCACCTGCCTGGCGAAGATGAATATCGCGGACCAGCTGGTCCCGGACCTCATCGAGGGATTTGGTATTTTCTGGCTTGATATCTGTGACCTTGACCAGGTGCCAGCCGAGGACCGTTTTGATAGGATTGGAAACCTCATCTTTTTTAAGAGCGAACACGGGATCCTGAAGCGCGGGCAGCAAGTCCTGTTTCGCCATCAGGCCAAGATTAATGTCTTCCGGCGTCAGTTCCAGTTCCGCCTTGCCGATCTCGGCGAAGCTGCTGCCGGCGTTAATTTTGGCAAGTGCCGCTTTCGCCTTGTCTTCACTTTCGAATATCATCTGTTCGACGGCGCGTTCCGCAGGGATATTGAATTCGCTGAGCCGACTTTCATATTCTGCTTTGAGATCGTCATCGCTTACCGGCGTGTCTTCAACAAAATTCTCCGGCGTGAAAACCAGGTAGCTGATTTTGCGATATTCCGGTGCCGAGAACTGGTCAGGATGCTTGCTAATGAATTCCGTTAGTTCGTCATCCGTGGGCGCTGGGGCGAAGCCGACACTGCTGTCCTCGATATTAATGAAATCCGCCGTCCTTTTTTCCCCGTGAAAGGCATAAAGCGTATCGAGCATGATCTTGGGTGCGGTGGTGATGGCAAGCGGCAGAGTCGAAATCAACTGCTGTCCGGTCAGGTCATTACGCACAATTTCCACATATTCGCTTTCCGAATAACCGTTCCTGCGCAGAAAATCCTCGAACCGGTAGCGGTCAAACGTTTTAACCTCATTTTGGAACGATGGCTGCTGGCGGATATTATCGCGCACGGCCGCATCATTGGCACTCAGGCCCAACTTGCGGGTTTTCTCATCCACCAGTGCCCGTGAAGCAATCTGGTTGATAGTCATTTGGGCAAGGCCGAACTGTTTCGCCTGATCCGGACTTATCTGGGTTTTGAACCGCTGCGACAGGATAAGGATATTTCTCTGGTAGTCCCGCTGGAACTCTCCGAGAGAAACCGTCGTGTCGCCCACCTCGATGACATTACTTCCAACCGAACTGTTGAGCATGTCACTTCCGATACCCCAGACAGCGAAACTCGCGACAAGAAGAGCCAGTAAACCTTTTGCGAGCCATCCGCTGGCTCCTTTTCGCATCGCGTGAAGCATATTTATCGTCTACCAAATATTTAATGTGAACAAAACCACTTAACTTGCTTTACCCATTTACGCAAGCGGGCCTGATTATAGGGGCCGCACGAGTGTGGGCAACATCGAATTTTGCAAAGCAGTATCTTTCTTGATTAAAAGATGGCATACGATCCTGAATTCGCAATGAATGTTTAGTTTTATTCTGAATTTGAGGAAGACAATGTCCAATATGAGACGACCGCTGATTGCTGGAAACTGGAAGATGAACGGATTGGCCGATGAATCGCTCCGGCAGGTGCAGGACCTCGGCGCGCGGGTGGGGAAATTCGACGATCCGGCCTGCGATATCCTGATTTGTCCACCAGCGACGTTGCTGCGGGAAATGGCGCGGGTTGCGGTGGGCAGTTCTGTGAAAATGGGCGGACAGAATTGTCACGCCGAACCGTCGGGCGCGCATACCGGGGATATTAGCGCGGAAATGCTGAAAGACAGTGGCGCGCGATACTGCATCGTCGGCCATTCGGAGCGCCGCGCGGATCATGGCGAAACAAATGCCATCGTCCGGGCCAAGGCGGCGGCTACCTTGCGGGCGGGTCTGGTTGCCATTATCTGTGTCGGTGAGACACTGGAGGAGCGTGAGGCGGACAAGACGCTGGACGTGATAACGGAGCAGGTGAAGAATTCACTGCCGGCCGGAGCAACGGCAACGAACGTTGTCGTGGCTTATGAGCCAGTTTGGGCAATCGGCACCGGAAAAACACCGACTACCCTGGACGTCAAGGCCGTGCATCGCCATATCCGCGAAGAGTTGTCGCGGATGATAAACGATGCCGATCGGGTCCGTCTTCTCTATGGCGGATCGGTAAAAGGTAGCAACGCCGCGGAATTGATGGCTGTTGAAAATGTTGATGGCGCGTTGGTTGGCGGTGCCAGTTTGACGGCAGAGGATTTCTGGCCCATCGTCAAGACCTGTATCTGACTATTTTCCACTGTAAAGGGTCTGGTAATTCGGTCGAGTTTGGTGTAGAAGCCCAGCAATTGTTAATTATGAAGCGGCACTGACCGCTTGATAGTCGGGATAAAGAAACTATGGAAACTGTCCTGTTGGTCATTCATGTAATGATCGCGATCTTCTTGATCGGCGTGGTGCTGTTGCAGCGCTCCGAAGGGGGTGCGCTAGGCATTGGCGGCGGCGGCGGGGGTGCAATGACGGGACGCGGTGCTGCGAACCTGCTGACCCGGACGACTGCCGGTCTCGCCGCGGCCTTTATGTTGACGAGCATTTTGCTGGCGATTGTCAGCGGCACGCATTCCGCGCCCAGCTCAATTCTCGATGCGCCGGCGTCGTCAACGTCCGATATGGATAAGACGGCCCCGATGGTGCCGGAAAAACCGGCGGAGCCCTCGGCTCCGTTGTCGGAATAACCGGGCAATTTCAAAAAAATAACGGAGGCGGCAGATTTGCCGCCTCTTTTACTTCACGGCGATAATAGAATTGGTTATAACGTAACTCCATGGCTCGGTTTATTTTCATTACCGGTGGTGTGGTTTCCTCGCTTGGCAAAGGTCTCGCCGGGGCAGCATTAGCTTCCCTCTTGCAGGCACGCGGTTATAAAGTGCGGCTTCGGAAACTCGACCCCTATATCAACGTCGATCCCGGCACGATGAACCCCTACGAACACGGGGAGTGTTATGTCACCGATGACGGGGCGGAAACCGACCTCGACCTCGGTCACTACGAACGCTTCACCGGCGTGCCCTCCAAGCAGAGCGATAACGTCACAACCGGAAAGATCTACCAGACAGTGATCCGCAAAGAACGCCGCGGTGATTATCTCGGCGGCACGGTCCAGGTCATTCCCCATATCACCAACGCCATCAAGGAATTTGCCACCTCGAACATTGAGGATGAGGATTTTGTTCTCGTGGAAATTGGGGGGACGGTCGGCGATATCGAGAGCTTGCCGTTTCTGGAGGCCATTCGCCAGCTTGGATATGAGCTTGGCCGAAACGCCATTTTCATCCATCTGACCCTCGTTCCCTATATTGCCGCGGCGGGAGAGCTTAAAACCAAGCCAACCCAGCATTCGGTGAAGGAACTGCGCTCTATCGGTATTCAACCCGATATCCTGCTTTGCCGCAGCGAGCAGCCGATTCCCGCAGGGCAGCGGCGCAAAATCGGGTTGTTCTGCAATGTGTCCGAAGATGCGGTCATTCAGGCGCTCGATGTGCGTTCCATATATGAAGTACCGCTCAGTTATCATAAGGAAGGGTTTGATGAACAGGTCCTGAAGGCCTTCGGTTTTGAGAATGTCGCCGAACCCGACCTGTCGAAATGGGAAACCATTGTCGAGCGTATCCTGCATCCGGAAGGCGAGGTCAATATCGCCGTTGTTGGCAAGTATATCGAGCTTCAGGACGCCTATAAGTCACTGACAGAATCGCTGATCCACGGTGGTATTGCCAACAAGGTGAAGGTCAATATCAACTGGGTTGAATCCGAGATTTTTGAGGGCGACGACGTTACCCCGGCAAGCAAGCTGGAGGACGTCCATGCCATTCTCGTGCCCGGCGGATTCGGCGAGCGCGGGGCCGAGGGAAAAATCAAGGCGGCGCAATATGCCCGCGAGCATAAAATTCCCTATTTCGGTATTTGCTTTGGGATGCAGATGGCCGTCATCGAGGGCTGCCGCAATCTGGCGGGACTGCCAAACGCCGGAACGTCTGAATTTGGCAATTACGAACCGAACGTCGTTGGCCTAATGACCGAATGGGCCCGCGGTAACCAGATTGAGACCCGGTCCAAAGACGGTGATCTTGGCGGTACCATGCGGCTCGGATCCTACCCGTGCGAACTGGCGGCGGGCAGCCGGGTACAGGAAATCTACAATAAGGACCACATTGATGAGCGTCACCGTCACCGCTTTGAAGTGAATATCGCTTACAAGGATGTTCTGGAAAAGGTCGGCTATAAATTCTCCGGGCTGTCGCCACACGGGATTCTGCCGGAGATCGTTGAATATACGGATCATCCATGGTTTATTGGCGTACAGTTTCATCCTGAGTTAAAATCCAAGCCCTTCGCGCCGCATCCTTTATTTGAAAGCTTTATCGACGCGGCGGTCAAGAAATCACGATTGGTATAGATATGACGGAGACACATCACGTTCAGATCGGCAACATAACTGTCGGCAACGATTTGCCGCTTGCGCTCATCGCCGGACCCTGCCAGATGGAAAGCATGGTTCATGCGATGGATATGGCCGGACGGCTTTTTGAAATCACGCAAAAGCTCGGCATGGGACTGGTCTATAAAACCTCCTTTGACAAGGCGAACCGGACCTCCCTCGGCGCGGAGCGGGGCCTCGGACTTGACGCGGCGATCCCCGTGTTCGAACGGATCCGCAGCGAATTTGGTATTCCCGTGCTGACCGATGTTCATATCGCTGAGCATTGTGTGGCACTCGGTGATGCCGTCGACGTGTTGCAGATTCCGGCGTTTCTCTGTCGCCAGACGGACCTGTTGCTCGCCGCGGCCAAAACCGGCAAGGTGATCAATGTGAAGAAGGGTCAGTTCCTGGCGCCTTGGGATATGAAGAATGTTGCTGATAAGTTGATTAACAGCGGTAACAGCAAGGTTCTGCTGACCGAGCGCGGCGCCAGCTTTGGCTATAATACGCTTGTTTCGGATATGCGCAGCCTGCCGATCATGGCGGCCCAGACCGGCCTGCCCATCGTTTTTGACGCCACCCATTCGGTACAGCAACCGGGCGGGCAGGGCACCTCCTCGGGAGGGCAGCGCGAATTTGTGCCTGTCCTTGCCCGCGCGGCCGTTGCTGTCGGTGTTGCCATGGTTTTCATGGAAACCCATGAAGACCCTGATAATGCTCCGTCTGACGGTCCGAATATGGTCCCAATCGATCAGATGGAAAACCTCCTGAGCCGCCTTCAGGCCTTTGATACCCTCGCCAAAAACCTTTGATACAAGGATGCAAGTCGTATGAGTGCAATTCTCGATATTACCGGACGTGAAATTCTTGATAGTCGCGGTAATCCAACCGTTGAAGTAGATGTCATCCTGGAAAGCGGTGCCTTCGGCCGCGCCGCAGTACCCTCCGGTGCCTCAACGGGTGCCCATGAGGCGGTCGAGCTGCGCGACGGCGACAAGTCTCGCTATGGCGGTAAAGGGGTGCTGAAGGCGCTTGATTCAGTGAATGGCGAGATTTTCGATATTCTGTCCGGCCTCGATGCCGATGACCAGATTGCCATCGACCGGGCGATGATGGCGCTGGACGGAACCGACAACAAGGGCCGCCTCGGCGCCAATGCTATTCTCGGTGTCAGCCTGGCGATTGCCAAGGCCGCGGCGGAGGATTGTGGCCTGCCGCTC
>NZ_JBDNHC010000064.1:0-21362 GCF_041689005.1 Sneathiella sp.
AATAATGACAACCTTGTCGCTTTTTACAATATAGTCCTTGTCCTTTTCGAACAGCTTATGTGCCCGCAATGCCTGATTGATGTGGTGAACAACGGATACATTCTCTATATCATACAGATTGTCCCCCTTGAGCAATCCGGCATCATTGAGAATCTGCTCGATATTTCCAGTGCCGTCTTCCGTGAAACTAACCGTCTTGGCCTTTTCATCAACTTCGTAATCAGCCTCGGAGAGCTTTGGGATCACGGCGTCAATTGCGATATAGAGTTCGGATGAGTCTTCGGCCGGCCCCGAGATAATCAGAGGAGTTCGGGCTTCGTCGATAAGGATACTGTCAACTTCGTCGACAATGGCATAATTGAAACTGCGCTGCACCATTGCCGACTTTTCGAATTTCATATTGTCGCGCAGATAGTCAAACCCGAATTCGTTGTTCGTCCCGTAGGTGATATCAGCGGCGTAGGCCGCGCGGCGCTCGTTGTCGTCCAGTCCGTGTTCAATGCAGCCGACAGTCAGGCCGAGCCGTTCAAAAACCTGCCCCATCCACTGCGAATCCCGGCTGGCAAGATAATCATTGACCGTCACGACATGCACACCGTTGCTGTCAAGGGCATTCAAATAGGCGGGCAGGGTAGACACGAGCGTCTTGCCTTCACCGGTCTTCATCTCGGTGATTTTTCCCTGATGAAGTACTATGCCACCCAGAAGCTGGACGTCGTAATGCCGTTCTCCAAGGGCGCGGGAGGCAGCTTCCCGTACACAGGCAAACGCCTCCGGCAACAAATCATCCAATGTACTGCCGGCCGCCAACTGGGCGCGAAATTCGTCAGTTTTTGATTTCAGCTCACCGTCCGTGAGGGGTTTGATCTTGTCCTCAAACGCATTGATTTCGTCGATTTTGGTCCGAACAAGTTTAAGGGCCCGGTCGTTCGGCGATCCGAACAACTTCTTGGCAAAGGAACCGAACATATGTGACTATACTCCAGTCATGGGGTTTCGCATTGAATCATTCGCGCAGTCAAGCGCTCGGAAATATCGTTTAAAATAGTCGCAATTACACGAAATTCTATCTTTATGGATATGGTGACAGATAAGGGGCATCCAACGTTATGTCAATCAATCCAGTGTCGGGAGCTTAAAAAGCTGCGTAATCATCGATGAAAATGCAAAAATCATGGCGAGTTATTTATGAAAGGTTGTTCTGGCGCGAAATAATATTATATTCGCTGAAACTTCACGGGTGAGAAGCGCAACATTTGCACTTTTAAAGCCCGGCCAACAATTTAGGATCCCTTTGTTATGAAAATAGTACATTTTTTGGCCCTTGTGGCTGTCGCTATTCTTGCGCTGTTTATTGGTTATTTTGCAGGAACACAAACGAAGGAGTCGCCTGTCGCGGACATGGTGGCATCGGTCGTAAGCCCCGACGAACAAGGGACGGCATCTTCAGAACCGGATAGTACAGTCCTGGCAACTGTGAACGGCGAGAAGATAACTGATCATGATGTGGAAACGTTGTATAACTCGCTCCCCCAACAATATCGTCAGGCCCCTTTTACCCTTCTCAAGCCTCAGCTGGTTGATCAGTTGGTCAGCATGCAAGTGATTGAACAGGCTGCTGAAGCCGAGAAATATGGTGAACAGGCAGACTTTGAAGATCGTTTGGCGGCGGTCCGCAGTCAGTTGATTCAGGAATATTACCTGAAAAAGAAAATCGACGAATTGGTCACGGACGATATGGTGAAGGCTGAATATGATAAAATTACAGCAGATTTTAAACACGAAGAAGAGGTTCACGCCCGGCATATTCTTCTCAAGACTGAACAGGAAGCTGAGGATGTTATCAAACTTCTGAACGAGGGCGGCGATTTCACTGCGCTTGCCAAAGAGTATTCGACAGGCCCATCTGGCCCGCAAGGGGGGGATCTTGGGTATTTCACCAAAGAACGAATGGTGCCGGAATTTGCGGAGGTTGCCTTCAAAATGGATAAGGGGGATTACTCAAAAAACCCGGTCAAAACCCAGTTTGGGTATCATGTCATAAAGGTTGAGGACAAACGTCAGACGCAGCCGCCTTCACTTGAGGAAAAGCAGGCGGAAATTCAGGGGCAGCTTACGTCCGCTGCAGTTGAAAAGCTTGTAAATGATCTTAAGGCCACTGCGGAAATTGTTATTCTTGAACCAGCCAAAAACGAGAAGGCTGATGAAAAGGATATGAAAGAAGATAGCAAATCGGAAAGCACGGAAACTCCGGCCAGCAACGAGCAGCCAGCCACCGACGCTCCGAAAGCGACCGAGACGCCGGACTCCACCAAAAAAGACTGAGTTCGCAAGGAATTCTAATCGATTAAAGCCCGGGATTCTCCGGGCTTTAATTTTGTTCTTTAGGCTGAATTAGATATCAGGCATCGGAAGTTGGTAGCCAGGGGATTTGCGCTATTTCCACGCCTTCCTCCTGCAATTCCTTGCTTTCTTCGGCGGTTGCCTCGCCGTAGATGCCATGCTTTTCGACTTCGCCATAATGAATTTTGCGGGCTTCTTCGGCAAATTGCGGACCGACGTAGTCACAGTTCTCTTCTACGGATTTGCGCATTTCCCGGAGCGCCGTCATCGCCAGTGCCGCCTTATTGATTTCCTTCTTTGCCCTATTTTCGCGTTCTGACCCAAAGGAATTCTTTTTTGAAACAGACGGTGCCATCGGAGCCTTAACGATGGAGGTTGAGCCGCATACGGCGCAGGTTACTGCCCCTTCTTTTGCCTGTACGTCAAAGCTGGCTCCGGTTTTAAACCAGGCCTCGAACACATGGGCATTTTCACATTTCAAATCATATTTGATCATTTGTTACTCATTCTGCTGCGGCGGCGGTATCGGCCGGGGCTGCAAGGGAGAAGTCCCGTATATTTCGTAAATTTGGAATTTGCTGTCGGCGGCGGGAAATGTCGTCCATGTTGATTCTCGCTGTGATATATCCCGGCTCATCACCAGCTTCCGAAAGTATTTCACCCCAGGGATCTATGATCAGGGAATGGCCGTAGGTCCGCCGTTTTTCCGAATGCTGCCCACATTGCGCAGGGGCAATGACAAAAACGCCATTTTCAATCGCGCGGCTGCGGAGCAGCACATGCCAATGGGCGCGCCCTGTTGTTTCCGTGAAGGCGGCGGGCACCGTAAATACTCCGGCCCCGGCAAGTGCCAGTTTCTGGTACAGATGTGCAAAGCGGACATCATAACAGATTGAAAGCCCTATGGGCCCCCAAGTCGTTTCGACAACCGACGCCTTATCTCCGGGGGCATAGGCCCGGCTTTCCTTATGGGACTCGCCGTTGCTAAGCTCGACATCAAACATATGAATTTTATCATAGGCGGCAGCGATAGCGCCATCCGGACGGATCAGAAATGATCTGTTTGCCAGTCGATCGTCATTCGGCTTCTTTATGACAAGAGAACCAGCAAGAATCCATGTCCCCGTGTCCTCTGCCAGCTTGCGAAAGCTGGACAGGGTAACGTCATCTTCTTGAAATTGCGCCTTCTCGCGAACGGCCGCCTTGTCCGGATCCAGCATATTCGTGACTTCCGGTGTTGCAATAAAATCAGCGCCGGCCCCTGCCGCCGCGCGGATCAGCTCCGATGCAACGTTCAAATTATCCTGGACGTCCGATTTTGACGTCAACTGGATGCAGGCAGCGGTAAAAGATGTCATGTGAAGTCCTTTCCTGTCGATCAACGGGCGCCTAGAATATGGTCGAGTTTTCCGGAATTATCTAGCATATGAAGATAGTCGGAATCACCGATATGTTCGCCATCCACAAATATTTGTGGGACCGTATACGCCCCCCCCGCCCGGCGGGTCATGACGTCACGTTGTTCGCCGGATGCTGTAACATCAATTTCCTCATAGGAAACGCCCTTCTTGGCGAGAAGCTTTTTTGCCCTCGCGCAATAGGGGCAGAACATTGTTGTATAGATTTCTATTTTTTTCATGGTTTTCTTCTTAAATTTTGGCGGTTCAATCTCTTCCTACATTATATAGCGGTGTTTGACGGGCGAACAACCCGGCTGAAGGTGAGGACATTCACCTCTGTCGCGCCGGCACGTAAAAGACGGTTGCAGCAGGCCTCAACCGTTGCCCCGGTCGTGAGAACATCGTCTATCAGCAAAATCCGCGCTTTTTCGATTAACGGCAGCCGATCAGGGTTTGCCTGAAACACGCCCTGAACATTCACGTGACGGGCGCGGGCGCTCAATCCTCCCTGCGAACGGGTCGGACGTGTCCGTATGAGCATATCCGGGCTCACCGGTTTGGCAGAAAGTTTTGACAGCTGGCGGGCGAGCAGAGCAGACTGGTTGAACCGGCGCTTGATCAAGCGATGGGAATGCAAGGGAACAGGGCAGATTATGTCGCAGTCATTGACGAGGCTGACCCCGGCGCGGTACATCCAGTTTGCAAATGCCGGAACCCGGTCGGTCTTGTCGGAATGCTTGTAGCCAAGCACCATGTCCCGGCTGGCATCATCATATTGAAGAACCGCGCGGGCGCGCCCGAAGGCCGGGCGGCGGCGAATGCAATTGCCGCAGATATGGGCGGTGTCCCGGTCGAATTCGAACGGAAATCCGCATATGCTGCAAAAGGGGGCCGAAATATACGTCATTTGTGGCCAGCAGCGAAGGCAGAGATTTCCCGGCTCGTCAATAAAGTCTGCGCAATTTACGCATGCCGCCGGGAATACCGCATCAAGAAGCATTTTGCGGGCAGTAGTGAAGAGACTGCCGGTGTTGGATATGTGGGTCATTTCGCGTCAAGTATATGAGAATACTGCCGGAAAAAATATAGATAATCGAATGGTGACCCTACTTACACAATTGTTTCCTTTTTCAGGAGATGCGATAAAGCAAAAATGAAAAGCCCGAACAGCCTCACCCCGGAACATATCCTTTTTGATCGTGCATCTGTCCGTCTCCATCGCGATCGCGCTGCGCGTATTGACTGGCCGACATACAGCTTCTTGTTTGAGGAGGTCGCAAACCGGCTGGCAGAACGGTTGCTGGATATTACATCGCCATTTGAAACCGCGCTGGACCTTGGCTGTCGCGGCGGCGAATTCAGCAAGAAACTCGTCGAAATGAAACGCGTTAAGCAACTGGTCAAGGCTGATTTGAGTTACGCTATGGTGGCTGAGACCAAGTTAAATGCCGTCGTTGCCGATGAGGAGTTCCTGCCGTTCAAGGCGCGGTCATTTGATCTTGTTGGCAGCGTCCTTGGATTGCACTGGACAAATGACCTTCCCGGGGCATTGGCCCAGATTGCAAAAATCCTGAGGCCCAATGGCCTGTTTTTGGGCGCGTTGTTTGGCGTTGGAAGCCTGCAGGAACTTAAAGGGTGCCTGTCAGAAGCTGAATCGGAGATAAAAGGGGGGGTAAGCCCGCGCATTTCCCCCTTTACCGAAGTTCGCGATGCGGGCGCGCTCCTGCAGCGGGCCGGGTTTGCCCTGCCGGTTACAGACATGGACATGATAACCTTGAAATATCCGGATCCTTTTTCACTGATGCGCGAACTGCGGGGCCTGGGAGAGAGTAATGCGCTGGTCAGCCGCCAGAAAACCTTTACCGGCCGAAAAATCCTGATCCGGGCTGCAGAACTCTACACGCAACAATTTGCCGATGAGGATGGGCGCATTCCGGCGAGCTTTCAGATTATATATATGGCGGGATGGTCCCCGCATGACAGCCAGCAAAAGCCGATGGCGCGGGGAAGTGGCCGCCATAACCTCAAGGATATTCTGGGCAGCTAGGGTGTTCGCGGGCCAAAAACTGGTGGTCCGTGCCGGTCACTAATAATTTGCCAGATATGGTAGATTAAGTTGATAATATATAATAACGGCAGGTGGGGGGGTGACGAAGATTTATGCGAAGCATCGAAGAAATCCTGGTTGGCTGGGACATGACGGCTGACGAATTCAAGGCCATTAATGAATTCTGGAATGAAATACGGTTGATTCAGGGACGGCGAAGTGATGGTGTGTCGCGAAATCGCTATCTCGTCGGGGTCGCAATGGGAAACCGGCGACTCGGCAAGCGTGAGATTGATATTGAGGCGCTTGCCTCTCTTACCGGGCTTGGCCGTTCCAGTTTGCAGAAAACACTTAAGGATATGGTCGTGGATTCTTTGATCCGGCTGGAGACCGATCCAGACGATCGGCGCCGGACGTTGGTCAAACCTTCGGAAGAATATATACGTTTATCCCTTAATATGTATTTGCAAACTCGCCAGCTTATTAGGGACACTTGCAATAAACTCGAGGTCTTGCGGGCTTCAGATCCGGAAAGTGACCAAAAGTAGTTACGATAGTAGTTGTCATTGTCTCTGATTTAGTTTGTAATTTCTAACGTAGACCTAATGAATGCGGGCGGTTGGTGCCTTGCCTCCATTCATACTCAAAATTATTTTTGGGAGATTAGGTTAAAACGGGCCGGCATTTGGATGAGGAGAAAGTCCAAATGCCGGCCTTTATATGCGCACTATTTCTCTCGAAATTTATGAACTAAAGCAGGTCGCGAAGCATCGCCACGAGCGGGATATCCGCAGGCGGCATCTCATATTCTGTCAGATGAGTTGCCCGCACCCATTTTAACGTCTGACCCTCCAACGGCCGCGGAATCCCACGCCAACGCCGGCAGACATAAAGCGGCATAAGCAGGTGGAATTTCTCATATAAATGGCTGGCAAAAGTGAACGGGGCAAGGCAGGCTTCAGTTACATCAATTGATAACTCTTCCTTCAACTCGCGAATAAGCGCAATTTCCGGGGTTTCTCCGGCCTCGACTTTTCCGCCGGGAAACTCCCAGAGACCCGCCATCGTTTTGCCCGGAGGGCGCTGCGCAATTAGGACACGATTGTCGTCATCGACCAACGCCACAGCCGCGACCAGAACAGTCGGTAAGTCAGTCATCGGCTGTGCTAGCTTCTGTAATCAGCATTGATTTCAATATATCCATGCGTGAGGTCGCAACTCCAGGCGATGGCTTTTCCGTCGCCCACCGCCACATCAACGTCGATGTCAATTTCCGTGCCTTTCATATGCGGGGTTAGGTCAGCTTCCCGGTAGGAGGTTGCGCGGGCGCCATTCTCCGCGATCAAGATATCACCAATGTTCAAGCGCATCCTGTCTCGGTCCGCCCTCTCGCCGGATTTGCCGACGGCCATGATTACTCGGCCCCAGTTTGCATCCTCTCCAGCGATCGCGGTTTTCACGAGCGGAGAATTAGCGATGGCAAGGGCGATTGTTTTTGCCGCCTTGTCCGTTTCGGCGCCGGTCACCTTGACGGTGATGAACTTGCTGGCCCCTTCACCATCGCGGGCGACCTGCTTCGCGAGATCGGTCATGAGCGCGAGCAGCGCGGCTTTAAAGTCCTCCAGCGAGGGATCAGTGTATTTTTGTGGCGGCCGGTTCAGGGTGGCCCCGGTAGCGAATAGCAAAACCGTATCACTGGTGGAGACATCGGAATCCACTGTGACGCAGTTGAAGCTTTTCTCGTTCGCCTCCGTTAGCAGTTGTTGCAGGATATCGGCGGGAATGGCGGCATCCGTAAAAAGAAAGGCAAGCATTGTCGCCATATCCGGCGCGACCATGCCCGATCCCTTGGCAAATCCGGCAATAGTGACGGCTTTGCCATCCAGAATGCAACGGCCGACAGCTCCTTTGGCGAAAGTATCGGTCGTTAAAATGCTGTTGGCGGCCGCTTCCCCTCCTTTGGCCGATAACTTGACTTCGAGTTCTGGAAGCAGGCTGGTTATGGTCTCTGTGGGAATAGGATCGCCGATCACGCCTGTTGAGGCAACATAGATATGTTCGACAGGGGATTTGAAAAGCCGGGCTGCCGCTGCGGCCGTTTCTTCAACTGTCTTCTTGCCTGCGGCACCGGTAAATACATTGGCAATACCGGCATTGACTACGAGACCCCGCGCAACCCCAGTGGGAAGAATTTTCCGTCCCCAATCGACAGGCGCCCCTGGCATGGAATTTTTCGTAAACACGCCAGCGACCGTCGTCGCCTCGTCAAATTTTACCAGCAGTACGTCATCCCGACCCTTGTATCTCATGCCGGAATTCCCGGTCGCAAACTGTACGCCAGCAATTTCAGGAAAATCCGGAAAGCTCGCCGGTGCGAGGGGAGATTTTTGTGCGGTCATGGCAGAACCCTGTTAAGCAAAGACATCCAAATAAGCCAATTACGGCCTGCTGGTCAATTCAGATTTGGTATCGTGTTTATCGCGGTTTGGTGGCAGAAAGCATATAATTGACGCTTAGATCCTTGCTTAAATGCCACCGATCCTCAAATGGGTTATAAGTGGCACCAGCAATCTCATCCACCACAAGCCCTTCGCGCCGAATGCATTTTACGACTTCAGACGGTTTCAGAAATTTCTTCCATCTGTGCGTCCCCCTCGGCAGCCAGCGGAGGATGTATTCCGCCCCTACGATGGCGAATGCAAAGCTTTTCGGGGTACGGTTCAGGGTTGCAATGAACATAATCCCGCCCGGTTTGAGCAGGGCGGCGCAGGCGGCAACAAATCCGTCAACGTCGGCGACATGCTCGATGACCTCCATATTCAGGATCACGTCGAACTTTTCGCCATCCCGTGCCATGTCTTCGGCGGTCATATGGCGATAATCGATATCAAGGCCCGCCTTTTCTGCATGCACAGACGCAACCTGAATGTTCTTTTCCGCCGCATCCGCGCCGACAATTGTGGCGCCAAGCCGCGCCATCGGCTCACATAGCAATCCCCCCCCGCATCCGATATCAAGAAAACGCAAATCCTTGAATGGTTTAAGGAGAGCGGCGGTCGCCCCACCGCCAATGCCAAAATGAGCAATTACATGGTCGCGGATATATCCGACGCGAATCGGATTGAATTTATGCAGCGGCTTGAATTTGCCGCCCTCATCCCACCATTCATCGGCGATCGCCGTAAAATGGGCAATTTCCTCCGGGTCGACGGATTTTGTATCTACGTCGTAGCTCATAATTGCCTCATTCCGTGCTTCACATCAAAAACCAGATTGACATGCAATAAATTTATTGCGGCGCTTGCCCCACATGCCCTGTTAAGTATATGTATACGCTCCTTTAACACCAAAGGGTATTTGTCCCTTTTTTATGCATTTTTTTGAACTCTTGCCTGTCGGGTAAGGGGGAGAGGTTGATACGGCCATGGCGCGGCTGGTTATGAAATTTGGCGGGACGTCCGTTGGCTCGGTTGAGCGGATAAAGAGTGCTGCCCGGAAAGTAAAACGGGAAGTCGACGCCGGAAATGAGGTTGCCGTTGTCGTTTCCGCCATGTCTGGAGAGACGAACCGGCTTGTCGATTTAGTGTCGGCGGTATCGAACATCCATGATGCGCGTGAGTATGATGTAGTGGTTTCCAGTGGTGAGCAGGTGACGGTTGGCCTGTTATCATTGGCCTTACAGGAGTTGGGCATTTCGGCACGGTCCTGGCTTGGCTGGCAGGTGCCGGTGAAGACCAGCAACGTTCATAGTGCCGCCAGAATTGAAGAAATTCAGTGCGCGGAAATTATTAGCCGGTTTCGCGAAAACCAGGTTGCTGTTTGCGCCGGATTCCAGGGTATCGGGTCCGACAAGCGGATAACAACTCTGGGCCGGGGAGGGTCGGATACCTCCGCCGTCGCCTTTGCCGCAGCCCTGGAGGCTGATCGTTGTGATATCTATACGGATGTTGATGGGATATACACGGCGGACCCACGGATCGCGACAAAGGCATCGAAACTTGATAAAATAACCTATGAAGAAATGCTGGAGCTGGCATCGCTAGGGGCGAAAGTCTTGCAAACACGGTCTGTCGAGATGGCAATGAAGTATCGGGTGAAGCTTCAGGTTTTGTCGAGCTTTGAGGATTTGCCAGGAACATTGGTTGTAGATGAGGAAGATATTGTGGAACATCAGGTCGTAAGCGGTGTTACCTATACCCGTGATGAAGCCAAGATTACATTGCAACAGGTCGCTGACAAACCTGGTATTGCCGCCCTTGTTTTTGGCACGCTGGCGGATGCGCATGTCAATGTCGACATGATCGTCCAGAATGTCTCCGAAAACGGGAAGGCGACAGATTTGACCTTCACCGTTGGGCGCAAACAGGTCGATCAGGCCCTAAACGTTCTTGAAAAGTTAAAAGACAAACTCGATTGCAAAGCAATTGTTCCCGACCCGAATGTTGTCAAGGTGTCGATCGTTGGGATGGGGATGCGCAGCCATGCGGGCGTCGCCCAGACGATGTTTTCGGCCCTTGCCGAGAAAGGGATCAATATTCAGGTGATTTCAACCTCCGAAATCAAGGTCAGCGTTCTGCTTGCTGAAGAATACACAGAACTTGCGGTTCGGACCCTTCATACCGCCTTTGGATTGGACGCAACCTAAAATGGATATCAGCTTGAAGAATGGTTATGAAGAACTGGGGGTGGCCTGGCGCCGGGGATGTGAATTCCTCGGGACTGACTACGCCATTATGGGGGGCGCGATGTCGTGGGTGTCTGAAAGGCACCTTGTGGCTGCCATATCGAACGCGGGCGGATTCGGGGTTATCGCCTGCGGCGCGATGACGTCAGACCTTCTGGACGCAGAAATCACCGCAACCCGGGAACTCACGCAGAAACCGTTTGGCGTCAACCTGATTACCATGCATCCGGAACTCGACCAACTTGTGAACATATGCCTGTCTCATAAGGTAGGTCATGTTGTGCTGGCAGGGGGAGTGCCGTCGAAGGAAACGATCCGCAGAATAAAGGAAGGCGGCGCGAAGGCGATCTGCTTTGCCCCAATTCTGGCGCTTGCCAAGAAACTGGTTCGTACCGGTGCGGATGCGCTGGTGATCGAAGGAATGGAGGCCGGCGGACATGTCGGCCCTGTTTCGACCAGTGTCCTGGCGCAGGAAATCCTTCCCTATATCACGGAGGTTCCGGTTTTTGTTGCTGGGGGCATTGGTCGCGGTGAAGCGATCAGCACGTATTTGCGAATGGGGGCCTCTGGCTGTCAGGTCGGGACGAGATTCGTTTGTGCGTTTGAAAGCATTGCCCACCCTGATTTCAAGAAATCTTTTATCCGGGCCAATGCCCGTGATGCAGTGACTACCGTTCAGGTGGATCCGCAATTTCCGGTAATACCGGTGCGAGCGCTCAATAATGAGGGCGGCAAGAAATTTATTGAAACACAGCATAACGTTATTGCCAGATACCGGGCCGGTGAAATGGATCTGGCAACAGCACAATTGGAAATTGAGCATTTCTGGGCAGGCGCTCTCCGGCGCGCTGTTATCGATGGTGATGTTGAATTTGGGTCCGTTATGGCGGGGCAAAGCGTCGGCATGGTTAAAAGCGAGCAGTCGACCGCCGACATCATACAGGAACTTGTGGCGCAGGCGGCTTCCGCCTTTTCTGATCATGAGGTAATTAGGAGCAATCCTTGACATGAGCGGCATTGCGGTCAGCGCGCCGAGGTTACTTCTTCGAAAACTGCACCATGTTATGGCTCAGCGCGGAGACGCGGAGCAACGCCTACACGAGATTGTCCGCCTGATTGCGGGCAATATGATTGCAGAGGTCTGCTCGTGCTACCTGATGCGGGCCGGTGACGTCCTGGAACTCTATGCGACAGAGGGCCTGAAGAAAGATTCCGTCCATAAAACGAGGTTGCGGCTCGGCGAGGGTCTGGTAGGTGATATCGCGGCCCATGCCCGGCCACTGAATTTGTCGGAAGCTCAGTCCCATCCACAATTTGCATATCGACCGGAGACCGGCGAAGAGGAATATCACTCCCTGCTCGGGACGCCGATATTGCGAGGCGGCCGCGTGATCGGTGTTCTTGTGGTCCAGAACCGCACCCGGCGGGTCTATACGGAAGAAGAGGTCGAAGCCCTTCAAACCGTCGCTATGGTTGTTGCGGAACTCGTCAGTTCCGAGCAGATGGTCGCGGCTACTGAATTTTCTCATACCGCCGGCAATGTGACACTACCGCATCATGTAACCGGGCGCGTGCTGGCGGAGGGATTATCCGCCGGTTACGCTTTGATGCATGAGCCCCGGATCGAAGTCCTGCGGACGTTATCTGAAGACAGCGTCCTTGAGCTTCAACGGCTTGGCTCAGCGGTCAGTTCGCTGCAAAGCTCCGTTGACGCGCTGCTGTCGGCAACCAAGACCCTTTTTTCGGACGAATCGAAAGAAATTTTTGAAGCCTATAAAATGTTTGCCCATGACAAGGGCTGGCTCAAGAAACTTCACGACGCAGTTCACACCGGTTTAACCGCAGAGGCGGCAATTAAACGTGTTCAGGATGATACCCGCGCCCGGATGAAGGAAATCACGGATCCCTATTTGCGGGATCGGCTCTCGGAACTGGATGATCTTGCCAACCGATTGTACCTTCATCTGGATGGTCATACGCAGATTGATCGCCGCAATCTGGATAAGGATACGGTTGTCGTCGCCCGAAATATGGGCGCAGCCGAGCTGCTCGACTATGACCGCAAGCATCTGAAGGCGGTCATTCTGGCGGAGGGAACGCGTTCCAGCCATGTCGCGATTGTGGCGCGGGCGCTCGGGGTTCCGGTTATTGGTCAATGCAAGGATATCGCCGACACCGTTGAGCAGGGCGATTTTATTCTTGTTGATGGTGAGCACGGTCAGGTCTTTCTTCGCCCCGGGGAGGATATACAAGAGGCTTTTTCCCGCAGCCTGCGCCAACGCGCCGAGCGACAAGCGAAATATGTGGCGCTTCGGGAAAAGCCCAATCAGTCGAAAGACGGTGTGCCGCTGTCTTTGAATATAAATGCGGGGCTGTTGCTGGATGTCGATCATTTTCATTCGCTGGGGGCGGACGGCATTGGTTTGTTCCGGACTGAACTTCAGTTCATGGTTCGGTCGCGGATGCCGAAGGTCGAGGAACAAACGGAACTCTATTCCCAGGTGCTGGACAGTCTGGGCGGCAAAACCGTGGTGTTTCGAACATTGGACATCGGCGGCGATAAGATTCTCCCCTACCTGAAAACGAAATCGGAGGAAAATCCTGCACTCGGCTGGCGCGCCATCCGTATCGGGCTCGATCGGCCGGCACTGCTGAGAAGCCAACTTAGGGCGATGGTCCGCGCGGCGGCGGGGAGGGAACTGTCGCTCATGTTTCCGATGGTGGCCGAGGTCTCCGAATTCATGGAAGCGAAAGCCATTCTCAATAAGGAGGTGGAGCGGGCGAAAAAAAGAAATGGCGGCGCGCCGACAAAGATCAATGTTGGCACCATGATTGAAGTGCCATCAATTATCGTGCAATTGCCGCAATTGTTACGGGAAGTGGATTTTATCTCTGTCGGATCGAATGACTTGATGCAGTTCTTCTTTGCCGTTGACCGGGGCAACCCCAAGGTCAGTGACCGGTATGATACTTTGAGCCCGAGTCTGCTCACCCTGTTGCGCTATATTGCTGAACAATGTGAACGCAAAAACACCCCGTTTTCCATCTGCGGTGATATTGCCGGTCGTCCACTGGAAGCGATGGCTTTACTCGGATTAGGATATCGGAATTTTTCGATGTCGGCTGAAACAATGGGGCCTGTCAAGGAAATGGCCTTGAGCGTAGACATCGGAAAGCTTGAAAAATTTGTCCGCAGTCTCTGTACGGCTCGGGACCATTCCGTGCGCGATCAATTGCGCGCATTTGCCCGCGATCATTCAATAATAATATAAAAAGTTGAATGTTAATTATTTTTACCGATAATGGCGAAAAGAAGCCATATTTTATGGTTAAAGTTGACTGACTGAGTAATTTTGTTGGTCAGGAAATTGATTTTGGCGATTAATGATTATGAGAGATAAGAAACACCCGGAGACACGAAAGCAGCCGACTCTGTTCAGTAAACAGTCGGAAAGCGCGAACAGGTTGTCTTTTCAAAACCCTGAAAGCTTTGATGAGCCGGCGGAAGAAGACGTTGTAACCGTTGGGATGCGGCTTCGCGAGGCGCGGGAAGCCAGCGGATTGTCTTTGCATCAGGTTGGGGAAATTCTGCGTTTGCGGGCTATGCAAGTTCAAGCATTGGAGGAAGGCGACTACAGCCGTCTTCCGGGCCAGACCTTCGTAACCGGATTTTTGCGATCCTACGCGAACTTGCTCGACCTTGATGCCGTGGCGATTGTGCAGTTGTATAAGCAGGAAGGCGCAGGGGGCTTGCGCGCACCCTCCCTTACGTTCCCCGAACCGACGACAGGGGGGCGAATGCCGGGTGGTGGTTTGTTGCTCGGGTCCCTCGTGCTTGCGCTTGTTTTGCTGGCAGGATGGTTCCTGTATCAGGAAAGTGAAAATCTTGATTTTGAACGGGTCGCGGAATTGCCCGAGAATCTGGCGAAGAAAATTCAGGAAAGAACCGCGCCGGAACCTGTTACCTCAACTGCGACCGTGGCAGAGAGTACCCAGCTGCCGGAAACTACGACTTCAGCCGAGTCTAGTGCTCCGGCTTCGCCGTCTGGCGGAATAGATAATGCCGCCGGTGCCGCGACAGCTCCGCAGAATGTCGCCGGGGTTTCCACGCAAGGCACCGAACAAATGGAAACGGTAGTTGTGCCTGAACCCGTTGTTATTCCCCCGGCACAGGAGATTGAAACGCCAATTGCGGCCGAGGCCTCACAGAAGAATCCAGATATTCCTGCGAGCCAGGCCGGGACCGAAGCCGCCCCGACCGACGTTACAACTGAAACAGCGGTTGCTGAGACTACTGCTGCTGATTCTGCGACTATATCAGCTTCAGCACCGGCGCCGACCAGTTATCCGCAGGCAACGCTCGAAGGAAACTCTTCTTCCAATACACAGACAGCCGGGAATGAAGATCCGGACAACCCGCTGCCGAGAACCTTCGGTGTCGAGAATACAAGTGCCCGCGTGGTATTGCGCGCCCGCGAGGAGAGCTGGATTGAGGTCACGGGAACAGAAGAAAAGCCCATTATTTCCCGCGTTCTGAAACCCGGCGATGTGTATATGGCGCCAAATGAGCCTGACTTGATGCTGACTACCGGTAATGCCGGCGGCCTTGAAATCCGTGTGGACGGACGGGAAATAGCTGCATTGGGCGGATTAGGGGCTATTTTGAGAGATGTGCCGCTTGTTGCCGACAGCCTGCTTGCAGGCAGCAGTGTTCATTAGTGAGAAAGCGGTGCCCTCGTTGATTTAACAAGAGTATCGCTTGTAATTTCTGTCTTTAGCAGCCATTTTATGCGAAGGATACGGCGGCGGCATTTTTTACGCTGGAAAATTTAAAGTTGCATTCTCATGAGCATTAGACCTTACCGCGAAATAATTAGGAGAAAGTCTCGCCAGATTATGGTGGGCGACGTTCCTGTCGGAGGCGATGCGCCGATAACGGTGCAGTCGATGACCAATACCTTGACGTCCGATGCCAAGGCGACAATTGAGCAGGTTCAGGCCCTTGAAGAGGCCGGGGCCGATATTGTCCGCGTCTCCTGCCCGGATGAGGCCAGTACGCGCGCTCTGAAGGAAATTGTCCGCGAAACGCGCGTGCCCATCATTGCTGATATTCATTTTCACTATAAACGGGGAATTGAGGCGGCGGAGGCGGGGGCAGCCTGTCTGCGCATCAATCCCGGGAATATAGGATCAGCGGACCGGGTTCGCGATGTGGTCAAGGCCGCGGTCGATCATAACTGCTCGATGCGCATTGGCGTCAACGCTGGCAGTCTGGAGCGGGAGCTGCTTGAGAAATACGGCGAGCCCTGTCCTGAAGCCATGGTGGAATCGGCACTCAATCATGCCCGGATACTGGAAGACAATGATTTTTTCAACTTCAAGATAAGCGTAAAGGCCTCTGACGTGTTCCTGTCGGTCGCCGCCTATCAGGGCCTTGCGGAGGCCTGCGACTATCCTCTCCACCTTGGGATAACCGAAGCGGGCTCTCTCTCGGCCGGAACGGTTAAATCCTCGGTCGGACTTGGCATGCTGCTCTGGTCGGGAATTGGCGATACTATACGCGTTTCCCTATCGGCGGACCCTGTTGAGGAAGTAAAGGCCGGATACCAGATTCTGAAAAGCCTCGGTCTTCGCCGTCGCGGTGTTACAATTATTTCCTGTCCGTCCTGCGCTCGCCAAGCATTTCCGGTAATTAAGACGGTCGAATTGCTGGAAGAAAAGCTCGCGCATATCCAGACACCGCTTACCCTGTCGATAATCGGCTGCGTGGTAAACGGACCGGGTGAGGCCCGTGAAACGGATATTGGGCTGACGGGTGGCGGCAAGGATAACCATATGGTCTATTTGAGTGGCCTAACGGATCATAAAATCGCAACCGGCAGTATGGTCGATCACATAGTCGATCTGGTCGAAGCGAAAGCCGCCGAGATTGAGGCGGCAGTCGAGGAAGATCCCGTCGCCCTGCATAATTCGGCCAAGCGGATTGCCTGAACTTCCTTCATTGAACAAGTAACCTTACAAAAAAACGGAGAGAATACGTGTCATCACCCCAGCCGGTCCGCGGTACCCATGACCTGTTGCCGGAGGATTTCGCCCGTCATGCTTATGTTCAAAAAGTAGCGCGGGATACAGCGGCCTGTTTTGGCTATGCGGAGATGGCAACACCGATTTTTGAATTCACCGAAATATTTGCGCGGACCATGGGGGAAACCTCTGATGTAGTCTCGAAGGAGATGTATTCCTTCGAAAGCAGGGGCGGTGAGAGCATGACGTTGCGCCCGGAATATACAGCTGGAATTTGCCGTGCCTTTATCAGCAACGGACTTCAGCAGAATGTCCCTTTCAAGGTTTTTGCGGCGGGGCCGATGTTTCGCTATGAACGGCCGCAAAAAGGCAGGCAGCGGCAGTTCCACCAGATTGACGTGGAATGTATCGGTGCGCCGGAGGCCAAGGCGGACATTGAGGTGATCGCCGTCGGGGCATCGATTTTGAAAAAACTCGATGTGATGAAGAACTGCAAGCTGGAGATTAATACCCTCGGGGATACGGAAAGCCGTCAATCCTACCGGCAGGCGCTTGTGGATTATTTCAGTGACCATAAAGCGACCTTATCGGAGGATAGCCTCGGCCGGTTGGACAGAAACCCACTCCGGATATTGGACAGCAAGGACAAGGGGGATCGGGCCCTTGTGGAAAAGGCCCCAATTTTCACAGATTATCTCAATGCATTTTCGAGTGATTTTTTCGCCGAGGTGCTGGAAGGTCTTTCGTTGCTCGGGATCGAGTATCACCTGAACCGTCGTTTGGTGCGGGGCCTTGATTATTACACCCATACAGCGTTCGAGTTCGTGACTGACGCGCTGGGCGCACAAGGGGCGGTCATTGCCGGTGGGCGGTATGATGGGTTGATCGAAACACTTGGCGGTAAACCGACGCCGGGGATCGGTTGGGCCGGCGGCATAGAGCGGCTTGCCATGCTGGTTGATACTCCCGTGCAACCGGAGCGCCCGGTGGCGGTTATCCCGGTTGGCGATGCAGCGGAAAAGGTCGCGGCTAAGCTTGCCTATGATCTTCGCCAGCAGGGCATTGCCATTGAAATGGCGTTCAAGGGAAATGTTGGCAAGCGGATGAAGCGGGCGAATAAGCTGAATGCCCGTGCGGCGGTTCTGATTGGCGAGGATGAACTCGCGGGCGAGGTTTGTATGCTCCGCGATCTCGACAAGGGGGAGCAACGGGAAGTCGCCCTTGGACAGCTTGGGGCGGCTTTGGCTGAGCTAGTTTAAGGATCCGCAGATGTTGCCCGAAGAAAAATTAAAAATGATCCAGTCCCGCTATGAGGAACTCGAAGCGGCGATGTCCGGCGAAATGGGCGAGGTGGCGCCGGAAAATTTCGTCAAGATGAGTCGCGAATATTCCGAGATTAAACCGATTGTTGAGGCAATCCGAAAGTTCAATTCGACGCGGGACGAATTGGCGGGACTTGAGGAAATGCTGGCAAGCGAGGAAACAGACCGGGAAATGAAGGAGATGGCGGAGATCGAAATGGATGATCTCAAGGCCCAGCTTCCCGATCTTGAGCAAACGATAAAAATTCAACTTCTGCCCAAGGACGATGCAGACGAGAAAAACGCTATCCTAGAAATTCGGGCGGGAACCGGTGGGGAAGAAGCAGCCCTTTTTGCCGGAGACCTCTTGAGAATGTATCAACGGTATGCCGAAACTGTGGGTTGGAAATGCGAGACCATGTCGCTATCCGAGTCTGACCTCGGTGGTATCAAGGAAATAATCGTCATGGTCACGGGCCGCAACGTGTTTGCCAACCTGAAGTTTGAATCCGGCGTGCACCGGGTGCAGCGGGTCCCGGAAACGGAAACGGGCGGCCGCATCCATACCTCGGCGGCGACAGTGGCGGTCCTTCCCGAAGCGGAAGAGGTGGATGTGCAAATCGCCGACAGCGATGTCCGGGTTGATATTTTCCGGGCATCGGGTCCCGGCGGGCAATCTGTTAATACAACCGATTCCGCCGTGCGCCTCACCCATATCCCAACGGGAATTGTCGTCCAGCAGCAGGATGAGAAGTCCCAGCATAAAAACAAGGCCAAGGCGATGTCTGTCCTCAGAGCGCGTATTTATGAAGCCGAGCGGGCGGCGAAAGCCGCTGAACGATCGGCAACGCGAAAAGGCCAGGTTGGCTCCGGTGATCGCTCCGAGCGCATTCGAACCTACAATTTTCCGCAAGGCCGGGTGACCGATCACCGGATTAACCTCACACTGTACAAACTCGATAAAGTGCTGGCAGGCGAGGCGTTGAATGAGATTATTGAAGCCTTGATCTCGGAAGACCAAGCAGCCCTTCTTTCCGAGATCGAAGGCGAAACATAAGCGCCATGGAACTGGAGATCCAGCAGGCTGTGAGAGCTGCGGCGGGCAGGCTGGAAGCTACGGGCGTCGAAAATCCACGGCGGGATGCTACTGTTTTGCTGGCATTCGTCCTCGGCGAAGATACAGGCATTTTTCACCGCAGCCCTGAACGATACCTATCGACACGGGAGCAAGCCGACTTCAACAGGGTGATTGAACGTCGCGCGACGCGGGAGCCAGTCTCGCATATCACCGGTCAGCGCGAATTCTGGAGCCTAGATTTTGCTATTGGGCCGGCCGTGCTTGATCCGCGACCGGACAGTGAAACGCTGATAGAAGTGGCGCTCGATAAAATTAGTAAAGGGCACAAGGTCCGTAATATTCTGGATTTGGGCACGGGAAGCGGATGTCTTTTATTGTCTTTGCTGTCGGAGATACCGGACGCGACCGGTGTGGGCGTTGATATAAGCGACCGGGCCCTATTGGTCGCCCGTAAAAATGCGGAGCACCTGGGCTTGCAGGCACGGTCAAAGTTTCAGTTGGGCAATTGGTGTGCCGGTATTCATGAACAATTCGATCTTGTTCTCTGCAATCCCCCCTATATCCCGGCGGCAGACGTGAGCGACTTACAGCCGGAAGTCCGGGATTTTGAGCCTCATTTGGCACTTATCGGCGGCGCAGATGGACTGGATTGCTACCGCAATATTATTTTTCAATTGCCCTCTGTATTGCGTTCACGCGGTCTGGTCCTGTTCGAGGTTGGCTCGGGTCAGGCAGCCGCGGTCGGCGGTTTGCTTGAAGAGTCGGGTTTTATAAATGTCGAATTTCATATAGATTTGGCGTCAATTGATCGCTGTGTATCAGCATATCGTGGAAAATAGACGAGTTTGCTAAAAAAAAGGTTGGATTATTGATGCGACGGAGGTAGGCTTCCTCTGGATCATACGTGAAGAATGAGACCAACGCTTAAGGTCAATGATCATAATTTAATTCAAAATCAGGCTTCAGCTTTTTGGATGGTGACCATCTTGAAAGCGTTGACGGGGCATTTGCAAACGCCTGATGTGAATGACGATCACAATAATATAATTAAACTCTATAATTAACGGAATCATTGCGATAATGAGAGTAAGTAGTAACAGGCGCCCTCGTGGCGGGCGGACGAATTCTGGCAATAATCGTGCTGGAGTAAACGCCCCTCGACCCGGCAGCAATAATAACCGTCGGTCTAATAACGGCAATCGGAATTACGATAGCAATGGTCCGGATGGGAAAATTCGGGGAACGGCGACGCAGGTTTACGATAAATATATTGCATTGGCGACGGACGCGTATACGTCGGGAGACCGCGTCGCTGCCGAAAATTACTTCCAGCATGCTGAACATTATTTCCGGATTGTTGCCGCGAATAATCTGGCAAAGCAGGAAAAGCAATTAACGGAGCAGCAGAGCAACGACTCGAATGAGGACGAAAGTAATTCTGAGGAAACTCCCGCAGTGGACCGGCCGGTTGCGGAAGCGGAACCTGTGAAGCCTGTAAAGCGGGTTCCTAAGAATAAAGCTGTAAAGGAAACGGCGGCTGATTTGAGTTCGACGGAACAACCGGTTGTGGATTTTCCTGCTGATACTGATACAGCGTCGCAAGGCGACAACCCGGCAGCACATGATCCGCAAGATGAGAACGACAAACCAAAGCGCAAGGTCAGCCGGACGAGAACATTGAGACGAAGAACATCCAGCCGCGCAGCAAGTGAAGAGGACACCGAAGAGGTTAGCTCCACCGAGTAAGGCGAAACCGATACGATTGATAATAAAGGGAGCATTTATGCTCCCTTTTTCTTGCTTGAAAAAAAGCCTAAAAAGGCCACATAAAGTATGTGAAATGAAACCGTGGGCGGGATTGAATTATAGTCGCCGTTAAGGGGCTGTAAAATCCGCGCAAAGAAACTGCGGTCTATGTGTCGAGGATGAGCATGGATATCGAAAAATACACAGATCGGTCTAAAGGATTTATTCAGGCCGCCCAGTCGCTTGCGTTGCGCGAAAACCACCAGAGATTGACGCCGGAGCATTTGCTTAAAGTGCTTCTGGACGACAAGGAGGGGCTGGCAAGCGGCCTGATTGCCAAAGCAGGCGGGGACGCCAAGCTCGCCCGACAGGGTGTCGAGGCGGCGGTCAATAAAATTCCCAAGGTAACCGGAAGCGGGGCGGGGCAACTGTCCCTGACGCCCGAGCTTGCGCGGCTGTTTGCCTCTGTCGAGGCATTGGCCGACAAGGCAGGGGACAGCTACGTTACAGCGGAACGGCTGCTTCTTGCGCTCGCGCTTGAAAAAGGGACAGAATCCGCCTCTATCCTAAAAGCCGCAAATGTAACCGCGAATGGTTTAAATACAGCAATCAACGATCTCCGCAAAGGCCGGACGGCGGATAGCAGTGGCGCGGAGGCGGGTTATGATGCGCTTAATAAATATGCACGTGATCTGACGGAAGCGGCTCGCGAGGGCAAGCTGGACCCGGTCATTGGCCG
>NZ_JBDNHC010000065.1:0-18309 GCF_041689005.1 Sneathiella sp.
ATCGGATCCTCTGTCCGGGAAAGCTCGGCCGGGGGAGAAAATCCGCGATCACTCAAGCTTGCCTGTAGGGCCTTCCAGTAGGTATCTGTTGCTAACCGGATTTCGGGCCAGTCATACATGGACAATGTTGCTACGGTCTGCAGTGTCATATCAGGCGACCGGACTCACTGCGCCTTGAGGGGGAACACCACGGGCTCTTTTCGCGCCAAAGCAAATTTACGGAATATCTCGGCATAACTGCGATAGGAATACCCCTTGTTCATTTGCAGGAACCGTGCCCTGTTTTGCGCGAAAAATCCGGGCAGGCGGTACCAGGCGAGAGCAGGGTAGGCATGGTGAACTGCATGAAGGTTATTGTTGAGGAACAGGAACCGGAGCGGTCCTTTGTCCTCTATCAGCACAGACCGTCCGCGCATGTCTTGATGGGCCTGATGTTCAAGATATGTGCGGATCATTAAAATGGACATGCCGAAGTAAGCACAAAGAAGATAGGCCGTCACCGATATCGAGCCATAGTGCGCGATGGCCATGAGTATCCCGATGCAAAACAGAAAATGTATGGCCCAAATTCTGGCCAGCCTTAGTTCGCCAGCCTTGATTTTTTTCGCATCCGCGACAATCAAGGCAACCATCCCCAACGCCGGGCCCAGCAGCAGACGGCCTGTCAATGCGCAATTGATGTTAAAGACGGCTTTTAGCCAGCGAGGAGAGCGCTGCCATTGGTCCGGTGTCAGATACCAGCTTTCTGGATCCTCCGCCGGGTCGCTGATGCTGGCTTTCTGATGATGGATAAGGTGGTTTTCCTTGTACCGCGAATAGGGCAGGAAAATGCCGAGAGGCGCATAGGCAATGAGGTCATTTAGCCGGATGTCCGTAAACGGGTGACCATGGATACATTCATGCTGCAGGGACGAATGAAAGGCAATCAGCGGAACAATGAAGATTATCGTCAGCCACACGGGCAATAGTTCAGGCCCGAAAAGCAGTATTCCCCAAATAGCGTAGGTAAGACTAATTAAAGACAACGTTTTTACTTCCGTACTTTCGCGCAACAACAAAACGGCTCCTCTCTTATTGAATTATGTCACAATTATGTCTTATTTTTGCGGTCTGATACAATAGTACAATCCGCTAATTTATATGTTAATATACAATTTAAATTTAAAATGATTACTAAAGTCTGGATATGGTGTGAATAAGCTGCATTCTGAAGCTGAAACAATGAGAGACAAACGCGATGTCGCGGAAGTTTTCCGGGGCAGGATGGCCCTTCTGCTTGCCCGCAAAGGCTTCAACCTGAGCCAGTTTGCCAGCAGTATTGATATAGATCGGTCCGCCTTGAGCCAGTTTCTTGCCCCCGGTTCAACCCGGTTACCGCGGGCGGAAACTCTCTGTACCATTGCTAGAACTTATGGCGTCTCCGTCGATTGGCTGATGGGGCTGATCGCCAATGATGAAATTGACAGCGAAGCGGTGCCGATGCTTGAAATTGAGCGCATATCGGAAAGCTCTGCCAGTCGCAAGCTGGCGGAATGGCATCAGCAGGCAATGGGCTATAAAATCCGCTATGTCCCGAGTACCTTGCCAGACCTCTTGCGAACGGAGCAGGTCAGCAATTACGAGTTTGGGGATTATACGCTATCCGAAAGACAGGCCCGCGAACGGCGCATGAAGGATCAGCTGTCCTATTCCCGCCGCCCCGAAACAGACATTGAAGTTTGTATGTCCCTGCAGGTAATCCGGCAGGTCGCGAGAGGTGAGGGTATTTGGGGTCAGGTACCCTTGGCGGCCCGTCGGGAGCAGCTGGAACATATGATCGAGTTGATTTACGAACTCTATCCGACCTTCCGGCTTTTCCTGTTCGATGCCCGCAAAACCTATTCGGCCGCCTATACGCTCTTTGGGCCTATCCGCGCCGCAATCTATATCGGAAGAATGTATCTTGTCGTCAATTCGGTTGAGCATATCCGGGCGTTTGCCAGTCATTTTGACGGCCTTATTCGTATGGCCGATGTCGCCCCGGACAACGCCGCAAATGCCATTACCGAGTATTTGAAGGAACTAAGGTAATACCCAAAGAGACTGTTTTGGCAAGCGAACCCGGACGGTCATGTTTTCCTCCAAATTGAGGGCATCTTCTGGATTGATTGTTGCGTCGAATTCTTCGCCGCCTGCGGCGAGCCGGATGCGGGTTTGAGTGCCAAGAAATATCTTTGACAGGACAAGGGCGTCGAAGCTGTTTTCTGCTTGGCTATCGTCGCCGATGCGGACGTTCTCAGGCCGAAACGTCAACTTTCCGACGCGTCCGCGGTAGTTCCCGCCAAGCGTAAAAGTTCCTATCGAGCATTCGAACCGTCCCTCGCGACTGGTCCCGGATATGAAATTCCTGCCACCAAAAAATCGGGCAATTTCCTCGTCATTCGGCTGGGCGTAGAGAGCAGAGGCCGTATCATATTGCCGGAGCTCGCCACCGAGAAGAAGGGCAATGCGATCGGACAGGACGACCGCCTCCTCCTGATCATGGGTAACAAAAAGGGTCGTGATCGCCATCTCCTGCTGTAAAGTCCTGAGAAGCTCGCGCATCTCAATCCGCAAGTTCGCATCAAGATTTGAAAACGGTTCGTCGAGAAGAAGGATTTTCGGGCGGGTAACCAGCGCCCTGGCGAGAGCCGCCCGTTGCTGCTGACCGCCTGAAAGTGCCGATGGTTTGCGGGCGTTAAACCCACCCAGTTGGACGAGCTCCATCATCTTTCCGACACGGCTCTGAATTTCGGATTTTGGGAGGCGCTGCATTTTAAGACCGAAGCCGATATTGTCCGCGATATTCATGTATGGGAAAAGGAGATGATCCTGAAACACCATCGCTGCGCCCCGCTGCTCCGGCCGTTTGCGCAGAATGGACGTTCCGTCAAACAGGATATCGCCTGAACTGGGCGGAAGCAGTCCCGCAATCATTTTTAGTATTGTTGACTTGCCGCAGCCGGATGGACCCAATAGTGCGGTGAGCGATCCACTTTCCAGTGTCAGGGAAAGGCTGCTGACTGCGGGTGCTATCGATCCGTTGTAAATTTTTGCTAGTTCTTTCAGCATAACCTGCGTCATATCTGCCCCAAATTTCCTGCGCTCATGTTCCGGCCTGAAAGATATCGTGCGGCAAACAGCAGTAGAACGATGCCCGGCAGTATATAAATCATGCCAATGGCACCGGTAATATCATTACGTCCCGACGTCGCAAAGTTAAAGAGCAAAAGGGGAAGGGTTATCACGCGGCCGCCGCCGATTAGAAGTGTCAGGATATACTGGCTCCAGGAAACCAAAAAGACGAAGATTGAGCCGATCAGGATACCCGGCAGAATAGCCGGGAGAGTTATATAATAGAAGGCTTTCAGGGCGGAGGCGCCAAGGCTCCTCGCTTGCGATTCAGCCGCGGGATTGTAATTTGCAAAAACACCAGCCATGACGAGGATCATATAAGGCAGGGTTGGAATGAGATGGACAATCATGACACCAATTAGAGAGCCGGCGAGGCCGAGCTTCAGGAAGACGACATGCAGCCCGAGGGCGACAGCAATACCGGGAATGACCATCGGGGCGAGGACAAGCACCTCAATTAACGCTTTTCCCCGGAATTGGTAAAGTCCGAGAGCTCTTCCCGCCGGGACTCCGACGATCACTGACAGAATGGTGGTGGCAACGGCAATCAGGATCGTTCGTAAAATCGCCTGCGGGACGCCGGAAGTTGAGGAGAGCGCATATTCCCAAGCGCGCCAGCTATAATCACTGGGCAGGAGATCAGGAAAATACCAACTTCGGCTGAATGACCAGAGGGCAAGCGGCAACAGGGGCAGCACCAGCCAGGCGACAAGCAGGGCGAGAGAGAGCTTGGCCAGATTGAAAAGTCGGGATCGAGGCTTTTCAGGCCGTACCTTATGTGGAATATCAATTTCAGTCACGGATATACCGGCGGGCAAGGCGGGCATATCCGATAATCATCAAGCCGCTCATCAAGGCGATGATCATCGCCATTGCCATTGCTTCGGGACGACTACCGAGATTGACATTCGTAAAGGCCTGATAGGCCAGAACCGGAAGGGCAGTCGGGTAATTCTGTCCAAGCAAGGCAGGAATTTCATAGGCACCGAAGGTAAAGGCAAAAACAATCATGCTGGCGGAGAGGAGGCCCGGTAACAACAGCGGAAGAAGGACATAGCGGAAGGTTTGCCAGTGACTGGCACCGAGAGTTCTCGCGACCGCTTCATAATTTGTGCCGATAGTTTGCAGGTTAGCGAGCAGAATCAGGCCTATAAATGGCACTTCTTTCCAGACATATTGCAGGATAATGCCAATAGAGAGAGGGTCATAGATCATGGCGGGAAAATCTGCCGGTTTACTGATCATGTTGAATTCAAATGCAAGCCGGGCAAAGACGCCGGACTGAGAAAACAAATAAAGAATTCCAACGGCTCCCACCAGGTGTGGAACGCTCAGGTTTATCTGGAACAAAAAATTGATCACAGATCGGCCGGCAAAGGTTTGCCGTAACATGAGCGCCGCGCCAAGGGCGAGGCACCCCGAAATTAGAGTAGAGGTAAAAGCGATATAAAAGGTCACAACAAAAGAAAGATAAAAGCTGTCGGAGCTTAAAATGCGATGATATGCATCCAGCGACCAGTCCGTCAGACCAATCAGCGGCATATACCCAAGGCTGCCAGCAAGGCCAAAAACGAGCCCGCCCAAAAATAGTCCGCCAATAATAAAAAGGGCCGGAAACAGCAGCAGCGTTATTTTCCACCGCTCAGACATAGTCTGCGTTCTCAATCAGTATATTGATACGAAAAGGAGCTGAAAAGATTTCCTCGGCTCCTTTATTTGGCGACATTTTCCTGCCAGCCGGTTTCAATCGCGCTAATCCAGTCCGGGTGCAACTCCGGAAGTGTATATTTGGCAAGTTCCTCTGGCGCGACGACAGAGAGATTGCGTGGCAGGGCGCGGAAGGTCTTTTGATCGTTGGCGCTCAACGTTGACAGGTCAATGGCGGGGGCCGCTCCCCAAACCGCCGGTTTTGCCTTTTCATACTGGGCATCGAATGACATCAAAAAATTGGCAAGTACTATGGCGGCGGCCTTGTTTGGTGAATTATAGGGTATGGTGACATAATTGGTGTTGCCGATTGTACCATCCTCAAGGCCATAGGAACGCGTGGTTTCTGGAAAGGTGCCGTTTTCGACGTTGATGCCGAAAATAGCTGGATCATAATCAAAATAAAGCGCGACTTCCTTATTCGCGAACAGCTGGGCCAGCGTGGCAATAGCATTGGGATAGGTTTTCCCCTGCCGCCATAAATAGGGTTTCATTTCATTCAGAATTGCCCATGCCTTGGGGGCGACGGCGTCAAATTTTGCCTGATCGAAATCACCAAGGAGTGTTTTTGGGCCACCCGCGGCATAATAAAAAACATGGCGAATAAAGACGCTGCCATTAAAGTCGGTTGCTGCCGGATAGGTAAATTCGCCGGGATGGTCCTTCACCCAGGCAATAAGTTCCGCAATGCTGCGCGGCGGGTTGGCTGTGCGGGCGTTGTCGTAGGCGAAAGCAAACTGCGCGCGGTTCCAGGGGACTTCACAGCCATCAACGGGCAAGCCAAAATCATTGGCGATGGAGATGTCCGTCCAATCGACCAGTTTGTTGTTTGGCAATAGATCAAGATAGCCACAATAGAGCAGCCCCGCTTGTTTCATAGTCCGAAAATTGCCGCCGTTTATCCAGATCAGATCGACGGATCCGTCGTCATCTATCCCTGCCTGCTTTTCCCCCAGCACGATATTGACCGCTTCCGCCGTGTCATTGATGCCGATCCGGTTGAGGGTAATACCGTAGCGTTTGGCAACCTCGCGTCCGACCCAGTCCGAGACATATCGATTGATATTATCGGCCCCACCCCACATGAACCAGTTGACAGTTTCGCCCTTGGCCGCGGCAACCACTTCATCCCAGTTTTTGTAGGCCGGACCCTCTGCGGATGCCAATACCGGAGATGCCAAGACTGTGGAAAGACCCAGCACCCCATAAAGCCCCAATTTTTGCGTGAATTTCAATAGCCGGTTAAGCATGACGTTTCAATTCCTGACCTTGTTCGTAACGCGATAATGCACTGATTTTACGGGTATTCTATTCAATTTGATTCATGAAGTCGCCAGACAAATCTTCAAACCTCTACAACTTTTTGAGATCAGAATGCCGAGATGGAATATACTTGGCGCAGAACTCATGTTTTTTCGGGCAGTTGTATTTCAGGATAGGCAATGCAGGAACTGGATAGAACAGATTATAGAATACTCCACGAGATACAGGAAAATGGCCGTATCTCAATGGTCGAATTATCGAAGCGCGTGAATTTGACGAAAACGCCCTGCGCGGAGCGCGTTAGAAGGCTTGAAAAATCAGGGGCCATCCAGGGCTATTTCACGCAAGTAGATCCTGAAATCATTGAAGCGGCCCATGTTGTTATGGTGCAGGTTCAGCTTTCAGGAACGACGGCTGCGGATTTGGAGGCATTTAATGCGGCGGTTCGGAGTATTCCGCAAATCCAGTCCTGTATGATGGTGGCGGGTGGATTTGATTATTTGCTGAAAGTCCGAACGAAGAATATTGCGGGTTACCGCGAGTTACTGGGCGCCGTTATCTCACAATTACCAGCCGTCCTGCAAACCCATACCTATGTGGTGATGGAAGTGGTAAAGGATGAAGTCACATTGCATCTGCCGGATAGTTTGGGCAAATAAGGCATTCCATGAAAAAAGCAATCAGAGGCCGCGTTCTTTCCTATCGCGATAACCCCTTCACCAAACCGCTTTCGGCTTGCCTTGAGTATGAGGAGGATGGCCTCATTGTCATGGAGGGAGAGCATATTACGGAATTTGGCCCGGCGGACATCTTGATGGACGGTCGCAATGATCTGTCTATCACACACTATCCCGACGCCCTGATCTGCCCCGGTTTTATCGACGTCCATGTCCATTATCCGCAAGTCGAGATCATCGGTGCCTATGGTACGCAACTGATTGACTGGCTGAATAAATACACATTTGTGGCGGAGCAGAAATTTTCCGACAAATCCTACGCGCTGCAGGCGGCAAAGCTGTTTCTGAAAGAATCTTTACGGGCCGGAACAACAACGTCGTCCGTTTTCTGCACTGTTGATCCAACATCGGTGGACGCTTTTTTTGAGATGTCCGCAAAACTTAATATGCGTAATATCGCCGGCAAGGTTCTGATGGACCGCAATGCCCCGCCGGCCCTCCTCGATACGCCGCAGTCCGGCTATGACCAGACGAAAGACCTTATTGACAGATGGCACGGCAAGGGACGGGCGCTGTATAGCGTGACGCCGCGTTTTGCGCCGACGAGCAGCCCGGAGCAGATGGAGATGACCGGCGCCGTCTGGAATGAACACCCGGGAACCTACCTGCAATCGCATATCTCGGAGAACCTTGCAGAGATTACCTGGGTTCGAGACCTGTTTCCGGATCAGGAAAGCTATGTCGATGTCTACCGGCATTATGGCCAGCTTGGTCCGCGGGCCATTTACGGTCATGGGGTGCATTTTACTGACAATGATTTCCGTATTTTCTCGGAAACAGGAACGGCACTTGCCCATTGTCCTACCTCCAACCTGTTCCTGGGCAGCGGCCTGTTTAACATTGCGACGGCAATGACGGGTGCGCATACGGTGCGCACCGGGCTTGCCACGGATCTTGGGGGCGGCACAAATTTCTCGCAACTGGTTAGTATGAACGAAGCCTATAAAATCGCCCAACTTGCCGGCGTTTCCCTCGGCGCCCATCAGGCGTTTTACCTTGCAACCCGCGGCGCGGCGGAGGCGCTTTATCTTGAAGATACAATTGGCAGCATTGCCGCCGGATATGAAGCAGATATTACCGTCCTCGATTTGCAGGCAACCCCGCTTCTCAAGCACCGGCTCGATTTTGCGGAGTCCCTCGAAGATATCCTCTTTGTCCTGATGATGCTGGGGGATGACCGGGTAACCCGGGCGACATATGTGGCGGGGGAACTGGTCTACTCAAAGAATTGCGAGACTGGAGTGGCGACATTCGCTGAATTTTGAAATCGCTGACGGGCCATCGTCGGCGGTTAAGCCGGCGCGCGTCCCCCTAGAGCAGCTGTTACTTCTGTCGCAATCGCCATGGCGGCCTTTCCAAGCTCCATCAGGCGATCCGTCGTAATTCGGGCTGCCGGGCCGGAAATTGAAAGGCTCGCCAGCGGTTCCGCATGTTCGTCATAAATCAGTGTCGCGACGCAGCGGAGCCCGACCGCGTGTTCCTCATCATCGAGCGCGAATCCCTGACGTCGGCAGTCGGCGAGTTCGCGATAGAGCGCCTCCGGGTCAGTGATTGTCTTGTCGGTTAGCTGCGCAAGTCCCTGTGTTTCGATGATATGCTGAACGTCTTTTGCCGTCATCACCATGAGCATGGCCTTGCCAACACCGGAACAATGCATCGGCACCCGATTTCCCGGTTTGGAGAATACGCGCATCATCTCCCGGCTTTCTACCTGTGCCAGGTAAATCACGTTATCCTGATCGGCGATGGCAAGATTTACTGTCTCGCCGCTTATTTCCATCAGGCGGCGCATATAGGGACGCGCCACTGTCGAAAGATCCCGGGAGGTCAGGAACCCGTTTCCGGCAACAAACGCCTGCATCCCGATTTGCCAGCGGCTGCTGTCTCGATCATATTGGACATATCGCTCCTCCTGCAAGGTTGTTAGAAGGCGATGGGTAGTCGATGGGGCAAGCTGTAGGGTTTTCGCAATCACCGTCAGGGGCAGGCCCGGCGAATTTTCAGCGATCAAGTTAAGAATGGACAGGGCGCGGGTCAGGGACTGAACCTGCCCCGTTCGCGGGATAGCGGTGACCTGAAGGGGATCGCCCATCACATGCTGACCTTTCATTTTTCCGTATTGTGAAAATGCTTCCATTTTAGTTTATTCCCTCTGAGTATTCTGTCAATATGGTCTTATGTTATTATTCGGGGAACTGTTCCGACGATAAACTCTTGAAAGGGTATAAGGCGCTGACATGAATGCACGGGTAACAAAAGCGAACCTGCAGGTTGCAAGCGAAATTGCGGATCTGGTCGAAAACGAGATATTGCCGGGATTGTCGGTGCGTAAGGATGCAGTATGGACCCTTCTCGACGATCTGGTGAACAGGTTTGGGCCTGTGAATAAGCGCCTTCTGAAGAAACGCGAGGAATTGCAGGCAAAAATCGACCATTGGCATCTGGATCGCAAAGGTAAAATTTACGATGTAGCCACCTATAAAGCGTTTTTGCAGGAAATCGGGTATTTGGTTGCCGAGGGGCCAGCGTTTAACATCACCACCTCAAACGTCGATCCTGAAATTTCCGATGTCGCCGGGCCACAGCTTGTTGTACCGGTAACGAATGCCCGCTACGCCCTGAACGCCGCAAATGCGCGCTGGGGGAGCCTCTATGATGCCCTGTACGGCACGGATGTTCTGTCCGAGGATAACGGCTGCGAGAAAGGCGGCGACTATAACCCGGTTCGCGGAAAGGCGGTCATGAGCTATGGTTCTGCCGTCCTTGACGAGACGGCACCGCTTGAGAAGGGTAGTCACAGTTCAGTTGTCAGATATTGCCTCAAAAATTCAGTAACCGGAAAAATGCTTGAGGCTGAACTGGAGGATGGTTCGGTGACTGGCTTGCGCAACGCCGTTCAATTCGCGGGATATCTTGGTGATGACGCTTTGACGTCGGTTCTGCTGATCCGCAATGGCCTGCATCTTGAAATCCAGATCGACCGGACCCACCCCATCGGCAAAGATCACCCTGCCGGGGTCAAGGACATTGTGATGGAAGCGGCGCTTTCCACTATCCAGGACTGTGAAGATTCTGTTGCCGCTGTCGATGCCGAAGACAAAGCTCTTGTCTATCGCAACTGGCTTGGCCTGATGAAGGGGGACCTTGAGGGTCATTTCGAAAAAGGCGGCAAGACGGTTGTCCGGACATTGCATTCGGACCGGGTTTATCAGAAACCGGGCGGTGAGACGCTGACATTACATGGTCGCAGCCTGCTTCTGGTCCGTAATGTCGGTCACCTGATGACGACGGCCGCCGTTCTTGATAAATACGGTGATGAAATCCCCGAAGGTATTCTGGATGCCCTGATGACCAGCCTTTGCGCCCTGCATGATCTGGAGGGGAGCGGCCGCCACAGCAATAGCAGGGCGGGAAGCGTCTATATCGTCAAGCCGAAAATGCACGGTCCTGAGGAAGCTGCCTTTGCCAACGACCTGTTTGCCGCCATAGAAGACGGTTTAGGCCTCGCACGGAATACTCTGAAGGTCGGTGTGATGGATGAGGAGCGGCGGACTACGGTCAATCTGAAAGAGTGTATCCGGGCGGTGTCCGAGCGGCTCTTTTTCATCAACACCGGCTTTCTGGACCGGACCGGGGATGAAATTCATACCAGCATGGAAGCGGGTCCCTTTATGCGCAAGGATGATGCCAAGGGGGAACCATGGATTGCGGCCTATGAAGACTGGAATGTCGATATTGGCCTGGAAACAGGTCTTCCCGGCCATGCCCAGATCGGTAAGGGCATGTGGGCCATGCCGGATGAGATGGCAAAAATGATGACGGCGAAAATAGGGCACCCGACCGCGGGCGCAAACTGCGCTTGGGTTCCGTCGCCAATGGCGGCAACCCTGCACGCTCTGCATTATCTCAAGATATCCGTGAAAGACCGCCAGAGGGAACTGGCATCCCGGGGCCGTGCTAGTCTCGATGATATCCTCACGCCGCCCCTGCTGGCGGGTGAGAATCTCTCGGAGGGTGCGATCAACGCCGAACTTGATAACAATGCGCAAGGCATACTGGGATATGTTGTGCGCTGGATCGATCAGGGCGTTGGTTGTTCAAAGGTGCCGGATATCAATGACGTTGGCTTGATGGAAGATCGGGCCACGCTGCGTATTTCCAGCCAGCATATTGCCAACTGGCTGCATCATGGCATTTGCAGTGAAGCAAAAGTAATGGAAACCCTGAAACGGATGGCAGCTAAAGTCGATGAGCAAAATGCCGGGGATCCGCTATATAAGCCGATGGTCGGACATTACGACACATCGATCGCATTCAAGGCCGCCTGTGATCTCGTTTTCAAGGGCAAGGACCAACCGAGCGGTTATACAGAGCCGATCCTCCATGCCCGCCGGATTGAGGCGAAAGCGGTTTAGACTAATACTATTTTTGAACGCTAGACTGGATCAAGATCTATTAAATATTTGGAGGCACTATGCTCACAATAAATCGTTTATCACATGATGACGCAAAAATTTTGCTCGACGGCGCACGCCAAAAATCCGTTGAGATCGGGGTGCCCATGTGTATTTCCGTTGTCGATGAATCTGGCAATCTCATTGCGTTCGAACGCATGGACGGCGGCAAGATTACCAGCATCACAATCTCGAACGATAAGGCCTTCACCGCTGCGGCGGCCCGAAAGGCGACCCATGATTATAATGCGGTCTGCATTCCCGGTAATCTTGCCTTTGGAATACATACGGAAGTGGGCGGGCGGATCTCCACGGTTGGCGGAGGTATGCCGGTTGTCGTGGCCGGTGAGGTTGTCGGCGGCATTGGTTTGAGTTCCGGGACGCCTAAGCAAGACATGGAATGCGCGGAGGCGGGACTACAGAATTTTTACAAAACGATTGTATAGTCTCTTCTGTCTCTTGTGCTGAAATGGCATCTACGACTATAAATGTTTGGGGTCCCCCGACATACATAATGTAGTATCGGGGCGAATGACCCGGGTGCTGTTTAATGGTTGATGAAATAGAGAAGATCGGAAAGGGCCGGTCCGAGGGCATGACCATGACGGCGCTCGACGAGATTACCGGCTTTCATATGCGCAAAGCCGTTCTCCGGGCGCAGGGGACGTTCGCGTCGGCGGCGGGCAGGAAACTCCAGACCGGGCAGTATTCTGTCATGGCGATCATCAATGAGAACCCCGGCAGAACCCAGACAGCCATTGCCGAGGCGGCGGGTCTGGACAGATCGTCCCTGGTCCCGGTGCTGAACCAGTTTGAAAAAAATGGACTCATTATTCGGGAAGCCGTGGCGACCGACCGCAGGGCTTATGCTGTCCGGCTCACCAAAAAGGGACAGCGGGAACTGGCTGACCTGGAAACCAAGGTCCAGGAAATTGAAAAAAAGGTCGTTGACGGATTGGGGCAAGAAAATCACGCGCTGTTGATTGATCTGCTGAAGCGCTTTTATGAAGTCATATAGTATCTGATTTGCATATGAGCATTCCACAACCTTGTTTTCATTGTCTGGCGGTAGCCGATCTGCATTGGGCCAGCCTCGCCGTGTTATCTGACAGGGTTGCCATTATCGCCCTTTTTGCGGCGGATTTGCCCGAATAATTTTCGGGCACCCAAAAAGTCGATTCGTCAAACTTGATTAACAATGCAGGCAATCCGTGTAGGGATAAAATTTTCGGGCGCTACACCTTAGCTACATCTTGTGTCCTTTGCCGCAAGGCGATGCAGATAAGCCGTATGCGTCCTTAAAAGTGCATAAATAAAAAATACAGCAACTAAAACGCTAGTTATTAGTAACCCCGTTGGGTATCCTTTTCTTATCGGGAAACAGGTGACGGCATCTGTGGATTAGGGGGTGACATGGGCATGATATTTAGCGATATGAACAAGACGCTTTCCGTTAAAAGCTGTTATTCAAAATATCTTTTTTCTTCTGCCGTGTTCATCCTTACGATCCTTTTGTCGGCTGCTTTTTTTATAAACGAGCCCCCGAAGAGTAATCTGCAGAAGATGGCAGAACAGCAAATGCCTTTGCTGGAATGATCAAAAAACATATAGAACGTTTTGCGTCCTCCTGAATTTACGCCCGAAAAACAATTCCTTAATCAAATTGCGCGTAAGCTTTTCCGCCAGGATTTATTTCGTGACCATTGACGAAACAAATCCACATTTGGTGGAAACAGGTTAGACCCTGAGGATAGAGATGCGATCGTTGGGCCATTTTGGCATTATGCAGAAATATACGGTAAGATGGCTCGCCCGAGACGAAAAGAGCCTGATTATCGGCGAGCTTATTTTCGCGGTGACCCTCCCCATCGGGAGTTCAAATTCCTATGCCGCGACCGACAAAGACTGCCTCGCATTATGGAAGCCGCCCATCATAAAAGTTAAAATTATGACGGCTGTTCCCACAATCAACCATCAGATATCATCCGGCCAGATAGAGAAGGTAGCTAAAAAAAGCGGCTACGCTAAACCGTCAGAACATGTCAGGCTGCTCGGGCTCACCAATGCCACCATCGGCCCGGAACTTGGCGCCTCGACGAAATACAGGGAAGTCAGGAAGGGCGTTTACTGTCTTCGGCTCGATGGCGTGGATTTAAATTTCGGGGCACGAAAAACGGTTATTTACATAGATCGAAAATGCCGGGAATCCTCCTGCGCGTACAAGGTGATACTGGCCCATGAACGGGAGCATGTTCGAATAAACGAACAAATCACAGCCAGCTATCTTCCGAAGGTCAAGGCGGAACTAGCGGAGCGTGCCGCAGCCATCAAGCCTTTCTTTACCCGGAAACCGGATAGAATTGGTCATTCACTCGTCAACCGGTTGCTTTTTGAAATGGCGCCTTTGCTCGAAAAATTCAGCCTTGCCCGGGAAAAAGCGAATGAAGTCATTGATACGAATGATGCCTATGCGGCGACGCAGAGAAAATGCAGCGACTGGTGAATTTTAACCACTTCTTTGGAAAATATTAACATTTTGTTGATTTAATCTTCTTCCGCTAATGGGCGCTTTTGTTCCTGCTGAGAATTCAGTTGAAGCGAGACAGAGAACTGACATGATCATTGCCGAAGATATCAAAAAAATGCTGCGGGCTCTTGATACGAATGCCGGCTCCAAGATCAATGAGCGTGCGAAAAACCGCAAATTTTTACGCTCTGAAGTTAAATGGCCAGCGACGATCCGGGCAGAACGCGGGCATGCCTGCCTGCATGAAGAAGAACGTGAGGTAACCGGTATTATCAAAGATATCTCTGCGAACGGCGCACGTATTGATGTTGACGGGCTATTTTTCGAAAAAAATAACCTGTTGTTGAATATTCCGAAACTCGGCACCGTGAGGTGCGATCTTGTCTGGCGCCGGGGGAACAAGATTGGCCTGCAATTTTCAGAAGACCCGAAAAGGATCCTGGAGCAGCTTCGAAAAATTTTGCCCGGGATCGATGACATCCTGTCCTGATGACCAATTCTGATTTTCAACCGGCCAACGTCCTCCTGTTTGATCCGGAACCGGCTTTGCGTCATAGCACCCGAAGTGCGCTCTTGAATATTGGTTTCGGTGACGTCGTCGCGGTCGCGGAAATAGACCATTTTCTGGAAAAGGCTGCAGTCGGGGACTATGATTTAATTCTCGCGGAAACCTTGTCCCCAAGCGGGGATATGCTCGAAATCATTCGCAGCGTCCGTCAGAATATTGTCGGTACAAATCCTTTCGTGAATATTATCCTGTCCATGTGGAATTCCGCCCCGGAGGTTGTGAATAAAGTTATTAATTCCGGCGCTGATGACGTGATTTCAAGACCAATGTCCAGAACCCAGATACTCGATAGGGTTTTCCGTCTTGTTCAGGCGCGTAAGCCCTTTGTCGTTACAACTGACTATATTGGCCCGGATCGACATCACAATACCCGTAATTTTCCGGCTAGATCGGCGATGATCGTGCCCAATTCGCTGCGCGCGAAAGTAGAGAACAAACCCGAATTCGCCGCGACTGCAGAGACGATAAAACGTGCCATGACGGCCGTTCATGAACGTAAGATATCCATTTATACGGAACAGCTTCTTCGCCTCTCATCGGCGGTTCTTGTTCTTTCGGGAGAATATAACGAGCTGGATGATCGTAAAGTCGCCATGATATCCCTTCGCGACATCAACAAACGATTGATGCTGCAGGTGAAAAATACAGATCTTGCCCATATCGTTTCGTTCTGCGAAGGACTGGATAAACTCATAGAGACTATTGACAAGACCAGGGGTTCTCTGAAAGGACAGGATCGGGAACTACTGGTCCAAATTCCTCTTGCGATTCATAAAGCCTGCACGGAAGTGCAAAATTCGGCGGCACTTGCGTTTGACATACGTGACGTCGCCGGGAAGTTTCGCGATAACACGAGTGCAAAACGGCCTCAGCTAAGCAGTTCAGTTTGAAATGTTGGATAAATTTGGATAGGTCGCCCTTTGTTCTGGAAAATACATGACTATGTATTAAAGTTATGTGGATGTGGAGGATAATTAAATGATGGCTGGGGTTGGAACGCGTCCAAGGACGTTGAAATTCAAGGTCGTCATCTTTTCAATATTGGCTTTATGTCTGTTTGGTTTCGCTACGGCACGTCCCACTTTTGGTCAGGACGTGACATTTTTTCGGATAGGGACCGGATCGACATCCGGCACCTATTATCCCATCGGCACTTTGATCGCCTCCATCATTTCCAGTCCGCCGGGAAGCCGCTCTTGTGAAAGCGGCGGGTCCTGCGGCGTTCCGGGGCTTATCGCGGCGGCCCAAACGACACGGGGATCGATTTCAAACATCAATGGCGTGATGGACGGCAATCTTGAGACCGGCCTCGCGCAATCGGACGTAGTTCAGGCGGCCTATTCGGGCACAGGCGTATATAAAAAGAAGAAGCCATTGTCCGATTTACGGGTAATTGCCAATCTATACCCGGAAAATGTTCACTTGATTGTTCGCCGTGGTGCTGGGATCAAGAAGATTTCGGACTTGAAGGGAAAGCGTGTGTCGCTTGATGTCCCGGGATCCGGCACCCGTGTAAATGCCAAAGAAATCCTCACGGCGTATGGATTGTCCGAAAAGGATTTCAAGGCAGTTCCCGTCAATGCGGATAAAGCTGTTTCGCTGATGTTGAATGACAAGCTTGATGCTTTTTTCTTTGTTGCCGGCTATCCAGTTACGGCAGTAACCGAACTTGCCAATGTCGGTAAAATTGAATTGCTTCCGATCAGCGGAAAAATTGCGGAAAAATTTATCGCTGACCATGAATATTATTCTGCAAGTGATATACCCGCGAAAACCTATGTTGGCATTGATACTGTTCCAACTCTCGCTGTGAGTACACAATGGATTGTTAATGCCAGTATGAACGAGGAGCTGGTTTATGAGATCACCCGCGCGCTCTGGCACCCGCGAAACCGGCACCTCCTCGATCATGGGCATGCAAAGGGCAAAATGATCAGGCTCGAGACGGCGCTGGACAGCGTGGCGATCCCCTTACATCCCGGTGCAGAGCGATATTACCGCGAAAAAGGACTACTGCCCGAATAGGCACCCGTTCCTGTAAATCATCGAGTGGCAGTTCACAAATCACTAAATCGGTTGTGACCCTATCGGGGCTTTGATAGTGTCATGAAAAATGAGGAGCAGTATAGTGATTCCATTCGTCGTCGCGGCGCCCAAAAGCCCAGCCCGCCCCATCCATATTGTTGAAAAAGAAGATTTTGATGATTGGCTTGTGCAACAATCAGAAAGATACAAAAGCTGGATCAGCTCTCAGGAGTTTCATCCAGTTGGCGGAAAATACGTGCTGCTTCCCGGAGACAAGGGCGACTTTGAAGCCGTTTTATTCATCAAGGACGATGACTGGAATATCTGGTCTCTCGCCGGATTACCTACGCGTTTGCCGACTGGTCAATATACCGTTGAAGGTGCGCTTGCCCCTAAGCAGGCGACGGATATAGCGATCGGCTGGGCGCTGGCGACATATTGCTTCGATCGCTTTAAAAAAAATGAAGCTAGTTATGCGACACTCGTATTGCTGAAGGGGGCAGATGAGGCAATGGTCGCGCGCACCGTAAACGCGGTGACGCTTGTTCGGGATTTGATTAATTTGCCGGCAGGGGATCTCGGACCTTCAGCGCTTGAGGCCGCGGCCTCACAGGTTGCGGCGGAGTTTGACGCCGTGCAAACGAATATTGTTGGGGAGGATTTACTGACCTATCACTATCCAATGGTTCATGCGGTTGGTCGCGCCGCGGCGGATGCCCCGCGGCTCATCGATATTTTCTGGGGCGATAAGGACGCACCGAAAGTTACCTTGGTCGGCAAAGGTGTTTGTTTCGATACTGGCGGACTGGATATAAAGCCGTCCTCGGGGATGTTGACAATGAAAAAGGATATGGGCGGGGCGGCGTCCGTTCTCGGGCTCGCCTATATGATTATGGATGCAAACCTGCCCGTGCGGTTGCGGGTATTGATTCCCGCCGTTGAAAATTCCATCTCGGGCAATGCCTACCGTCCGGGCGATGTCCTGACCAGCAGGAGCGGGCTGACGGTTGAGATTGGTAATACAGATGCGGAAGGCCGCCTCGTCCTTGCTGATGCCCTGACGGCTGCGGACGAGGAAACACCGGATCTGCTGATCGATATGGCAACGCTAACTGGGGCGGCCCGCGTTGCCGTCGGCACTGAAATCGCCGCAACTTTCACTGATGATGAGGCCCTATTTTCAGATATGTCGGCCAGGGCCAGCGCTGAAAATGATCCCGTTTGGCGAATGCCCCTCTGGAATGACTACCGTCATTTGCTCGACAGTAAGATCGCGGATATTAATAATGCCGGGTCGGGTGGATTTGCGGGAGCCATTACTGCGGGGCTGTTCTTGAAGGAATTCGTTAAAAACGCGAAAAGCTGGATGCATCTGGATATCATGGCCTATAACGTCCGGGACCGTCCCGGTCGCCCCGTCGGAGGCGAAGCCTTTGCGATCCGAGCTTTATTCGCCCTAATCGAGGAACGATACCGGAGATAATGCTCCACAGTTCCAAGGCTTGCGATTATCGTTCGCAGAAGTGAGGTTGGTCGTGTCAGTATCCCTTATCGACATCCACCGCATGCAGTAATTCCTCTCCCTTTTCCGTGCGAAGAATATTTTGGGCGACCAGCCTGGCGACACTCGCCGGATCAGAGATGCTTGCAACATGCGGTGTAATACGGATTTTTGGATGACCCCAGAAGGGATGATCTTCCGGCAATGGTTCGGTTCGGAATACATCAAGGGTTGCAGAGCCTAACTGCCCGGAGTCAAGCGCGGGGATCAGATCTTCTTCCACCAGGTGCGGGCCGCGACCGGCATTGATAACGCTGGCCCCCTTGGGCAATTTTGCAAATAACCCAGTGTTCAGGATATCTTTGGTTGCTTCG
>NZ_JBDNHC010000066.1:0-7890 GCF_041689005.1 Sneathiella sp.
GCAAGAAATTCATCGAGCTGGTCATCGCCGTAAAAACTGTGCACCCCGTCAATTTTCTTTTCAGACCGGCTCCATCCTGCCACATCGAATTTCAGGAACTGCAGGGCCCGCGCGGCGCCACTCCCCAGTTCACCCATACCGAGGATACCGACTTTACGTTCCGAGGCGAAAGGGGCGAAATGTTCTTTCCAGAGGTGGTCCTGCTGATGCGCGTCGTAGATCGACTGAAACCGATGATGGTTCAAAACATGCTGGGCGATATACTCCGACATCCGCCCGGTGAGATTGGGATCAACAACCCGTGAAAACGGCAGGTGCCGTGGAAAATCCGGGTCTGCCAGGAGATGATCGACCCCGGCGCCCAGCGAATAAACCGCCTTCAGATTATTGAATTTAGCCAGTTCACCATGCGGCATTTTCCAGCAAAGAGCGTATTCAATTTCATCCGGGTCGCCAATATCGGGCCAGATTCGTACGTCCAGATCCGGAATATGCTTGTTCAGTTCATGCCGCCACCAGTCTGCGCGATCAATATTACTTTTGAATAAAAGAGCCATATTTCTCTCCGACACCTTATTTCAGATGCCTTAATTGTTAACGACATTCTCGCCGACCGTTTCCAAGTCAAACGCGGCTTTCATAAGTGCCTTTGTATAGTCTGTTTCCGGATTGTCAAAGATTTGTGCGGAACTTCCCTGCTCGACGATTTTGCCATTTTGCATAACGATGACGCTGTCGGCGATTGCACGAACAACCTTAAGGTCGTGGCTGATGAAAAGATAGGTCAGGTTATACCGCGTTTGAAGGTCGCGCAACAGATTGACAATCTGCGCTTGAACGGACATGTCCAGTGCCGATGTTGGCTCATCAAGGACGATAAATTTCGGCTTTAGAATGAGGGCGCGGGCGATGGCAATCCGCTGGCGCTGGCCGCCGGAAAACTCGTGAGGGTAGCGGTCCTGGGCTTCCGGCGCGATGCCGACTTCTTTCAGGATATCCGAGATGCGGTCGCGTCGTTCCCGCCGGTCGCCGCGGCCTTCATGGACAATGAGGCCCTCCTCAATTATCTGCGCCACCGAGAGCCGGGGGCTGAGGCTGGAATAGGGATCCTGAAACACGATCTGGATTTCCGCCCGCAATGGACGCAGGGTTTTCCAGCTCACGTTCTGGATAGATTGGCCTTCAAACAAAATATCTCCTTTTGAAGATATTAGCCGCAACAGCGCAAGTCCCAGAGTTGATTTTCCGGACCCGCTTTCCCCGACGATGCCCACGGTATGGCCCTGCTTTACCGTGAGTGAGATATCGTCGACTGCCCGAACATAATTGACTGTTCGTTTGAACAGCCCCTTCTTGATCGGAAAATAGACTTTTAGATTATGGCTACTGATAATCTCCGGCACGGAATCGTTTTTACGAACGGGAAGTCCCTTCGGCTCAGCTTCCAGCAACATGCGCGTATAATCGTGCTGCGGGTTTGAGAAAAGCTCTTTCGTCGAACTTGCCTCGACTATTTCACCCTCCGTCATCACACAGACGTCCTTCGCCATCTTCCGGACAATCCCGAGATCATGGGTGATCAGCAATATTGCCATTCCGAGACGCTTCTGCAGATTCTGCAGGAGTTCGAGTACTTGTGCCTGAATGGTGACATCAAGGGCCGTTGTCGGTTCGTCTGCGATCAGCAAGTCCGGCTCGTTGGCCAATGCCATCGCAATCATGACGCGCTGGCGCTGTCCGCCGGAAAGCTGGTGTGGGTAGGCCCCCAGTCTTTCATCGATCGCATCAAGACCCACCATTTCCAGCAGCTCGCGCACCCGGGCGGCGGCCTTCCGCTTGCTCATACCCATGTGGATAAGCAATGTCTCGTTAATCTGCTTTTCAATCGTATGTAATGGATTGAGCGAGGTCATCGGCTCCTGAAAGATCATGGAAATCCGGTTGCCGCGAATTTTCCGCATGTTTTTCTGCGAGCTGCCTACGACCTCCATCCCATCCACAACAATTGAGCCCCGCGGGTGCTGGGCAAGTGGATAGGGCAGAAGTTGCAGGATGCTGAGAGCCGTGACAGATTTCCCTGATCCGCTTTCCCCAACGAGAGCTAGGGTTTCACCTTTTTCAATCGCAAAGGAGACGCCTTTAACGGCGGCAACGTCCTTGCCATCGGATTTAAAGGTAACCCAGAGGTCGTTTACGTCTACCAGCGCCATCAGCGGAATGTCTTTCTGGGGTCAAATGCATCACGGATACCCTCTTGCATGAAAAAGGCAAGGGTCAGCATTACCGACAATGTCACGAAGGCGGTGATCCCGAGCCAGGGAGCCTGTAAATTCGCCTTTCCCTGCGCCAGTAGCTCCCCGAGCGAGGGTGAGCCCGGGGGCAGGCCAAGTCCGAGAAAATCGAGCGATGTGAGGCTGACGATGGAACCTGTCAAAATGAAGGGCAAAAAGGTAAGGGCTGAGACCATGGAGTTCGGCAGTAAATGCTTGAACATGATAACCCCGTCGCGCACGCCCAAGGCGCGGGCCGCGCGGACATAATCGAAATTACGTGATCGGAGAAATTCCGCCCGCACCACGCCAACCAGACTTGGCCAGCTGAACAACAACAATAATATCAGGAGGATCATAAATGTTGGCTCGATCAGGGAGGCGAGGATAATCAGGATATAAAGGCTCGGCATCCCGCCCCAGATTTCCAGAAAACGCTGGAATATCAAGTCAACCCAGCCGCCGAAGTAGCCCTGAACAGCGCCCGCCGTCACCCCGATCAGGGAGCTAAAAATAGTCAGGATCAGGCCGAAGGCCACGGAAATTCTATACCCGTAAATGACCCGCGCAAGGACATCCCGGCCTTGATCATCTGTGCCCAGCCAATTTTCGAGATCGGGAGGGGACGGTGCTGGCGACGTCAGCGCATAATTGATTGTCGTATAGCTGTAGCGGATCAGCGGCCATATTTGCCAGCCGTTTTCATTAATCAGATCAGCGACAAAGGGATCGCGATAGTCTGCTTCGGTTTCGAAGTCACCGCCGAAATCCGTTTCCGGGTAAGCCACAAGAAACGGGAAATAAAGTTGATTGTCGTAGGAAACTATCAACGGCTTGTCGTTGGCGATCATTTCTGCAAACAAAGAAAGAACAAAAAGTACGACGAAAAAAATCATCGACCAATAGCCCCGTCGATTAGCCTTGAAATTGTCGAGGCGGCGTCGATTAATCGCGGAAAGTTGCAATGCTCAGGCCTCCCGCGCTTCAAAGTCAATCCGGGGATCGACGAACATATAGGTGAGGTCCCCGATAAGGTTCATAACCAGGCCGAGCAGGGCGAAAACATACACCGTAGCAAAAATGACGGGGTAATCCCGATTTATTGCCGCTTCGAACCCAAGCAGCCCCAAGCCGTCAAGGCTGAAAATCACCTCAATCAGCAGCGACCCGGTGAACAAAATCCCGATAAAGGCGCTTGGGAATCCGGCAATGACAATCAACATGGCATTGCGAAACACATGTCCATAAAGGACCCGGCGTTCACTCAACCCCTTTGCCCGGGCCGTCAATACATATTGCTGGCCGATCTGGTCGAGAAATGAATTTTTGGTGAGCTGGGTCAGTGCCGCAAATCCGCCGATAACCATTGCCGTCACCGGAAGCGTGATATGCCAGAGATAATCAGTCACCTTATGCAGCAGGCTAAGCTGATCCCAGTTCTCCGACGTCAGACCGCGAAGGGGAAACCAATCGTAATACGATCCGCCTGCAAACAGAACAATAAGGGCGACCGCGAACAGAAAGCTAGGGATGGCATTGCCGATAATGACCAGACTGCTGGTCCATAGATCGAACTTCGTCCCATCGCGCACCGCTTTGGCAATCCCGAGAGGGATTGAAATCAGGTATACCAACAACGTCGTCCACAACCCGATAGAAATGGACACCGGCAACTTTTCAATAACCAGATTAACCACCGATTCATCGCGGAAGTAGCTGGTGCCAAAATCAAACATCAGGTAATTCTTCATCATCAGGAAGAAGCGTTCGTAGGCTGGCTTATCAAAGCCGAACTGGACTTCCAGCTCCTTGATGAAGGCGGGATCAAGCCCTTGTGCCCCACGATAGGAGCTTTGCGATCCAACTCCCGACGAAGCTGAACTGCCTCCGCCCCCCGTATCACCCGAACCGCTGCCCCCGATGCGGGAAGTGGCGCCGACGGCGGTCCCCTGAATCTCAGCGATTATTTGCTCAATGGGCCCTCCCGGCGCAAACTGTATAACTACAAAATTGAGAACCATGATGCCAAATAAGGTTGGTATCATGAGCAGGATACGTCTCAGGATATATGCAAACAAAGAATACTCCTTCGTTCCTGGATTATTGTCCCCGGCGGGAGGCCAGGCTATCGGCTTTCGCCTGATCATACCACCAGCTGTGAAGAACCGCACGATCAAAGCCGGGTTTTTTGGCATTGGGTCGGCCAAATTTATCCCAGTAGGCAATGAAATGTGAATTTTTGTACCATTGCGGTATCATATAATAATTCCACATCAATACACGGTCGAGGGCACGCGCCGCCGTGGTCAGGTCGCCGCGTGTTTTCGCTTCGATGATTTTTTCTATCAAGGCATTGACCGCCGGGTTTTTGACCCCTGCAATGTTCAGCCCGCCATCTGTGTCGGCTGCGGCAGATCCCCACCAGTCTCTTTGTTCAACCCCTGGAATTTGCGATTGTGGAAACCGCCGGACAACGATGTCAAAATCAAAAGACCGAATACGGTTTTGCCAGCTTGCACTATCAATCACGCGTACTGAGGCCTCTATTCCGACGCGTTCAAGGTTAAGGATGAAAGGATTGATAACCCGGGTGAAGGATTGTTCATACAACAGGAACTCGACCTGCATCTGGTGGCCGTCGGCATTCACAAGCTTCTTGTTTTCGACGGTCCAGCCGGCCTCTGTAAACAATGCCAGTGCCGCGTGGATTTGTTTGCGAATATTCCCGGAGCCGTCGGTCTCCGCCGGCTTGAATTCGGTGGTAAAAATCTCCGCGGGCAATTCCTCTTCCCAGGGCGTGAGAAGCGCTAATTCTGAAGGGGAAGGTAAGCCTGTCGCTTTCATATCCGAATTCTCGAACACCGACCCGAGCCGCTCATATAGACCGTAGAAGAGGTTCTGGTTCGTCCATTCGAAATCAAATAGCAGGTTAAAAGCCTTGCGCACGCGGATGTCCTGAAACGGCTCGCGGCGCGTATTCATAAAGAACGCCTGCAATCCCGTTAGCGAGGCGTCGGCAAAAATATCGCGCTTTATAAATTCCGCCTTAACGGCGGGCTTATTTTCGTATTCTGTCGCCCAGCTACGGGAGGTGAACTCTTCGCGAAAGTCATATTCTCCGGCGAAAAAGGCTTCAAGGGCGATATCCCGGTCCCGGTAATAATCGACCTGTATCGTATCGAAATTGAACCGACCCTTGTGAACCGGCAGATTTTCGGCCCAGTGGTTCTTCACCCGCTCGTAAGTGATTGAGCGGCCGGGGTTCATTTTTGCGATTTTATAGGGTCCGGACCCGAGCAGCGGTTCCATCGTGGTGACCGCAAATTCGCGGTTGTCGAACGATGCCTTCGACAGGATAGGCATGGTCGCCACCTGATAGGGCAGGTCGCGTGTCAACGCCCCGTCGCGGAAGGTGAAGCGGATATTGAGAGGGTCCAAAACTTTTGCCGCAATTATATCGCGATATAACATCCGGTAGCGGGGATGGCCTTCCTTTTTCAGGATGTTAAAGGTAAAGGCAACATCTTCGGCAGTAATGGGCGTGTTGTCATGGAACCGGGCTTGCGGACGCAGCTTGAATTCCACCCATTGTCCGCTTTCGGCGACCGTCACCGTTTCCGCGAGCAGCCCATAAACAGCGTCCGGTTCGTCATAGGACGGTGTCATTAACTGGGTGAAATTGAAATACAGATCACCGCCCTTGTCGCCGTTGATGACGGCAGCATTTCCCTTGAGCAGAAAGGGATTTACCGTATCAAAACTGTCCGTGTCCCGGAGTTTGATGATGCCGCCTTTCGGGGCATCGGGATTGACATAGTCAAAATGGGTGAAATCCGGGCCATATTTCAGATCACCAAAGACAGAGAGGCCGTAATTCGTAACCGGTTCCGCAATACTTGCCCCGCCGATAAGCAGGCTTGCTGCCAAGCACGTTAAAAAAAATACTCTCACTCTGTCCCCCCTCAGGGAATACTGTCTCTATTTTTTCTCACTGAGTTCGCGCAGACCCTGTTGCAGGCGCTTAACTTTTTCGGAGTCTACCCACCAACTCATGATGTCAGGCCCTTGCGTGGGATTGACATCTGTATGACCGAATTTATTCCAATAGGCGATACGATCATAGGCAGCGTGAAATTGGGGAATGACGAAAAAATTCCATGTCAGGACCCGGTCAAGGGCGCGAACTGCCGGAATTAGACTATCGTAATCCGGGGCGCTTATCAGGTTTTCGATCAGCGCGTCAATGACGGGATCGTCAATGCCCATGACGTTCCGGCTTCCAGGCCGCTTGCCCGCCTCGTCGCCCCAGAATTCGCGCTGTTCATTTCCGGGGCTAATGGATTGCCCGAAGCCGGCGGTAATGATGTCAAAATCATAATTGCGCACGCGTTCCGTATATTGTGCCGAATCAACTACCCGCGCGTTCGCGTCAATCCCGAGTTTCTTGAGATTTTTGATGAAGGGTCCCGTAATACGAAGACTATTCGGGTCATTCATCAGGAATTCAATCGTCAGCGGTTTTCCTGTTTTAGGGTCAATCAGCTTTCGATCCTGAACCTTCCAGCCGGCATCCGACAGGATTTCTTTGGCTTTTTGAAGGGGTGCGCGGTCCCGTCCGCTGCCATCGGTTACGGGAGCCTTGTAGGCGGGGCCAAAGACCCGGGGTGGCAATTTGTCGCGATACGGTTCTAGAATCGCAAGCTCGGCTTCTGTTGGTTCTCCCTTTGCCGCCATGACCGAGTTTTCAAAAAAGCTGCTGGTCCGGGCGTACTGATCATAAAAAATGTTCTTGTTCAGCCACTCAAAATCAAATGCATATGTAAGCGCCTCTCGCAGGGCGGGATCCTGAAATTTTTCTCGCCGCAGGTTGAACGCATATCCCTGCATTCCAGCAGAACGCTCGTTGGGGATTTCCTCAAGAATGACATATCCTGCCTTTACTGCGGGAAAATCATACCCGGTGGCCCAGTTTTTGGCGCTGTTTTCTGACCGGTAGTCATATTCACCGGCCTTGAAGGCCTCCAGTAGCACGGCTGTATCCCGATAAAAATCATAGCGAATCGTATCGAAATTATTCCGTCCGACATTGATGGGTAGGTCTGCCCCCCAGTAATCCTTGACGCGCTCGTAAACAATATAGCGATTGGTCTCAAAATTTTTGATCCGGTAAGGCCCGGATCCGAGAATTGGATCCAGGGTCGTTTCCTCGAACGTATGGGTCTCAAAATATTTCTTCGACAAAATGGGCAGCAACTGCCCGACAATCTGCGGCAATTCCCGATTAGGTGGCCCGGAGAAGTTAAATTTTATCCGATGGTCATCCAGCTTCTCGGCTGATTTCACGTTCGCATAATAATAGCGGAAAAGCGGGGCACCTTTTTCCTTTACAGCCTGCAGGCTGTATATGATGTCTTCGACGGTGATGGGGGCGCCGTCATGGAAGCGAGCCTCAGGGCGGATGTTGAAAATCGCGAAGCTCAGGTCGTCGGCAACCTCGACACTCTCTGCGACAAGTCCGTATTCTGCGCTGGGATCATCAGCAGACTCGGTCATAAGTGGTTCGAACGTCAGGCCGAGGCCGTTGGCCGCTTGGCCCTTGGGGGTATAAGGGTTGAGGTTA
>NZ_JBDNHC010000067.1:0-7928 GCF_041689005.1 Sneathiella sp.
CCTCATTGAGGCAAGCGTCGGCGACGATGGAGTTATAGAGCGCGAAATGCGGAATATCGACCGGCAAGATGCGCTGGACGCGCTTGGCGTTCCGTCTGAAGATGCTCTTGATGCGCTCACTGACATTGACGAAGATTGGGAGGCGATCGAGAAGGACGCTTCTGCCTGGATCGAGCAGACGTTGCAGTTTATTCGCCTTCGCGAGATATCTGAAACTGAGAGCATTAAGGGCGCAATTCCTTTTCGCTATATATATTCGACCTCCCGCATGCATACGTTGATCCCACTCGAAACATTCTATTCCAACTGCATATCATCGATCGATATGTCAAAAGCAGCGCTCTTATCGCGAACGGTTAAAACCGTCCCGATGACCTTTCGGCGGCGAACCGCCTTGAGTCGAAGCGGGCGAGCCTCATCCACTCGCCTGTTGCGTTACGGAGATCCATTCATTTCAGGAATGTGGTCGATCACGCAGGGAGATGATCGCGGCCGCTCAACAGCCATGTGGCGACAAATGCCTGGCTATCACAGTGACGCCATTGTGGACTTATTTTTCCGCTTTGATTACGTGATTGAAGCTGATGTAAGTGCTGCGGTGAATGTAATGATTGAAGCCGCACTCGGCGGACCTTCGGCCGCGGCGGCGGCCCGGCGGCGAGGTGATATGGCATTGCCGCCATTTCAACAGACGATCTGGCTGGACCGTGAGATGGAGTTAGTGACTGACGCGACATTATTGGCACTTTTGAATCGCCCATATCAACCCAAGGCAGCCCCCCAAGGTGGGCGGGACTTCAATCTCAATCCCAAACGATGGCTCAATATGATGCGACTCGACATTCCCGAGCAGGAAAACTGGAATGACTTGTGCGTTACTGCACGCCAGAAGAGTGAAGCTTGCCTCCTTACACTCCCATCATTTGTCGGCGATCTTGAAGAAGCAGAACGCCGAGCCTCAGAAGTTGATATCGGTCGTCTGGGCCAGTTGCATGCGCGCGCGGTTCGGAGTGCCGATCCAGCAGACAAGGCCGACTGGGTATTGGAATCGAAGCTGTCCCAACATCTCATAGCTGGGATTAAGGCACCGCATATCCACCTTGACTCTATTCTCGCCTCTTTCGTGACGGGAAATGCAGCGGCCTCGGCCATTATCGATGATCGCGCATGAGCGCTGCGTTCGACTTCGACGCACTTTATGCGGTGTTAGATGCTTGGCCATCCGCAGAAATCCCAATTGAGGCCAGCGACGACGGTATATTTCATCGTGTGCAACAGGTGCTTTCTTCACACCACAAGAGCGAGCAATCGCCTATCAATGGCGATCTGATCGGGCTTTTGCGACATGTTATGCGACGACATGCGTTGCAGACAGGCGCTTTGGCCCAACTCCGCGTTCCCGTAAGCACGAACTGGCCAACCCGCGACCGTTGGGCATCCTATGGCATCCGCGCCCAGAAGGTTGGTACAAACCAGTATCTGATCGAAGCCGAGCCGTTCGCGCCCGATTGGCTTGCCGAGAGCGATCGCCCCCTTTTTGAAGATTCCTTCGAAGAGCGGGAGGTGCGCATAGATTGGCGTAGGCCAATCGATCCCTTCCTCGCTGACGTCTGCAGCTTTGATCATTACATGTCGCCCGGTCAGAGAGAAGCTGTTCGCAGCGCCTTCCTTCTGCCAGCAGGCGAGACATTGATCGTCTCGTTGCCGACTGGCTCCGGCAAAAGCCTTGTCGCACAAGCTCCGGTCTTAGTGCGAGGGCTCGAATCCGGATTGACGCTTTGCATTGTGCCAACGACCGCTCTAGCGATCGATCAAGCACGTCAAACCGCCCGACTCTTCAAAGACCGTTATCCACGCCGTGAAGTTCCATCACTCGCCTGGCATGCAGAATTGACTGAGGATAAGCGCCTTTCGATCAAGTCCGCGATTCGCAAGGGTAGCCAAGGTATATTATATTGCTCACCCGAAGCGATGACCGGGGCTCTGCTACCCGCACTTTACGATGCGGCACGTGCTGGATTTCTCGCCTATCTGATCATCGATGAAGCACATCTCGTAAGCCAATGGGGAGACGGTTTTCGCCCGGCTTTTCAGATGCTAGCAGGGGTGCGTCGTGGCTTGCTCAATGTCTGCGAGGGCCAGGGCTTTCGAACCATACTTATGTCGGCCACTTTGACCGCCGATACGATCGGGACGATAGACGCACTTTTCGGACCCGTGAAAAACACCCAGATGATCGCATCGATTTATCTGAGGCCCGAACCCCAATATTGGGTCCATCGAGAAATCGATGAGGATAGCAAGGTGGCCAAGCTTTTGATGGCGGTGCGCCACGCACCAAGGCCTCTCATTCTCTATGTCACCAAGCGAGAGGATGCCCGGCTTTGGCTCAGGCGGTTGCGGCAAGAAGGCTTCGCGCGCAGTGAGTGCTTTCATGGAGCGACTGGTAACATTGACAGGAAGAGTATCATCGACCTTTGGGCGGCCAATAGGCTCGATATGATCGTCGCTACGTCTGCCTTTGGTGTTGGCATAGACAAGCGAGACGTCCGCGCTGTTATCCATGCCGCCGTGCCCGAGACACTGGATCGCTTTTACCAAGAAGTTGGACGTGGCGGGCGAGATGGTCGTACATCGACATCGCTCCTGGTTCATTCTGATATCGATCGGGAAATCGCGGACCGGTTAGGAACGCCATCGCTCATCAGCGCCGACCTCGGGTTCGAACGATGGTCGGCCATGCTCGATGTCGCCGTGCCGCTCAATCCGATGGGTACGTTGCTCGAACTCGATCTTGACGTCGTTCCGCAGCGCCTGCACCAGCAATCAGATTATAACGCGGCTTGGAATATGCGCATTTTGATCATGATGGCGCGTGCCAAGATGCTGGAGCTCGAGTCGCGACCTCCTGACATGATTGAACGAGATGAAGACGAAACCGATGCTGCGTTTGATCTGCGAAATGAGGAGCATTGGGCATCCTATTTTCGGAAGACCATCGTTAGTATGCTCGAGTTTGGCCACGGCAATCAGACAACATTTGATGAACATATCGGCGAAGAACGTTTGCGATCTTTCCGTTCGGCAGCAGAGAATAATCAATTGCTGGATGCACTCCTGTGCGGAGATGTTGAGGTCTCGGGCTTGCTTGATGATCTATACCGGAGTCATGTACCAGGGCGAACGCTTATAGTATCCCGCGCATGTGGCGGTTGTCCGGCGCATCGCCGGGTCACGTCAGACGACCTGAACTATGCGGAGCCCGTTGCCCATGGCATCGACAGGATTGATCCGGTCGATACAACAGTTTTCAGGCTACGGTTTCCGCATATCAATGTCGCAGCTCCTATCCTGATTCCTTTAGCCGAGCCGTTGGAAACAGCCACAATCGTCCAGATATTGGAAGATTTAGTCGCGACCTTTGGTATTCGCGAGGTCAGCATCCCGGACGACCTTCGGTCCGAGCCGTCAATCCAGAAGCTTTATACCCGGGCAAGCGATGGAATTGTGTTGCTACAATCGCTAGAGGAAGAGGCGTCGCGAGAATCGGCTTACAAGCTAGCGCGCGCAACTGTTGTCACGGGCAGGAAAGTAACTGAGGCGATGCTTCTGCTCGATCGACCGCTTCATATTCTGCTGGTGCCCTTATCGACACCCGACCCTTTCCACCAGGGTCGGCGCCTCGTGGAGACCGGAGCAAATAGTCTCACCGTGGATCACTTCAGGCTGGGAGCACGCTTATGAGCATACTCAATATGACGAACGATGGCTTGTTCAACGTGCTGATCGTTCTTGTTCGAGCTTTGGTTAGCTTTGGCCCCAAGCCGAGAAGCGAATTGCTCAAGGCCTGCGGCGAAGATCTCGTCATGGTCGAGTCGAGGCAACTCAACAATACTTTGACGCGCTGGACCGAACTCGGACTTTTCGAGGTGGTGACCGGTAACGTAGCCATTGCCGAAGGCCACCGCGCGGCTCTGGGCAAGCCTGCGGACGTCGCAGAAGCAAGGCTTCCCAAGATCGTTCGAATGATCGCACTCGCCCCTGAGAACAACGCCCGCTTTTGGGGGTCGGAAGGCAACAAGAGCGCTGATCTCAGCCGCGGCTTGTCCTGGATTCTCGCTCAGAATATCTACACGATCGACACATCGTCGCATGCTAAAATCCAGTTGCTCGAGAACGACCAGATTCCGGATCTTAGCCAGCGAATATTTGGGAACGATACGCGATGGAACGGGTTGCGGACATGGATGGTCTACCTTGGTTTCGGCCGCACTGGCTCGCAAGTTACGGTCGATCCGACCGATGCTTTGCGAGACGCGCTTTCGGATATCTTCGTCAGGGAGGCTATTTTGCCGGCGGCTGAATTTGTTTCGCGTGCCGCTGACATCCTGCCTGTGCTTGATGGCGGTGAGTACCGCAAGCAGATGGAGGCGGTTTTGAATCCGGCACAATGGTCAGCGCCGGCAGAGGGTCGTATTTCGATGTCGCTTTCGCGCGCGATCCAAAGGCTTGACCGCGAGGGTCTGATCGCCACTCAACAGAAGAGCGATAGTGAGGACGGCATTACCTTGCAGGGATCCAGCACTGATTCTTGGCGCGAGATGACGCACATTCGGCGGCTGCCATTAAAGAGGGCCAAATAATGCTAGAAAGCTACTGGCCCAAGGCGCCGGCGGTAAACGCCTGCATCAAGAATGAGGCGGAGACAGCAGATGTCTCGGTTCTTCTGGCTGTGCACCAGCCGTCGCAACTCGCTCGGCGCAGTGCGGCTACCGGCAACTCTACCCCAGCAACCGAAAAGGATCTGCTCGACGCGTTCCTGACGGACAATGTGCCGTCGGGTGCCCTCTTGATGCCAATCACCGGACCATCCGGTGTCGGCAAGTCTCATATCGTGCGCTGGCTTGACGCCCAGTTGAGGCGGTCCGCAAAGCGCGAACAACTTCACATCATTCGGATCCCGAAGAGTGCAAGTCTGCGCACCGTTGTTGAACTCATTCTCGAGCCGCTAAAGGACGACGCCCGATATATTAAAGCCCACAACGATCTGACCCGCGCTGTAGCGGAAGTGAATCTCCAAGAAGCGGTCATTACTTTCCGTGCGCATCTACAAAATGCGCTGGCAGCGCGGCGGGCCAACATGGTCGCGGAAATCCGAGACGACCCTGAACGCAGACACCTCAAAGCCCTGATCGGTCATGCCGATAAACTGCCGCTTTTGTTCGCCGATGGTGCGCTAGAGCAGCATTTTGTCCAAAACGTGCTATCGAAAGTTGTCTCTCGCGCACTTCGGGGGCGAACCGAAGACCAGGACGACGATGATGCGTTGCCACAATTCGTGGCTTCGGACTTAGTCCTGCCTGAAACTGTACCGATCAATCAGGCATCGCTCCCGGTGCGCGATTATTACCAGCGCAACATCGCTAATGTGGAGATTGATCAACTGCAACCTGTGGTCGATCTGCTAAATGATGCAGTAGACACGGCGATTGGTAATGTGTTCAAACTGGAACAAAATGCAGGGGGGATGACCCTTCAGGACATCATCCTTGCAGTACGTGAAATTCTCTTTGCCGACGGCATGGATTTGGTCCTGCTCGTCGAGGATTTTGCGGCGCTGGCCGGCATTCAGGAGGTATTACTCAAAGTTTGCATCCAGGAAGGAGAGAGTGAAGGCAAGAAGGTTCGCGCGACTATGCGAACGGCCATGGCGCTAACTGACGGCTATCTATCATTTCGCGATACGATCATGACCCGTGCCCAACGCGAATGGGTCGTTGGTGGAGGGGTGCAGACCGATGACGAGATCAGGGCCGGCGTGGTCGGGATGGTCGGAGCCTATCTGAACGCAGCTCGTTGGGGCGATACTGAGTTGCGACGCCTCTTCAATAAGCGCGATCCCGAGCAGTCATTGACCGACTGGCTTCCTGCGTGGCGTGGAGAAGACCTCTCCGACGAGGAAAGCAAAGCGGTCACGGCCTTCGGCTATACGGAGAAAGAAGAAGCGCTCTTTCCGTTCAACCGACAAGCGATCGAGCAACTCGTTGATCGGCACCTTATACTAGGTGGAAAGTTAGTCTTTAATCCACGCCGGGTGATAAACGAAATTATCCGCAACACACTGTTAATGCGACCTACCTTCGAAGCTCATGCTTTTCCACCGGCCAGCTATGAGGGGCTGTCGCCCAACGCCAATCTGGCGAACTGGATCCGCCAAACGCATCAACCCGATGAGATATCACGCCGGCTCGGGTCATTGCTTGCGGCTTGGGGTGGTAATCCGCTCGATACTTCAGAAATCGCTCATATTCCACCTTCTGTCTTCAAGGCTTTCAGCCTTCCAACGCCTGAAGACCTCGCCAATATCCGCTTCGTACCTGAGCCCGAACGTCCGAAACTTTCGATTAAGCCCGCGCAAAACGGAGGTGTTGCAACACCGTCAGTCGAGGGCGAGCCATCGATCGCCGTTGCGAAGCCGGCTGAAGATCCGAGGGTCGTAGACCTTCGCGGCAAGCTTGATGCTTGGTCCAAAGGCGCGCAGCTTGCACAGAACGACGCGCGTTCCGTTCGTACTGCCCTCTTTGAAATGCTCAAGCATGCCATTGATCTGCCAAGTCTTCGCATTCGCGATGGCGATTTACGGCCGCAGTGGATTACTATTCCCAGCGCGCGCGGTAACCCGCAATCTGGTCTAAAGCTTCACGTCTGCGACAATCCGTTAGACGAAGATGGGACGGTCCGCGCAGGGCTAATTGCAGCCGTGCGCTTCAATCTCAACGGCAATCGATGGACGTATCCCGCAGCCGACGATGATTATGTTGCGAGTGCTGCGCTGATCGATCATCTAGTTGCGCAACTCCGGCCCAAGTGGATTGAGGATGCAAAAGCGCAGGTTTCGGCCTTAGGCCGCGCACTCATTACACAATCACGCATCGCTGGCTTATCCCCGCCGGTGAAGCCGTCCAGCGCGGCTGGGATATTTACTGGCCTGTTTGCAGTTCCAGAAGTCAGGACGGGCCAGTCCTTCGACGAGAATTGGGACAATCTTTATACTGACACACTGGGGCCGCGCGCGCGCGATATGCTGCAGGCCGAACTGATTGCCCGTTGCGGCTGCTTTCAAGGGTCAGGGCGAACACTCAATGCAGTCGATGTCGTTCGGCTAATGGATGCGATTTCAGGCGAGGCATCTGCCGGCGAAACCAGTGACGGCTTACCAGAAGAAATAAAGGCCTATATCCGTTCACTTTCGGAGAACCGGATCCGGCGGAGACTAACTTCGGTGATCAGTAAGCTATCGACCTTCCAAACGCAGATCACCGAGTTTATCGAAACAGATTTCGACAAGGCTGGCTTTGTTGACGATCTGCAGGCCATAGTGCTACTTTTAGCGAAAACAGGGACGACGCCTTCTGTGGGGCCAAATCTGAAGGAGTTCGAAAGGCAACTAATCGAGTTCAAGCAAAGCGCCTTTGTTAATCTGGTCGCCAAAGCGGGAGTCATCACAAAGGCTGATGGCGATCAAACACCGGGATTGTTGAACGCGCTGGGCTCCATTGACCTTGGTTTGATCGCGCGCACAATGTCGTTCCTGCAGAAGTCCGCTGAATTGATAGCCGCGGCCGAGACCAACGTGACGCGAGAGGAAGGCAACCGCAGTCAGTCCGATCCGAAGGACCTCATCTTGGAATTGAACGATATGCTTAGCCTAGTCGCTGGCTTGTCCCCGAGCGAAAAGGAGGCGGCATCATGACCATGACCCTCGCGGCGCGAGCAACAAAACTACATTCTCGCCTTGAAGTGCTCGACCAGACCGCATCAAATGTCGCCGAGGCCAATGCTCTCGAAGGCTTGCGGTTAGACCTAGCGACCCGGTCAGAGAAACTTGCCACTGAGATTGCCAAGCAGGAACTTCTCTCGACAGCATC
>NZ_JBDNHC010000068.1:0-33100 GCF_041689005.1 Sneathiella sp.
ATGATGGCACCGTCGTGGTCGGCATCCTCGACAACGACCTGAATATCAATTTTCCGCATCGGATCATGAATGCCCAGCGGCAGGATATTTGCCGCGTCCAGCACTCGCACAACACGTGTCAGAAGTGAAGGGTCCCGCAGGTTGCGGCCGATGGCTGAGATCAGCGCTACCTTGCGCAGGGAAATATCCGCATTGGGATAGGCCTTGGACAGATCGGTTTCGGCCTGTTTGATATTCTTCATCGAGCCTTTGATAAAATGGGTGACCGTATTGGCATTGGAAATCTTGGAGACAATCCAGACATTACGTCGGGTCAGGGCCTCCAGTATTTGCGCGTCATAGCCCTTGATCCCGACCATGTCCTGATCGTGGAACTCAAACGCAAAGACCTTGCGCAGACCGGTGACGATTTCCACGCAGGGGGAAGGTTGTTCGACGTCCGTATCGGCCCAGATCACCGTGCCCTCATGCGTGGGCTCGAAGGCGTTCTTGACCCTGAGCGGGATGCCCGCCTGACGCAGTGTTTTGGCCGCGCGCGGGTGGATCGCCTCCATCCCGAGATTGGACAGCTGATCGGCGACGTCCCAGTTTGTGCGCCCGACGATCTGGACATTATCGACCCCGACGATGCGCGGATCAGCGGACGAAAGATGGAATTCCTTGTGAATGATTGCCTCGCCCGCGCCGGTCACTGCGGCAACGCGCGAGAGTGTGACCTCGCTATAGCCGCGATCATAGGTACCCATCAGCACTTCACGGCATTGGGCATAGCCGGTAACGATCGGTAATTCGCAGGAAATATCGACGGAGGCAAAGGCCTTCTCGATGCAGGAGTCCAGGTTAATGGAGCCTTCCTGACGCCACCCGGTCAGATCAACCAGTCGCGCGTTGACGCCGTGCTGGCCGAGCAGAAGAACAGTGTTGAAGGCGGATTGCGCCTCGCCCAGAGACGACAGCATTTCCCGCACGGTCAGCAAATGCTGATCGAGTTGAAAATGGCCAAAGGAACAGATACGCCCCAGATCCACCAGACAGGAGCGTACGCCTTCGATTCGTTCGCGGATGAAGGTATCAGCAGTATGGCGTGTGCCTTCATCGTCAAAAATGGCGGCATTCTGCGCTAGCATCTTGTCGGCCACTGCCGAAAGCGCGTCATTCCAGCCCCAGCCACCTTCGGCATTGGCGAATTGCGCATAAACCCCCGGTTCCCCGGTTTTTTTGTGCTCAAGCAACGCATCCGTGATCCCGGCATAGGCCGACACCACGATGATCCGGTTATAAAGCTCAGCGCTGGTTCGTCCGCCAATCAGTACCGTATCGAGCAGCTCTGCCGTGCGTGACATCGAGCTGCCGCCGATTTTCTCGACAGTGTGACGGGGCGTGGTTTGCGTGGTCGTCATGGAATATCCTCGTGTCGCCCGGTTCTGGCTTGGGCGATTTGGTTGTAAAGCGGTGTGACTTTCCTGGAGATATTCAGGAGAAGATCCTGTCTCAGGCGTCCTCGGTTGGCGCGTAGGAGCCATCTGCGCGATGCACCTCCTGCCCGGTAACGGGTGGATTGAAACAGCAGGCCATGACCAGTTCGGACTTGGCGGACAGGCGGTGCCTGTCATGCTGGTCCAATGCATACATAACGCCGGGTTTGATCATGTGAACTTGGCCCGTGGCCAGATCCTCGATACTGCCCTCACCCGAGACGCAATAAACGCTCTCGAAATGATGTTTATATTCAAACTCATGCGTGCTCCCCGCAAAAAGGCGGGTGATGTGAAAGCTGAAGCCCATACCGTCGCCCGCCAATAGCAGACGAGTGCTGTCCCAGCCTTCAGTTGTCACCAGGCGATCAGAATTGCGGGCCGTGTTCAGGTCTCTGACAATCATAATGTTCTCCTCAAGCTGCGGCGCTGTTGCGGGTCGCAAAGGCTTCAGCAAATGTGGTTTCCAGTATACCGAGCCCGGCGCGGAACTGCACATCGGAAATGGTGAGGGGGGCGAGAACCTTGACCACCTCATCGTGGCTGCCGGACGTTTCAATGATTAGGCCGTTGTCGAAGCAGGCGGCGCAAATTTCTGCGGCGCGTTCGCCGCTGCCGGCATCAACACCCAGCATCATGCCGCGACCACGCAGGCGCAGATCGTGGGTTTGCGCAATCCTGCCGAGGCGGTCGGCTAGAAGCTCTGCCTTGTCCGCGACTTCCTTTGCAAAGCCATCGTCCGCCCAGAATTTTTCAAGGGCGGCGCGGGCGGTGACAAAGGCGTGATTATTGCCCCGGAACGTACCGTTATGCTCGGCCGGGGTCCATATATCATGCTCAGGCTTGATCAGTGTCAGCGCCATGGGCAGGCCCATGCCGGAAATGGATTTGGCCAGAGTGACGATATCCGGTGAAAGGCCCATTTCTTCAAAGGAGAAAAAGCCGCCGGTGCGGCCGCAGCCGGCCTGTATGTCATCTACAATAAACAGCGCCCCATGTGCCTGCGCGATACCTTCAATCTGACGCAACCATTCGGGGGAGGCGGCGTTCAGCCCCCCTTCGCCCTGCACGGTTTCAACAATAATGGCGGCGGGCGCATCGATGCCGCTGGAGGGGTCAGACAGTTGCTGGTTCAGCAGGTCCGCTGTGTTAATCTCCGGTCCATAATAACCATCAAAGGCGGCGCGGGTGACCCCGGCCATCGGCGTTCCCGCTCCTGCGCGATGTTTTGCGTTACCCGTGGCGGCGAGGGCGCCCAGCGTCACGCCATGGAACCCGTTGGTGAAGGAGATGACATTTGTCCGTCCCGTTACCTTGCGGGCCAGTTTCAGGGCCGCTTCGACGGCGTTTGCCCCGGTTGGCCCGGTAAACTGTAGTCGGTAGTCCAAGCCGCGCGGCTTCAGAATATATGTCTCGAAGCTGGACAGGAACTGTTCCTTGGCGTCGGTGAACATGTCCAGACCCTGTGCAATCCCATCCTCGGAAATATACTCAATCAGGGCCTTCTTTAGATCGGGATCGTTGTGTCCGTAATTCAGCGATGAACACCCGGCCAGAAAGTCGGTATAGGAATTACCCTTTTCATCATAGATTGTCGCTCCCACCGCCTTGTTGAATAGCTTGGGAAAGGAGCGGGAATAAGACCGTACGCCGCTTTCGACGCGGTCGAAGACAGGTAAACGGTCATCGAATGATGCAGTTTTCATTGTGATTCTCCAAAATTTTGGTTTGGTGATGTGGCGGATGGACGCTGTTACGCGACTTTTGCCGCTCGCGCAGGGCTTATTGCGAATGGCCCGATAGTCACGCGGATCTCACTCTCATGTTGGCCATCCAAATGTACATCACGAAGAAAATGTGATTGTGATTTCAGGTCAGTATCGAGTGTCTCTGCAACACTTTGAAACAGAGACCACGAAGCCGAGTTGGATTTTGTAATCGTGCATTCGACATGGCGCATGCTATTGCCATCCGGCCGCTCCAGTACGGACGTGATCAGTCGGCGACCAACCCCTAAACCGCGTGCCGCGCTGTGCACGCAGACCTGCCAAACAAACAAGGTATCGGGCTGACCAGGAGGATTATAACCGGACATCCATCCGACAATCTTTCCGTCGAGTTCCGCCAGGGCACAGGTTGCAGAAAAATGGCTGCATTGCAGAAGATTGCAATAAAGCGAATTTGTATCGAGCGCGCCGACGCTATCGATAAGCCGGTGAATTTGCGGCCCGTCACTGGCTCGGGGTTCCCTGATGCGCAGACTTTTCATTTGCCTGCGGGTCATATCGAGAGTGTCACCTTGAGTCATCTGCTTTAGTCCTCGCGTTCTGCTAGTCCCATTCATGGCTATAATATTAGTTAGTAGTTACTAAATGTCAACACCCTGTGTAGGGTTTATATAACCTAAAATTATTGATAATAAACAATTTTTATTCTCAACTATCCAAAATATTATTTAAGTAAGATTGAAGTTTTGCATATGTACTCCAATATAAATTTCGTATATACTCAGTAATAACAGCGACTAGAAAATCGGCGGTAAATCCGATGGCACTTGTCGCGGCGTCTGGCTTACTCTAGTTTGAAAGCCGGTGAACTCTCTGATCTAATGTGGATTTTGGCCCATGGAAAACCGCACTAAATTCGCACTGACTGCGATGCGGAAAATCCTGCATACTACCGAGCGCAACAGCAAGACACTGTTGCATGCAACCGGACTCACCCCATCGCAACTCATCCTCATGCATGTGCTTGAAGAGACGGGGGAACAGACGGCAGGGTATGTCGCGGCACGTATGGGCATCACGCAAGCGACAACCACTGTCCTGATCCAGAAGCTGGAGAGTCGGGGAATGGTTGAGCGTCGTAAGGGCGACGCCGACCGTCGTCAATCATGGTTATCCTTGACCCCGGAGGGCATTCGCCTCCTTTCGATTAACCCGGATGGGGCCTATAGCCGATTTCACAGGGAGTTCAGCGAATTGCAGGACTGGGAACAGATGATGCTGATCACAGCCCTCGAACGTGTTGCTGCCATGCTCGGCGATGCTGAGCAGGAGTCGGAGATGATCATCGATACAACGGCATTGCCCTCTATGGACGTCTCCTGATTTGCAGGGTTTCCTATATTGATGAGCGAGCATCCGTGCAGCCGGTCGGAATTGCGCTTGTGTATTAAGTTCTTCGCGCTAGACTTTGGCATTTATTGATGTCGGGTCACGGTATGTCGTTGGCGGAAGAAAAAATACGTCACCTTCGCATTTGGGAGGGGGCTGTGGAGGTAGAGCCGCTCGATGGCGGCATGACGAACGAAAATTTTCTGGTGACAGACCGAGGCCGCCGCTTTGTTGTCCGGCTTGGTGGCGATATCCCGGTTCACCATGTTATACGTTCCAATGAACTTGCTGCAAGCCGCGCCGCAGAGGCGGTAGGGGTCTCGCCTGCGGTCATATATCATGAGCCCGGCGTATTGGTTCTCGACCATATTGCGGGACGAACACTGGCCCCCGAAGATCTGGGCGACCCGCTAACTCTACCGCGGGTAATAAGCTTGGTTAGAACCTCCCATCAGCAAATCCCCCGCCATTTGCAAGGACCCGCCCAGATTTTTTGGGTGTTCCATGTGCTGCGTGATTATGCGCGGCTTTTACAGGCCGAGGACAGCCCCTTTAAAAACCGGATCGAAGATTTTCTGACTATCGTCACGCAAACGGAGGCTCTATCCGGCCCCTATGACGTTGTATTTGCGCATAATGACCTTTTGGCAGCCAATTTCATGGATGATGGTGCCCGGCTCTGGCTGATCGACTGGGAGTATGCAGGGTTTAACACGCCCCTATTTGATTTGAGCGGCATGGCCGCCAACAATGGCCTGTCGGATATGCAGCAAAAGGAGATGCTGGAAATCTACTTTGATGTGTCGCTTAACGATGAGCTTTGGCGACGGTATCAGGCCATGAAAATGGCGGCACTCTTGCGAGAAGTCATGTGGAGCATGGTGTCGGAGCTTCACTCCGCCCTCGATTTCGACTACAGCAATTATACGCAAGATAGCTTGTATCGTTTTGAGGCTGCGTATGAAGGCTTTTCAAGGGACTATATCTGAATGACAAGAATCCTGCCCACGACGGCGAAAGCGGTTATTATCGGAGGCGGGATTGTCGGCTGCTCGACCGCCTATCATCTTGCGAAACTGGGATGGCGGGATACGGTTCTTCTAGAGCGGAAGAAGTTGACCTCTGGTACGACATTTCACGCCGCGGGTCTGGTCGGTCAGCTGCGTTCAAGCGCCAACATCACCCAGCTTCTCGGCTATTCCGTTGATCTATATGACCGGCTTGAAGAGGAAACCGGTCTCGGCACGGGCTGGAAGATGAACGGCGGACTTCGTCTTGCCTGTAACGAGGAACGCTGGCAGGAAGTGAAGCGGCAGGCAACAACAGCACAATCCTTCGGGCTGGACATGCAATTGCTTAGTCCAAACGAGGCACGGGACCTCTGGCCCCTGATGACGGTAGATGATGTCGTCGGGGCGGCCTTCCTGCCAACGGATGGACAGGCAAACCCCTCCGATATCACACAGGCACTGGCCAAGGGCGCACGGATGGCCGGCGCGAAAATTTTTGAAGATACGCTGGTCACCGATCTCAGGATCGAGGACGGAAAAATAAAGGGCGTTCAAACCGATCATGGCTTTATTGAGTGCGAGATCGTGATCTGTTGCGCGGGCCAGTGGAGCCGGGAATTCGCTGCCCGTTTCGGTGTTAACATCCCGCTCGTGTCGCTGCAACATCAATATCTTATCACTGAACCCATTAAGGGCATGCCGCGCAACCTGCCGACGTTGCGCGACCCTGATCGGCTCACCTATTACAAGGAAGAGGTTGGCGGCCTGGTTATGGGGGGGTATGAGCCAAACCCAGTGTCCTGGGCGACCGATGGCATTCCCGAAGATTTTCATTTCTCGCTTCTGCAATCGGATTTTGAACATTTCGAGCCAATGATGGAACTCGCGCTTGGCCGGGTTCCGGCGCTGGAGACGGCGGGGATCAAGGAACTGGTCAATGGTCCGGAAAGTTTTACGCCGGATGGTAATTTTATTCTCGGCGAGGCACCAGAACTCAGGAATTTTTTTGTGGGTACCGGGTTTAATGCTTTCGGCATCGCCTCCGGCGGCGGGGCCGGGATGGTGCTCGCCGAATGGGTTGCGAAGGGGGAGCCGCCCTATGATATCTGGAGCGCGGATATCCGCCGCTTTGGTCGGGTGCATTTTGATACTGACTGGATACGTACGCGTACCATCGAAGCCTATGGTAAGCACTACACCATGGCCTGGCCGCATGAGGAAAATAAAAGCGGCCGTCCCAACCGCACCTCGCCGCTCTATGGCCGGCTGAAAGAGGCGGGCGCCTGCTTTGGCGAAAAGATGGGGTGGGAGCGGCCGAACTGGTTCGCGGATCTGGACGCAGGGGAAGTCCCAGCGGATACCTACAGCTTTTCGCACCAAAACTGGTTTTCCGCGGTTGCGCGGGAACATCGCGCGGTACGGGAGGCGGCAGTGCTGATCGACCAGACATCCTTTGCCAAATATTCCCTCAAAGGCCCGGACGCCGAGGCCGCGCTGGGCTGGATTGCCGCCAATGATGTTGCCAAGCCCGTGGGCTCCCTTATTTATACGCAAATGCTGAACGACCGGGGCGGGATTGAATGCGACCTGACGGCGGCACGTATTGCTAAGGATGAATATTACATTGTCACAGGGACCGGTTTCGCGACACATGATTTCAACTGGATTGAACGCAATATCCCGGCTGGACTGCGGGTGAAACTGACCGAGAGGACGACGGAATTATCAGTCCTGTCGCTGATGGGACCGAACGCAAGAAATGTGCTGGAAAAAGTGACTACAGATGATGTCTCCCACGCAGGCTTTCCCTTTGCGACCTTTAAGGAGATTGTAGTTGCGGGATGCCGCTTGCGCGCCCTTCGCATCACTTATGTCGGAGAGCTGGGATGGGAGCTGCATCTACCCATTAAAGATGCGGGCACGGTTTATGATGCGTTGATGGCTGCGGGGCAGGAGTTCGGGCTTATCAATGCCGGGTATCGGGCCATTGAAAGCTGCCGCCTTGAGAAAGGATATCGTGCCTGGGGTGCCGATATTGGGCCGGATCACACACCGCTTGAAGCGGGACTGGGCTGGGCGGTTAAGCTCAAAACCCCACATCCATTCAAAGGCCGGGCCGCGATTGAGGCGCAAAAATCAAAGGGTCTGACGAAAATGCTGGCCTGTTTTACGGTTGATGACCCTGAGGTCGTGCTGCTGGGACGCGAGACTATATACCGCGATGGCGTGCGGGTTGGCTGGCTGTCCAGTGGCGGCTATGGTCATACCATCGCAAAACCCATCGGCTATGGTTATGTTCGCAATTCGGCAGGGGTGGATGCGGATTTTGTCAAAAGCGGCAGCTATGAACTGGACGTCGCCTTGACGCGCATCCCTTGCAAGGTGCATCTGGAACCGCTGTACGATCCGGGAGTGAGCCGGATTAAACGATAATATGTGGGGTAACCACAATACAACAGCATTCGACAAGCATCAGACATTCTTTTGCAAGGCATGTTCCTGCGTTGAGGCAAAGTCGATACCTTCATAGTCATTGCCCGCGACGGCATTGATGGTCGCGACATATTTTGGTGTGCCGCCATTGTAGACGAAATAGCGGATTTTGCCTTCTTCATGACCTTTTACGTTGGAATTATATCCTGTAAACCACGATTTTGCCTTCCGCATCAGCATCACCGCATACATTTTGGTGACTTCCGCTGTCCAACTGTCTTCTGCTTCCTGTGTTGCTTCCGCTCGGATATGGTCATTATCCCGAAGATACATCAGCAGGTCCGTACACCAGTTTACACCGACTTCTATCCCGCGTGGATAATTAGTGGAGGCCGCACCGCTCTGCGGACCGTTCGGCATTAGCAAATTCGGAAAATCATGGATCATCATGCCGAGGAATGTTGATGGGCCATCCTCCCATTTATCTCGCAACATTTCACCGTTCAGTCCTCGGATATCGATATGATCGAACGCACCGGTGATCGCGTCAAAACCGGTTGAATAAATAATGATATCAAAATCATAGTCGGCCTTGCTGGTGCGAATGCCGGTTTCGGTAATGCGCTCAATCGGGGTTTCCTTGATATCAACCAGATGCACGTTATCGCGGTTGTAAGCCTCGAAATAATTTGTTTCCAACGGAACCCGTTGGATGCCGAAACCATGATCGCGTGGAATGAGCTTTTCGGCGGTAACGGGATCTTTCACCCGGCGCCGAATTCTGTCGGCGATATATTCCGAAAACTCGGCATTGGCTTTCTCGTCCATGAAAATTTCACGGAAATTGCTGAGCCAGATTCCAAAACCGGGTTCGTCATAAAGCCGGTCCCAAAGCGCCACGCGCTCTTCGCGGGAAACCTCGAAGAACGGGCGGCGATCCGGTTCATGTTCGAAACCGCCGGGTGTGCGGGCGCAGGTCGCAAAAATTTCGTCATAGCGCGCCCGGATATCGGCCATCTCCGTGTCTGAAATCGGGCTGTTATTAAGCGGCGCGCTCCAGTTGGGGCGGCGCTGGAACACATGAAGCTCCCCCACCTTGTCTGCGATTTCCGGAATAATCTGGATGGCAGTTGCGCCTGTACCAATGATGCCGACCTTTTTGTCGGTCAGGTCAATGCCGTCATGCGGCCAGTGATAGGTATGAAAGGAGCGGCCCTTGAAATCATCCATACCCTCAAGCCGGGGCAGGGTTGGCGTGGACAAAAGGCCGATGGCCAGGATCATGTACCGGCAGCTCAATACCCGGCCGTCATTCACCTTGAGGCGCCATACATTATTTATTTCGTCAAATCTTGCTGCATCGACCCGACAATTGAATTGCATATATTTGCGGAGATCAAACTTGTCGGCAACGAAGTCCAGATAGCGCAAATTTTCGGGCTGGCTCGAGAATTTTTCTTTCCAGTGCCATTCCTCCAGCACCTCTTTTGAAAAAGAGTAGCCATAAGTATAGCTTTCGGAATCAAAACGGGCCCCTGGATAGCGGTTATTGTACCAGGTGCCTCCAAGTCCCGCGCTTCCCTCCAGGACCGTCGCCGATATCCCGAGGTCGCTCAATCGTTTGATCTGGTATATGCCGGCAACACCAGCTCCGATGACAACTACCTCAAAATATGTTTCGTTTGTAACGGTCATAGTTTGTTCCTGATCTTATTGCTTTTATCCGCCAGTCCGCAAAGCGAGTATGATGGTAAGATATGATAGGGACCAAATACAACCTTGTCACATTAACTTTTCCATAATTAAGAGCGTAGCTATCTGGCGCGTCAGAGATTTTCTTGGCAGAGACGTACTCAATTTTGTTGGGCTCAGACGGCATTCTTTGCTCATTGTTCCCCTCCACGATTGCCTGCGCATTATAAAATAACCGTGCGATACCGAAGGCTATAAAGCAGGCTTGGAATTGTTGCGCTTCGGAGCGCAGCAAGTGCGGTTGCTCTGCCGACGGTTAAGAAATAATTAACTAAATATTAGGATAACTGGCCCAGTATACCGAACAGCAGCATTCTTCAGAGTACCGAAGCGATAATGTAGGCCGCTTTAGTGCAATTAATCGGTAAATGGGAAGATATCTAAATGGGCATAATTTTACCCGTTCGAGCGAATTTCATAGATGGGGCAATATCTCCGGCCAGCAATCTGCTGTTGTCGGAGGTCATCGGCGCCCTGAGCTATGCGCTGGATATGACGGAAGGGCAGCCGCCTGGACATAGCATTCGCTGTTGCTACATTGGCATGTCGATTGGTAAAAAGCTTAATTTAACGCATCAGCAGCAATGGGATTTATATTATACCTTGCTGCTAAAAGATGCGGGTTGCAGTAGCAACGCGGCGAGGCTTTACGAACTCTACGGGGGTGATGAGCGTATATTCAAACGAGATTTCAAAACTGTAGACATGAATGACTTCAAACAAGTCAGCAAATTCGTAATCAATCATGTCGGGGTTGGAGAAGGCTTTCTGACAAAATTAAAGCGTCTCGTTGATGTCGGTAAAAATAGCGAGGAATACGCAACAGAACTGATCGAGACCCGATGTGAACGCGGTGCGGATATTGCGAAAAGGCTTGGCTTCAATGATGCAATCGCAGACGGCATCCGGTATCTGGATGAGCATTGGGACGGCAATGGTAAACCCTACAGAAAATCTGGCCATGCTATTCCGATCGCTTCTCAAATCGCGTTGCTGGCTCAGGTTGCTGACGTATTTTTCATGTCCGCAGGCAAAAAATCGAGTCTTGAGCAGGTGTCGCATCGGAGCGGTAGCTGGTTCAATCCAGAGCTCGCGAACGTATTTAAAAGCCTTTCCGGCGACATGAAGTTTTGGTCCGATCTTGGCACCAATGATTTGCAACAGAAAATCATGGCCCTTGAGCCCGCATCATTGGCAATGAAAGTAAGTGAAGAAAGACTGGATGACATAACCGCAGCGTTCGGAATGATCGTCGACGCCAAAAGCTCTTTTACCTACAATCATAGCAGTCGGGTGGCGTTGTATACGGATTTAATTGCGGCAAAATTCGGTTATTCTCAAATGCATCGCTCCTACTTGCGTCGGGCCGCCCTGATGCACGATATCGGTAAACTGGGGGTCAGTAATAATATTCTCGATAAGCCCGGCAAATTGACTGATGAGGAATGGGTGGTCATGCGCGGTCATTCCCGTGCTACGGAAGAAATTCTGTCCCATTTAACGCCTTTTGCGGAAATGGCAAAAATGGCTGGAGCCCATCACGAACGCCTGGACGGAAAAGGCTATCCCTATGGTCTGTCAGACGAGGAAATTCACATGGATACCCGGATCATCACGACGGCGGATATCTTTGATGCAATTACCGCCGAAAGGCCATACCGCGGCGCTATTCCAGTCGATCAGACGCTGGAGATAATGAAAAAAGAATGCGGAACATCAATTGACCGTATTGTCTATGACGCCCTCACGAAAGTGGTTGCGGAGTTAGGTCTGAAGTAAATTCCATTAAATGCAATTGTAAATTATGCAGATGACTAGTTGGGATGTTGAATTTTTTGGCTGTCACCTACACTGTTTGCGGCAATTATTTATTTTAATTTGAAAACGCCCATGTAATTTCCCCGATATGGCATATTAAAGAGCATCTTGTACCCTTTGATTTCGTCCTCATTTTCATACCGGATAATGGCCAGTCCGTTCGGATGGACTTTCAGCCAATCGCCAATCGTACCCAATTGCTCGCTATCGATCGGTTTTTTCAAGCGTCCCGTAAATGTTAATTCCCCATGATATTTAGGGACGAAAGCTAAATCCTGGTCGGGATGTTGCCGTAAATAACCCGCCATAATTTTCAAATCATATTTTTCGAAAATGAATTGTGAGGCGATCCCCTGCCCGATGCATAGAATTATCGCCATGGCGGACGCGGTATAGGCAAGTTTTTTCAGGGATGGTTTAATCCATAAGGCCATCAAAATAATGACACCCGGCAGGAGAGGCACAAGGTAATGCGGCTGCTTGCCGCTTATAAGCGAAAAAGCGATAAAAACAGAAGATATCCAGACCGCGAGAAAACGAACTCCCCAGTCATTTGTATAGGAATTTTTTAACCCCCGGGCGCCTTTCCAGAAGGAGGGAAAAAACAGCCACGGAAGAAAAAGGACCGGCACATAGGGCAGGTAAAACCACAACGGGCGCGCATGCGCGGCATTGAAATCGCCCGTGACACGCCCTGCCGTTTGCTCCCAGATCAGCCAGAACGCGAATTTATCGGAGGAATTTAACAACACAGGGATCAGCCATAGCGATACCGGAATGACGGACAAGACGAGCGCTAAAGCGCATCCGCCGTACCATTTTGCGCGCGGTGTTTCACGCGGAATCCATAGGGGACCGGCCAGAATTGGAAAGATGACATACAGCCATGCCACCGGCCCCTTGGTCAAAACCCCGAGGCCCATTGCCAGTGCCATCCAGAGCAAATATTTTCTCTGGCCGGCTTTGGCATATAAAACCAGCGCAATCAGAGATAACAAAACAAAAACCGTGAGGGTGATGTCAAACATCACAACCTGGCTGTAAAGTAAAAACGGGAGGCTGCCGACAAGTAGGATCGGAACGGTTTGAGAAACCCGCGCACTATCGGGAAACAGCAGTTCCCCCAGCTTTTTTGTCAGGAAGAGACAGGCGATTGAGGAAATCAAGACAGGAAGGGTCCCGGCCCAGCGGCTGACGCCGAAAATCGACCAGGCACTGTTAATCAGCCAGAACAGCAAGGGTGGCTTGTGATGATAAGGCTGGAAATTCACTGTGAGAGGGGCCAGCCAATCGCCGCGCAGATACATTTCCCACGCCGCGCTCATATATCGGGTTTCGTCAATCGGAAGCAGCGGCCTGAAGGCGATCGTTGCCGCGTATAGTGCAACAAGTAACACTATCGGCAGCCAGTACCTGGTAGATTTAAGGTTTTTTATCACGGCATTTCCCTTGCCAGTATCGAGCCGCTACCAATGAATTTGATTTTGAAAAACTCACGCGGAGTTTTACCGCTTTGACGAAGCGATCGTTTCCCGGTCATCTGCAATCCTTATGTGGAGGGTTCCGATGACCCTTTTGACCCTAACGTAATGAAGTAGATATTCCGGAGGTAGATGAACAATCCCGTTCCCTGACCAATGATAAAGACAGGGTCCTGACGGTATAAGGCATAGAGAAAAAGCGTAAAGCCCCCCGCCAGAGAGAAATACCAGAAAGCAGTCGGGATAATGCTTTTCCGCTGCCGTTCCGAAGCAATCCACTGCACGAAAAAGCGCATGAAAAACAGGCTTTGACCAATCAGCCCGATACCAAGCCAGAGCTGCTCATAGGTAATAGACTGGAAAATCGAATTCATAAGCGTCACCCTTAAGTCAAGTCTTCATGTATGGCGGTCTCAAAAGCCCGGCGCGATCTTTTCTGCAACCACAGGACCCCGCAGATATCACTGATACCGACAACGGCACGATCCAGAGTGCCGTATTTGGATTGACCATAAATCCGCGGTCTGTGCGATACGGGAACATGGATGAGCCTTACATTTTCCCGCTTCATCAGGGCGGGCAAAAACCGGTGCATATGATCGAAATAAGGAAGATTCAAGTAATCCCAGCGCCGGAAGAGCTTTAACGAACATCCAGTATCTTTTGTTTGGTCCTTCAAAAGGCCCGCCCGAATTGCATTTGCAATCCGCGAAGAGGCGCGGCGTACCCAGGTATCATTACGTTTGGTGCGGATACCCAGAACCATCATTTTTGGCGTCGTATCCTTATGGCGTTGATAGGTATCCCAGAGTGATTTTATGTCCGCTGGATCGTTCTGCCCGTCCCCGTCCAGAGTCACGATAAAGTCGTTCCCACCGGCCTTGATGCCTGTCCAGAGCGCGGCGGATTGTCCGTAATTATCCGCGTGTTTTATAATTCTCAACGCGGGATACTGGTCTCTTAGGGATTTCAGAATATCCCAGGAGCCATCCGTGCTGGCATCGTCCACATAGATGATTTCGCTTATCGGCAATTGCTCCGCCGCCGCGACAATCTCCTCGAGGAGAGGCTGTATATTCTCTTTCTCATTATAAATAGGAACAACAACCGTTATCATAATCCAATATCCCAAATATCATCGTTGGTGGACAATTGGATTATGAAACTTAAGGCAAACTTAAGAAGGACGAGAAAATGCCGACAAGTGTGTTTTCGCTGTAAATGGCACTCATACAAATGACTGGAAATGGAATATCGGCCTTGTTTTTGAGGCTTTAACTCAAATCGCGGGGCTTTTCGGGAAATGAATTTCAAAACCCGCACCCCTGCCATCTAGCCCTTCGGATACGTGAATTATGGCGCCGTGGGCGTCAACAATGGATTTTACGATTGAGAGGCCGAGGCCGGAACCGGGTACGCCGGACTGGGCAGGGTCAAGAATGCGATAGAACCGGTCAAATATGCGCGCGCGTTCGTTTTCTGGAATGCCCGGACCATTGTCGGCGATTTTGAAAATAACACGCGCCGTCTCTGACCGTGCTGAGATTTCAATTCTGCCGCCCTCCTGGGTGTATTCCACGGCGTTGCTCAGCAAATTCCCGATCATCGTAGAAAGCGCGTGGAACCGCCCTTCGATACTCACATTTTCAAAATTCGTCAGGTACAACGTGATGGATTTTTTATCTGCCAGCGGGGCAATTTCATCTATCACTGTTTCAACCAGTTGTTTTAAGGTTGTAGGCTTAGGCACTTCCTGGATCTGTTCCGGCTCCAGCCGGGTCATTTCCAGAAGCTGATGCACGAGCCGGGTACTTCTATCGACGGCCTTGTACAGTTTTTCGATGGATTGGTCGCGCTCCTCCCGGCTATCGGCTTGTTTTAATATATCCAGCTCCAGGCGTACAACGGTTAAAGGGGTTCGCAGTTCGTGCGCGGCGTCGGCGGTAAAGTGCCGCTGTGATTCCAAAGCTACGGACAACCGGTCCAGCAAACCGTTTAATGCCTTTACAAGCGTGAAGACTTCCTTGGGGACATTCTTTTCAGGAAGTTTTTGTAAAAACTTCGCCGATCTTTGTTCTATGGAAAAGGAAATACGTTTAAGCGGCCCAAAGCCAAAGCCGATAACAAACCAAATCAATCCCGCCAGAATGGGAAGCTGGATTAAGGTCGGCACTAACTGTTCAAAATATATTTCCCAAATGACGGTATGTCGCATGGGAATGGGTTGAGCGATTTGTATAAGCCAACTACCATGTGTTTTGAGACCATAATAGCGCCATTCCTCATTGTCGAATATGACCGTCTGGATGCCGCCCGGCCCCTGCCGTGGAAACTCTATGGACGAGAGGGAGGAAAAGCTTAAACGATTCTGATCCCATACCTGGATCAAAAACTCCTCCTCGCCTTTGAGAGTGCGCCGGATATCTTTTGACTCGCTGATAAATTCGCTCTGCGCGGTCAGGTCGTGAACGGCAATTGCATGGGCAATCTGTTTCATGTTCTCGTCGAACAACTCGTCCATTTCTGCTTTAAGCTGGAAATAGGTCATGCCTGCGCTCGCAATTGTGCTCAGGAAAATCACAGCCAAAATAGAGACGAGCAAACGTTTTTTAATTGATTTCAGGGTCTTCCGCCAAGGTATAGCCGACATTACGGATATTCTTGATTATATCCTTGCCGAGTTTTTTTCGAATTTGATGAATGTGCACCTCAATCGCGTTGCTGGCAACTTCCTCGTTCCATCCATATAGTTTTTCTTCGAGTTGTGCGCGGGAAAAAATAACGCCCGGTCTTTCCATGAGTATCGTCAGCAAAGCAAATTCCTTTGAAGAGAATGTATAGGCCTGATTTTTCAGGCTGACCTTGTGGGACGCCGCATCAATGGACAGGCCGCCCAAGTTCTGAATGGTCGTTTTCTGACCATTTTTTCTCCTCAAAAGAAGGCGGATCCGCGCCTCCAGCTCTTCGAGGGCAAAAGGTTTAAGCATATAGTCATCGGCCCCCATATCGAGTCCTGAAACTTTATCTGCAATCGCATTACGGGCGGTCAAAATGAGGACAGGAATGTCATTCCCGTTCATTCTCAAGTCGGTTAAAATCGAGAATCCATTTCTGCCGGGTAATCCCAGATCAAGGATGAGAAGCGCGTAATCACTGTTTTGCAGGCTCAATTCGACGTCCCTGCCATCCTGGAGCCAGTCAACAGCATAGCCCGATTTACGAAGGGCCCGTTGCAGGGTCTCGCCGATCATTATATCGTCTTCTACAATCAGGAGTCGCATGATTGTTATCACAACTATCTATATTTATTAAAGTATTCTACGTTATAAAAGCAGAAATATTAAGCATTAAAGGCTCGCGAAATTATAAGCTTTACAGCTTTAGGGGATCTGCCACTAATATGGTCTGGACGGATTGCTGTACCAGCTCCATATGACCAAAACCGTTCAGAAAGGCGACTTCTGCCGCATCAAGGCCTACCCCGATACGGGCAATCTCATTAGCCTCCGCCATGCCTGATGTATCGATAAGATGCCAGGTTCCCGCCAAATAAACCTCCGCTACGGCATGAAAGTCAGGCGGTGTTACTCCCGGCGCATATACGCTGGCAAAGCGTGCAGGAATACCAGAGGCGCGCGAAAGCGTAATCATGAGATGAGCAAAATCACGGCAGACACCCTGACGCTGTACGAAAGTGTCAAAGGCTGTGGTTTGACTGTTACTGGAGCCGGAAACATATCGTAGCTTCTTGGCAATCCAATCCCGCATTGCCGCAATGCGTGCGCCGCCTTCAAATTCGCCAAATTCGGCTGCGGCAAAGGAATGAAACTCTTCCGCAGGGCAATATCGTGACGGCATTAAATACCGGACCGTATCACCGGGTAAGAGATGCGGTGATACGGCGTCCAAATCAGCAAGATTGAGAACAGGACGATCAACAGAAACCCGCGCTGTATAGTGACAGGTAAATGCATCCGTCATACGGAGCCAAATGCGATCCCCAATCCCTTCATGGGCCGCAACGCGTGCCATATGCTCATATGTCCCAAGCTCAAGGTTTGCGTTCAAGACCCGTTGATCCGGAAGGTCGGCAACCTCGATCTGCATCAAAATATCGGTCGGTTCTTCCAGGCGGTAATGAAGTTGAACATCGATATCTAAAAGCATGGTGTTTCCTAAAGAAAATTCAGTATCGTCGCAGCGGGTACTATTAACCGATGTGGTGATGGCGCCGGTCGGCAAACTAGAAATAAATATCAACTGGTTTATTGCTGTGTCATCGGATGAAGCTGGCTGTTGATCCGTATCCAGTGGCCCGTCAACGACATAATATGCGGTGCTTTTCAGCCTAAATCATTTGGCGTCGCCTGTCATTCATTGTTCGTGAATTCGAGAGGTAAGGCATAGGGGTGGTTCTTCTTTACTCGACCGGAGCAGTATGTAGTGGCAAGTGCTCAGTGAAAATTTCGACCGCTTGGCATGACAGAGGTGGAGCGGGGATGACGCCATTGGTTTGGCTTAAGGCGGTCTTTTTCAACAGGTGTTGTCGTTTTGTTTTCTTCCAATAAATGCATCAACTGATCACTGACGTCCTCGATATGATGTGCAATGATATGAATAACACCCTGCTCAGACTGTATATTCCCTTCGATAGCCACCACTCTGGCAGAAAGAACAATTCGGCGATAAATTTCGAATTTTTTGGGCCAGACAATAACATTTACAGTTCCAGTTTCATCTTCAAGGGTCATAAAAATAATTCCGGCAGCAGTGCCGGGACGCTGGCGGGTCAGAACAAGCCCGGCAATTTTGACTTTTTTACCTGTTGTACAATTTTGCAAAGCGGTGGCTGTTCCAACTCCATTTCTTGTGAGAAACGGGCGCAGGAAAGAGAGGGGGTGTGCTTTCAGGGATAAACGCAGGCTACCGTAATCTTCCACCACATGCTGGCCAAGCGGCATTGCGGGGAGTTTTATTTCCGCCTCTCGCTGCAACGGTTTTTCTCGCGCAGCAGCCTGTTCAAAAAGCGGTAAATCTTCAAGAGCTCCTCGTTTGCCATTTTGACCGGAAAGTTCCCGCACCGCCCATAATGCGTTCCGGCGATCAAGACCGATTGACCGGAACGCATCTGCATTTGCCAGCGCTTCCAGCGACTTCATATCAATTCCGGAGCGGAAATAAAGATCCCGGACACTGTCATAGCCCTCACCGCGACAAGCAGTCAGTTGCCTGACCCCTGACTTCTTCAGACCACGCACTTGCCGGAAACCTATCCGTAGAGGGAGCAGACTTTGGTCGGGGTTCAGAGGTTCCAGATGATAATCCCATTCACTGTCGTTAATATCAACCGGCAGAATAGTTCCTCCATGCTCCCTGAAATCCCGTACCAGACTAGATGCCGAGTAAAATCCCATCGGTTGAGAATTGAGAATGGCAGCTGCAAAGACGTCAGGATGATGACATTTCAGCCATGCAGACGCATAGGCCAGCAAAGCGAAGCTCGCCGAATGACTTTCAGGAAAACCGTAATCGCTGAAGCCTTCTATCTGACGAAAGCATTGCTCCGCAAATTCCAATGTGTAGTTTCGGCTAATCATGCCATTAATAAATCTTGCCTTGAAATTTCCGATGTCACCAGTGCGCTTGAATGTTGCCATGGCACGCCGAAGCCCATCAGCCTCTTCCGCTGAAAATCCAGCCCCAACCATAGCGATTTGCATGGCTTGTTCCTGAAACAGGGGAATTCCTTTTGTTTTTTCCAGCACAGATTTTAATTCTGTAGACGGATAGCTGACTTTTTCCAATCCTTGCCGTCGTCTCAAGTAAGGATGTACCATATTCCCTTGAATGGGACCGGGTCGAACGATGGCAATTTCGATCACCAGGTCATAAAAATTGGCAGGCTTCAGTCGCGGCAACATTGACATTTGCGCCCGGCTTTCAATCTGAAAGACGCCAATCGTGTCTGCTTTTTGAATCATTTTGTAGGTTGTCTGATCATCGCGTGGAACAGTGGCCAGAGACATAGGTAATTGGTAGTGCCTTTGCAGCAGATCGAATGCCTTTCGTAGGCAAGTCAACATACCAAGTGCCAGTATATCAATCTTGAGAATACCGAGAGTATCGAGATCGTCCTTATCCCATTCGACAATAGTACGGTTCTCCATTGCCGCATTGGAAATAGGACATAGCTCAACCAGAGGATCGCGGGTAATGACAAATCCCCCTACATGTTGTGATAAATGCCGGGGAAAGCCGATTAACTCACGGCTAAGCCGTAGAACCTGCCGTGTGCTGGTATCTATGGGGCCAATTCCGGTCCGGACAGCGTCTTCCCAGTTCAGGCCTGCAGAATTATATCCCCAGACATTTCGGGAAAGGGCGGCCACCACATCTTCCGATAGACCCATGACTTTTCCCACCTCGCGCAAAGCGCTGCGGGTGCGGTAGGTCACCACTGTTGCTGCCAGTCCAGCCCGATGACGGCCATATTTTTGATAGATATACTGGATAACCTCCTCGCGGCGTTCATGTTCAAAATCAACATCTATATCGGGAGGTTCTCCACGTTCAGCAGAAACGAACCGTTCAAATAACAGGTTTATTTCTGACGGATTGACGGAGGTAATGCCCAGGCAATAACAAACAGCAGAATTAGCAGCGGAACCGCGTCCCTGGCAGAGTATTGGAGGATTCCGCGAGCGGGCAAAGCGGACAATGTCATGGACGGTAAGAAAATACGGTGCGTATTTTAAACGGCCGATCAGATCAAGCTCATGTTGTAAAATGCTCGATACCTTTTCGGGAAGTCCTTCCGGGAAGCGGGCCTGTGCGCCATTCCATGTGAGGCGTTCCAGCTCAGCTTGTGGCGTTAGACTGCTGCCGGTTGGCTCGTCCGGATATTGATAAGCCAGTTCATTAAGTGAAAACTGGCACTTTTCAGCGATTTCGACGCTACGTCTGACTGCCGCAGGAAAGCCGGGAAACAGACGATAAATTTCGGCTGGAAGCTTTAAATGCCGCTCTGCATTGGCCTGCAGACGAAACCCTGCTTCCCGGATGGTAGTATGCTCGCGAATACAGCTCAAAACATCCTGCAGGGGACGGCGATTGGGGATGTGATAGAGAATATCATTGGTGACAACTGTCTTGAGATTATGATGCAATGCCAGGTCGGCTAAACAATCAAGACGTTCCAGGTCGCGATCCCCAAAATACAGCGATAGGGAAAGGTAGCTTGTTTTTGGAAAAGCCGCGGCAAGCTTGGCCAGCTGTGCCTCGAATTTCGATGAAATTTCGTAAGGCGGCATGGCAATAAAAATCTGCCCTTTACTATACGCTACGATATCGTCAAATGTCAGATGACAGCCCCCTTTTTCTGCTCGCCGATTGCCAAGAGTTAGTAGCTGCGTCAAGCGACTATATGCCGCTTTATTGGTTGGTAAGCACAGGCATTCGAACCCATTTGTTAAAACGAGGCGGCAGCCGACCACCAGCCGGATCTGCGCATTGCAGGCAGCTTTATACGCCCGAACTATACCGGCAAGCGTATTTCTATCGGCAATACCGATCGCTTTATATCCAAGCGCCGCAGCCGTTAATACCAATTCATCAGGATGAGAGCCGCCGCGCAAAAAACTGAAGTTGCTGGTAACCGCGAGTTCGGCATAAGGCAGCGTGGGCTCAGGTGATTTGGCTCTCATGAAAATAGGCCATGTAGATACCAACGCGGATTATCCTGTTTCCGGCTATAAAGGCCATCCCGGTAGAGCCAGAATCGGTACCCTTTATTGTCTTCCACGCGATAATAGTCCCGTGTCTGGGGAAAGCCTTTCTCGGCATGACGTCGCCACCATTCAGGGGCCACCCGTTCTGGACCCTCAGCGGCGATAATATCATGCTGCTGTCGTCGCCATTGAAATCTTAACGGGGGACCATCGGGGACTTCTGCAAGGACTGTAATTGGTTCAACTGGCTTAAAAATCAGGAGCGGGCGTGAGGGCGAATTCCCTGCCTTTTCGCGCCATTGCAAAACCGGGTTGTTCCGGTGTGCAGAGCTTCTACGAAATGCCCTTTCCGGTAAATGACTTTCCGCTGGTATGAAGCGGGTGATCTTGTCGAAGCCAAAACGGTTGCCGAACCGATCTAGTAGCTGGCTCAAGTCGGGAGAAGATACTCTTTGGTTTTCTGCCAGTTCTGCTGACCATTTAAGCTGGACATCATCCGTTTCCTCTACATCAAGAGCTGTCAGCGTTATTAGATCAAACCCATATCCTCTATCTAAATTAGTTCCGAGACGTGACAGGGCTTCGCGAAACAGCAATGTGATGTGGGGCCCCTCATGGCACAGACGGCTGGTTCTTATCCTCATCCTTTCCATATGGCCATCTATCCGAAACAGTCGCAATTCTAGACACCGCGCGCCTTTACGTACTTCTTGTAAGTTGTCAGCCATTTTACCGGCGAGGATTTCAAGGGCAATATCGACCGCCTCCAACTGCACAACAGGTTCGACAAATGGGTAACGCAAATGAAAAACGGGAGGTGGGATCAGAGGTCCAAACACTTCGGCACTTTTCCCTGTTGCCTGGTTTAATCGTTCAATCAATCGTGCCCCAAAACGAGAAATAAGAGGCGCTTTTGGCATGTCTAGAATGTTTCCGACTTTCCGCAAGCCCAGCTGTCCAAGGCGTCTGGTCGTATCATCATTAAGCCGTAAAGCGGACAGAGGCAGGGGAGCGAGGAAGGCATTAACCGATCCTTCCTCCACCCGTGTAATCGGGTCCGGGCTATATCTGGCTGCCGCCCATGCAGCTCCGATTGTCTCGGCAGTGGCCAGCCGTGCAGTCAAGTGGAACTGCCTCATGCGGCTTGATATATCGGTAAGCATTTCCTGCTCACCGCCGAAAAGATGGGCACATCCAGTAATATCGAGAGCTAAACCATCCAATGCATGGGTAGTTACAAGCGGACTGTAGCGCAAGCACCATAGGGCAAGACGGGCCAAAGACACCTTATCGGCATCAGGCGTGGCATTCTCTGTTACAAGGTCAGGGCAAAGAGCCCGCGCATCCGCAATTGGCATGCCAGCCGCAACACCCATTGTTTCCGCCGCTAAATTGGTGGCAGAGATACGCATGCCTCTTGAACTGCTTGTAATCAAGGCAAATGAGACTTGGTCTTTGGACTTATGGGGCTTCATTAACCGGTTATGATCATCATGAAGCATATTGTGCATCAGCGAATTATTGTATTGCGGACTTCCCTGAAACCGACGTTCGGTCGGCCAGCGGGGTAACCAAATTGAAAGAAAGCGTCTCATGATCCCATTCCATTTGCCAGTTGCCAGGATGCCCTTGTTTGCATCGTGCCAAGGTCACGTGCCAGCGAGGAGGGCCTACGGCAGGGACTTTGGCGTTGTTGTGTTGCACCGGAGAACTTGGGCGGGATGAAATAACCCATCGAGTGACAGCCGCCGTTGAACCGCTTGCCATTGGGTGACTGGCCATATAATGGCGTAGTAAAAGTAATGTCCCGCCATATCGGGCTGCACGCACCGATAAACGGCGACTAGCCGTAAAATCATATAGTTTTTCAGAAGATGTATAGATGGCTCCAATAAGGGGGCCGGTTGGCGATGAGAGCCCTTCTTCTATTACCCATAGCATGTCTTTTTCTCGCTTTACCTCAACATGCAAGAAGTTATCTGGCGCGGGGCCGAGAGCGGCCAGGCCGTGTGGGTAGGGCGTATGCGGAAAATCAGTGCGATCGCCAAATCCGCACCAGATAACAGGAGCAGTCTCTGTATCTCGCAGCTTGTGGAGAAGACATGCCATAAACCCAAAAGCGGCCGCGAAGTCTGGATAAGACGCGGGAACAAATTCGTGAATGGCGCCGCGCAGTAAACTGCCATTTGGTAAAGATGCATCAATGACAGGGATATTGAAAAGACCCGGCGGCTGAAAATTGCCCTGCTTGGACTGTATGGGAGTGAAATGACTTGCAGGCGGGCTTTTTGCAGGCATGCTGTTTTCAGCCGCCAAGATCTTATCCCTCAATTTATGAATCTTGTGTCGCTTGTAAGAGAGCATTCTATCTTAGAATCCTGTTTACAGATTTTACGGGAACCGTTCACCATATAGAACAAAAAGAGAACATGCAAGATGCGGGTATCGAAGTAACGAATGTCTCTTGTCAGTCCATTTGTTACAGAGAGCTGTTTAATTGAGGTCGGGAAGCCGATTGCCTTCTCCCGCGAAACTTATAGGATGTCAGGCGAGACTTGGTATTACCGATTGGATGTAGGGCAATGCGTAAATCCCTGGTTCTGTTTCTATTTGCAGTCGGTATCCTGTTAATCGGCTGGACGGGCTATGACTACTCGACAAGCGGACAAAAGGTTGTTGAGTTTGATCTTACGGGGGAAGCCGGGAATTCAGCATTAATCGACCTTGACCCATCCATGAATCCGATGCGGGCATTCCTGACAGTTATCTACGGCATAGAATTGCGCCAATCCAGCACTCCTGCCTTTACCTATGATCTCAGGCTGAACGGGCCCGGGGGCCTTTCCGCCTTCGAGGCAACGGGACAGCAGCGCGACAAGCGGGACGAAAACATATCCGAGTATGTCACAAAGACCTCGGAGCAGGTAGTGTCGTCCTTCACCGTTGCGGGGCGTGGCGCCTATTTTCTCGACTGGAAAGTCACGCCGGAAAATGCGGACATAAAGACGCAATCCCTGTCGCTGCGGCGGAACGTTCATCCCTTGCGGATTTTTCATTTAATCACAGGTATTACCAGTTTCGCGCTGGGGTTCCTGTTACTATTATTATTTCGTCAAAAAGGTTCTGGAAGTGGAAGAGACAATGGCAGATGACAAGCCGAGCTACCGTTTGCTGACAGGAGAGGATTCCTATGCCTTTTGCCAGCGGGTGAGCGACGCCCTGAAAGAAGGATACATCCTCTATGGCTCGCCCGCGGCGACGTTTGATAGCAACAGCAACCGCGTCATTGTCGCACAGGCGGTTATTCGGCCAGAGAAGTAAAGCCGAACCCATAAAGCCTCCGCCTCTTTATATGCGCAGATTTAAGCGGGCACGTCTGGATTAAGGCTGTAAGTTCCGACGTAGGACCCGCTGGCCAACACATGCCCTTCCATCGCGGCCAGAACTTCCGGCCCGCCAAAATCACCGGGAAGATCCAGTTTTTCAACGTCTAGCGCATAAATTGTAAAGTGGTAATGATGGACGATACTGTCATTCCAGGGGGGGCAAGGGCCATCATAGCCGCCATAACTCCCTCCCATTTCCGGATCGCCCGCGAACCAATCCGTAAAATTATTCAGGCCGGTCACGCCATAGGGTTTGGCTCCCGGGGGCTTGCCTTTCGCGGTAATCCCGTCGCTCACCTCACCCTCGGCAAGACTGGAATAATCGGTCGGGATATTGACCATGACCCAATGATAGAAATCGATACGCGGTAAATCGGCCGGGACAGTCTTTCCTTCCTGATTAACATCCTCACCAGACGACGGTACGTCCGGGTCATGGCAGATAATTGCAAAAGATCTTGTGCCTTCCGGAGCATCAGACCAGGCCAGCGCCGGGCTTTTATTGGTACTGAGCGCGACATGCCCTTCTTCCGCAGGGATACCGAATGCAAATTTCCCCGGGATTTCATGTCCGTTTTCCCATCCGTCAATTGATAGCTTCATGGAGGCTGTCATGTTCTTTTCTTTCCTGTTTTTTGCCATCATGGTTATGGTTAATCATACCAAAGCGGCCAAAGAACGTAAATCCCCTAGGGACGAAATGAAAAAGTGACAGGGCCTTTCAGGCTTTCAAGGTTTGGCCTGATCCATTCGGCCCACTGACAAAGAGCCGGCCGTGTTTCGCGCGGATCGATGAGGTCATTAACATTAAAGTTCTCGGCCCGAGGGAATGGGGACTGTTGCGCCGCCAGTTGTTCTTCAAGTTCTCGACGCAGTTTTTCGGGATCATCCGCTGCGGCCAACTGACGGCGATAGGCTACTGCAACACCGCCTTCCACGGGCAGGGCCCCCATTTCTGCACTCGGCCAGGCGAGGACATAGCCCCCATCGCTGAAATGGGCCGCGGCGGCGACCCCAAATGCCTTTCTGACAACAATGGTGGCCCAGGGGACGACGGACATGACTGCGGCTGCGACCGCCGATGTTCCATATTTTATCGTGCCATTTTTCTCCGCGTCCGGTCCGATCATGAAGCCGGGTTCATCCGTAAAATTAACGATGGGTAGGTGAAATGTGTCGCAAAGTTCAATAAACCGTCGCACCTTCTGCGCGGCGTCCGCGCCCATGGCGCCCGCATAGAACCAGCAGTCATTGGCGATGATTCCGACGGATAGTCCATTGAGGCGTCCAAAAGCAGTAATTAAACCGGGGCCAAATGCTCTTCCCATTTCAAAATAGCTTTCCCGGTCTATAACCATTTCAATGAGATTTCTCATCTTGAATGGCAATCTGCGATTTTTTGGTACGATGGAAAGCAGTGCCTCGTCTGCGCGGGCGGGAGGATCATCATTCAGTCGTTGCTCCGCCAATTCCCAGACATTGCTCGGTAAATAGCTCAAAAACTGTCGAATCTGCTCAAAAGCATCTATCTCACTTGTGGCAATATTGGCGGAAACGGCATTACGGCTATGAATTTGCACGCCTCCAAGTTCCTCTTTTGTTAATTTTATATTCAATGCACGCTCCACCAGTGCCGGTCCGGCAATCAGGAGCTGCGCCGTGTCCCGCGTCATAACGGAAAAATGCGATGCCGCAAATCTTGCGGCCGGGAACCCGGCCACCGGCCCAAGCGCCGCCGATGCGACGGGCACTTGCCCCAATATACGCGCAATTGAATGGAACCTCGGTGTTTCATAGACGGGGCTGCCGACAGGGCCGGAGTTCCCTTTTCCCTTTGCGATGCTACCGCCTCCTCCTTCCAGCAGGCGGACAAGAGGGGCACGATATTGTGATGCCAGTTCTTCGGCGAAGATGCTTTTTCGAAGGCCCGCCTGATTGGGCGATCCGCCCTTCAAGGTAAAATCCTCACCGCCAACGACGACCCGACGACCATCGATGTCGCCAAACCCGGTAATATAGTTAGCCGGAGAAAACGACACCAGATTTCCATCTGTATCCCGCTCGGCCGCGCCGGCCAATCGGCCCTGTTCGGCAAAGCTGTCTTTATCAAGCAGGTGATCCAGGCGCTCGCGAATGGTGAGCCGGCCCTTGGCATGATGCGTTTCAACGGCGTCGTTCCCACCCAGTTCCTGAGCCAAGATCCGCATTTTTTTTATTTCGTTGACGTCTTTTTCCCAGCTCATGCCGCGATTCCTTTTTGTGTGCTTTAAGCTTTACTATATCTGTAGTCTCTTATGCACATAACGGAAAAATTAGAACGGGCCGGAATATTAATTGTGTGGTGAGCGGGTATCCTGTTCCTCCGGGCTATGGGATGGCGACAGGTGTATGAGGGCAGGGGGAGGTATCCTGCCAAAAGTGGCGCAGGGTTTGTAGAGCTAGCTGCTGACTTTGCGCGTTTCCTTCATGCCGTCCATAATCTGCTTATTAACAGTTATTAACGGCGCAAGGGAGGCTTCCCCTTTCATGGCCACACTGCTGTAGCGACCAACCCACATGGCGATGGAAAGAAGCTGTGCCTTCAAGGTGACAGGTAGAGCATTCCCCTCCGTCATAAGGTCAGTTTGCAATGTCAGCCAAAGGCGCCGGTTATTGGCAATAACCTTGATTTTTGCAATCTGGTCTTCGACGTCAACTTCTTCCATAGCACGGGTGAATATTGCGAACGCCCGGTATTCAGTTTGCCTGGGGTTTTCGGTATTCTGGTTGGCTTTTTGATAAGCAGCTACAGACATATTAACATCTCATTCTAGTGCGATAATTCGATATCATTCCCTAATATCGTTACGATACTCTTACTATCACTGGAATAATTTTAGAATTGACTGCGGCCGGGAGTTGGCGATTGACAGGGACTGTATGCCAAGCTGTTCCTTTGTCTGCAGTGCTTGCAATTGTGCACTTGCCTCAGCCAGATTAGCGTCAACCAGAATGCCGAGACCTTCTTTGAGCTTATCTGTCAGCAGTTGTGTAAAGTCTGCCTGACTATCGAGTTTATTGGCCGCCGTACCGAGAGTGGTTATGACACTGCCAATAAGCGTTTCTGCTGCGTCAACGCTGGTGAGTGCTGCCGCTGGATCTGTCAGGTCCAGGGTCGCAAGACCCAAGGTTGCCAATGTAAGATCCTGTACTGGAATGGTCTGGGTAACACCGCCGAGCCCGGTTAGTACGTCGAGGTCAGCACCGGTACCGTCGAGTAAATTGACGCCATTAAAGGTTGAGGTCGTTGCGAAAGAGGTGATTTGCTCAAGCAGGGCATCAACTTCCTTCTGAAGCACAGTGACATCAAGTCCGCCGTTAAAGGCCTGAGTTACTTTTTCATTGATATCGATCAGGATATTCGAAACCTGTAAAGCGCCGGCATTTGCGACGCTCACTGTTGCCTGGCCGAACGTAAGACCCTCTTCAACGGCGCCAAGACTTGCAATATCGGCATGCATGGACTGAGCAATTGTAAAAGATGCCGGGTTGTCCTTGGGCTCCGCGACTTTCAGACCGGTCTCGACCTGTCTCTGAGTGTGGCTTAGCGATGACTGGGTAGCTGACAAAGTGCGAAGGGCTGCCATTGCCGTCGGATTGGTATTGATTGAAAATGTCATTCTATTCTCCTGTCCTTATCTGCAGTGCAATCAACGATCGCAAATTCACTTGTCAGGAGAGAAGCAAGAGCTGTGCCAATATAAAAAACCAAGGAAAACCCAAGGAAGCAGGCGCTTGCCTTAGTGTTTTCGCCCCCAGAGTAGTAGGGTAGAGAATAACTCAACTAGGAATATTTTTCTTTTGGGAGCAAGTTTTTCCCAAAAGAAGGCTAAGAGCGGGATTTCTTTTTTGGGAGGGAGCCGCCACCAAAAAGCGGAGAGCGGATTGAAAGGTGAGGGAATGCGACAGACTCTAGACAGACAAGTCGATCTGTATTGGCTGCGGCCCAAAATTATCACTGGAAACAGGCTGGAAAAGCGACAATATGGGATTGCTTGTAGGGTCTGTATTGTTAATCTGGGTAAAAATCAGAAAACGCTGGATGAGTTTGTCAATTTTTTCCGGATCAGTAAAATCGTCAATATCGACCTGCTTTTCAAGACGGGCCTTTTGCTGGCTGTAGTCCAAAGTCTGAAAGCTTTCCGGAAGTCCCAAGCTGACCCGGACCACATGCATCAATGTTTTATCAGCCATTATTTGCGAGATAGTCGTCACATTGCCCGCAAGCCGTTTGAAATACATTGCCTCGCGGACGCCGTCTGCCCTTTGGCCTTCAAATTTTTCATATTCGTTTGTTTTATAGCCATTGATGATAGCATCGACATTGTCCGGGTTTTGAAAGAAGTCCGGATCGCTGTTGAGGCTGTGTAACGCGCTCGCAAGTTTAGTCCAGCGAGGTTCAACCAGTTTATTCACAAGACTGTCTTTGCTGGCTGGGTCTTCTGTCAGGATCTTTTTGACCATTGCGGTTTTGTCGATTTCACTTTCCAACTGAAAAGCAGATAAAACCATCGTTAAAACTGTCCGGTTTTTCATGAGATCATCGACGGATTTTATATCCGTGATATTTTCCCTGAACTTTGCCAAATCGCGGGAAACAGTCGGCTGAGCCTGGAACGCCTTCATATGGGAGTCTTTTAGCTCGGTCGCGAGCTTATACCATAAAAGCGAATTGTTGTTTCCTGATACTTGCATAACCAGCCCAAAATGAAAGTTTTCCGACGCTAGTATACTGTATTAGCCATTAACGAACGGTTAACAGAAAAAGGCGGCTTGTGAAGCCGCCTTCCCTGTGATGAGCTAATTTTAGCGGAACAGGGCCAGAATACTCTGCGGCGCCGAATTGGCGATGCTCAGAGACTGGATGTTGAGCTGCTCTTTAGTCTGTATTGCAGTTAATTGAGCAGAAACTTCTGCCATATCGGCATCAACGAGTGTTCCAAGCCCTTCCTTCATCGTATCGGTCAGAAGAGTTGTAAACTCGCCCTGGCTATCCAGGCGATTACCGAAGTTACCAAATGCGACGAGGGCATTACCGACAATGGTTTCTGCCGCGGCAATGGCTGTCAAGGCGGCATCAGCGTCAGCGCTGACGTCGATTGCACCAAGGCTGAGCCCGGACGCAGAGGTCAAGTCCGTGTTGCTGGTAGAAATAACATCCGTTGCCGCCAAGCCTGTCGGAACCGTCAGCGTTGCCGCCGTCGCCGTCAGCAAATTAACGCCGTTGAAGGCAGAGGTGCCTGCAATTGTGTCGATCTGGGCGAGAACCTGTGTGACCTGGGCTTGAAGAACGGTACCATCAAGGCCGTCATTTTTAGCCTGAGTCGCAAGTTCCTTCAGTGTGGTCAACTGATCAGAAATAGCCGTTGCACCGGCGACAGCCATACTGTTTGTCGCAATACCAAAATCAATTCCTTCGCGGATGGCATTGAGAGCCCCAATATCGCCACGCATGCCCTGAGCAATCACAAATGTTGCCGGAGCATCCTGCGCATTGTTGACTTTAAGGCCGGATGAAAGCTGATCCTGGACCTGAGCAAGTGATTTTTGCGTCATGGTAAGAAGACGCAGAGCGGACATTGAACCGGGATTTGTGTTAATTGACGACATAATAATTTTCCTCATTCTAGAGACGTCGCATCTGCGACAGATCAGCTCTTTTGAGCCCCGGTCTACTTCGAAACCGTGGGACGAATATCACCCACACTTCCTAACAAAAGATTAACGAGTGATATTTTTGAGTTTCAGGGGATTAAAAAAGCTTGCTCGGGTGCCGGGCAGATGACGCAATGAGGCGCAGTTCCTGGAATTTTGCTATTCCAACTGAATATATTTTAATTTCGATGAGAGAAAAAAACACGTCGATAATCTCCATTTTGGAGATATGCAGATCTGGTGAATACGTGAATCATGCAAAAAATTAATAGCATAGTTACCCGCCTAGGAAGGCGGATTGCCGGTTTACTCCAGGCTGATGCTTTTTTGCAATTTCTTTAAGGCAGAATAATAGTTTTTTTCACCGACCAACCCGACGACTTCAAAAACGATGCCCCGCTCTCCGTCGTCCCGGGTCGAAAGGAATGCCGCTTGCGCGGCGTCCTGAAAGCTTTTGTAATGGGAAGTGTGATTATCCGGTTCAATATACATCAGTTGAACATATAAATACACGTTCTGTAGGGGCGTTACGACATTTTCGGGCAACAGAATATCCCGTTCACGCATGATGGCGGCGTCATTTTCCAGCGAAAAATGCATCGCCTTGTTACTGGTATTCGTCAGAACAGCGCCATTGACGACAATTTTTTCACCGGCCGGTATCCGAAATTTTAAAGCCATTGAACCTGTCTCCTGAAAGGGACATATATTTTACTAAAGCAACAGTCGCGCAATGTATAAAGAGGTTTACAGTTTGTGCGATATTCAAAATTTCTACTGGTCAGAGGGTCATCGCGATCTGTATGATTGAGCTGGGTATCATTATTACATTTTTTTAAGGGAGTTGGAGCTTTTGTCAATGCCAAAAAATTTAGGCTCCCTCATACTAAAATTGATCGTTGGGTCTTTTATTGTCGGCTGGGCACTAACCTTGTTCGATATTACCCCTCTTGATTTGCTCAAGGATCTGTCAGGAACCATAGGCCAGATTTATTCTATGGCATTGGAAACAGTACGTTGGTCCGCAGACTATATTCTACTGGGCGCAGTTATCGTCGTTCCGATCTGGGCAATTGTGGCAGGCTTGAATTATCTTCAGAAGAAAAGTCGCCGCGGGGGAACTTCCTCGAAAAAGCAGGAATGATCCTACGCTAACGATGATTTGCGCAATCTATGCACACAGCGATACTGGCGTCCAGAGCGAGGCGTTTTTCAGAAATTTCCTCCCCGCAACGCACGCATAAGCCAAAATCACCGTCTTCCAGCCTTTTTAATGCCGCGGCAATTCGGGTAAGCTCATTCTGCCGTCGGCGCTCCGTCTCCTGCGCCATTGCCTGACCTTGAAGTGCATCCATGCGCGACAGGCGGCCGACACGCGTTTGATCGAGTTCGACAGGGCGGCTGCTTTCATTACTGGCATCAATAATGGCCAGTAACTCTTGCCTGCGGCGCAGCAGTATCTCCCTTGTCGTTTTGTCGGTCATTCAAGCAGGCTAAGACAACTTTCAAGAAAGCACAATAACTTGCTGTCTTTTCAACCCGGGGCGGGCGTTTGATGTCTCAGAAAAGTCTCAGGCTTCCCACGTATGCCCCTGCCGTAAAAGGGCATCAATAGAGGGGGTCTTCGCACTTTTTGCCGCCTCTAGCTGGCGAGTTATGCCATCTTCGTAGGTTTCCGCCGGATCGCAATAGATTACACCAAAGGCCACAGGCAGCTCTTCGCCATCCATTGCCGCCAGCAATGTCGCCAGCGAACGGTTCTTTTCGTCATGAACGAGAATGTCGCTCTCGGTGACATCCTTTTCACCGATTGTAACCGCTTCAAGCGTCAAGGTTTTCGTGTTCAACCGGATGCCTTTGTTTTTATCGGCACCAAACAGCAACGGCTTTCCATGTTCGACATGGAGCTGTTTTTCGGCGGCAACGTTACGGGCAAGAACATTGTCAAAAACCGCGTCATTATAGACGATGCAGTTCTGCAGTATTTCAACCATAGACGTGCCTTTATGTGCATGGGCCCGTTTTAGAATTTCAGGAAGTGCTTTTTGCGTATCATACGCCCGGGCGGCAAATCGCGCGCCTGCGCCCAAGGTAAAGACGAGTGGCTTCAGGGGTGTATCGACCGATCCGTCTGGAGAGGAGGGGGTTTTCAGTCCCACGCCCGAGGTTGGAGAATATTGCCCCTTGGTCAGCCCATATATTTCATTATTGCAGAGCAGGATCTGTATATTCACATTCCGCCGTAACACGTGCAGCATATGATTGCCGCCGATACTGAAGCCGTCGCCATCTCCCGTCACCATCCAGACATCAAGATCCGGATTGGTGATCTTGATACCAGTGGCAAAGGCAGGGGCCCGTCCATGAATGGTGTGAAAACCATATGTGGACATATAGTAGGGAAAACGGGACGAGCAGCCGATACCGGAGACAAAAACGTAATTTTCCTTGGGCGTATCAAGATCGGGCAGCGTACGCTGAACGGCTTTTAATATGGCGTAGTCGCCGCAGCCGGGACACCAGCGAACTTCCTGATCCGACGCAAAATCGGCGGGCTTTAGTTTCTCTTTTGGAAGGGCGATATTCATATTAACTCTCTAACGCCACGTCAATGGCACCTTCAATTTCAGATATCTTAAAGGGTTGTCCCGTCACTTTGGTAACCGGCCGGGCATCAATCAGGAACTGGTCCCGCAGCACCGTTTTAAGCTGCCCATCATTCATTTCGGGAACGATGATCTTGTCAAATCCCTTTAATAGTTCTTCCAGGTTTCTCGGAAGAGGCCAGATATGTCGCAAATGAATATGGGACACTTTTTTGCCGTTCGCGATTTTGTTGGTGACGGCCCGGCTAATCGGCCCGTAGGTCGAACCCCAGCCGACAACGGCAAGCTCTCCTGTTTCATCACCGACCTCTATGGTTTGCAGCGGTATATCCTTTGCAATCCCGAGGATTTTATCCCGTCGCAAATCGGTCATCCGCTGATGGTTTGCGGGTTCGTATGAGATATTTCCGGAAATTTCTTCTTTCTCGATCCCGCCGATCCGATGCTCAAAACCGGCCATACCGGGAGTGGCCCATGGGCGCGCCAGTGTTTCTGGATCGCGGTTATAAGGCGCGAACCCCTCGGGGTCGGTTGCTTTGTGCGCCTTAAATGGAGTGCGTTCCGATATCTTTGGGATGAGCCACGGCTCGGCCGCATTCCCA
>NZ_JBDNHC010000069.1:0-40912 GCF_041689005.1 Sneathiella sp.
AAAAGTAGCCCGTTTGAGAGAAGGGCACAATTTCTCTTGAGTGTTTTTCTTTCAGAAGCCTGCCATGAGGTTTGTGATACCTGCGATTATGGCGAACTTTACGCTGTGCCTGTTTCGGGGATAGCGATATCTGTCGGCGAGGATACGGAAGCGTTTCATGCGGCCGATGGCGTGTTCGACGCGCACGCGAAAACGGGACAAGGCGTGATTATATTCTTTTTCCTCGATCGAGAGCTTTCCTTTTCTTGGTTTTTTATAGGGGATGTCTATGGCGGGGTGGTCGTCCTGATAGCCTTGGTAGCCGCTATCAACGTATACACGGGTGTTTTCCGGCAGAGGTGGGCCACGTCTTCGGATCATTATATCATGCACCGTTCCGGGAGCGGACTTCGATACGGAAACGATCTGGCCCTTTTCAGTGGTGATGATTTCGTTCTTGATGCTGTGGCGTTTCTTTTTGCCGGAATACCAGCATTTTTGCTTACGCTGCGGGCGCTGTACGGGCTGCTCCGTTGCGTCGATTAAAAGCGCCTGCGCTTCTTCCCCCCAAACCCGGATCGCTCGTTTTACACCAAGAACGCGCCGAGCAAGAGGCTCGATCCGTCGCAGGCTACGGCAGATCGTTGCCTTGTCTACGCCGTAGAGCAGGCCCAAAAAATCTTGCGTTATATGGCAGCGATATAGGATCAGCATTACAAGCAAATGATCCTCAAGACCGCCCGCGCCATAAGGACGTCCCGCACGATTTTTGCGGCGACACAGCTGTTCCCACGAAGGCCGCAGACGATCCGTCATAGATACAAAAATATCAGGGGAGACACCCGTCAAATAACGAGCCTGTCCCAAAGATTGTGTAAGTGCCTATAATTGACCTCTTGGAGGCAAGGATAGGACATTATGGACAAGAAAGAACTGGAAGCTTTTGCCCGTGAAGCGGCGAAAGGGATTAAGAGCGAGAAGGATCTGGATGATTTCCGACAGATCCTGACGAAGGTGACGGTTGAGGCGGCGTTGAATGCTGAGCTTGATGAGCATCTGGGTTATGCGCGGCATGAACTGTCTGAGAATGGCAACAGCCGCAATGGCACGAGCGCCAAGACGTTGCGGACCGAGGATGGTCAGTTTGACCTGGACACCCCAAGAGACCGGGAAGGCAGCTTTGAGCCGCAGTTGGTCAAGAAGCATCAAATCCGTTTCACCTCTATGGATGACAAGATTCCAAGCCTGTATGCCAAGGGCATGACCACCCGTGAGATTGTCGCTACCTTCAAGGAAATGTATGATGCCGACATCTCGATCAGCCTGATCAGCCGGGTTACCGATGCCGTGATTGAGCAGATCATTGAATGGCAATCACGTCCGCTTGATAGCATTTACCCGATTGTCTATCTCGATTGCATTGTGGTTAAAATTCGTCAGGACAAGCGGGTGATCAACAAGGCGGTTTATCTGGCTCTAGGGGTTAATATGGAAGGCCACAAAGAGCTGCTGGGCCTTTGGCTGTCAGAAAACGAAGGATCGAAATTCTGGCTGAGCGTGCTGACCGAGCTGCAAAACCGGGGCATCCGGGATATTCTGATTGCCTGCGTTGATGGCCTGAAGGGCTTCCCTGATGCGATTAATACGGCCTTTCCCCAGACACAGGTTCAGCTCTGTATCGTTCATATGGTTCGAAATTCAGTTAAATATGTGCCGTGGAAAGATTACAAGGCCGTAACGGCGGATTTAAAACGTATCTATCGTGCGATTAACGAAGAGGAAGCCTTGCGGGCTCTGGATCAGTTCGCGGATCGCTGGGATGATAAATACCCTCAAATCAGCCGTTCGTGGCGGAACCACTGGGATAACCTGAGCACGCTGTTTATCTATCCCGATGATATTCGCAAAGCCATCTACACGACAAACGCCATTGAACCCCTCAACAGCATCATTCGCAAGGCCATCAAAAAGCGGAAACTGTTCCCCACCGATGATGCAGCCAGGAAGGTGATTTATCTGGCTATTCAGGATGCCTCCAAAAAATGGACCATGCCGATAAGAAACTGGAAAATGGCGCTCAATCGTTTTATGATTGACTTCGAAGATCGATTAACCGAGTACATGTAAACCCGGCACTTACATAAAATGCGGGACAGGGTCTGGATGCGTTAAACTTTGTCATGATGAAAGAGCCTCCAATGCTCTTTCATCATTGAACCACAGAACAGATTCCTTGTGAATCCCACAGACTTTTGCAACAGGTCTAGTGTTCGCTTTTATTCTAGCTGCTTCTATGGTCTCAGCAGTTTCTGCGATAACAACCTCGCTTCCCCGCTTGCTAAGTTCAGCCGCCACAGCCGCACTCGTCATCCTTCCTGACCCGGCATAATGGGTATTGCCATAATCTCCGTCTTTCGGCTGCATGACATAGAATTTGCTGTTTGCAGAGATCTTGGTTGCTGGGGCTTTAGGGTCGTTTGCTTGATAGCTGTTAGCACATCCTGACAGTATCCCAATTCCGAGAAGCAAGATGATGGTTTTCGCCATTGTAAATATCCATATGCATTTCCTTTGTCACCTTGATCTCTATCTCAAGGGCAGCTCGAACAATGCCCTTTTCCGTAAAGTTTAGACCGACTTCGGCCCCATATGAAGCCACTTTATGATGGCTTCATGGTAATCCATGCTCCAATGGGCTGATTGCTCGGTAAAACTGCCGTTTTAGGCAGAGTCCGGCCCTGATACGGTCATGGCGGCGCGACGGCCAACAGCTCTAACTGTACCAGACGGCGCATATTGTACGTCAGGTTCTTGAGCCCGATGCGGGCCTTGGCGCAAACAATCCCGATACTACGCACCAACGTGCCACCCATCTCGTTGCTTTGAGAGCCAAAAATATGCTCCACGCGAACACGGACTTTTGAGCGGGTCTTGTTGCCCTGCTCTTCGCGTTTGCTCAGAGGCTTGTTCCTGTGGCCCTTGCGATGGATGCGGCTCGTCAGGCCTTTATCCGCCAGCATCTCTTCAATCTGAGCCGAGCGGTAGGCGCTGTCGGCCCAGACGTCTGATGCGGTGTTGTTCGCATCGAGGATCTCATCAATAGCTTGGCTGTCGTGCACGGAAGCATCTGTCACATGGTAGCGCCGAACCCGTTTATGCCGACGATCCACGTTGATATGGTTCTTGTAACCAAAATGGCTTTTGCCATGTTTCTTGGTCCACCGCGCATCCGTGTCTTTCTGGCGGAACCTGGCCGGTTTTTCAACCCAGCACTCCGGCGTCTCACCGGCCTTGATCCTTGTATTCTCATCACGCTTGTTGTGCTGTGTGGAAACGGAGACGATTGATGCGTCGATGATCTGCCCGCCCATCGTCAGATAACCGCGATCTTTTAAATAGCTGTCGAAGGTCTCGAACACCGTCGTGATCATACCGGCCTGCGCCAACTGCTCTCGGTACAGGTACACCGTTTTGGCATCGGCTACTTTATCCTCAAGGCCTAACCCTGGAAACCGAACAAAGGAAAGCCGGTCACGAATTTGATACTCCACCTGATCGTCTGACAAATTATAAAGGGCACAGAGCACAATCGTTTTAAACATCACGACAGCATCCCACGGCTTGCGCCCTGCAGATGACTTGCGCTTGTTAGACGGTTTGCGCCAAACCGCTTCAAGCTGTGACCGAAAGTCTTCCCACGGGACGACGCTGTCTATCTTTAACAGCGGATCATTTTTGGCATCCAAGCCAGCATACCGATTAGCAATATCAAAAAATCCAAGCTGGCTCATTGTCTGTCTACCCTAATCAAAACGTTGTGCTATCGTGATTCTAGCAGATTAAAAAAAGCAGGGGGCATTTTTAGAGATGCCCTTAATAAATAAGTATTGCTTATACCGTCATACTGCTTTAGTTTTAATCGGTTAGCCATTAATGGGTTGGTGGTTGGCATTTTACATTATATGTCCATCTCTCCCGTGATTATCTATCCGAGTTTATTTACCTGGCTTAACGAGCCACAGTCAAGAAGTGTGGCCGTCATTGACTATAACTGCTATTCCCTAGGGCACCTCGAATAATACCTCATTTCGGCGATGGTAGATTGAATCAGGCCCGATACGAAGCGTTTTTGCCAAGATTCATCGGCTTTTTCAGCGTCCCAGCGGGGCATTGCCATCTGAACCGCTGTTTCAGGCAGAGTCCGCCCCTGGGTGTGGTCATGGTGGTGCTGTGGCTAAGTGTTCCAACTGAACCAGGCGGCGCATATTGTAAGCCAGGTTCTTGAGCCCGATACGCGCCTTGGCGCGGATGATCCCGATGCTGCGTACCTGTGTGCCACCCATGTCGTTGCTTTGAGCTCCGAAGATATGCTCCACACGAACGCGGACCTTTGAGCGGGTTTTGTTACCTTGCTCCTGTCGTTTGCTCAGAGGTTTGTTCCGGTGGCCCTTGTCGTGGATGCGGCTCGACAGGCCTTTTTCTTTCAGTATCTTTTCAATGCCCGCGGACCGGTAGGCGCTGTCGGCCCACACATCGGATGCTGTGTCGTCTGCGTCAAGGACCGCCTCAAGGGCTTGGCTGTCATGCACCGAAGCATTCGTCACATGATAACAACGCACCAGCTTATGCCGACGGTCCACATTGATATGGTTCTTATAACCGTAGTGACTCTTGCCATGCTTCTTGGTCCACCGGGCATCCGTATCTTTCTGGCGGAATTTGGCCGGTTTATCCACCCAGTCCTTCGGTGTCTCTCCGGCTTTGATCTTTGCATTCTCATCACGCTTGTTATGCTGGGTGGGGACGGAGACGATGGAGGCATCGACGATCTGCCCACCCATCGCCAGATAACCCCGGTCTTTCAAATAGCTGTCGAAGGTCTCGAACACCGTCGCGATCATGCCAGCTTGCGCCAACTGCTCTCGATACAACCACACCGTCTTGGCATCGGGGACTTTGTCCTCAAGGCCTAATCCTAAAAACCGAACGAAGGAAAGCCGGTCGCGAATTTGGTATTCCACCTGATCGTCTGACAAATTATAAAGCGCACAGAGCACGATTGCCTTGAACATCACCACCGCATCCCATGGCTTGCGACCCGCCGATGATTTGCGTTGATTGGCCGGCTTGCGCCAGACCGCCTCAAGATGAGAACGAAACTCTTCCCACGGGACGATGCCGTCTATTTTCAGCAGCGGATCATTTTTGGCATCCAAGCCAGCATAGCGATTAGAAACATCAAAAAATCCAAGCTGGCTCATATTCTATCCCTTTGATCACAACGCCGTGCTAACGGGATTCTATCAGATCAAAGTTCAGTGTGGGTATTTTTAGAGGTGCCCTAAAGATGTCGTTTGCGATAAAACAGGTCAGGCTATCGAGCATAATACATGAGATGTGCAAGTTACTTATTTGGAGTTGCCTGCTATATTGAATCTATGAGAACTTACGATTAGGCGTAGTGCAGAGATCCTAGAGGGGCAATGATATGTTCGGCAAGCAAGTGATTTTTCGGTTTACCGGGGATCAAATAAAAGCCCTTGATCAGCTTATGTGCGGTTTGCATACAGAAACTCATGCGGAAGCGCTGCGCAGAGGAATTAATCTTGCAAATGTAGTCGCCTCCGCTGACAGGGAAGGTTATCGGATCGTTTTGGAGAAACAGGGGGAGCCGCGGCAGATTCTGAAAATCTCCTGATGCTAAAGACTGAGAAGATCATAGTCAGAGTTTATAACCAAAGCGTTCCATCACTGACACTTTGCTGCCGAGGTTGATCAAAAAGAGCATTAACATCTCAAGACGCCGGTGCCAAAGAGGAAGGTCTCAAAGGCTACCTGAAGAGCGCCGGTATCTCATAAACGCCCGCAGAGTCTTGCTGGCGAGCTCTAAGGCGGATTTGGCGCAAATGGATAGCCAAAGATCCTCTAGGTGGCTCTGCGCGACTCCCTAGGCGCTTTCAGGGCATATATGAAATCCTTGTCGCTTCTTGATCGAAGTCCTAGGAACAATTGACTTGATCTCTGGGGCTCGGCGCTAGAATATTCTGGAAAAGGCATGGAGCCTTATACATTGGATTGAAAGGCGTGGCTTGGGGAGAAGGTATAAGTTTTGCACCCCGAAAAACTGCGCCCTATCCGTAAATCGTCGCTGATATTTTCAGCACTTATACCTGCATTGATTTAAGCCCTTATAGGATGGGCTAGAAACCCTACTTTTCACGCCGGAGGTTAAAGGCTGCTCCGCCGCCCTTGAGAAGGAGATGCAATGGCGTCTCGGGCGGATATCGAAACGCGGAGAGGACTACTTGAGGAAGCTGCTAGTGCATGGGGCTCGAACCGTCCTGCTCTGGTCCAGGAGAAAGAAAGAGACCGTTCCATCTGGCTGGAAGCTCTGCTTGCATGCAGCCGTGTCAGAGCACCGGCTTTTTTCAACAGCAAAGGCAGATAATGGATCGGGTTGAAGATCAGATCCTCCCGGTCGCAGGAACGATTATGACCGGCGATCTCCTCACTGGCGCAGCCGATGATGACCTCATGGACATAGCCACGGATCCAGACTTCCTGATGGCCGAAGGCAACGGGCACCGAATAGTTATTATTCCGATATCGCACCAGGGAAGAGTCATGACAAAATAATGAGCCCGATACTCAACACCGGCGATGGTCGCATCCGCCTCACCAAAATCTGCCTGGGCATGCCCCGGAAAATGGTTCAACGGCACGTACATTTCTCGCTGACGTTGCCGGGCAGCAAAGTCATACTCATCACGAAGGCGCTCAAAGATCCGCTTGGAAGTATGCCGCTGCTTCTTCAAGCGCTTGGTGTCGTCCTCAAGAATCTGATCGATAATACCGACAAACGGATCAAGCTTGGGCCGGTCCGGCGCCTTCTTGCGGCGACACCCAGGAGGGGTCGAGAACGCCAACATCTTATCAACCGTGCGCCGGTCAATGCCAAACAACCGTGCGGCTTCGCGGCGGCTCATACCTTGAATCTTTACCGCATAGCGTACGCGACCATACAATTCCACTTGCTTCATCCCCGCCCTCTGCAAAAGCAGAAAGTTTACCACTGGTGGATTATTGCTCCGGCGTTCTCACATGCAGTAGACGCAGCGAAAGTCGCAGCGATCGGTCACGGAAACCCGGAGATAGGTAATCGTTCGCCCGAATGGGTCAATCATGGGTGCTTCCGGATGCGACGAGATCTTTGCCGGGTACGTCGGATGAATAGTTGGCGCTGTTTGGGCTCTGTCGAAATGGGTCATTGTTTCGTCGTGCCTTTTTGGGTGATGGATAACGGGCGCTGCGCCATCATTGGCCCTCTACATGGAGAATGATTTCGCGTGCTCTTGGTGTCCGCCGATGCTCGAACAGGAAGATGCCCTGGTAACGTCCCAGCAGTAGGGCGCGATCGCAAACCGGGATGGCAAGGTGCGTCTGCGTGAGTGCACCCTTGATGTGGGCGGGCATGTCGTCGGCACCCTCGGCGATGTGTCGGTAAAGCGAAGTGTCTTCCGGCGCCTGTGCGGCGAAGAAGTCCTCTAAATCGCGCAGCACGTCCAGGTCATAGTTTTCCTGAATGAGAAGCGATGCGGAGGTGTGGCGCAGATAGAGGGTCAACAGCCCCGCTGTCACGTTCTGTGCTCCGAGCCACGCCTGGATATCCCCAGTGATCTCATAGAGTCCCTGATGCGGCGCAGTCACAGTATGGCGGGCTTGGGCAAACCTAAGCGGTGCTGTCATCGCATCCATATTGATCTTCTCCTTAGTAGCGCGGCATATCCGGTTCTATATGGCGGGACCAAGCGTCGATCCCGCCGGTCAGGTTCCAGGCATCGTTAAATCCGTTCTTGCGAAGAAAGTCCGTCACCATGGCGCTGCGCATCCCATGGTGGCAGATAACGATCAGCGGACGTTCACGGGACAACGTTTTAAGTTCGTCGGGAACCTGATGCATGGGGATCGTGACGCTGCCGCTGATGTCGCAGACAGCCAATTCCTCCGATTCCCGAATATCGAGCACCGTGTGCGCGGCCCTGTCGGTCCGCATCTCCGCGAGTTTATGAACGCTGATATCATAATTTGTTTGTTGCATCTGGTCCTTCCCACCTATTCGCTGGTGCCGTTCGTCGTCGCGGCCAGGCATCTAAACATTGCTTGAGTCCATAAACATGCTATCCGACGGGGCAGCTTCACGCAGACCAAGACGTTCATCGTAATGGAACAAGGTTGCGCAGTTCAGTTCATTATATACGCACGTCCTTTGCGTCATACCGGCCGCACTTCGATCACTTCAGAGATGTAGTGGCGCAGCATATTCTCGATGCCCGATTTCAGTGTTGCCGTCGAACTCGGACAGCCCGAGCAGGAGCCCTGCATATGCAGGTAGACGCCGCCGCTCTCAAAGCTGTGAAAGAGGATATCGCCGCCGTCCTGAGCGACGGCCGGCCGCACGCGCGTATCGAGCAGCTCCTTGATCTGAGTGACGAACTCGTCCTCCTCGTTGGACGTCGCATGCGCCGAAACTGTGTAGCCGTCAATGAACAGCGGTGCGCCAGCGGTAAAGTGCTCCATGATAGCGCCGAACACCTGCGGTTTGAGCCATTCCCAATCTCTGTCGTCGGCCTTGGTGACTGTGATAAAGTCAGCGCCGAAGAATGCGCCGGTGACGCCGTCGATCTCGTATAAGCGACTTGCCAGGGGCGACGCCGCTGCTTCTTCAAGGGTCGGGAAATTGGCTGTGCCGCTTTCCATCACAGACTGGCCCGGTAAGAACTTGAGCGTTGCCGGATTCGGGGTCTCTTCAGTTTGAATGAACATGCGTCAAATCTCCTCTTTTAAATGATTTCATCAGATCGGCGTTCATGCTGTATGTCCTTCGTCTGTCGTCGGCGTTTGTTCGGCGCAACGACCCACAGTGTCATTTTTTGGTGGGGTATGCGTGACGGTGATCAGCCGAGCGCCAGCCGTGTCATGGGAGATCGCCGTATCGCCGATGACGGAGATATCGCCTGCACTCGGTGCGACGTGATCCGTCTCTGTGGAGTCCGCGCCACGCCAGAATGCGACCACCGCGGCGAACTCCATACCGTGAAACGTCCATGCTTCCCGTCCTGAAGAGTGGCCATCGAAGCGTCCAAGCCTATGCGCGGCATCGAAAAAGCCTGGGGCTGGCAATCCGCCGCGCGCCTTACTGATCACAAGCGCTGCGATAAATGGATGGCTGTTCGCCGCATCTTCTCGCATCAAGTGCTCAAGCGCTTCCGAAACCTGATGGATTGTGTTCGGTGGTGTAAGCTCTAGGGCGTCGGCGATTGCCTTATAGGTGATTGGTGTCGCCTGTCTGGCAATTCTGTGAAGATGCGCTCGCACTCGCGGGGCTAACGCATGGATCGCCGTCGGGGCAATAGTTTTGGCCATGGTCGTCACGATGCATCCCTCGCCAGATCGAGTAGACTAAAATAATCCTTCGCGGGCTTTGGCTTAATGGCCGTCACTGGATCATCGGCGAGCGTCCCATCAGGCTCCAGGACCACGCGCCAAACCCGTGCTCGATAGTAGAAAGTGAGACGCATGCGCCCTAAGTCCTCTTCGACGCCGGACTCTGCTACGCTGGTGACGAGCCCCTTAGCCATCTTCTCCTTCAAAGCTTCGGCGGAGAGGCCAAGCTTGGGTGCAAGCGCATCCGCGTCGACTGTAATGTTACCGCCCGCATAGCTGACGGCTGAGGAGGAAAGCCGGTTCATCCCTATGCGCGCCCGACACTAGGTGTTCGTGGCGACAATGGCTTGTCGGGCGCGAAGTTGATGCATAGCTCGTCCAGCTCTTCTTCGGCAAGCGATTCGCTAAGGAATCCGCATATGTAGGTCGGGAGCCCTTCCTTACAGCAGCCATCGCCTTTGAGATGTCTGCAGGTGTTGCACGTTCCGAAAAGCGGCTTGTTTGTCGCCGAGGCGACGTGCCCCAGCAGGCGCTGAAGGCCATTGGAAAAATGACCGCGGACGCCGGGGGGAAGGGCGTCCGCGGCCTGCACCAGGGCTTCGAGCGGGTCTTTGGCTATTATAGCCCTAGCTTTATTCGTAATATCCAGTCGCACGCTGCGACCATCGGTCCTGGATCGGGTCTGTTTTAGATAGCCCTGCGCCACCAGGCTCTTGATGGCCTGGGAGGCCGTGCCGCGGGTCGTGCCGTGAAACGCAGCGAACGCTGACGGCGTCCGCGAAAAGCGATTGGCGCTAGCTAAATACCTAAGAATGGCCCACTGGCCCGGGGTCAGTCCACCCACTAGGCCATCGCCTGACGTAATTCGCCCGAGATGCAAAACCAGTTCGGCGATCACGCGGCTGTCCATTTTAAACTCCTTGTCCGATCTCTACTAACTGTAATATTAGTAGCCAATACAAACTATATTGACAACACGTTAATTTCGAATCAATAATAAAATTATTCTGTATCGAAACTATATAGCCACTTAATGACGAAGGTCTGAGAAGATGAAAATCAGCAGCAAAGCTCACATGGGCGTCGAGATACTGGTTCTCCTTGCAATAAAGAATAGAGACAAACCGTACAACACGTGGCGGCTTGCCGAATGGATCAATCGATCCTTGTCCTACCCCGAGAGCCTGATGGCGCAGTTGCGCAATGCCGGGCTCGTTGTTGCACAACATGGAGCCGGTGGCGGCTACATCCTCGCCAGACCAGCCCAACGGATCACAGTCGCAGAAGTCCTGCAGGCCGTCGATGCGTCGTCGGACTTCGTGAACCGTCCACTGAATGGCAACACGCTGAAAGCCGATGATACAACAAATGATCTTCATAGCGCCGATCGCCTCTGCGATGCGCTGAAGAGCTACGCCCTGTTGTTTTTGGATGGTGTCTCGCTCGCTCATCCAGAAAGCGCTTATCTGGCTTGAAATTCCACCACCTGTATTCGCCGTGCAACGTCAAGAAAATGGCGTGCGGTCAAGGAGAAATAGTCCTATCACTTCCCCATTGGTTCCACCCGGCGACTTCCTTGGTCGCATCCAGGTCTTTCTAACTAAGAACAGTCCCGGATTTGCCGTTTCCGTTGTTGTAGCAGCAGCGGCACAATTCCTGTCCGACCACTATGGCGCTCCGGCCATGTTGATGGCGTTGCTCCTGGGCATCGCATTTCACTTCCTTGCCGAAGAAGGCCGGTGCGTTCCCGGCATCGCACTTACATCCCGTACCGTGTTGCGTATCGGAGTTGCACTGTTGGGCGCGCGTATTAGCGTGGAACTGCTGATCGGATTGGGGCCGAGATTGATTGGCCTGGTTGTTGCTGGCGTTATTCTCACGATCCTAGTAGGCCTCATCGGGGCCAAGCTGCTGGGCCGGGGCTGGCGTTTTGCACTCTTGACCGGTGGATCTGTTGCCATCTGCGGGGCATCTGCCGCGATGGCCATTGCCGCAGTCCTGCCCAAGAACGAGCATTCCGAGCGCAACTTGATTTTTACGGTCCTGAGTGTGACTTTATTGTCCACGCTGGCGATGGTCGCCTATCCGATTATTTCGGCAGCGTTTGGTCTCGACAACCGTGCGACGGGAGTCTTCATTGGGGGCACCATCCATGATGTGGCACAGGTTGTCGGTGCCGGTTTTTCGGTGAGTAATGAAACAGGCGAGACTGCAACGCTTGTGAAATTGATCCGCGTGACAATGTTGGCACCTGTCGTCCTGATCTTTTCCCTCGTTATCCGCACCTATGCGGAGAACGACGAGGATATTGACGGTAAACGCCCCCCTCTCATGCCGTTTTTCATTCTCATGTTTCTGCTGTTGGCGGCAATCAACTCTTTCGGCCTGATCCCATCCTTCGTGCAGGCATTCCTGTCCGATCTTTCGAAATGGGCGTTGTTGGTCTCGATTGCTGCGGTCGGCATGAAAACGTCCCTCAAGGGTATCGTGGGCGTCGGCGGTCAGGCAATTATACTGATTGTAGTCGAGACCATCTTTATCGCCGGGTTCATTCTATACGGCATCACGCATTTCGGCAGTTAAAACGTAGGGGGGCTTTGTCAGAAGAAAATAGCTTGATGGCCATTTACTCGTGGACTAGCCTCCGCGCATGATAAAAAAGAACCCCTTCCGGTATTTCAAAACCTCACCTGAGATCATCCGCCTGGCTGTGATGATGTATGTCAGATTTCCGCTTTCGCTTCGTAACGTTGAAGATTTACTCCACGAACGTGGCATCGATATCAGCCACAAAACCATTCGCTATTGATGGAACAGATTTGGTCCACTGCTTACGCGCGAGATCCGAAAGAAGCGACTTCATCCTTCCCGGAATCATTCCAACTGGCGATGGCACCTGGACGAAATATTTGTGAAGATAAATGGAGAAATGTTCCCCGTCAGCACCTATGTCACAGAAATAGTGTTGTAAATAAGTGAGTGTTTTGGTTTCATCGTAGTGACAAAGGAACGAAGATGAAACCAAAACAGAAACATTCCAAGCCATCTGCTGAGCATGTGGTGAAGGACATTCGCAGAGCAACCCGCAAGCAGTACGGTGCGGAAGAAAAGATACGGATCGTGCTGGAAGGTTTGCGCGGCGATGATAGCATCGCCGAGCTGTGCCGCCGTGAGGGCATTGCACAGGGCGTCTATTACAAATGGTCGAAAGACTTTATGGAGGCTGGCAAACGCCATCTTTCTGGGGACACGGCCCGTGCTGCTAATAGCGATGAGGTGCGTGAGTTGCGCGCGCAAGCGCGTAATCTGAAGGAGGTTGTCGCGGAGCAAACGCTGGAGATGCGCCATCTCAAAAAAAGCATGATCGGGGATGGGGGAGAAGAAGAATGAGATATCCTGCATCAGAGAAGCTGGAGATTATCAGGATCGTTGAGCAATCCCATTTGCCAGCACGCAAAACACTGGGACATCTAGGTATCGTGCCCCGGACCTTTTATCGCTGGTATGATCGGTATCTGGAAGGTGGCCCTGAGGCACTGGCTGACAAGCCATCACGCCCAAACCGAGTGTGGAACCGCATCCCTCAAAAAGTGCATGATCAGATCATTGAGCTGGCGTTGGAACGCTCTGAGTTATCGCCCAGGGAATTGGCGGTGACGTTCACCGACACCAAGGCGGAGGCCAGTGTTTACCGGCTCCTGAAGGCTCACGACCTGATTACCAGCCCGGCCTTTGTGGTGATCAAAGCAGCCAATGAGTTTAAAGACAAAACGACACGGCCCAACGAGATGTGGCAGACGGATTTTACTTACCTGAAGATCATCGGTTGGGGATGGATGTACCTATCCACCATCCTCGATGATTATTCCCGCTACATCATCTCCTGGAAGCTTTGCACGACAATGAAAGCCGAAGATGTCACCGACACGTTGAAACTCGCGCTGCAAGCATCAGGCTGTGATCAAGCCAATGTGCTTCATAAACCCCGACTGCTGAGCGACAATGGACCAAGCTATGTTGCTGGCGAGTTAGCCGACTGGCTCAGTGACAGGAAGATGAGCCATGTACGCGGCGCACCGTTCCATCCCCAGACCCAGGGCAAGATCGAGCGCTGGCACCAGACCCTCAAAAACCGCATCCTGCTGGAAAACTATTATCTGCCCGGTGATCTGAAAGCGCAGCTTGAGGCGTTCGTCGAACATTATAACCACCAGCGCTATCATGAGAGCCTTAACAACGTAACCCCGGCAGATGCCTACTTCGGCAGGGCATAGGCCATTTTAAACAAACGAGAAAGGATCAAACGAAAGACAATCGAACAACGGCGCTTGCACCACCGCAAGCTTGCCGCCTAATATTAACCAACTGATGAGGCCAAACACTCACCTCAATTAAACAGCCATCACTGACAAATGTTCTGATGACGGACAGGGTGGTTATGGCACAAAAGACGACATACAACCCGATGTTCAAGGAAGCTTCCTCACAAAGAATTTAAGGGAAAGTAATATTTAGTATTTGCCCCTATTGGGCATTACAGTTGGCGGAGTGATTACGTGATGATGTGAAACAAAGGCGAAATGGAAATCGTCAGGACTGAAAAACCCGAGGTGCTGTCTTGCGCCACTCAAGCGCGATAGTCTGATAGGGACCGGTTCCAGCGAAAAACATCAGGGCCAGCGGTTGTAAGATAAAAGCCGCGTTTAAAGGCCGGAGACATGACTGCACCCAGCCGCCAGAAAACATCACATTTTTACCTTGCCATAGGAGCGCCATCCAGACATGACAACATCGGCTAGATGCCTAAAAAAAACGGTAGATAATAAAAAAAATCAGAAAATTAATGTCGCCCAATAAATTGAGTATGAGAGCGCCGCGGATAAACTGTGCAAGAAATTTAGGATACTGTGCTATAAAAGCATCTCCTGCACGCGATAATGCGTGCCTGTCCTGATACAGATCGGACTCAATAATGCAAATTCCTATATGGACGAAACCTGCGCTTATGGGCGCGGGCGCTATCGCGTTGGCTATTGTAGGATTTAACTGGGGTGGCTGGACGACAGAAAATTCGGCTAATAAAATGTCGAACGAGAATTCCACATCGGCAGTTGCGACAGCACTTATGCCATATTGTTTACAGAATTCCAAAAATGACCCCAATTCAATCGATGTGCTAGCTAAGTTTAACGAGGCCAGTAGCTATAATCGGCGTGGAATCGTCGAGGATGCTGGTTGGGCGACCCCGCTTGGGGCTGAAAAGCCGGATCGTGCGCTGGCAGAAGCCTGTCAGAGCGCGTTAGCGGAAAATATCTAGCTTTTTTAATCCAGCAGGGCTTCTCAAGTCATGCATGGATAAAATCCATTAACGAACACACTCGAGACGCGGTACGCCGCGCCTCCTCGGGGAGAGTTGGAAACGCTCTCTTCATGTAATCCCAGCGAACATATGCACGGTAACCCCGCGATCATAAGTGCAGTCTATCGCAATCGCTTTCTTTAACATGCCCACGAACCATAGTTGCTTTGCTAGCACGATCCCGTCGTTGGCGCCAAGTGACCTTCAAGGAACTAATATGTCTTCCCTGCCCCAACTAGTGCAACCGAGATTGCCCAGTCACAAAAATCAATCCGCTATCATTAAGAATGCAGGATCGGCCAACAAGGTGCCGGGTCGTAACATTCCTAGAAAGACAAACACCGCAATCGTATATTGCGAAGGCAATTTCGGAGGCATTGATGGCAAGACAGCCAACGGATTGATCCGGCACTCGGAGAAATATGAAATTCTTTCGGTTATTGATAGTGAAAAGGCCGGACTTGACGCCGGTGTAGTACTCGGAGACGCGCCCAACGACATACCCATTTGCCGGGATCTCGACGAAGCACTGGCAATTGCTAAGAAACTGCCCGGGTATTTTATATTCGGAATGGCGCCATCAAGCGGAATGTTATCGGCATATGAGCGTAGTCTCGCACTCGATGCTATGAACCGTGGCATAAACATTGTGAATGGCCTGCATGAATTTCTCAACGACGACCCAGAATTTGCAGCGGCCTGCCTTTCCAACAACGTCACTATTCTGGATATTCGCAAACCACGCGACAAAAAAAATCTACGCACGTTCAGCGGCAAAATATCGGACGTCACCTGCCGCCGAATTGCTGTGCTTGGCACGGATTGCGCCATAGGCAAGCGTACAACAGCGACCATTCTGACACAGGCCCTGAACGAGTATGGTGTGAAGACGGTAATTGTTGGCACAGGTCAAACAGGTTTAATTCAAGGCGCGCGATACGGCATAGCGCTTGACGCGGTCCCATCTCAGTTTTGCTCCGGTGAATTGGAAGCCACTATTGTTGAGGCTTTCGAAGCAGAAAACCCGGATATCATAATTGTTGAGGGTCAGGGCGCGCTCAGTCATCCGGCTTTTTCAACATCATCTTTCATCCTGCGAGGCGCCTGTCCAGATGGCGTTGTACTCCAGCATGCTCCCGGACGCGCTAACCGCTGCGACTTTGAGAAAATGCCGATGCCAACACCTGCCAGTGAGGTTAATCTGATCGAGACCTTTTCTGATACAAAAGTCATTGGCCTTACAATCAACCATGAGAACATGACTGGTGTCGACGTTGACACAGCGATCATCTCTTTTGAAAAGGAGCTTGGTATTCCAGTAACCGATGCACTGACAAGATCGCCGGCTCATTTGGTAGAGATGGTTCTTGCATCATTCCCTGAGCTTAGAAAGAAGTCGGCCGGCATGATCAATTGACCACCCCGCGTCTCGAAATTGATCTCTCCAAAATCCACCATAATGCTCGATTTCTGGTCAATTTACTTAGCTGTCGGGGCATCTCCGTTTCCGCGGTGACCAAAGCTGTACTGGGCCTGCCAAGCGTTGCTAGAGAGTTATTGGCGGCGGGGGTAAGCGGGCTGGCAGACTCGCGTATTGAGAATATCCAGACCATGCGCCGTTCGGGGGTAAATGCGGACATAACACTCATCCGCTCGCCAATGATCAGCCAGGCACCCGTAATCGTAAGAGATACAGACACCAGCCTGAACACAGAACTTGACGTCATCTCGGAACTTTCAAAAGCCGCACAAGCGCAGGGGCGGACGCATGGGGTGCTGTTGATGGTCGAGCTTGGGGATTTGCGGGAGGGCATCATGCCTGCTGATCTTGAAAATGTCGTGCGCCAGACACTTAGCTTCCCAAACATTATCCTCAAAGGGATTGGAACTAATCTGGCCTGTCGTTGCGGTGTTGTGCCAGATGCTGCAAATATGTCGGAATTATCAGTACTCGCGAATGCGATAGATGCAACTTTCGGACCCATTCTCTCTATTGTCTCTGGCGGAAATTCGAGTAACCTTGATTGGGTGCTGGGAGGTGCCGATACCGGCCGGATCAATAACCTACGCCTTGGCGAAGCCATTCTGCTCGGCTGCGAGCCCCTAAATCGCCAGCCGATCGAGGGGCTCTACACTGATGCTATAACACTCGTCGCAGAAGTGATCGAGTCAAAGATCAAACCATCGCAGCCATGGGGTGAAATCGCACAAACCGCCTTTGGGGGAGCAATCCCAACGCCCGATAGCGGAAGCATTTCCCAGGCCATCTTTGCCGTGGGACATATGGATACCGATCCAGAAGCATTAGTGCCGCCATTCGGGTTCAAAATTCTCGGTTCGAGTAGCGATCATCTTATCGTGGATTCTGGTCGAGTTCATCTCCTAATTGGTGCTGAAATTACGTTCCAACTTAACTATAGCGCCTTGATCCGTGCCATGGCCTCTCCCTTTGTTGCCAAACAGGCGCTGTCAAAAGAAATGGCAATGGCGTATTAAGTTATGGCTTCCGACACGTTTCAAACATGCGGCCTCAGCGTTCTGTGAACTAAGGGAGAGCTTTGTGTTCTCTCAGTCAATCATTCATGGCATTTCATATCAAAAGTAACAGAGTTATTTGCAATCAATTTCAAATCCGCTGAACTGGTACAGAAAACTGGTACAGGATTAATCAATGCAAGGAGGTAACTTAGCTCTAACCCCTTGATATAATTACATTGGAAAAATGCGGCGGATTGTCACCAACCCTCCGCCACTTTGTTGCTTAGGGCTATCTTCGTTAGAAATTGCTTTTGAACTAATAGCGGCCCTAATTTCCAACGACGACAGATGTCTACAAATGACTACAAACCGACATCTTTTCGGTTAAGAGGTGATCACCCCAATGCAATCAGTATGCGCGAACTTAAGGAAGGAATTCAGGAATATCGCTAACATTTTTATCGATAGGTCGCTGGATCCAAGTTACTTAGTGTCTTAATTGGTATATGATTGAGGTTGATCTGACCGCCGCTTAATTCAAGAGTTAAGGCATCTCTTTTGGCAATAGCTCAAACTACAGCCCTCCATCAAGTAAGGAATCCCTATGCCTCGCAATACGCTCAACGATTCTCTCATTCACCTAGCCATCCGCGATGCCGTCGATAACGTCGGTGCAGACGATATTGCTGAAGTGAAGGCGGCCATCGCCGCCAACGACATCGTTGTGGTCGGAATGCGGCAGAATCCTTATCCCAAGAAGGCCTGCAAAATGCTCGACGCCGCCGACCTCAAGTACACGTATCTTGAATATGGGAGCTACTTCAGCAAGTGGCGCCGCCGTCTTGCGCTCAAGATGTGGACCGGCTGGCCAACCCTGCCAATGGTGTTCGTGAAGGGCATGCTGGTGGGCGGGGCACAGGATCTGGCGAAGCTAATCGCGAAAGGTGATCTCAAGAAGTAGCGTTACGGGCTTTATCACGTCCAGCTAGTTAAAGAATAACATTAATGTCCGTTATCAGGGGCTAAATGGAAGTCATTCGGGCTTGGTCAAAAGGGCCGAATTTGACCCCAAGCAGCCATTTACCGTATGGGCGTCAATGAACCAAATTGGAAGTCGCAATTTCCGGGTTAGATTTTTTCGACGATAATTCTATAAGCCGTTCGGTGGGGAAAATTACAGTAAACTTGGTTCCAAATTCTTTGTGCTCTTGATCTCAAAAGTACCGCTATGAGCCTCAGCCAATTGTTTAGCCACGCAATGCCACCCCTGCCTATCTGTCGCGCAGACGGCGCTCAAGTTCAACAAATTGTGATGGAAACGCCAAGGAACACTTGATCAAAATCAATGTGGAGCAACGCTAATCCTAGGCCTAATACCAGCGTTCGGCGCCAATAACAGTTAGCGAGGCGCTGAAACGGTCCACCGCATGACCGTGTGGGCATAATTGAGAGACGAAAAATGGCAAAGATCGAAAGCCTGTATGGCACGACACCGGTGGAAATTTTCGAAAGTGGGCTTGAAAATATTGGTGAAATCCAGGACGTCGCGGTTAGCGTTCTGTGGAAAGACGGCAGCGTGACGGTGGGATGGTCGAGCGTCGAGCGGGAAAACTTGGTCCTGCTCATTATGACTCTCCAAGAAAAATTGCGCCGAACACTGTTTGACGACCTAGAGTTATAGTCGGAACGCGTCAGCCGATTGGCCATTGCGGCCTAAAAAGTGGCGCTCCTATATTTGAGGACCTTAGTGGTCTCACTCTTTTATGTCCGACCGCATAAACGTGGCCCAGTAAAGCTCCCAAAGAAATACGCCGAACAAAATGTGCGGGACCAACGAGGCCACTATTAGCTTGGGGCTAATTCCGAGGCCGCCCGGAAGCGTCTGGTCGTACCGTCAATAATTTAATGATGTCCTTATACAGGAATTCCTTACTCACCAGTTCCAATCCGGCGGCTTCCAGATACTGCTCCGTATGACGGTCAAACTCTGCGCCATAGGCAAATCGCACCCAAGGCGCCCAAAGTTTCATGATGAACCGCGGCAATGGGCTTTCCGGCAAGACATATTCCAGAATAAGGATCGTACCATCGGGGCGGCAGACGCGCCGTAGTTCTTCCAGAGCGGGCTGCTGGTGGTCCGCATCAAGCACGCAAAAAAGAAAAGTCGAGATGATGCCGTCAAAACTGTCGTCGGCAAATTCCATTTTTATAACGTTCATTTCGGCCAGATCGATCTCTGTGCCAAGCTTGTGCTTGCGTAGTCGGGCGCGCTTAAGCATTGCCGGACTGAGATCAATGCCTGTTACCCTGGAGCCGTCTGGGTAGAAGGGGAAATTACGTCCCGTACCGACCCCGGCGTCGAGCAGAGTGCCACTCAATCTGCTAAACAATACTCGGCGCAAAGGCCGGTAACGACCATATTCAAAAGGTAGGTCCAGTAAATCATAGAGCCGGGCAATACGGTTATATGTTTTGAAATTATTCACAGAATCTCCCTGATTGGAGCCTGTCGAAAACGATAGCCCAGTTCTGCGCCTCCATCAATGATGTTGATCAATGAACCGCTCATTAAACACAACGTTTCCAATAACCGCTTTTGGCTAAACATGAAACTATAACCAAATCAGCAATTTTCTAACGCTTATAGCACTTTTGAGGCCAAATCAGGATCATTCAACTTCTTCCGTTTTTGGGCTGTAAGCCGACTTGTTGGGTGAAAATGTCTGTAAAGTGTGGCAAAGCGAAAGTGATTTCAGAGCACCAAAAACTTTTGAATTTGACCCAACTGAGACATTAGTGACTTGGCAAACGTGTCGTCATCTCCGAGCAACCATATCAAAAGCACGTCCAATTTATGGGCGAGCATTTGCAGGTTATCGGAGTGAGGTTTGGAACAGTCTCTTTCCCAACTCCGCAATGTTTTTGACAAGACATTGATGCGCCGCGCCAGTTGCGCGACCGTGAGGTGACATGCGTCACGCGCAGTTTTAATACGGCCACCAAGAGTATCTTCTGTGGGACGGGAAAATAGATTGTCGTTCGCAGAGTATTTCAATTCCAAGATTAGTTCTCTTTTTGGTTTTTCCATGGCTCCGGCCCGGCCATTGTGGGTACGGGCATAAGTCAGACAACTTGGCAGAGCACATGGATGACCTGAATGCTGTCACTGAAATCATCGTTTTGTTAGCTTCGTAAAGTCAGCTAGTGTCTGGAATTGCCTTTGCGGAACTAAGCATGGTTCAGTGTATTATTTCCGGGACAATTGAAACGATCTTATGACAAATTTCTACACAGCAGAAGCAAGCCTGTAGATGAATATTCACTGTCTGCGCGGCATTGATTCTACTAACCTTAATTCAAGTTTACAATAAAGGGAGCATTAGAATGTGGGCTGCAGTGCGATCGTCCTGGCCACTATTCACAGGTATGATCTTTCTAATGGTCAGCAACGGATTATTGGTAACCCTACTGACATTGCGTGCAGGGGAGTTAGGTTTCAGCGAGTCAGCGATTGGACTGATGCAGTCTGCCTATCCTGTCGGGTCTTTGCTCGGCTGCCTGATCGCACCCAAATTGATTATCCGGGTTGGGCATATTCGTATATTTGCGGCTCTAGCCTCAATATGCAGCGGTGTGGCGCTCGTCCATCTCGTCACTTTTGACCCCTGGAGTTGGGGGGGATTACGCTTGCTGACAGGCTTCTGCTTTTCAGGCCTGTATATCGTCGCCGAAAGCTGGCTGAACGGCAGCACAAACAACGAAAGCCGTGCTAGTTTACTGTCAGTCTACTTCGTCATTCAAACTGGTGGCGTAATGATTGGGCAAATGCTGCTCAACCTCTCCACCCCAGAAGGTATTCTGCTTTTTATCGTCGTCTCAATTCTGATCTCATTTTCACTCGTTCCCATGCTGATTTCCGCCAGCGCGACCCCGCCCTATGAATTACCTGAACGAATTTCGCTATTGGAGCTGTTCCGGCTGTCTCCAATGGGCTTGACCGGAAGCTTTCTCAATGGCATCTCGCAAACAGCGCTCTACGTCGCTCTCGCCATTTACGGTAGCGCCATTGGACTATCCAGTGGCGCCATTGGTGGTCTGATCGGATTTATTACTTTGGGTGGTGTATTATTTCAGTTCCCACTGGCTAAGCTATCTGACCGAATAGACAGACGTTTAGTCATCGTCGGTGCCCCGGGCCTCGCAATCCCGGTGTGTTTCTTCCTCGCAATGCTGGACAATCCATCAGAGAACTACCTACTACTCTACGCGATGGTCACTATACTCGGCGGCCTCACCTTGCCGCTCTATTCCATCTGTATGGCGCATATGAACGATCATCTAAAACCCGGGCAGGTAGTTACCGCCAGCAGTACCCTAGTATTAGTTCTGGCCGTTGGCATGACCTTTGGCCCGACACTTGGGGCCTTTGCTATCTCGCAATATGGGCCCGAAGGGCTTTTCTATTTGCTCGCTACGATTTCAGCATTAACGGTTGTAACAGCGCTTTTTCGGCTTTGGAGCGGTCAATCTCGCGCCCAAAATCAAATCACGGCTGTTGCACTTACAGCCAACCTGTCACCGGAAGCAACAAACCTCTATCGTGAAGCTTCAACTTCGGATAACGATGATCCCGACTTCTAGGCCAGTAAGCTATCATGAAATCTTAGTAAGAATAATGAAAAAGGGGTGCCCAGAGGCGGCAACGAACCACCGACAGACTGATAGCACGTCAGCAGGACACCAACGTGATGAATACTCTCTTTTGCGCTCGAAATGTTTATTGCTGTTGGTTTCGCGCCTATTTTCAAAGATCGATAACGTCTTTGCCGAGTGACAGAGGTACTTGCATAAAACATGGTTTAATTTTGTCGTAGATTGACTACTGTGATCGATTGATGAGTCGATCGGCTAAATATTTATCGGAAGCGATAAGACTTGAAATATGGCTGCAAGGAGATTTCATATATGGGCATTCTGGAAAAGTTCAAACTTGATGGTAAAACAGCGTTGGTGACAGGGTCCAGTCGCGGGATTGGCAAGGCCATGGCTGTTGCACTGGCAGAGGCCGGGGCTGATATTATCTGTGTGAGTTCGTCGCTGGAAGAGTACGGAAGTGCGGTAGAGCAAGCAGTTCAAGCAACAGGTCGAAAATTCAAAGGATATGCCTGCGATTTTAGTAATCGAAATGCGCTGTATGGATTTATTGGCCGAGCGAAATCTGACAATCCGCGAATTGATATATTGGTTAATAATGCCGGAACAGTCAGGCGAGCGCCTGCCGTCGACCATCGGGATGAAATTTGGGATGAGGTGATTGAAATTAATCTGAATGCTCCGTTTGTGCTTTCGCGGGAATTTGGCAAGGAAATGGTGGAACGTGGATCGGGAAAAATCATCTTCACCGCCTCGGTCCTGACATTCCAGGGTGGCTTGAATGTTCCAGGTTACGCTGCAAGTAAGGGCGCGATCGGGCAGCTGACGATGGCATTATCAAACGAATGGGCCAGTAAGGGCGTCAATGTGAATGCAATTGCGCCGGGGTATATTCGAACCGATGTTACTCAGGAGTTGCAGGATGATCCTGAGCGCTATAAAGCGATCCTCGGGCGTATCCCGGCCAACCGATGGGGTGAGGTTGAGGATATTGCAGGTACAGTGGTCTTTCTCGCTTCGCCGGCGTCGGATTACTTAAACGGATCAATTGTAACGGTGGATGGCGGTTGGATGGGGCGTTAGGGACAGTATCTTTTACTGTCCTGGCCTGCTTTGAAAATACTTGAAGAAATGGTGCCCAGGGGCGTATTTTCCCATGGCTGTTACCAACTTCGCTTAAAGTCGATTTAGGTCAAACCGTAATTTTAGCGCCAGTTCGATGCGGCAATTTCCAGCCGGACCGAACAAAATGGCAGGTATAGCCTTTCGGAATTCGCTCGAGATAATCCTGATGCTCTGGCTCCGCTTCCCAAAAGTCTCCCACAGATTCTACCTCTGTCATCACCTTTCCAGGCCACAGGCCCGAAGCTTCAACATCGGTAATTGTATCTTCTGCCACTTTTCGCTGATCATCGCTCGTGTAGAAGATGGCGGAGCGATAGCTGACACCAATGTCGCCACCTTGCCGGTTTGCTGTCGTCGGATCATGAATCTGAAAAAAGAACTCCAGGAGATCCCGATAACTGACTTTGTCAGGATCATACACGATCTCAATGGCTTCAGCGTGATTGCCGTGATTGCGATACGTCGCATTCCGTACTTCCCCGCCGGTGTATCCGACGCGAGTAGAAATGATGCCCGGACGCTTCCGGATAAGATCCTGCATACCCCAGAAACAGCCTCCGGCCAATACTGCACGTTCTTGTGTCATGCGACCTCCTCCACCTGATCAATATATTCCTTGTAGCCCTCAGTCTGCATTTCATCACGGTGGATGAAGCGTAGCGAGGCTGAATTAATACAATAGCGTAACCCTCCGCGGTCAAGAGGACCGTCGGTAAAGACATGCCCGAGATGACTGTCGCCATGAGTGGATCGCACTTCGGTTCGTTCGGCGCCATGGCTGGTATCGCGGAGTTCGTTTATATATGTCTTCTTGATAGGCTTTGTGAAGCTCGGCCATCCGCATCCGGAGTCAAACTTGTCTGATGATGCGAATAAAGGTTCGCCTGACACAACATCGACATAGATGCCTGGCTCCTTGTTATCCAAAAGCACCCCCGTTCCCGGAAGTTCAGTGCCACTTTCTTGTGTTACACGGTATTGCTCCTGCGTTAATTTTGAAACCGCTTCGGAAGTTTTACGATAATCAGTCATTATCATTCTCCGTAAACCAAGGGATATTTGATAGATGGGTATCAGTGAGTGTTTTATCTAGTATGCAGGTGCATTTCTGCGGTACCGGTGTTCCCCGTCAGCATTCATGGGACAGAATATTGAATTTGCATAAGAGAGGATTTTTGGTTCATCGTAGCCGTTAAGGAGTGAAGATGGGCAAGCAGGCTGGATGGAGCCGCTTCAAAACCCATTCGGGCCAAAAGTGTTACCTATGTCTCCGATATAAAACGTAACCTATGTGCCCGAAACGGACCCTCGAAAAATGGTGCCCAGGGGCAGTAACGAACCACCGACAGAATGACGACGCGTCGGCATGCTGTGTGGATGTGATATGTGGGATCACCGATAGCTGAAGCCTGCTAATAGCCAAAAGCCACCGTCATCTCTTCTAGTATTTCTCAATAGTTCAGATAGTATTCTTCCAAAGGGAGAACTGTCATTATGGAACGCAGGCTAGCCGCCATATTGATCGCTGATGTGGTCGATTACTCCCGTCTTATGGGCGAGGATGAAGCACGTATGCTTGCTGCCTTAGGCGAACTGCGCCATGATCTTTTTGAGCCGGTGGTCGCCAGCCATGGCGGCAACGTCATCAAGCGTATGGGTGATGGCTGGATTGTTGAATACCCAAACGTTTATGACGCAGTGGCATCTGCCATCGAGGTGCAGGAAAGCCTAGCCAAGCACGAGATCATACGTATGCGCGTCGGTATCCACAGCGGCGATGTTATGTTTCAGGACGACGATGTCTATGGCGACGGGATCAATGTCGCGGCCCGATTGGAGGCTCTGGCCAAACCTGGGCAGGTGCTGATCTCCGACACCGCGCACCACAGCTTGGACGGTAGGGCGGCCGCGAAATTTGGCGGTGGCAAACAGCATGAATTGAAAAACATCGCCCGACCTGTTGCGGTCTGGAACTGGCCGGTGGGAAGTGAACTAACGGCGGCACAACAAGTTGCTCCAGCTCTTTCCGATAAGCCTTCCATCGCAGTCTTGCCGTTGAACTGTATGTCAGCCGATCCAGAACATGAATATTTAGCGGATGGATTGAGCGAAGACTTAACGACATTGCTGGCCCGTGTTCCCGACTTTTTTGTCGTCGCACGAAACTCCTCCTTTTCGTTCAAAGGAGAAGATCTGGATATAAGCGAAGTTGGTCGTGCGTTGAATGTACGATACGCCATCGCAGGCAGTCTAAGACCGGTTGGGAAGCTGTTCCGGGTTACCGCCCAGTTGATAGATACAGAAACCGGGCAACATATTTGGTCCAAGCATTTTGATCATCCGTCAGATACGATCTACGAATTGCAGGACGAGATTATCTCTGCCATCGTGTCCAATCTGTTGCCGGAATTGACCCGCATGGAATTTGAGCGAATACAGCGCCGGCCACTTTCGGACTTCAATGCGTGGACCTATTATCAAAAGGCATCCGGGTTGCTTGCGGTAAAAGGTTGGCGCAAAGAAACCTTTACGGCAGCAGCTGAACTTTATCGTCGTTCAATCGCACTGGATGAACAGTTCGCGCCAGCTTACGCGGGCCTGTCTCTATTATTGGCGCTCGGACATCTTGTTGGCTATGTCAGCGAACCAGACGAAGCCTTAGCCGCCGCCGATAGGGCGCTGGCGTTGGACAACGGTAACTCAGAAGTACTTGGCTATGCAGGTTGTGCCCTGACAGATCTTGGGTTTCCCAACCGCGGCATCGAAATATTGGAACAGGCGCTTGATCTGGACCCAAGCAATGCCCAGGCAATGGTCGCTTTGGGCTCTTCGTTTTTTGCCTCCGGTAAGATTGGGAATGCAGTAGAGTTCATTCGTCATGGTTTAGAGTTGTCACCGCGCGATAGTAGGCAAGCATTTTGGCGTGGCATATTTGCATTGGCGTTAAGCCGCCATGGCAAATTGGAAAATGGTATCGAAGAAGCACGAAATGCTTGTCGCGTTGACAGCAGTTCCCAAAACTCCAGAGTGATTTTGGCCGCTCTTCTGATGCGTGCCGAACGACAGTCAGAGGCCGCGTCAGCCCTGAAAGAAGCCCGTCGCATCCATCCGGAATTATCCCATCGAGAAGTTCAAGGTTTAGTTGGGCGAAAGAATGCGGCGTTGTTGGAAGCCATCTGGTGAGAAATAGTCTATGACTGCACTGGGTCACCATCAGACCATTCAATTGTCTAGGCAAATCCGCTGCTATTGTGATAGCCAGTTCTTTGTGCAACAAACACAAGCGGCGCCGCTTTCAGTTTGCCGTTCAATTTTGATGCTATTGGAAAAAGTGGTGCCCAAGGGCCGTAACAAACCATCGACAGTCAGATAGCGCGTCGGCATGCTAGGTGAAGGAGGGTCTTATGGCCTCAGATATGAAATCCGCTAGGTGCCATATGGAGACATTCTAGTTTTCGGGTTTCTTAGCAAGAAAGACGATAGCTTGAAATGATAACTTTGCTGGTGTTGGTCCAAATTCGTCCGCCAGAGCTTTCTCAGCGGCAGCGATGATTTCCTCAACTCCAACAGCGGCTCGCTGTTCAACTTCTATGATGGTCGGATTTCCTGTAATTAAACCGCGTGCGGGAAGGCTATAGTCTTTGACCTCTAACACTTCCGACACATGTGCTACATCAACTGCATCATAGCCTGCGTCATGGAACAAACCACGCCCACTTTCTTCATCGACGGTGCCAAATGGAATCTCCAGAAACCGAGGGGGATTGCTCTCAAAGAACCGTTTTATGACACGGTCAACGACGCCGACCGATAGGTTTTGGTCAAAAGCATCCCAAACATTTAGTGCCAAGACACCACCGGGCTTTAGGACGCGTGTCATTTCCTTCATACCAAGTGATTTGTCTGGGAAAAACATAATCCCAAAGGAGCAAACAACGGCATCAAAGCTGGCATCATCGAATGGCAGGTCCAGCGCATTTGCTTGAGAGTATGTCACGCCTGGCAGATTGGCGTTGACGGACGAAGCGTGGTTCAGCATTGCTTCGTTAAGGTCTGTGGCGAGTATCTCCGTACCTATCGGCAATACCTCGGCCAAGTGGCGTGTAGAGATGCCCGTGCCACATGCGACTTCGAGCACTTTAGCCGGATGGCTGACAGTCGTATTGATACGACGTGCTAAGTCAGCTCCTGAGAACTCAAACAACAATGGCCCGAGATAAGTGTTGTAGTTTTCAGGGATAGAGCCGGTGAAGCTGGCGTGCGTCGATGTGTCATTCATAACGAGCACTCTTTCGTCATTGAGAAAGTCGTGAAGGCAAGACAATTTCAACCTTAACAAAGTTTTCGACAATGATCCATAGACTCAGTTCGTACGCTTTGCTTCATCAGCAGACCATTGACCATCCAAGCAAGTCGTCTGCTTTCAGCGCAATGGCCAGTTCTTTGCGCAACAAACACAAGCGGCGCAGGATTCAGTTTGCCGATCAATCATGATGCCTATGGAAAAATGGTGCCCAGAGGCGGATTCGAACCACCGATACGCGGATTGCGTACTGAGTGAATGGCGGTCTCTCAATCTGCCAGTAAACACAATGATTTTCCTACATTATTTCTAAACGACCGCGTAATGTGAAGCTGTGGGCGAAAAATAAAAAAGGAAATGCCGGTAATGCATCAAGGGAAAAAGTTAGTCCTCAATAAATTTGGTCAAGACAGAGAAGACGCGATTGAAAACATTCTGGCCTTGGAAGCGTCACCAGCCCCTGAAGTCGGGAAACTACAACCCCACGAAGTGCTTATCGGTATCCGTAGTGCGTCGGTTTCGTTTGTCGATTTGTTGATGCTGAGTGGGCAATACCAGAAAATGCCGCCGTTGCCATGTGTTCTAGGTATGGAATATTCCGGTGTGGTGCTTGCGACGGGAAGTGATGTAGACGGGAGTAAACTCGCAGTCGGTGACAGGGTTTTGAGCGATTTTCTTGTTACAGGACCTCGTAGCAACGGCGCCTATCAGGGTGACGGCGGCTGGCAGACTTTTGCCGTCGCACCGGAACAGGGTGTCCATAAGTTGCCGGATTGCCTATCCTTTGATGAAGGATGTAATCTGCTCCTCAATTACGAAACCCCCTATTACGCTTTTATCAACCGTGCACAATTGCGGGAAGGAGAAACAGTCCTGATAACCGGGGCATCTGGAGCAGCCGGAATGGCCGCTATACAGGTCGCCAAGTTACTCGGTGCAAATGTGATTGCGACAGGTCGGTCGGATAAAAAACTGGAACAGGTGAAGAAATTTGGGGCAGATCATGTCATCAATACGTCTCCTCGCCCCAGGGAAGAGGGGATACCCAGATTCCGTGACGAAGTCAAAGCATTGACCGATGGACGCGGGGTTGAGGTCGTGTTCGATACGGTCGGCGGTGACGTTTCGCAAGAAGCAATGCGCTCGCTTGGCTTTGGCGGCAGGATGGTCATCATCGGTTGGGCTCAAAATACGAAAGTCGCAAAAGGAGGCGGAAAACGCGGATCAGATAATGCTGATCGTCTTCCGACAAATATCATGCAGATGAAGGGCCTGTTTGTGATGGGATCGCCCATGATCATTCATTCCGACCGTGACCCCTCAATACGTATTCCTCGTTTGGAAAGCGTCTTTAAATGGGCAAGTGATGGCCTGCTCACACCCGTTGTTTCTCACAGCTATCCTTTGGAAGACTATAAGCGGGCAATGTATGCGAAGATTTCCGGGAAGGTGAATGGAGGTTGCGTGTTGAACCCTGAGCCATTCTTGCTTTGATTTTGCAGATACTAAAGACAGAGAATATTAGCAGATCAATTGACAAGCGTAAGGGTATTCCATCTTGAAACAATAGAACAATGGCTGGATACGCTGTCTTGGTGGACTGGGAAGGAAATGGTGCCCAGGGGCGGATTCGAACCACCGACAACCTGATAGCACGTCAGCATGCTGTATGATTGTAGAAACTGTAGCCGTAGTATTGCAGAGTTTGCCTTGCGCCCGAAGGAGATATTGAGGGAAGATGTTTAATGTTGGCTCTAAGCCCAAACTACTGGATGCTACAATAGGCGCCGAAGTCTGAAAAGTGCCATAAACAGCCGTTTTTGGTCACTCTATGCCCTCGTGTAAACGGCTTGCGACCAGGCTCTTGGCCTAGTGTTCCAGCTCAAATCGCCACATTGCGTCCATGACGTTCTGATTGGCCGCATGTCCAACGTTTTCCGTTAGTATGTGCAATCACAGGGGATGCAATAGGTGTATTCCCTTTTCACAAGTGCCGCGCCTGCATATTGCTATGCGCAGCCGGGTGAACTTACCAGATCCTAGGCCAGTAGCGGTTCCTCAAACTCCATATCAGACAGCAGCTCTAGCCCCTCATTTGTAATCAGAATCTGTTGCTCCAACTTAATACCTTCGGCGCCACCGGGGGCACCTGCATAGCTTTCGACACAAATCACCATCCCCGGCTCCAGAATACCATCATGTCCTTTGGCTTGGATTTTGTCCGAATGGATCAACAACGGGAATTCATTGCAAAGACCGCTGCCATGGGCAATCGCGGGCAGCTCAAAGGCTTTGTATTTCTCCGGCATCCGATGGGCAAGGTCAGCCAGCTCGAAAAAGCTGCGCCCTGGTACGAAAAGCTCAACATTGCGCTGCACTTGTTCGTAGGCCAAGGAATAAAGCCTGCGCTGATCATCTTTTGGTTTGCCGTCACCTACGGTCCAGCTGCGGGAAATATCTGCACCGTAGCCATGTGGGCCAATCATATCTGAATCAATGCAGACGATGTCACCCAGTTCGACCTGTCGCTCGCTTGCTTCTTGATACCATGGGTTGGTGCGTGGGCCAGATGACAGCAAGCGCGTTTCAACCCATTCACCGCCCAGTTCAATATTCGTCTGGTGCAGGATCGACCAGATCCCGTTTTCAGTCATCCCCGGCTTTGTTTCGGCAATCATTTTTCTTAAGGCAACCTGACAAACATTAACAGATTGGCGAACGGCATCAATTTCTTCAGGCGTTTTAATGATGCGTGCCAAGTGCGCAACTTCGAACCCGTCGACGATCTGGATACCGTTATCTTCAAGAAGATGGGTGCCAACTGGATCCATCCTGTCGATGGCAAGACGGCGATTATCACCGCCATATGTGTTCATTAGATCGACAATTTCGCCGCACCATGCTTTCGCGAACTCCGCCACGCGCGGGCCCGCGGCAAAGTGATACCACGCATTTGCAACACGAACTTCATCTACGGCGGATCGGTCGTCAGAAAGGAATTCGCAGCCGCTGAACTCAAACAAGATCGTAGCCCCCTCGGCCGCTACAAAGACATAGCGGCAAGGGTTGTGCAGAGAATACACCTGCATGTTGCTAGTCCCGGTGGCGTAACGAATGTTGATTGGGTCGTAGAAAAGCCCAGCCGCGCAATTGAATTCCAGCAGCTTTTCTTTCAATCGCGCAAGCCTTCCCAGTTCCAGTCGGTTATGCCAATCGGGATCTTTCCCCAAAACGGTTTGTGTCGCCACAGGTCTGCTCCTATTTGCCTGTTTCAACCTGCAAGTCCATCGCTATTACGATCATTCTCGGCTGCGATATGCTCGGGCATCACGCGACCGTAGACTTTCATCGTGCTGGCGACGCTTCCGATAAATCCGGGCTGGCGGGCATATCCAAAAATAACGGTATGGCGGGTTCCATTCTCGATCCGGTTGACCCGGTGCAATGAGTAGCGACCTTTGAATATCTGTAAATCACCGACCTGCAGGTCGAGGCTATGAACATGGTCCTTCTCACCATCGAGAACCGAACGGACCGCGTCAAAATTCTCGTTCCCCGGTGCCCGCAGATTGGGGCAATACTCAAGTGTACCCCCCTGATCGGCACAGCGAGTCATAAGGCTGACGACGAATTCATTGGCGTCATAATGCCATTCCAGCACGTTGTCAACGTCCATCGTGTTGATAATCAGTCCGCGCATGGGATCCGCGAACGGATGGATATCGCCGGCCTCAAGGCAAGCGGCAATGAGGGCCTTCAATGCCCTATTTGCATAGATTTGCTGAATGGATGTTTGCGCCGGAATAAGATCGCGGGTAACGTGGCCACTTGTCGTTCTATGGGCGCGGCGCATGGGGTGCTGCTCGGAAAAACTGTCATCTGGTCCGGTGCCGTATGGCGTATATTCGTCACTGCTGAACAGCGCCAATGGGGCGAGAGCTGTCGTTTCAGCCGCTAAAGCGCTATGCGCTTCGGGAAGAATAAACCCGGGAAGGCGTACACACCCGCTGTCGGCTAGTTCGATGCGTGCCTTGGCGATAACTTCCAACAACACTGGGCTGCTTGGGTTATGGATAGGGTATCGCTCCAGATCAATCAGCGACAGGCACGCGGAGAGCGGCGCACTTGCCATTGGCCGGTTCTTAATATTCAATTCCATCTTGTACTTCCTTTTTCACACAGTCTCGGTGGGCGTTTCAAACGCAGGGTTATTGCGGTAACGCCTCTGTCCGGGATTGGGAGGGCCAGTATACCTTGACTTTTTGTTTAATATATTTCTATGTATTCCATGTTTACTTGAAAGAAATTCAATGGAAGCACGCCACCTGTCCTTCCGCCATATGGAAATGTTCGTTGCGATTGATCGGTGCGACACCATGGGCGATGCTGCCAGAACGCTTCTGATAACACCTTCCGCGCTGACCCACCGCATACGCGAAGCAGAACGGCGTCTGGGTGTTGTCCTTTTTGAAAAGCGAGGACGCATTGCCCGGCCGACAGCGGCGGCACTTATTCTGACACATACTGCGGAACGCGTGATGAAGGATCTTTATCAGTCCGAACGGGTCGCCATTGCATCATCTGAAGGCATACAGCACGTCTTACGCATATCGGTTGCGGTGTACAATGCGTTCCACTGGCTGCCAGATTTCTTGTTATGGTTTCGCGTGGCAAACCCGCAGATTGGTATCGAAATCGAAACCCAAGGTGCCATCGCGCCGTTCGACCTGTTGTCCAAAGGCAGCATTGATCTTGTAATGTCGCCTGACATCGTGCTCCCGGGGCAACTTGAATCGATGGATCTTTTTGACGATGAGCTGGTTGCTGTTATGCCACCCAGCCACGCACTCGGTCAAAAGAGTTACCTAACGGGGCGCGATTTTGTGAATGACCCGTTTCTGACCTATTCGCTTGTGCGACAGCTCGGGTACGAAGCAGATCGCATCTGGACACCGGAAAACGTGATGCCACCACGCGAAGACAACATTGGCTCGGTGGATGCTATCTGCGAGCTGATCAAGGCGGGCTTTGGAATTTCGATTCTCAGTCATTGGGCAATTTACCCACAGTTTCTGTCTGGCAACCTTAGGCCCGTGCGCGCGACGCAGAACGGCCTTGATATCACGTGGCGTGCAATCATCAAAAGCGCGGCATCCAAAGGCGCACCGGAGCGTATCTTGATGAACGCACTGGCGGATTGGTTTCGCCTCAATCCGCCGAGTTGCTTAACGCATTAGCCGATGGTCGAGCGTCGACATGTCGAGTATTCTTTTTGGACTGAAATCACGCTGAAGAGCTGAAGAAGTGGCGCCCAGAGGCAGATTCGAACCACCGACAGAATGACGACGCGCCGACATTCCCAACATCTTTATTCGCCTTAATGGCATACTGAGGATTTAAGAAAAATGGTGCCCAGGGGCGGATTCGAACCACCGACACGCGGATTTTCAGTCCGCTGCTCTACCAACTGAGCTACCTGGGCGCATTGTCAATTCACGTGAATATGCGTGAGCGAAGAAGAAGCAGGTTTATAAAAGAAATAAGCAAGGCTGTCCATAGGAGTTGACTCAAAAACTGCGAAAAACTTCACCTCAGCTTGCGGCCTTTCCGCGTTGCCCGGTCCTCGCTTTTTCTTAATCGTCATTTTCATCATTGGCGGGCACATTTTCGTCGCCTGGAATGACATAGCTTTCATTAAACCATTTCCCAAGATCGACTTTTTTACAACGGGCCGAGCAGAACGGCCGAAATTCAGTGACGGCGGGCTTGCCGCATTGAGGGCAGGGTTTCGCGGATGTTTCAGGAGTGGTCATTTAAATCATTACCCTAGTGTATATTCACCAAATGTCATTTGCGGATCGAGGATTATGTTCAGCTTAATTCCCAGATAGGACTCCATTGTCTGTTTGTGAAGGTTTAGTTCCGTGGTCAATTCGCTTCCGGCATAAATATCGATATGGCCTTTTCGCGCGTGACCGGCAGCATTGTCAACGGCACGAAGGAGTTTGGAAAGCAGCGTTGTTGTCTGCTCGATAGTACCCTCGCCATTACAGAGACGACAGTCATCAAGCAATATATCGGCGATGGCTTTTCGGGTGCGGGTTCGCACCACCTGCATCAGGCCAAGCTCGGTCATCCCGATGAGCCGGGTATGAACGGGATCATCCTGAAAAGCATTCTGGAGTTCCTGGGTTATCTTTGCAACATCGCCTCTGCCTTGCGTCTGGACAAAGTCGATGATGATTATTCCCCCATAGTTGCGAAGCCGGATCTGGCGGGCGATTTCCCGGGCGGCCTCCAGATTGGTGCTGAGGGCCGAGGCCGCGGGCTCTGTCGCTGAGGTATAGGAGGATGAATTAACATCGATGACGATCATTGCTTCCGTGCGCTCAAGCACAATATTGGCGCCGGACGGGAGAGGGACATGTTTCTGAAGCGCTTGCTCAAGCTGTTCTTCCGCCCCGAATGCCTCAAACAATGACTCCCGCTTATCCCAAAGTGTCAGGTTCGCGAGGGAGGAGGGAAACAGACGCTGAATATGTTTTTTCGCCTCATTCAAGGCGCGGGAGCGATTGACAATTATGTTGAGATTGGAAGTAAGGCAAGAGTGCAGGATATGCAGAAGAGGTGTTTGCGCCGGTCCAAGGCGGCGCGGCTTGCTGCTCTGGATTGGCTCATTCTGTATTCTCGACCACTCGTCCGCAAGATATTGGAGTTCTGCCTTGAAATTATCTGTGGAGGCGGCATTGGCAGAGGTTCGCACTGTCACGCTTCCCTGTTCTAAAAGGGTCCCGGCAAGCAACGTAATTTGGTCGCGGAGATCGCTACTCTGAATATTCTTTGAAAAAGTCAGGCCTGTAGCCATGGGCCGGAAAATAAAATTTGGGCTATCCAGGCGGTAACGGCAACTGAGTTGGACGGGTTTTTCTCCGAGGCGATCCTTCGTTACCTGAAAGAGCCGCTTTTCACCTTCATGCACCAGATTGCTTATTTTTTTTCCGTCTCTTGCGATATCACGACTCACGATGAAGCCGCTTCCCGCGGATCCAAGATCAACAAAGGCACCGTCAAGACTGGGCATTAATTTGCTGATGCGTCCGACATAAAACTCGCCAACGGAAGAGATATCGTCATGCCGTTCGATATAAACCTCGATCAATGTCTCGTTTTGCATCAAGGCCGCACGGGTTTCAAATAACGCTTCGTCAATCAGCAGGGTTCGCGTCATTAATCCGCCTGTAGCCATAGATTGAAGCCGTTGCCCCCGAGAAGGTTGCCTATATCAAACAGAGGCAGGCCAACGACGTTACTGTAAGACCCCTGAATATCGCGGATGAACGCGGCGGCACGTCCCTGGATAGCATATCCGCCCGCCTTATCGCGCCATTCTTCCGTCTGGAGGTAGCCTCGTATTTCCGCTTCGTTTAGGGGTTTGAAAATAACGGCGGTTGAGACGACACGGGAGATTACTTTTTTATCTGGTGTGATCAGGGTGACGCCGGTATGCACCCTGTGCCGTCGGCCCGACAGCAAGGACAGGAATTTGCGGGCTTCTCTCTCGTCGCGTGCCTTGCCGAGCGCTCGCCGACCCACTGCAACAACAGTATCCGCCGAAAGAATAAACGCGCCGGCATGCCGGCCCGACACGGCGGCGGCCTTTTCTGTTGCAAGGCGAAAGGCGAGATCACGTGGCCGTTCGCCGGATAACGTCATCTCGTCGATGTCGGCCGGATCGATTATATCGGGTGTAATGCCCAGTTGCTTGAGAAGAGCCAGTCGTCTGGGGGAGGCGGAGGCAAGGACGAGGGTCACGGGTTTCGATATCGGTGCCGTCAATTTACCCGCAGATACGGCGGGTGGCGTTTTCGCCGCCGGGTCGTCTGTACGGTCACCCATCAGCGGAGGCCTTACTTGTAGCGGAACGTAATCCGTCCTTTGGTGAGGTCGTACGGTGTCATTTCGACGGTGACCTTGTCGCCCGCCAACACCCTGATACGATGTTTCCGCATTTTACCTGCTGTATGGGCAAGTACTTCATGATCATTTTCAAGAACGACGCGAAACATTGCATTCGGCAGCAATTCCGTGACCGTCCCATCAAACTCCAATAGTTCTTCTTTAGCCATAAATACCTATTCCAAAATTTTTAATCGCTGCAAAATAAGGTCGCCGTGGTCTTTAATGCAAGCTTTTCCTTCGTTTTGCGGTGAAGAAACATTAAAACCCGCAAAAACCTGCCTGATTTTATCAGAAATATCCTGTGACGCTCACACTTCCGGTGCTGGAGCGATCCTGAAGCGGCCCTTTATCTTTTCATAGAGGTCATCCCGCACATGCCTGTATTCGTTTAATTTCATTTCCCGGTTCCCCTCGGTGAGAGACGGATCGATCATGTTCCAGAATTCCGTTTCGCCGGCAGTTGTCCGCGTAATCTCCTGGGCTTTGTGATGAGCCTCCGGCGACAAGGAAATTATCAGATCAAAGGAGCTGTCTTCCAGATCGTCAAAACTCTTTGCGATATGTTTGGTTGCATCAAGCCCGATTTCGTCGAGCACCTCGATTGCGAACCCATCAATTGATTTGGCGAGCACGCCGACACTGTCAACGTAAACGGTATGTCCATACAGGCTTTTCATGATTGTTTCGGCCATTGCCGAGCGGATGCTGTTGTGGGTACAGGCAAACAGCACACTGCCGGGCAATTCATCCGTAAAGGGAGGCTTGCTCATAAATCAACGAGGCCCGGTCTCTTTGGCGCAGTATGGGGCATAAGGAGCATCTTTAATCCTACCCTCGAATATGAAGAACACACATAAGGGTAAAAAGGCGTCGGGCCGTGTTAGAATCCGTGACTGCTTTTTCGGCCAGGCGTTCCTTAAGAAGTTCCGACCCCTCATTGTGAAGCCCCCTGCGTCCCATGTCTATCGCCTCTATCTTTGAGGGGGAAGCGGTCTTGATGGCGTCAAAATAACTCTCGCAGACTTGAAAATAGTCCTTGATAATACGGCGGAACGAAATCACGGGCAGGGGAATGCGAACGAGTTCTGTGCTGTCATCCGCTGTTCGTACATCAAAAATCAATCGATTGTCTTCGATGCAGAGATGAAGGGAGTAGGGGCCGTCGGTCTCAAATCCGGTGACGACGAACGTGTTCTCTTCAAGAATATCAAAAATGGCCACTTTACGCTCATGCTCAATGTCTGCGTTTCGCCGAATAACCGTTCTTTCATCAAGATCAATCTTTATGATATGTTGGTTTTCCGACATGGCGTTTGCTTTTTCCTCTGAGTTAATCCGGCGTGTTCAATCGGATTGAAACCGACAGGGCATGTGCCCCGAGCCCCTCTGCCTCTGCGAGTGTTCGTGCGGCGGGCCCTAATTTCCCGAGGCTTTGTGCGTCCAGTCGCATCATCGATGTCCGTTTTAGGAAATCGAGTGTTGATAACCCGGATGAAAATCTGGCCGTTCGTGAGGTGGGCAAAACGTGATTTGGCCCGACGACATAATCCCCCATTGCTTCCGGGCTGTAGCGGCCGAGAAAAATGGCGCCTGCATGGCGAATACGGGCGGCAAGAGAATCCGGGTCATCGGTACAAAGTTCAAGGTGCTCGGGCGCGATCCTGTCGACTAATGCGGGCGCTTCGTCGAGGCTTTGCACAAGTATGATTGCCCCGTAGTCACGCCAACTGGCGGCGGCGATTGCCTTGCGGTCAAGCGTTTCCAGGTGCCGTTCGACGGCGCGCTCTACCTCCCGGGCAAAATCCGCATTATCAGTAATCAGGATACTCTGGGCGACCGGGTCATGCTCAGCCTGGCTTAAAAGATCGGCGGCGATCCAAGCGGGATCGTTCTTGCTATCTGCAACAACAAGGATTTCCGATGGCCCGGCAATCATATCAATCCCGACGGTGCCAAAAACATGTTTTTTAGCGCTGGCCACATACGCATTGCCGGGGCCGACGATTTTATCCACGGGCGCAATCGTTTCGGTCCCATAGGCGAGAGCCCCGATGGCCTGTGCGCCCCCAATCCGATAGATTTCGTGAACGCCGCAAAGATCGGCGGCGGCGAGAACCAGAGGGTTGATCACCCCGTCGGGCATGGGCACAACCATAACAAGGCGAGAGGCCCCGGCGACCTTTGCCGGGATCGCGTTCATCAACACTGAGGAGGGATAGGTCGCAAGTCCGCCGGGAACATAGAGCCCGATATTATCGATGGCGGTCCAACGATACCCAAGTTCAACCCCGTCTTCATCGGTGTAGGATAGGTCCTCGGGCAATTGTTTGCGGTGGTAGGCCTCGATGCGCTGTGCGGCGACTTTAAGGGCCTCAAGCGTCGGCCCGTCACAGGCGCTTTTCGCCGTTTTAATCTCGGCGGCGGTAACGCGAAGCGCCGCGGCATTGGTCAGGGAAACGCGGTCAAATTTGTTGGTATATTCCAGCACTGCGGCGTCTTTGCGAACCCGCACATCCGCCAGTATTCCAGATGTGATGGCATTGACATCGCCATCAGCTTCCTGATTTCGGCTCAACAAGGCTACAAATTGTGCTTCGAAATCCTTCTGCGTGCTGGTGAGCTTAAGCGCCATTGACGACCTCGCGGAATTTCTCGATCCAGCCATTCAGCTCAACTGACCGTGTTTTCAACGCCGCCCGATTGACAACAAGGCGCGAGGTGATATCGAGGATTTTCTCAACCTCGACCAGACCGTTGGCTTTCAACGTCGCCCCGGAGGAGACAAGATCGACAATCCGGCGGCATAAACCGAGCCCCGGAGCGAGTTCCATGGCGCCCGAAAGCTTGATGCACTCTGCCTGAATACCCGCGGCCGCAAAAAATTTGTGAGTGAGGTTCGGATATTTTGTCGCAATCCGGACATGACTCCAACGACTGGGGTCCCTGTCGTCTTCCAGATTGTTAGGCTGGGCCACGGCAATATGGCAATGACCGATATTGAGATCGACGGGCGCATATATTTCAGGATAGTCAAATTCCAGAAGGACGTCGTTTCCGGCAACCCCCAGCTGGGCGGCCCCAAAGGCCACAAAGGTCGCAACATCGAAAGAGCGGACACGGATAATGGAGACATGCGGATGGTTCGTCCGAAATTGCAGCAAGCGGCTTTCCGGATTGTCAAACGCGGCTTCGGGCTCAATGCCCACCGCCCGGATCATTGGCATAACTTCTTTTAAGATACGCCCTTTCGGCAAGGCGATAACCAACTCTTCACTCGAAGACACACTGCTGCTCCATTTTTCCCGCTACCTTGATCCGGAAATCATTGCTCCGGCATGACTGCTATTTATTTCGACCCGGCGTCATCTGCATGAACCGGCTTATGCTCTGTGTGCCAAGCCTCACCAGTATCTGTCAGGGTCACATTTATACATTCTGTGTCAAGACAGATCGTACCGCCGCCTGCGAAATTCAGGCATATTTCAGCGGCCGCGTCCGTTCCCCTCTGTGTCGAGAGATTAAGCAGTTCAAGGGCTTCGGTCGGCGTTTCCTGTGATATCCCCCTGGTTCTCACGTTCAGGACGTCGCCAATATAAATCCCTGAGCGAATACGATGCCAGTTTGCGGCTGTATCAGGCTCGGTGTTGGTATCCTCCCATTTGAAACGGGAACCGACAAGCAGGAACGCCCTGCTGCCTTTCAGGAAACTCATTTCTCCGGGACTGGTTATCAGTCTCTCTACCGCCGCAGAAAGGATATCCATATCGTCAACTTCAGTGGCATAGAGTTTTAAAGCCTTGGGCATATATCATATCCTGATTTCACAGTTAGCAGTCAGACGGCCATTATGCGCTCGATATCTGCACCACAGGCCGCCAGCTTCTCTTCCAGTCGCTCGTATCCGCGATCAAGATGGTAGACCCGATTGATAACTGTTTCTCCCTCCGCTGCCAAGCCCGCAAGTACCAGAGAGACTGAGGCCCTTAAGTCGGTAGCCATCACCTGGGCCCCCACCAGCCTGTTAACGCCGCGTACAAGGGCAGAATGACCGTGTACGGTAATATTGGCGCCGAGACGTGCCAGTTCCGGGACATGCATGAACCTGTTTTCGAAAATCGTTTCGGTGATCATTGCGGCGCCGTCGCAAATCGTCATCAGGGCCATCATTTGCGCCTGCATGTCGGTCGGGTATCCGGGGTAGGGCATGGTCATGATATCAACGCCCCGAACCCCGGGTCCGGTTCTTGAAACAATCAGGCCGTCGGTGGTTATGACAATCTCGGCCCCTGCTTCAATCAGAATATCCAGAACGGAACGGATAAGGCCTGCTTCGGTATTTGTAAGTTCCAGCCTTCCGCCGGTAATGACCGCCGCAATGGCATATGTCCCGGTTTCGATCCGGTCCGGCATGACCCGGTGCTGCGCGCCGTGAAGTTTATCTACGCCCCGTATAACAAGCCTGTCTGTCTCATCGCCTTCGATATCTGCCCCCATTTGCCGCAGCAACTTTATGAGATCCGTGATTTCTGGTTCTTTTGCAGCATTTTCAAGGACAGTTGTGCCTTTTGCAAGTGATGCTGCCATCAGCAGGTTTTCTGTCGCGCCTACGGAGACGGTGTCGAAGCGGATTTCAGCGCCCCGCAATCCGTTCTTTGCAACGGCGTCCATATAGCCGCCGGTGATGTTAATCTCCGCCCCCATTTGCTCCAGCGCGCTGACGTGCAAATTCATCGGCCGGGTCCCGATCGCACACCCGCCGGGAAGCGAAACACGCGCCTTCCCGACACGCGCTAGAAGCGGTCCCATGACCAGCGCTCCCGCCCGCATCTTGCGCACGATATCATAGGGGGCTTCCGTACTCGTAATGTTCCGGGCTGTAATCGCCAGGGTCCGGCCACCGGTGCATCCGTTCGCGTCATTCTGGCCGTTCATCTTTGCGTCGGCACCATGCTGGCACAATAAATTTATTAAGGTGGAAATGTCGGCTACATGCGGAAGGTTCGAAAGCGTGACGGTTTCATCCGTCAGCAGGCTGGCAACCATAAGGGGGAGGGCGGCATTCTTTGCGCCGCTGATTTCAATTTTCCCATAAAGAGGCTTTCCCCCTCTTATTCGAATACTATCCATATAACATTACCTTGTTTCGTCATGGCTGTAACATTCAGCCACTGAAAGTAAAACTGATCCCCAATTTTCGTCAAACGAGGGAATTTTTACAGTATTTCATAAGCCAAAGGAAAAGAAAATACCGCGGCGCTACCTCAATATTCTGAACAGTAAAAATAATGTCCATTATAATTTGGGCAGTGTAACGCCTTCCTGATTCATATATTTTCCTGCGCGATCCTTATAAGACACTTCACAGGGTTCATTTCCCTTCAGGAAAAGAAACTGGCAAGCGCCTTCATTGGCGTAGATCTTGGCGGGGAGGGGGGTGGTGTTTGAAAATTCGAGCGTGACGTGGCCCTCCCATTCCGGCTCAAGGGGGGTCACATTGACAATGATTCCGCAACGGGCATAGGTGGATTTGCCAAGGCATATCACCAGAACATCCCGAGGGATGCGAAAATACTCCACAGTCCTCGCCAGCACGAACGAATTGGGGGGAATGA
>NZ_JBDNHC010000070.1:0-126878 GCF_041689005.1 Sneathiella sp.
ACCGGTTTTGAAGGCATCCTCACAAATAATGGATCAGACATGACAGCACAGAAGCGACGCCGCATTCTCGCGATTTCCTCCGCGGGAGGACATTGGGTACAATTACAGCGGATGCGATCGGCCTGGGATGGCTGCGAGGCGGTCTATGTCACAACGAAAGACGGATACCAGGATGACCTGATCCGGGATGCCCGCGACCGCGGTCAGCCGGAGCCGCGATTTTATCAGGTGATTGACGCCAACCGCCGGGAGAAGGTTCGTCTGGTCCGGCAGCTTCTGGGCATTCTGTTCGTCTTGATCCGGGAACGTCCCGATGTGATTATATCGACAGGCGCCGCGGCGGGTTATTTCGCCCTGAAATTAGGTAAGATTTTTGGGGCACGGACGATCTGGGTCGATAGTATTGCCAATGCCGAGTAAATGTCACTTTCCGGCTTAAAAATTGGCTCCTCCGCTGATTTATGGCTGACGCAATGGAAGCACCTGACCGAGACGACGGAAGTCAAATCACGTCATCCCGAGTATAAGGGTTCAGTCATATGATTTTTTTGACGGTGGGGACGCAGCTGACTTTTGACCGAATGGTGAAGGCCGTTGATACCTGGTGCAAGAAAGTACCGGATGTGGGTATATTCGGCCAAATCTCCGATCCGGGTCCAAAGGGATATCGGCCGGCCCATTTCGAATGGCAGGATTTTATCGGGCCGGAGGAATTCAACAAGCGTTTCAATGCGGCCAACCTGATCGTCGCTCACGCCGGCATGGGATCTATTATTTCCGCGCTGACGGCGTCAAAGCCGATCATCATCATGCCGCGCAGCGCGGCGCTGGGGGAACATCGGAACGAGCATCAGCGGGCGACCGCCGAGAAATTCGGCAGAAAGGAAGGAGTTTATGTGGCCTGGGACGAGACCGAGCTGGCTGCGCTCCTTACGCGATTGAGCAAAAACCCGCCGGTAACCGCGGGTGCGGCGGCAAGTGCGTTTGCCGAGCCGAAGCTGATTGAGACCCTCCGTGACTTTATTCATATGGAAACGAAAACTTGATGAGCAACGTGCACAACATGAACCTGGTGGCCGGGCAGGAAGTCTCCACAGAGCAACCCTTCGATGGGGTGATCTGTTTCGGCGGGGTTGACTGGTGGTACCATAACCGCGGGCATTATGATCTGCAGATGATGCGGGAGTTCAGTGCCCGTGTCCCGGTGCTCTATATCAATTCCATCGGTATGCGGCCGCCAAAAATGGGCGAGGGCGCGATGTTTCTCAAACGCGTGGCACGTAAACTTAAAAGCCTGCGTCAAGGTCTTGTCCGGGTGCGCCCCAATTTTGCGGTTTACAGCCCGGCTACCCTCCCGGGGGGTGGCAGCGGCGTGCTTGGGTCGTGGATTGCAAAGACGGCACTCTCAATCCAGATCCGAATTGCCGCCAGGCGCTGCGGTATTCGTAATCCGCTGGTCTGGGTGGCTTGTCCGCCGGGGGCGACGGTGCTGGATCAACTGAATGCGGCGCGCATCATTTATCAGAGGACCGATCGGTTTGAAGACTTCAAGGGGGTTGATCCTGAGAAAATAAAGAGTTTCGACCGGATATTAAAGCAACGGTCGGACATCGTGCTGTTTTGCTCCCGCGAACTCTATAACGCGGAGAAGGCCGATAACCGGCAGTCTCTGTTTGTCGATCATGGCGTTGATTTTGACGTCTTTGAGCGTGCCGGGAAAGACGCGGATGATCATGGCCGCGAGCCAGAGGACATCAGCAAGATTGGGCGCCCGCGTGTCGGTTTCATCGGCGGTATCGACATACATACTTTTGATCCGGATTTATTCGTGAAAACGGCGCGTGCCCTCCCGGAGGTTCAGTTCATCATGATCGGGGCCTGTTCGCTGAAGGAGGGATGGTGTCCGCTCGACAATGTTCATTTGCTGGGTCAGCGACTTTATGAACAGATTGCCTCCTACATGGCGGCCTGTGATGTCCTTATCATGCCGTGGAACCAAAGCGACTGGATAAAGGCGTGTAACCCGGTCAAGATGAAGGAATATCTGGCAATCGGGCGGCCGGTGGTCAGCACCTATTTCCCGGAGGTCGACTATTTCAGGGACCATATTTCGGTCGCGACCGGGGCCGAAGAATTTACCGCGGCAATCCGAAAATCCTTGGCAAACCCGGCTAACGTTCAGCGTCAGCGGGAGCGGGTTCGAGATCATACATGGGCCGCCAAGGCGGATGAAGTCTGGAATAGACTGGCGGCGACGGGCGAGTTGGAAATTTCTGAAGAAAATCCACAAAAATTATCTGCAAATTAAAGATATCTTGATAAATTCAGCCTATGGGTTGAGGGATACCGACATTGACGGCATCGGAGAAATTTTGTGGTGATGCAAATCAGTGTTATTAGAAAGTATCTGCCTTGGTTCGATTTGTTATATATATAACATCGACCTTGAGCGGACTTAAAGATGTTCTGAAAAACCGGAACAAAAAGACGGGATTTATAATAATGAAGATCAGAAGCGTGAACATTAAATCAGTTTTCATATGGCTTTTAGCAGGGCTGATGATGTTGACTGTTGCCGCCTGCGACAGCCCCGAAGAAAAGGCGACGCAGCACTACAATGACGGGATGGCCTTCATCAAAGAGGGAAATTTTGTCAAGGCCGGTATTGAATTTCGCAACGCGCTTCAGCTTAAGGAAAATTACGCCGATGGCTGGTATGGCCTCGCGCTGGTGGAAGAGAATGCGAAGAACTGGCGCAAATATGCTGGCGATGTTCTGAAAGCCATTGAACTTAATCCCGAGCATGTCCCGGCCCAGGTTCGCTATGGAAAAATAATGCTGTTGTCGGGTCGTCTGGAAGATGCATTGAAAACCAGTGATCTGGTATCGAAACTGGCCCCGGAAGATTCTGAAGTCCTCGCCCTCAAGGCGGCAGTCCTCTATAAACTGGGGGATAAGGAAAACGCGGTCAAGGCAGCCATAAGCTCGCTGGCGGTTGATCCGTCAAATATAGATGCCATCGCCGTTCTCGCCGCCGAAAGACTTGAAAACAAGGACCCGGACGGTGCCGTTGCCATTCTGGACGAGGGCCTGTCCCACAGCAAGGACAGCATCCCTCTGCAAATCACGAAAATTAGGGCGCTGTCGTCGATCAATAAGACGGACGAAATTATAAAGGTCTTTCAGGAGCTTATTGCCGCCTATCCGGAAAATACAGAATTTAAAAAGAGCCTGATGAGGTTTTACCTGAAAAATGATCAGAAGGTCGAGGCGGAAGAGGTTGTCCGCAATATTGCCAAGGAAAACCCTGACGACGTGGACGCAAAACTTGATGTTGTCCGCTTCGTGAAGACGGTCAAGGGCGATGAGGAAGCTGTGGCGGAACTCGAACATCTGATAAATGAATATCCCGACGTTTACAGATACCGTTTCGCGCTCGCCAGTCTGGCGCAGATTATGAACGACGGTGAAAAGGCGCAAACAATCCTGCAGTCGATTGTAACCGATGCGAAAGCACCGGAAGATGCGCTTGAGGCCAGAAATAAGCTGGCGCAAATTGAGATGAGCAAGGGAAATACAGCGGAGGCCGAAACTCTGGTAAAGGAAGTGCTGGCGATTGACCAGCAGAATACCAACGCGCTTGTCCTGTACGGGGCGTTGCTCGTCGATGAAGGCAAGATAGAGGAGGCGATTTCAAATCTTCGCTCCTCCTTAAAACAGCGGCCGGAATCCGTTCGCTCCTCATTACTACTGGCGAAGGCCCATGAAATAAACGGCAGCCTGGAACTGGCCGAGGACCGTTTCGCCGCCGCCTATCGCTATAGCAAGGAAACCCCCGACATCGGCCTTCTCTATGCCCAGTTTTTCCTGCGCCATTCTGAAGCGAAGCGCGCCGAGGACCTTCTAGAGAAAATAGTTCAAACCCATCCCCGGGACAAGCAGGCTCTCAAGACGTTGGCTCAGGTCAAATTGATGCAGCAGGATTGGGCCGCTGCCGAGGAACTCGCTGAAAAAATTCGGAATATTGATGACTCGGATGTCACCGCCTTTCAGATTACCGGTGCGGCCCTTGCCGGAATGCAGAATCCGGATGACAGTGAAAATGCATTTGAGAAAGCCTATGAGGAAACACCAAAAGCCGGGCAGTCAATGGTCACGCTGGTGCAGGCCTACATGCGCAACGGCAAGGTTGACAAAGCTGAATCCTTTCTTAAATCAGTCTTGGCCAGCAGTGAAGACAATTATCAGGCAAAACTTCTTCTCGCCCAGATCGAGTTTGGAAAGAGACAGAACAAGGAAGCAGTTCAATTAATACAGGAAGCCATCGCGCAGGATTCCAGTCAGGAGGCTGGATATGTAATGCTGGTGAAATATTACATGGCGACAAACCAGGCGAAGGAAGCGGAGAAAATTCTTATCGCGGGCCTGGAGGAACAGCCGGACAGCTTTGTGTTAAATCTGACTCAGGCTGGAATTTATGAGCTTAACGGAAACCTGACCGAGGCTATTGCAACCTACGAAAAGATGCTGAAAACCCGTCCGAATTCCGAAATCGTTGTCAATAATCTGGCCAGCCTAATCGCTGATGAGGCCGTAGACAAGGAAGGTCTGCGCCGTGCCTATACATTGGCAAAGCGGTTCCGGAGCACAAAAGTGCCTTATTTCAAGGATACTTTAGGCTGGATACATTATCGCCTGGGTGAATATGAACTGGCAATTCCGCTATTGAAGGAAGCGGCCGAGCAACTGCCGGCCTTGCCTATTCTCCAATATCATCTCGGAATGGCGTATAAGGCGGATAACAACAAAGCTGAAGCCATGACGGCATTGGAAGCGGCGTTAAAACTTGCGAATAATAAAAATTTCCCACAGGCGGAGGAAGCGAAAAAGGCTCTGGATGAACTTCGCGCCAGCCCGAATTAATTTTATGTAGTTCTTCGTGAAGATCGATTGTTGTCAATTCATCCGGGATCACCGGTGAAAGTACAAATGAATGTATAGAGAGTTTTACGGGCTGTCCCATAAGCCTTTTTCCATATTGCCGGATCCCCATTATCTGTATTGGGGGCATAGCCATTCACTCGCCTATTCGATGCTTGAATATGGAGTAATGAATCGCGCTGGTTTTACGGTGGTGACTGGTGAAATCGGCTGTGGAAAGACAACATTGATCCGCCATTTGCTCGATCGCCTAGATGAGGAATATACCGTCGGCCTGGTGTCCAATATCCAGGACGGGGATCTACTACAGTGGGTGCTTATGGCATTTGGCCAGCCATATGAAGGCAAGTCCCATGTCGGGCTGCATGATGAGTTGCAGCAATTCCTGATCCGGGAGTATTCCGCCGGACGGCGGACCATCCTGATTGTCGACGAGGCGCAGAATTTAGGTCCCAAGCTACTGGAGCAACTGCGGCTCCTCTCCAATATCAATGCCGATAATGATCAGCTCCTGCAGCTTATTCTTGTTGGCCAGCCACAGCTGAAGGGCCTGCTGCAGGCCCCTGAGCTTGTACAGTTTGCCCAGCGCGTCGCGTCAGATTTTCACCTGTCACCGCTTACCGCGGATGATATTGCCGAATATATACGCCATCGCCTTTCCATTGCCGGGCGCGAGTTGCCGCTGTTCACCCAGGATGCCTGCGAACAGTTGTACAAGGCGAGCCGGGGCATCCCGCGTATTATCAATATCTTGTGCGACACCTGTCTTGTCTACGGCTTCGCCCGCATGGCCCCTGAAATTGATGGCGAGATCGTCGCGGAGGTTATCGCCGACAAGCGTAAGCATGGAATCTTCGATGTCGGCTCCGATAGCCTGACAACGCCAGCGGATCAACCCAAACGCCGCGCGGCTGATAAACAGGTCGTGGACGCGGAGGAGGAGAAAAAACCCGCCCTGGTCATTCACGACAAGGAACTGGCCAAGCTGATCTTCAGGAAACTCCACCCGCTGGACCGGAACTAATTGCCATCCCCCCGCGCGGCTCCCCTATGGAAAAATTCTAGCGGTAGCCGGTACCTTCGACAAATTGCGACTAGAAGGTCTTTCGAAGCGAAACCGATACAGTGTTTTCCCGGAGGTCATCGGTGTCCGTTTCGCTATTCCGCTCAAAATAGCTGTAGGAAAGGGACCCGCTTACGGTGGCGGTGAATTGGTAGTTCAGGCCGGTCTGGCCATAATATGTGCTGTCTTTCTGGCCTGCGACTTGCGAATCAAGCACTTCCGAATAGCCACCACCGAGGGTGAATTCGAGCTGCCGTGAAAGTTGCCGGGCATATCGGGCATCGATAGCAGCCACCGTATCATTCGTTCCGTCGTCCAGAAATTCCCGCTCAACATAGCTGCCCGAGCCGGAATAGGTGTTGCGTCCCTTGACGCCGGATACACCCATTGTAAAGGTTTTCGCCTTGGTAATAGAATCGACATAGCCGCCAGAAACGACATTCGGATTGACGAGTTCCCCGTTCCGGTCGAGAACGTCCGTATTGGCGAGGGACTGGCCGGCACCCTGGATATCCACATTATAGCGGGCGAAAAAGAGAGCCTCGGTTGAAATCAGGTAGGTCAGATCCGCATCGACAACTCCGCCGCCATAACGGTGACCAACCTGGATGCTGAAATCGGTTCTGGGCCCCGGGGTCAACCGGACACCACCACCGTAAAAGGCGCCGCTGATTTCTTCGTTATCGATGTTCTCGCCGTCAAATTCATCCCAACCCACCGTTCCGAGGGCTGCAACCTTGTTATTGATCGGCATCTGGCCGGTTCCCTTGATCGAGGCGCGCCGTAAATCGTTACCGCTATCGACCTGGTTGTCGAGTAGAAGTCCCTCGACCGCCCATTTCGTCCGGCTGAAATCGCTGCCGCTTTGCATGGTGAGATCAATCTGATTGGTTTCGCTATTGTTCGGGTTTGTCGTCGTCGAGCCGACGCCCGCATCAAAGAAGTCAACCCGGGAATAAGTATAGCGGGCAATCCCCGTGGCGGCGCCCCCAAAATTCTGCATGTAATAGGGACTGATTCTGGTGTTAAGAATCCGGGTTCTGTCTCCCGAAACGGTTCTGTCGACGATGGTGGTGTTGCCCGAACGCGTTAAGGTTTGCTCGGTGAACGCAATCTGGCTGTCGACGAATAAATGCTCGGGAACAAGTTCCGCATTGGCCCCGGCAAGCAGGTTATGGCGAAACCCGTTCAGGTCGGAATACTTGCTGTATATGTCGTAGGAACCGTCATATTCAGACCGCAGCTGTAAATGGTTTCCGTCCTTGTTTAACGCGAATCCGGCATTCAGGCTGGTGATGAAATCGCCCTTCCTGTCGGACGCGGTGGAGAAGGCATTATCGGTATATTGTTCAGAAATACCGACATAGGGGGCGAAGACCCAATCTTCTGCCATCGCGCTGGAGGACCATATCACCGCATTTCCGGCAAGAACGCAGCCAAAAACGATGATTTTCTGGCATTTTCTTCCAAATTCAGGATCGTTGGCATTTGTCACAATGCGACCACCTTTTGTTTGATTCTGTCCAAGTTACAAGCATACTTGTTACGAATACTAGAACCAGCTTTCTGGGATGATAAGGATGTCACCCGGCAGGAGAGGAACATTGGCAGATACATCGCCATCCATCAGCAGATCATTCAGGCGAACAACATAGGACTTATTTTCCCCGCCTTCATTGCGGACAATAACCGTCCGGTTTCCAGCAGCAAACTCCGTCATGCCGCCAACCGCGATCATGGCATCAAGAACGGTCATTTCGCTCCGGTAGGGAATGGCTTTCGGCTCCGCTGCCTGGCCTACAATGCGTATCTGCTGATTATAGGGGCCGTTGAATGTCTTGACCGTCACGGTTACAAGCGGATCCTTCACATATTTGGCGAGAACTTTCTCAAGATCCCGCGCCAGTTCCTGTGATGTTTTCGACGCTGCAACCATGTCATCGACCAGGGGTGTGGAGATCCGGCCATCGGGGCGAACCGGGACCGTGACGGATAAATTGGGATTTTGCCAGACAAAGACGTCAAGCTCATCCTGTGGGCCGATGATATATTGCGGGGCTTCAGACAAGGATGCTGGTGCCACAGTCGATGCCTGATTCTGGGCGGTACATGCGGAAACCAGAAGTGCCAGAGAAATCAACAGCCCCCGGATGGCCACGGATGCCACTGTTTGAAGATTAAACACTTGATAATGCCTCCCTCATCAAAAATTTCTGATCGAGTGCCAGAAACAGATTGTTTTCAAAATAGATGCAAAGCTGTCATTTTTTAACACAGATTCCGGATATTTCGAAAATATTGTCATAATTTTTGTCAGTATTCCTCCAACAATGGCCATAATGCAACAATATACGGCATTGAAATATGAGGTGATGACCACGACATGTTTCTTCTGGGCCTAACTCCATGTGATTCGTTAACCCTTTTTCAGCGCTTTGCGTGTAGAGTTAAAACCATACTGAGATTGGCAAACGCCAGATCAGTAATTATACTCTTACGTGACTTTGGATACAGAAAATCGAGGAAAGATTGAGTATAAAGAAAAACCCGCTTCTTAAGGAAACGTTGGATAAATGTACGCGGGTGTTCGTCATCATTGCCGTTTTTGGTCTTGCCATAAATATGCTGATGCTAACGTCCCCGATCTTCATGATGCAGGTCTTTGATCGCGTTATTACCAGCCGCAACACCGATACCCTGGTGTTGTTAATGATGATCGCTGGATTAGCTTTGTTGACGATGGCTCTGCTGGAAGGCGTCCGCACGTTCATTCTGGTCCGGGTAAGCAGCTGGTTGGATAGACAGATCGGCGGCGCGGCCTTGACCGCAAGCATTTTGTCGACCCTCTCAACCGGTCGCGAGGCAAGCGTTCAGTCGCTGCGGGATCTGTCGACGTTCCGCTCGTTCCTGACCGGACCTAGTGTCTTTCCGATTCTCGATGCGCCGTTCGCCCCCCTTTTTCTGGGCGTGATGTTTCTGCTGCATCCCCTGCTGGGCTGGATTGCGCTGATTGGCGCCCTGGTGCTGATCAGCTTGGCCATTGTCAATGAAAAGGCGACCCGCAAGCTGCTCAACCAGGCAGGCGGGCGGTCGATGGTCGCCATGAAAGAGGCGGAAACGGCGTCGCGCAATGCAGATGTTATTGAAGCCATGGGCATGATGCCGCAATTGATCAACCGCTGGAACAAGCATCACACCGAGGCGCTGACGTTGCAGGCAGGCGCCAGTGACCGCGGCGGTATCATCGTTTCGGCGTCCAAATTCGTGCGTGTCATGTTGCAGATCGGGATTACCGGCGCCGGCGCCTGGCTTGTTATCAAGGCGGAAATGTCGCCCGGATCGATGATCGCCGGTTCCATCATCATGGGCCGCGCGTTGGCCCCGGTGGAGCAGGCCATCGGATCATGGAAGGGGTTTCTGTCGGCCCGTGCCGCCTATGGACGGTTGAAGACGCAACTGGATGACAGCGCGCCCAGCACCGAACTTATGCCGCTGCCGCGTCCCAAGGGGATCGTGTCCGTGGAAGGGCTGAGCTATACCCACGTCAATACCAAGGAACCAATACTGAGAAATATAAACTTCCGGCTTAATTGCGGGGAGATTCTGGGTGTCATCGGTCCGACGGCCGCCGGCAAAACAACGCTCGTTCGCGTTCTTGTCGGGAACCTGAAGCCGCGCTTCGGCCATGCCCGGCTGGACGAGATGGATGTGGCCGAATGGAGTGCAGAAGACCGTGGCCAGTATATCGGCTATCTGCCACAGGATATCGAGCTGTTTTCCGGAACCATCCGTGAAAATATTGCCCGGATGGGCGACGGCGATCCGGCGGTCGTCATTTCCGCGGCAAAAAAAGCGGGTATTCATGAAATGATCCTGCGGATGGAAAAGGGCTACGAAACCGACATCGGTGAAGGTGGGGCCGCCCTGTCCGGCGGCCAGCGTCAGCGTATTGCGCTGGCGCGGGCGCTCTATGGAGATCCCAGTCTTCTCGTTCTGGACGAGCCAAACGCCAACCTCGACAGTCAGGGCGAATCCGCCCTGATGAGCGCGATGGAAAATTTGCGGGCGGAAGGCATGACAATCATTGTTATTGCCCATCGTCCCAATGTCCTCAAGCATGTTGATAAGATTCTTGTCCTCAAGGACGGTATGCTGCAGGATTTTGGACCGCGCGACGACGTCCTGATGAAGTTACAGGGCCGCCAACGGGCGCTCCCCCCTCCGGGGCAGCAAACGTTCCAGGTTCGCAAAAGCTCCCCCCCAACGGACGGGCAAGAAGACATTGACGCAAAAACCATTGTAACACCTGTGGTCAAGCCGACAAACACGCGCCCGACCGCGCAGCCCATCAATGGGCAGGCGCAGAGCATAAAATTTTCACACCCGCGTACCGCCGCCGACCGCAAGCCTCTTGCGAACCGGCTGGTAAAAAAGACCAATGGCGTGCATGTGAATGGCGAGGCAACCGTGCGCAAAAAGGCGGCGGTGCTGACCATGGGCCCAAGCGTCAAGATAAAGGCAAAAATACAGTCATTGACCAGCCATCCGCTGAATGATGAAGAAATTTCCCGAATATACTCGCTGTTCGTCAAGGGAGATCAACAGGGTGCGTTAAAATATATTGAGGAAATCAAGAGATGATGAATGTGCGTGGCCCTGTGATCACAGGGATGGTGGTCATATTCCTGTTCTTTGGCGCCTTTATCGGCTGGGCGGCGTTCGCCCCGCTCGGCAGTGCGGCCATTGCGCAAGGGACGGTGAGCGTTGAAGGCAATCGCAAATCCATTCAGCATCTTGAAGGCGGAATCGTCTCTGAAATCAAGGTAAGGGACGGTGATTTCGTCAAGCAGGGGCAGATCCTGATTATCCTTGATGAAATCCAGTCGAAGGCCTCAATGGAAATTATCAAGGGCCGCAAGACTGTGGCTCTTGCACAACAGGCGAGGCTGGTTGCTGAACGGGACGGTCTTGATAAAATAGAGTTTTCCGACTGGCTGCTAAAGCGAAAAGACGAGCCGAATGTCCGCGACGCCATGAAGGGCCAACAGAATATATTTGAGGCGCGCAAGACATCCAAGCAGGGCCAGATCACTATTCTTGAACAGAAGGCGGCTCAACTGGAGGAAGAAATCAAGGGTCTTCAAGGCCAGATTACCGCATCGGACCGTCAGATCAACCTGATTGGCGATGAGATTGATGATGTCGAGGGTCTGGTCAAGAAAAACCTCGCCAAACGGCCGCGGCTCAGGGCCCTTCAGCGCAGTCTTGCAGAATTGAAGGGCAATCGCAGCCAGAGCTTATCGAAGATTGCCCAGACGCGTCAGGCGATTGGCGAGGTTCTCCTGCAGATCAACGAGAAATCAACGAGCCAGGTTGATCAGGTCGTAGCTGATCTCAGGGACGTTCAGGCGAAATTATTTGATCTGGACGAGCAGAACAGGGCCTCCGAGGATGTTCTGGACCGGACGGAAATCCGCGCACCGACCACGGGCTACGTCGTTAATTTACAGGTGCATACATCGGGCGGTGTTATTGCTCCCGGTGCGACGGTCCTCGAAATCGTTCCAGACGATGTCCAGCTAATCGTCGAGGCCAAGGTGAACACCAAGGATATTGACTCGGTTCATGTTGGCCTTCCGGCGCGAATTCGCTTTCCGGCCTTCAGCCAGCGCTTCTCTCTGCCTGCCGAAGGCACTGTTGTCAGTGTCTCAGCCGACACGCTGGAAGACAAGCGCAGCGGCAGCTTCTATTATCTGGCGCGGATTAAAATTGATGACCTTGAAGATCCGAAGATGAAAATCACCCAGCTGCGTCCGGGAATGCAGGCCGACGTCATGATCTCAACTGGGGAACGCACGGCTCTCGATTATTTCGTCAATCCGATCATTCTCAGTTTCAATCGTGCGTTGCGGGAAGATTAGGTCGAGCTAGATTCGGGATTTAAGCTTTTTCCGGATACGTTTGAGGATTGAGACCAGCCTGTCCGGCAAAATCGCCGGGATTTCCGATCTCATATATTTGAGTTTGGAGAGCCCAACGGCCCTGTTAAAGGGAAAGTTGAGAAGTTCGGGCCAGAGATAACCGATGAAGTCGCGGGAAAACTGCTGTGAGGCTCTGTATTCTTCCGGTAATGAGAGCATCAGCCGGTATATTTCATGGCAGTTAAACGGACTGAGCGAGGGAAAGGATACGTTATGCCCGAACACGCTCGGCCCCGCCCAGCAGCCGAGCCTTTGTTCGATATAGGCTAAATCCCAGAACAGGCTGCCGCCTTGCACGGGAAGGCCCTGGGTCCATTGATTAGCAGCCGCTATGGTTTCCTCGGTTTCCGGAATTCCAAGACGCAAGAGAAGGGTTTCAACGGATATCACCGGGCTTGTCTCGATACCATCGCCCCAGTAGTACGCGCGGCCAACCTCGCCGCAGGTGCCAGTAAGGGCGTGATATTGACGGTCGTACCGCTCGGCGGTTGCTGCTAAACCGGTCACATGGTCATAAACGCAGTAGCCGGTCCGGGTCAGCCAGGCATCGATTTCCGCGGGGGGCGTTTCAATGAACTCAATAAACTCATGTCGCAATCCCAGCTTGGCGGAAATCATCGCCGCCATGTCGCTATCAAGAGACTTGTCATTGTTCGGCGCTTGTACGGTCTCAAACGTACAGTCGGCCAGGTAGGGTTTGGTCGCCGCGACCACCATTCTTGAATCAAATCCGGCGGTAAGATGGGCAATTCCCCGTCCCGCCGCTATGATTGCTGCGACGTTCTTCTGGGTTTTTTTGGCAATCTCAATGGCAATTTTCTCAGCATCGGCGGCGGCTGGTGCCATGGCGTCAATATCTTGCGGGCGCGGCCAGAACCGTTCAGTCTGCCAACTCTCCAGGCAGAGGCTGTGATTTGGCAGCAATCGGGTGACACCAACGAAGGGCGTCAAACCGAACGGATACCATCCATGACGCGGCGGGATGTTGAAGGCCTTTGACACTGGTGAATTGATTTCGAGGTTTTGCCAGGGGAGCAAGGCCGTTGGGGTCGATGCCGCGGTATTTGACTGCGGGCAATAGACAAGGGGAAGCAGGCCGCCGGCATCGGTTCGGGCATAAGTCGCGCCATCATTCCGGTACAGCAGGATATACCGACCGCAGAGACGGTCATAAAAGGCCGCCTGCTTGTCGGGCTCCAGATAAAGGTCGGTACCATCTGCGAGAAGCGCCCCGTCGTTAATAGCCCAGCCGATTAGATAGCCGCTTGGGACGCCGTCCACGGCGCACAGGGCAACTATTGGTACTTCGGCGGACGCTGCCACCGTCCAGTCATTCAGACGCCGTGTTTTCCAGTCGCTGTAGGCCTCTGGGATTTGCCGGGAAATGACGAACTGTTTTGGCAGTCGCGAGGAGTCTTCGAATTTGGGTGCCATCTTCAGAAGTCCTTGTCGTCGTTGATTTTTTACGAAAGTAATCCTCAGGAGGAGAGGCGGCAAGTATTATTACATTTGGATCAGGGGTAAAGAAAAGCCAGTGTCTATAAAAAGAAAATGCGCCTAAGATTCACATCTTAGGCGCACAAACTCAAACATAAAAAACCACTTTTCTATATTACGAGAAGTCGAGAGCATCCTGGCCATGAGCGGCGATACCGATTACATCCAGGGATGAACCGTTATGTTGATCCATGGCATCAATGGCGACGGTTCTTTCGTAGACAGTTTGACTTGCATCAATGTCCATCGCGTGATCAATAATGCTGAAGTCAGCGATTTCACCCTTGAAGTCATCTGCCGAAGAAAATAACGTGCCGCCGACAGTCATATCCCAACACTGAGCATCCTTAATGCCGCCTGTGACGCCATCAAGTTGTTCCAGGACATTTCCATCAAAATAGACGGAAAACGTATCCGAACTGTCATCGAGCACAAGCTGCACATCGTGCCAGTCTGTATCCTTTATGACATCGCGGAATTGAAATACGTTCATTTTCTCACCTTCTTCGGCGAAATAAATAACGAGGTCGTCATTAACTACTTGTACTCCGTAGTTACTGTGATTCCATAGAAGCCTCTGTCGGCCGTCATCTAGTCCATCTAGGGCGAAGGTTATACTTGCGGTAAAGTCATCAGAGCCGAAATATTCATCTCCACGCCCAAGATTGATAAGGTCATCCCCGACGTTATTCGCAGATTGGTGTAACGCTTCATTCTCTTCGGCTTCGGTTAATTGCCCCAAGGGTTCATCAACAACGGGAGTGTCGACAACCGGTGTTTCATCTACCGGTTCATCAACAACAGGAGCATCAACAACCGGTGTTTCATCTACCGGCTCATCAACAACAGGAGTATCAACAACAGGAGTATCAATAACCGGTGTTTCATCTACCGGTTCATCAACAACGGGAACGTCAACTACAGGGGTTCCACCACCTGAATTGCTGGAATCGTGATTACCCGAAATGTCATAGGTAAGAGTAGATCCTACACCAAGTTGTTCGAGAACGCCGTCCGGAACTGCAAGAAGATCTGAAAGTGTTGGATTGTCTTGCAGGGCGTTGACGAACAGGTCCCCAATATAGTTGTCCCCATTCGGATCCGTATACTGCACAAGTATGTTGCCATGTTCGACTATATTGGAGTTATGCTCGCTGCCAGCTGCCTCCGCAATTGGCATGGACAGAATATTGTCTGCAATGGCAGCGTCTTTCACACCATATGCCAAAACAACAGTTGGCCCATCTTTTGAATCACCGCTGATCTGGATCAAAGAGTTGTTTGTAATTTCCAGCCCTTGCGCACCTTCAATTCGGATACCTTGATGATTTCCGGTGGAAAACACATTATTATCGATAACGACATCTTCAAACTGGAGGCCATTCATGTCGCCATTGTTATCAAGATAGATACCGAGCATGCTTTGGCCAGTGCCTTCGGCAAAGTGATTATCTGAAATGTGAATATTATCGCTGGCTTCGGTCTGTGTGGCTGTTATCCAAAAATGGATATAGTCCCCATGATCTCCGGCTCCGCCGTAAGCCCATGGCTGTGAGCTATGAAAATAGTTTCCTTCAATATTCACGTCTCTAACGTCACCGCCCGTCACAGGTGAGGTTCTCAGATCATAAATTTCGTTATCGATTATGTTAAGGCCATCGATATTGGCTGGGATAATGCCTTTATGAAATACTGAAATATCATTGTTTTCAATTGTGATATCATCGGAGTTTATCGCAGTAATTGCGCGCCCGACAGGATAACCTTCAATTATACCGCTTGGGCCACCGTCTCCAGATGTTGCAATACGTCCCTCAAGCGTTGAATTTTGTAATGTAACATTAGAAGAGTTACCAACGTAAAAGGCACTTGAAGAAGAGACCGTGCCGCTATCCGGTACGAAATCAAGGTTTACGCTGTCGACTGTAAGATTAGAAACGTTACTGAGACGGATAGTTCTGAAATCCGCCATGTCGTCCAGATCAGCAGATTTGATTGTTACTTCGGAGTTGAAATGACCGCCTGAAAAAGAAAAGTCATTGTAGTTTCCACTTTCGAGGAGAATGGTTTCCCCCCCGCTTGCGCCTTTGAGAGCTGCAGTTAATTCTGCACTATTTGATACTAAAATTGTATTGATTGCCATAATTTGTGCTTTCTCTAACCAGATCGGAACCGGCTTCGTAGATATTATTCTCTATTCGCTAACGCTTATTATGAACCGCTAACATGTTTGTTATTGTAAAAAGTACATGCACTTAACAGCATATTCCTTAACATAAAATTAAAAACCAACGGTTTTACTCTTCCGAACGCGATAAATTGACTATTTATATTTGCCCGCCAAACAACTTTAAAATTGCGGAAAATTTTATGTAATCAAAATACCCGTTATATTCGGATGGTTGGCTATTATTATCCTGAATAAGGCCAGAATATGTCATTATGTAATAATTTTTGTTTGTAATTCAAAGTATAATTCATAAAAAAATTAATTTATATTACTAAAAACATTTTAATTACTATAATTACGCAATAAAAATCATATTTTTTTCTGAATTAAGAAAGAGCTGGTCACAGGAGAGTAGAATGAGAAGAAAATTTTATTAAGCATGGAACTTATTTTTACTAGCCGCGTTTGCGTATAGTCGGTTCGCGTCAATCCAATTCAGATTTTAGCGGACAGAAGATGTTTTACGGACCAAGTAACAAGGCTCCGAATTCTTGATTGGGATGGGTCGTGTTTTCCGCGAAATTTGGATTAAAATTCAGGATATTTCTTTTTTTCTTGTCCGCAGTCGATAATTCTGGTCGCGCAGGTCAGAAAAATGCCGGAAAATTTTGTATTAAACATATCGGCGGAACCATTTCTCTTGTCAGCTGTTAACGCTGTGCGGATGAGAAATCGGATTCCCGCCTGAATTAAATTATCATACCTATCCCCCATATGAGGGATGCATGAAATATTGAGACTGCATAATATCGTCATCATTGAGAACTATATACATGTCGAGTTGAGCGGTTCGTTGAATTTGAAGGGTGAAGCGGAAATAGTGATGATTACAAAGACGATCGCCACATTACTTATATTAGGCATGATGACCGCTGGTATTGTCCTGGCGGCCCCGCTTTCTATTGAGGGCGGCAAAGATGCAGTTCACAAACAAAACATGTCGACAACGGTGGCGTTATTTAGCGATAAGCCCGCAAAAAAAATTGCGGGAGCTGTTGGAGAAGAAAGTTTTGGCAGCGGCGTCCCGTTATCGCCGGCATTGATTTTGTTCGGTGCGGCGCTCGGGGCAATCGGCTGGCTTGGGCATAGCCGTAAGAAGGGCCAGCCAACAGAGGATCAATAGACGTGAACACAGAGTATTTTTAAGCAGTGAGCATATTATTGGAGTCAGACGGACTTACCGGGTGACTTTCAAATCAGATATTTTAGCACTATACAAAGTGGCGGTCATTGACCGCCATTTTTTTGACTTTTTTCTGATCCAATCGTTCAAGGGCTATGATAACAAATCAATTTGGATAATCTTTGCCGTAATACGACAGCCGGACTATAGTGCCACATCAATATGAAGGTTTGAATTGAATGCCATTTATGCGGCTTAACAGGCTTATTTCAAAACGCTCCCCAATTGACGAGGTTGAACCGGTATCGCTCGACACCGCCGCGATGCCGCCTGACCATCGTGCCTATGTTATTGGTGATATCCACGGGCGGAATGACCTGCTGCGTTTGCTGCTGGATCGGATTTCGGCAGATATGGCAAAAAAGAAGAAAGTCAAAACAGACCTCGTTTTCCTCGGGGATTATGTTGATCGGGGTCAGGATAGCCGGGGCGTGATCGAAACGATATTGAAGCTTGATTTGCCGGGCGTGAATATCGTGACCCTGAAGGGCAATCACGAAGAGTCGATGCTGTGTTTTCTGAGCGAGCCGGTAAAAGGCAAGCGCTGGCTTCATTATGGCGGCGATTCGACCCTGAGAAGTTATGACGTCGAGATAACGCCAGGGACCGCAACGGAGGTGAATATCAAGACCGCGGCAAAAAAATTCAAAAAATTGATCCCGGATACGCATCGCCAGTTTCTCAAAGATCTGGATGACAGATATATTGCGGGCGATTATTTTTTTGTTCACGCCGGAATTGACCCGGGCGAATCCCTCGACAATCAAGCGGCTCACGATCTTTTATGGATCCGCGATGAGTTTCTCTTGCATGACGGGTTATATGAAAAAGTGATCGTTCATGGCCATAGCATCATCCCCGAGCCGGAATTCAAGCAAAACCGGATAGCGATTGATACCGGGGCCTTCTATTCCAATACCCTGACCTGTCTGGTACTGGAGGGAAAGGACAAGGAAATTTTATGAGCGAACGCAGCAGGGTTTTGCGCCTCCCGTGCCTGCTTTTCGTTCTTTTCGCTCTCTATGGCCCTATGAATTCGTTTGCGGCCCCTCAAGAGTCCTCTCCCGGCCCTCTGCTGACCCGCCCGGATTATTTTCCAATCGCGGTCTGGCTGCAGGACCCCGAAAACGCCTCAGACTACCGGAAAATTGGTATCAACCTCTATGTCGGCCTCTGGAAGGGCCCGACCTCGGAGCAGCTTGCCCGCTTGAAGGCGGCAGGGATGCCGGCCTTTAGCAACATGAACGATGTGGGCCTGACCGATGCCAATAAGGATGTCATTGTCGGCTGGATGATGAAGGACGAACCTGACAACGCCCAGAGACAGGTGGGGCAATCCGGCCTCGCGCCGCCAATCCCGCCGATGGAGATGGTTCGCCGCTATCGCAATATCAGGCAGCGGGACCCGTCCCGCCCTATTCTGTTGAATCTCGGTCAGGGTGTAGCCTGGGACGAGTGGTACGGGCGCGGCCCGCGCACCAATCACCCTGAAGATTATGAAGAATATGTGACGGCGGCGGATATCGTCAGCTTCGACATATACCCGGTCACGCATCGGGACCCGGCGATTCGCGGTCGGCTCGACCTGGTCGCTAAGGGCACGGACCGGCTGGTAACATGGACTAAGGGCGCAAAACCCATCTGGACGGTCATCGGAGCCAGCCGGGGCAGCAATCCCGACGCCCTGCCCACGGGCGAAGAGGTCCGGAACATGGTCTGGCTCAGTATCATTCATGGTGCACGGGGCATCTTATATTTTGTTCATCAGTTCGAGCCGACATTTGTCGAGGCGGCGCTCCTGCAGCATCCGGACCTTCGGCAGGCTGTTGCCAGGACAAATGCCCGCATAACCTCCCTTGCGCGGGTGTTGAACAGTGCGACCCTGAAAGACGTAGTAACGGTCACGCCGGCGCCTTTCGACGGAGGCAACCGTTTGGGGAGCGCGATTTCGATGATGGTCAAAAGCGATAGCTGTGCAGTTTATATATTTGCGGGATCAAAAAGCCGGTTGCCGGGTGCCGCTCATTTCAAGCTGGCACAATCAATGGAAAACCAGATGATTGACGTGCTCGATGAAGACCGAACCATTCAACTCGACGCAGGCGGGTTCAAAGACAGCTTCGGACCGTATGATACCCATATCTACAGGATCGCCCGGAATAAGGGCGCCTGTAATTAGTCCCTAGCCAGAAGACTATATATGCGGTTACTTCGGTTTCGTGGGCCTTGTTTTTAGGCGACGAATGTATTGATGTCCTGAGGGAGGCCCGTGCCCATGAAACTAAAAGAATGATATTTCACCCTCCTCATTTTTCACGGCTGCCGCCGCGGCCACTGACAAGACCGCATAACCAAACGTTTGTTATTTTCAGCAGTATTTCAGAAAAATAATTCTCGCAAATTGAGAAGGCCGCGGCGGCCTGCTCCTTGGGGCACCCGCGTCGCTCTCCGGGTCGACTGTTTCTCGTTCCGTCAAATTTTATTAATAAACTAGCAATTTTCTCCCTGTATAAGAAAACGGAAAGCTGCAAATAACACTTTGAAAAAAATAAGATTTTTATTGGAGATAAATATTTGCAATTTTTACTCTAAAGGATAATTTGAAAACTGAGTTAAAATACTTCGCTAAAAGGCGACGCTTCTGAAGGAACGGGGATCCAGTCGATGCCACTAAAAGCACAAGACTTGAAAACTGAGAGAATCAATAAAGTTCTCTCTATAGTTGAAGATAGATTGGGCAAAAAGACGGCTGAGGACGCCATAATATTTGTCCGACAATTTTACGAAAGACTGGCGCCGGAAGACGTTTTGAACATCTCGCCGGAATATCTCTATGGATCGGCGCTGTCGGTTTACAAGTTTGCTGCAACGCGGACACCGGGGTCGGCAAAACTACGCGCCTTTACCCCGGATCTGGAGGAGCACGGGTGGAAAACGACCCATTCCGTCATTGAAATCGTCAATGATGATATGCCGTTTCTGGTCGACAGTATTACCGCCACCATAAACCGCAAGGGGCTGGCCGTACATCAGATCATTCACCCGGTGATAAATGTCGAACGCGATGCCGGGGGCGCACGCCTGCACACCTTCGCGAAACAACCCACAGATAAGCAGAAATCCACGCGCGAAAGCGTCATGCATTTCGAGATTGACGAGATTTCCGATCCAAAAGTGCTGGCGGAGCTTGAAACTGCCATTAGCGAGACGCTGGAGGATGTCCGGCTTGCCGTTCAGGACTGGCGCCCGATCCTTGATCGCGTTGATGCGATCAGCCAAACTCTGAAAGACAATCCTCCTCCCCTCGATAAGGCCGAGATTGATGAGGCGCAGGCGTTGTTGCACTGGATGTCAGAAAATCATTTTACCTTCCTCGGATACCGGGAATTTGAGTATGTCGCTGGCGGCAAGGGTAAGGCCGACAGCTGGAGCCTTGTGCCCGGGTCAGGCCTCGGCATTTTGCGCAACCCGAAACGCCGGATCATGTCGGGTAGCAACGAAATCTCGGCGGAGGTTAAGGACTTTCTGCGGCGGCGCGAGCTGATCATTGTCACCAAAGCCAATGTCCGCTCCACGGTGCATCGCCCGGTCCATCTCGACTATGTCGGGGTCAAGAAATTCAATGACAAGGGGGAGGTGGTCGGTGAATACCGTTTCACGGGCCTGTTTACCTCCGCCGCTTATAACCGGATTCCCCGCGATATCCCGTATTTGCGCCGCAAGGTCGCCCAAACGCTGGAAATGGCGGGACTGGCAAAAAACAGTCACGATGAAAAAGCACTCGCCCATATTCTGGAGACCTACCCACGCGATGAGCTGTTCCAGATTTCTGTCCCCGAGCTTTATGAGACCTCGGCCAAGATACTCACCCTTCAGGAACGGCCACGGATAAGTGTATTACTCCGTCGTGACCGATTTGAACGGTTCGTGTCCGCGCTGGTTTACGTGCAGCGTGAGAAATTTAACACGGACATTCGCGAGAAATTCGGGGATATTCTTGCCGAAATGCATAATGGAACAGTGTCCTCTCATTATGCCCTTGTCGGGGATGAGGCGCTCGCGCGCATTCACTTCATAATTGCCCTTAAAAGCAAACAAAAGCCCATCGTCGACGAAACGGATGCAGAGCGGCGCCTGATTGCCGCGTCCCGCGAATGGTCGGATGAACTTTATGATGCCCTGCTTGAAAAATGGGGCGAGGAAAAGGGCCTGCATTTCAAGGCAAAATATGGCAACGCCTTCCCGGCCGGATATAAGGAACGCTTCAACGCGGAGCTGGCACTTTATGACATCGAAAAGATTGAAAGCGTTCAGAAAACCCCGCATTTGGGCCTCAATCTCTATCGCTGGGTCGAGGATCCGGAGAACAAGGTGCGGTTCAAGGTCTATAGTCCGCGCGATCCGCTGACCTTATCGGACTGTCTGCCGATGATGGAGAACATGGGCCTGAAGGTGCTCTCCGAAAACCCGTATCTGATCTCCTCCTCCCATCTGCAGGAGCCGGTCTGGATACATGATTTTGAGCTTATTGAACCTTCCGGCCTCGCCCTTGACCTGCATTCCCTAAAAGCGAAATTCGAGGAAACCTTTCGCCGGGTCTGGAACGGCAGCATGGAAAATGACGGGTTTAACCGGTTGGTACTCCGGGCCGGGCTTAGCTGGTCCAGCGTTGTTGTTCTGCGCGCCTATTCAAAATATCTGCGTCAGGCGGGGGTCACCTTCAGCCAGTCCTATATGATCAATACGCTATCCGGTAACCCGGAAATATCGCGCCGTCTGGTCGATTTGTTCAAGGCCCGCTGTGATCCCGGTTTCAGCGGCGGACGCGATGAAAATATTGCCAGCATCCTTGATGGCATATGGCAGGCGCTTGATCAGGTGGCAAGCCTCGACGAGGATCGTATCCTGCGCCGGTTCGTCAACCTGATTGTCAATACATTACGCACGAACGTCTTCCAGAAACCAACTCTCTCCTCAGAGACACCGTATTTTTCCTTCAAGCTCGACAGCCTGAAAATCGATGACCTGCCGTTGCCGCGCCCCCATGTCGAAATTTTCGTCTATAGCCCGAGGGTTGAGGGCGTGCATCTTCGCGGTGGCAAGGTCGCACGCGGTGGCTTGCGCTGGTCAGATCGCCGGGAAGATTTCCGCACCGAGGTTCTGGGCTTGATGAAAGCCCAGATGGTGAAAAACACCGTCATTGTCCCGGTTGGCTCAAAAGGCGGCTTTTTCCCGAAAAGACTTCCGGCCGGTGGCACCCGCGAGGAGATTCAGGCGGAAGGGATTGCCTGCTATAAAATCTTCATCTCTGGCCTGCTGGATATTACGGATAATTACGTCGGCGCGACTGTTGTGCCGCCGGAAGATGTCGTCCGCCATGATGACGATGATCCCTATCTGGTGGTCGCGGCGGACAAGGGAACGGCAACCTTCTCGGATATTGCCAATGATGTGGCAATTTCCTATGGATTCTGGCTGGGCGATGCCTTCGCCTCCGGCGGCGCGGCGGGATATGACCATAAAAAGATGGCAATTACCGCGCGCGGGGCATGGGAATCCGTCAAACGGCATTTCCGGGAAATGGGGCATGATACCCAGGTGACGGAATTTACCGTGGCGGGCATCGGCGATATGTCTGGCGACGTTTTCGGAAACGGCATGCTGCTGTCTCGCCAGATCCGGTTGGTAGCGGCCTTCGATCATCGTAATATTTTTGTCGATCCCGCCCCCGACGCGGCGAAAAGCTTTAAAGAACGCGAGCGGATGTTCAATCTTCCGCGGTCGTCCTGGGAAGATTATAACCCAAAACTGATTTCCACGGGCGGCGGCGTATTTGACCGCAAGGCGAAATCCATCCCCTTGAGCCCGCAAATCAAGAAACTGCTGGACCTCAAGGCGGACCAGGTGACACCGAATGAACTGATCGTCGCCATTTTGAAATCGAAGGTTGATCTTCTCTGGTTCGGTGGCATCGGCACCTATGTCAAGTCGACCGCCGAGAGCAACGGAGAGGCGGGCGACCGGGCGAATGACGCGATCCGCATCAACGGAAACGAGATACGGGCAAAAGTCGTCGGCGAAGGCGGAAATCTGGGTGTTACGCAGTTAGGGCGGATTGAATATGCCCTTGCTGGTGGCCGTCTTAATACGGACGCCATTGATAACTCTGCGGGTGTCGACTGTTCCGACCATGAAGTTAACATCAAGGTATTGCTGCGGGCAGTACTGGATGACGGCGAGATGACGGGCAAACAACGGGACCGCCTGCTCGTTGAAATGACAGAGAATGTTGCTGATCATGTTCTGGTTGATAACTATCTACAAACTCAGGCCCTGTCGACGGCAGAGCGCCAGAGCGTGGACAGTTTTCGGGAAAATGTTCTCTTTATCCGGTCGCTTGAAAAGAGTGGACGACTTAACCGGGTGGTCGAATCGCTGCCCAGTGACGATGATTTAGCCCGGCGCCTTGCCGCCGGGGTGGGCCTTACGCGCCCGGAATTATCGGTGCTGATGGCCTATGCCAAAATGACTCTCTATACGGATATCCTGGAAACCGATTTGCCGGACGATCCCTATTACAATCACTGGCTTTCCCACTATTTCCCGCCACAACTGCGGGAGAAATTCGCCGCCTATATTGCCAGCCATCGTCTCCGCCGGGAAATTATCACGACGATTATCGTCAATCAGCTGGTGAATCGCGTCGGCCCGACATTCGCCCTGCAAATGCAGGAAGAGCAGGGCTGTCCGGTCGAGGACGTGGCACGGGCCTTCGCCCTCGTCTGCGACGTGTTCGAACTTGAAAGCCTGTGGACCTCGATTGAAAAACTCGACAACAAGGTGAGCACTGACGTTCAGGGCCGTATGATCGATGTCTCACAGAAACTGGCAAGACGGGCGACCCTCTGGTGTTTGCGGCATATTTCTCCCGATACGGATATTGCTGCGGAAGTCAAACTGCTCTCGACGGATATGCGCAAACTCGAAACCGGGCTGGAAGGCCTGTTGAGCGTCGAAGCCCGTAAAACCTTCATTCGCCGGATGAGCCAGCTTGTAACCGATGGCGTGCCCGAGGTCCTTGCCCGCCGGGTTGCGGCACTCGGCCCGCTGCGTTCCTCCCTCGATGTGGTCCAGGCAGGCACAGGCAATTCCCGCCCGATCACCGAGGTTGGCGAGGTTTATTTTGCTGTCGGGGCTGAGTTGCAACTGGATTGGCTTCGGGCTGCTGCGGAGAGTATCCAGCCGGAAAGCAACTGGGACCGGCTTGCGATCACCGCGCTGGTGGACGACCTGTATAGCCAGCAACGCGCCATTACGAGTTCCGTCTTTGCCAATGCGAACGGGCATGCTGGCCGCGATGCCTATGATCACTGGGCCACCAACAACCGCAAGACGATCAAGCGGACGTCGGGACTCATCCGCGAGTTCAAGTCAACGGGCCCGCTGGATATCTCGAAACTCGCTTTTGCCACCCGGCAGTTCGGTTCCATGATCAACTGAGTGACGAGGGCATATCGACAGAGTGAGCTGCTTATAAGGGGGGAAAAAACGGGTGAGCGGGACGGATATAGCGAGTGGCCGGGAACCGGTGGTTGAGGCGAGCAGACTTGGGAAATTTTCCTGGGCACTGTTCGACTGGGCTAACCAGCCGTATTTCACCGTTGTCACCACCTTTATTTTCGCGCCCTATTTCACGTCTTTCGTTGCCGCAACCCCGGCAGAAGGGCAGGCGTATTGGGGCTATACACAGGCGATTGCCGGTGTCCTGATCGCCATCCTGAGCCCGGTTTTTGGCTCTATCGCTGATGCGGGCGGTGCCCGCAAGCCCTGGATCCTGTTTTTCGCCATTCTCTGTTCGGTCGGAGCGTTCGCGCTGTGGTGGGCAGTTCCCGGGCAGCAAAGCGGTATTTTCTGGATTTTGGCCGCAATTATTCTCGGGACCATCGGGGTTGAATTCAGCCTCGTCTTTAATAACGCTATGTTGCCGACACTGACACCGCATTCAAAAATGGGCCGGCTTAGCGGGTTTGGCTGGGGCCTTGGCTATATCGGCGGCCTGATCGCCCTGTTTATTGTGCTGTTTGGGTTTTCGATGCCCGCAGACCCGTTGTTCGGGTTGAGCAAGATGATGCATGAGCCCGACCGGATAACCGGGCCGATGTCAGCGATCTGGTTTCTGGTGTTTATCATTCCGATGCTGCTGTTTACCCCTGATACAAAATCGACGGGCGTCTCGAAGCGGGTCGCGGTGCGCCGCGGATTGCGGGAACTGCTGGTAACGTTACGGTCCTTGAAAAACTACCGCAATATCGTCTTTTTCCTGTTTGCGCGGATGTTCTACAACGACGGCATTCTGGCGCTGATCGGTTTCTCCGGGATTTATGCGGCCGGTTTGTTTGGCTGGGAGACGACGGAACTTGGCATTTTCGGCATCCTCATCAATGTCTTTGCCATCGCCGGATGTTTCATCGGTGGATCGCTTGATGACCGGCTCGGCTCCAAGCCGACGATCGTCATTTCGGTGCTGGGCCTCGCCTTTGCCTCCGTTGGCATTCTCTCGATCACTGACGGGGAGGTTCTGTTCGGCATTCCCGTGGCCATGCCGGTCGAGGGCGGGGGCCTGTTCGCCAGCCCGGCAGAGATTGTGTTTATGGTTTTTGCCTTTGTCATGGGGCTGTTCTTCGGGCCTGCGCAGGCGGCCAGCCGGACCCTGATCGCCCGCATGGCGCCCGCGGAAAAAGTCGGTGAGTTCTTTGGCTTGTTTGCGCTTTCCGGCAAAGCGACGGCCTTCATGGCACCGTTGCTGATCGGGATTGTCACGTCGGCGACCGGGCAGCAGCGCCCGGCAATGATTGTCATCTTTATCCTGTTGCTGATCGGCGCGGCGCTGATGAGCTTCGTGCGGGAACCCCGCCACACCTGACGTCAGGCCACCACTGGCCTCAAGAATGTGTAACGGCGGTTCCTGAGACGGTGACCATCAGCATACTGTCGCCAATCACTTCCACATCAATGCCGACGCCGATAATGGCATGTGCGCTCAAATCCTCGGCCTCTTCGCGCATATCCTCTAGTGCAAGAGCGCGGGCATTGCGTATTTCCTTCTGGTAGGCATCGGAGCGGCCACCCAGCTTGTCGGTGACGCGGGCAAAGAAATCGCGGATAAAGTTTGTTCCCATTACCGCCTGCCCGCCGACAACGCCGAGATATCCTGTTATGGTTTTGCCATCAATTGATCCGGTGGTTGTGATGATCATCGCCGCCCCTCCTGTTCCCTGTAAATTCGCACTCGTGGTTAATGGCGGAAATGTCGCATGCCGGTTAGGACCATGGCAAGTCCGGCGTCGTCGGCCGCGGCAATAACCTCGTCATCGCGCATGGAGCCGCCGGGCTGGATGACGGCTGTTGCCCCGGCTTCGGCCGCAGCAAGCAGTCCGTCGGCAAAGGGAAAAAACGCATCCGAGGCAACGACTGAACCCTTGGCCCAAGGCGTTGTCTCCCCCGCGGTGGTTGCTGCGTCGAGCGATTTGCTGGCCGCTATCTTGGCGGAATCAATGCGACTCATCTGTCCCGCGCCGACACCGACCGTGGCCCCATTCCGGACATAGACAATGGCATTGGATTTCACATGTTTGGCGATGGTGAAGGCGAACTTCAGGTCTTTCAGTTCCTGCGCATTGGGCGCGCGTTTGGTCACCACCCTGAGATCCGGGGTTGCGGTAAGCTGGTTATCCCGGTCCTGTATGAGATAACCGCCCGCGAGGGACTTGACCAGCCGCCCGCCAATTGCCGGATCGGGAAGGCCGCCGGTCAGGAGCAGCCGCAGGTTCTTCTTGGCCGCGATAATGGCGCGCGCGTCCTCATCGGCATCCGGGGCAATGATAACTTCCGTAAAAATCCGGACGATTTCTTCAGCTGTTGCCGCGTCCAGTGTCTGGTTCAGGGCAACGATCCCGCCGAAGGCCGACGTAGTATCGCAGGCAAAGGCGGCCTTGTAGGCCTCCACTAGCGAACTGCCGAGCGCGACGCCGCAGGGGTTGGCATGCTTGATGATGGCGCAGGCCGGACCGATGGTCGCAGGCGCGAATTCCGCGACGAGTTCGAGCGCCGCATCGGTATCGTTGAAATTATTGTAGGATAGCTCCTTGCCCTGAATCTGGGTGGCTGAGGCAACGCCGATCCGCGTCTCGTCATTGGCATAGAAGGCCGCCGACTGGTGCGGGTTCTCGCCGTAACGCAAGGTTTGCTGACGGGTTCCGGCCAGAACCAGCCGGTCCGGGAAAGTCTCCCCAAGTTGCGCTGCATACCAGTTGGAGATGGCAGCATCATAGGCGCCGGTGCGAGCGTAAGCCCGGGCGGCCAGCTTCTTGCGCAGCTCCAGACTGGTCTTGCCGCCGGTCTCTTTGAGTTCGTCAATAACCGCAGAATAATCCTTCGCGTCGACGACGACCGTCACAAAACCGTAGTTCTTGGCCGCGAACCGGATAATGGCGGGCCCGCCGATATCGATATTTTCGATACAGGTGTGAAAATCGGCACCCTTGGCGACGGTTTCCTCAAACGGGTAAAGATTGACGATGACGAGATCAATCGCGCCGATATCATGATCCGTCATGGCCTTGACATGATCCTCATTGTCGCGAAGGGCAAGGATGCCGCCATGGATTTTTGGATGCAGGGTTTTGACCCGCCCGTCCATCATTTCCGGAAATTTGGTATGATCGGCAACCTCGGTGACGGCAATTCCGGCCTCAGTCAGCATTTTCGCACTGCCGCCCGTCGACAGGATCTCGATGTTCAGATCGGCGAGGGCCTTGCCAAGGTCGACCAGACCGGTTTTATCGGAAACGGAAACGAGGGCACGGGTAACAGCTTGCAAATCGGAACGGGACATCGACGATGGTCATCCTTTGAAGAAGATTTCGGGAGGTAGGCGCGCTATAGCACGGGGAACGGTATCAAGGAATAGTTTACCGAAAAAAAACTTGGACAAACCCCTATCCCGGCGTTACCAACAACCTACCACTACAGATGGGGCGAACATCCTATGGCGAGAACAATACCGGCGGCGCTTGACGGTTCTGACAAGATGAGCAGCAGGACGAAAATTTCCGTTGTCGGTCTTGGCTATGTCGGGTTGCCCCTCGCCGTCGCTCTGGCGCGCAGTTTCGACGTCATTGGATTTGACGTGAACGAAGCGCGGGTGAGTGAGTTGCGGCATGGCCTCGACAGGACGTTTGAGGTCGACGCGCCGAGCCTACGCGCCAGCAGCATGCGCTTTACCATGGATGTCGCCGATACACGCGACGCAGATATTCACATCATAACGGTGCCGACCCCGGTGGATCAGGAGAACAAGCCAGACCTTGAACCCCTCAAGGCCGCCTGTGTCGCCGTCGGCGGCGTATTGAAGAAGGGCGCGATCGTCGTTGTTGAAAGCACAGTCTATCCCGGCGTCACCGAAGATGTCTGCGGGCCGATACTGGCGGAAACTTCGGGCTTGATATCGGGGGAGGAGTTCTATCTCGGCTATTCGCCCGAGCGCATCAACCCCGGCGATAAGGTCCATACGGTTGACCGGATCATCAAGGTTGTCTCTGGCCAGACCGAGGAGGTAACAGATATCCTTGTTGATATGTATGGCGCAGCGACGAGCGGCGGCACCTTCAGGGCCCGCAATATCAAAACCGCCGAGGCAGCGAAAGTCATCGAAAATGCCCAGCGCGATATCAATATCGCCTTCGTTAATGAAGCGACGATGATCTTTCAGAAGCTTGGGATTTCGGCTTATGACGTTCTGGAAACTGCGGGCACGAAATGGAATTTCCTCAATTTTACGCCTGGGCTGGTCGGGGGGCATTGCATTGGTATCGACCCCTTTTATCTCGCCCATCGGGCGAACGAGGTCGGGCATTTCGCCGACCTGATCTTGACCGGCCGGCGGATCAATGAATCCATGGGAAAGTTCATTGCTGACCGGATTCACGCCAACCTGATTGGTACCAGCAAGATCCTCATTCTTGGCCTGACGTTCAAGGAAAATGTCCCGGATTTGCGCAATACTAAAGTCAAGGACATCATTACTGTCCTCCGCGACCTCGGCCATCAGGTGGACGTTCATGATCCGCTTGCCGACAAGGGCGATGCGCAACAGTTTCTGGATATCGACCTGATCGAAAGCCTGTCGGATCTTCGCGGCTATGATGCTATTATTGGCGCCGTCGCCCATTCCGTATACCGGGACCTTTCACCGGCAGCAATTGAGGCGATGATGGTGGAGGAAGGGTTGGTGGCGGATATCAAGGGCATCTGGCGCGATACCGTCTTTTCACCGCAGATCCGGCGTTGGCAGCTGTAGCGGCAATATCGTCCCAGTTTAATCCGAGAGCCGGGTCAGCGCCCATTTGATCAGCAGCGGTTCCTGCCCCGAGACCTCACCGGAAATGACGATCTGCTGGTTATGACGCCGCTCGCCGGGATCACCGCAATAGACGCTTTCCTCCAGCGACAGTCCGGGCGCGCCGGTCAGGAATTTCCAGCCCATCCCGCTTGGTGAGCGAATCAGGATATTCTTCCCACTCCCGCTTTTCGAGACACTGAGATCCGGATGCAGATGGAAACGCAGATAAAACTGTGGATGGTTTACGGTCGGCATACGCTCCGGAATGATCTGGTCCTCGCCGCGAAGGGCAAGACCGCTGGCGTCAAGATACAGGCGGCGGCGATGGCGTATGCCGATGGTGTTTAAATAACCCTCGCTTTCAAGGTCCAGCCAGATATTTCCGTCTTCCTCATTGCGGACGACTGTTTGTGCGTCGTCGGCGGCGCCGGTCTTATTTGCGAAGTTGGCATTAAGGCTGCCAAAACTCAGGGTCGAATGCGCCGCCGTCGCGCCAAGGGCGCGGCCCCAGCTTGACTGGAAGTCCCGCGCGCCGCCGCAATTGACGATGAGCCGGTCCCGCCCGTAACTAAACTCGAAACTGAGCAGGCCGGAATGACGCAAATCGGTCTTGTCTCGTCCGCCTTCGCCGCTTTCCAAAATGAGAAGAGCCCGGCCCGCTTTGAGCCGCTCAAACCCACCCTGCGGGAAGCGGTGCGGCGGCCGCCCCGTGGCGTCGGACAGCGACAGCAGGCCATCGCAATAGCCTTCCTCAAGCTGGGCTCCCCCGTTGAAAATCGCGAGACGGCCATCGCCATGCTGGAAAAACCGGACGGCGGGCGCCAGGCGGTCGATTGCATTGTTGAGGGGCACCGGCACCATTTCGTTCGCGGTCATCAGGGTGTTTCTCAAGCCGAGAAGCTCACCCAGCAATGTCAGGTGCCGTTCCGGGTTGCGCGAAATATGGCATCCGTCCGCCAGAACGACGCGGTTAAGTTCACGGTCAATTTCAGCGAGAAACTTGCCATTGTTTTTCTGCATATCCGGGAAGGCAAGGGCGCCGTACAACAGAGCCTGCCATGTGGGGAACTTATCCTGCCCGCGGCCCAGTTTTCTTTTGCTGATCCGGTTCAGGTGAACATATTGGCGGCGCAGGGAACGCAGGAATTTGTAATTAAACCCGGCCTCCTCCTTCTCGAAAAGAAAACCGCTGTTGCAGAACCAGGCGATAAGGCGGCGGGCGAGCACCTCCTCATCCCAGACATAGGGCAAATAGCTGTCAAATCCGGCTATCCAGGACAGAACCAGGGCCCGGGCATGGCGGCGGGCGGCGTCGCTGCCGTTAGCAGAAAAATCCCGCAGCCAGCCAAATTCGTGCAGCTCGCGGTGCCAGGCGAGGGGCATTTCTCGTTCAGGGTGCCATGGCTCCTGATTTCCCTGCACAAGCATATGACCGGCGAACGCGAACTGCCCCTGGAAGATGTTATCCGCCCGCTCGCCGTTGCCCGGAAAGATATCGACGGGCACAAGTGAAAGCCGTTTCGGAACCCGGCTTTTCAGGCTTGCCTGATAGGCGCGGCTCGAAAAAATAACATCGGAAATCGATCGCCGCGTTGGCAAGCCCTGAAAGGCAGCCTCTATCGCTGCGTTCTTCATATCCGGCCTGACAGGGCTTTTATGTTGGCCGCGTAATGCGACGGGCCACCCTTGAAGACAGCGCTGCCCGCGACCAGCAGGTCGGCGCCGGCCTCAATAACCAGTGGCGCGGTTTCGGCATTGATCCCGCCATCCACCTCAAGGTCGATATCCCGGTTGGAGGCCTCGATCATGGCGCGTAGCGTCCGGATTTTATCAAGCTGGGAGGAAATGAACTTCTGGCCACCGAATCCGGGATTGACACTCATCACCAAAATCAGGTCGACCTCGTCCATGACATGTTCAAGGGTAGAGGCAGGTGTCGCCGGGTTTAACGATACGCCGGCCCTGATACCATGTGACTTGATGAGTTGCAGGCTGCGATGAAGATGCGGTCCAGCCTCCTGATGCAGCGTGATGATATCGGCACCGGCATCGACGAATTCGGCAATAAACGGATCAACGGGAGAAATCATCAAATGGCAGTCGAAGGGCTTGTCGGTGCAGCCGCGAACGGATTTAGTGATCGCCGGTCCGAAACTGATGTTGGGAACGAAATGGCCATCCATGATATCGATGTGAATATAATCGGCACCGGCCGCGGCCACCGCTGTGACTTCTGCCCCCAGCTTTGCGAAATCAGCCGCGAGGATGGACGGGGCAATTCTGACCGGTTTGCGCATCTTTTTCCCTTAATCTCGTGTGGGCTCTCAGTGAACCCTGAGGCCAGCTCGGGCCTTATATTCATTTAGCATGTTCCTATGGGAAGGCTCAAGCTCAGCCACTAGTTATTTTTACTAACCGCGCGGCGTAGAAACCGTCCATTCCGCCGAGATGAAAGGGAAGGCAGCGAAGGTCGCCGTCTGAGGTGATGAGTTCGGTGGCCCCGCCGATCTCATTCGGCTCTATCCCGCGCCTTTCGAGACTCTGATCCCGGGCCAGAAGTGCGGCGATCTGCTGCTCCCCTTCCGCGCCCTGAAGCGAACAGACGCTGTAGACCAGAATGCCGCCGGGCTTAAGCTGGCGCGAGGCCGCATCCAGAAGCCGGGCTTGCAGGGCCCCTAGTTTTTCAACGTCGGCGGCAGATTTAAGATAGGCGACATCTGGATGGCGGCGGAGGGTTCCGGTACTGGAGCAGGGGGCATCGAGCAATATGCCGTCCGGTGTTTCCGGAGGCGTATAGATTTCGGCGTCGGCAACAACCAAAGTTGCCGATAACTTGAGCCGCTGCAAATTCTCTTCCAGTCGCTTGATCCGGGATTTCGACCGGTCAAGTGCAGTAACATGCGCACCCGCTGTGACGAGCTGAGCGGTTTTTCCGCCGGGTGCCGCACAGAGATCGAGGATGAGCTTCCCTTCGATATCCCCGAAAAGCATTGCGGGCAAGGCGGCCGAGCTGTCTTGCACCCACCATTCTCCCGCCTCGAACCCGGGGAGGTCGGCAGGGGAGCCGCCGGATTTGCGGCGAAGAGAGCCGGTCGGCAGGATTTCCGCCTCAAGCCGCTCCGCCCAGTTTTCCGGCGAGCCTTTGACAGAAATATCAAGCGCGGCTTCGTCAAGATGGGCGAGGGCGATCTTGCGCGCGGTCTCGGCGCCATACTGGTCTTCCCATGCTGTCCACAGCCAGTCGGGCGTATTGCGGCGGGGGATATCAATAGTTTGCAACATATCTTCCCCTTCCCGATCAATCCGCCGGAGCAGGGCATTCACCAGTCCCTTATGTTTGCTGCCGTCCGGCACCAGCTTGACCGTGTCATGAACGGCGGCGTGGGACGGGATTTTGAGATACAAAATTTGCGTGATTCCTATCCGGACGATGTGCCGAACATCGACAGCCTTTTCCGGTAGCGGCCGGTCGAGCATCATCTCGATCAAGGTATCGATAATGCCAAGATGGCGGATCGTCGTCGAGACGATAGCGCGGGCCAGCGCCCGGTCACGCGGTGTTAGTCCCTTAAGGGTCGGGTCAAGGACCTCTTCGAGAAGCTGGTGCTTCTGCAGGACCCGTTTCAGCAATTGAACCGCAGCAGCGCGCGGATTGGCAGATTGAGCGTTCATGTTCGGCTTCTTACGGGAAATTCAGCTTGCGGTCTATAGGGGGTTCGGAAATACTGGCCGTAAATCGCTGCAGCAGTTCATAGAAGGAGAATGGATGATGGAAATAAAGAAAACCGACGACAGCAAGACACCTGTACCGGCAAAAAAGGCGGCCGCAACGCAAAAACAGGCAGACGGGGAAATTGGCGGTCCATCGGGACTGGAACCAACCCGTTATGGCGATTGGGAACGTAAAGGCATCGTCAGCGATTTCTGACGGTTTTCAGGCAGGCTTTCCGCGCTCGGACAACCAGATGCCGAACAGGACGAGGCCAAGGGCGACGCCATGATAGAATTTGAATGGCTCATCGAGGAACGTAACGGCCATGATCGCGGCGAATATCGGCACCAGGTTGACGAAAACTCCGGCGCGGCCCGGGCCAAGGATCCCGACCCCCTTGATAAAGGCAATCTGGGCAATGAAGGAAGGGAATAATACAACGATGGCAATGACGATCCAGCCGGTTGTCGTCGGCGCCTGAAACTGACCGAGGCTGATTTCAATAAGAACAAAGGGTACGGAGGTCAGAAAGGCCGCTATTGCCATCAGCGCAAAGAAGGCGAGCGCCGACACTTTGGGCCGGTCGCGCAGCGTCACCGTATATCCCGCATACAAGGCGCAGGCCCCCAGCATCATCACGTCACCGCGGTTAAACTCGAAGTTTGCAAGCTGTTCCAGGGACCCCCCTGCGCCGACAATGATCACGCCGCTGACGGTAAAGGCCACCCCAACCATCTGAAGCGGTGTAACCCGGGTCTTGAGAGCTAAAAACGCGCCGAGCAGGACAAAAACGGGGATCGAGCCCTGCAAAATGCCGATATTGACCGCCGTCGTCGAGTGGGCCGCCAGATAGAAGAGCATGTTAAATCCGGTAAAGCCGAGCGCCCCCATGCAAAAAAAATAGAGCAAATGCTTTCGTAGTATCATCCAGTCTTCCCGGACATATTTGAAGGCAAAAAGCGATAACAGCAGAACAACGCCAAACCAGCGCAAGCTAACCAGTGCAATCGGCGAAACCTCACCGACCGCAAACCTGCCGAGAACGGCATTCATTGCCCAGCATATGGTGGTCAGCACGAGGAGCAGGTAAGCCTTCAGATTTTCGGTTTTCGGACCAATGGTTTCAGAATTATCCATAGCGGCTTTCGCGGTCGGCATACAAAGACAGCGACCTTAAGGGATCGAACCAAATTCACCAACAGATTTTAACAAGGATTTTTCGGGGCAGGTATGACATTTCCGACAACCAGCTTCCCGGTGCTCCGGATGAGCGGATCTAGAGAATCTTTGAGCCTGACAGGTCCTGTTTTTCCTCCTCCTTCTTCGCGGCAAAACGGATTGACGGCTTAACCGATGTTCCCCCGAACTTCACAGTTGGCTGGGACATACCGGCAGTTGAGCCCTGCAATCCGGAAAAGCTGAATCCACCGCCGGCACTAGCCTCCGGCTCTTCCCCGGGTATCTTTCTGAGCAGGTCAGAATGTTTTGGAAAACCGTAACCTGTCGCTAAAGGTATTGGTTACCTCACGCACCGCCCATTTTACAGATCAGCTTCCACGAGGCGGTATCGACGGGAACGACGGAAAGGCGGCTCTGGCGGACAAGGGCGAGGGTGTCAAGCCGCGGCTCGGCCTTTATCGCGGCGAGCGATACTGGCTCCGGCATCGGTTTAACGGCTCTCACATCAACCATTCCGAAGCGACCCTTGGCATCACTGGGGTCGGGATAATATTCCTTGATGACCTCGACGATGCCGACGATACTTTTCTCGGAGACCGAATGATAGAAAAAGCATTGATCACCGATTTTCATCTCTTTCATATTGTTTGAGGCTTGATAATTGCGGACGCCGTCCCAGAAGGTTCCAGTCTCTCCGGCGTCTATCTGATCCTGCCATGACCAACTCCCCGGTTCCGTCTTGATAAGCCAGTAATTCATCAGTCCTCCCCGACCTGCTGTCAGGCCTTGTTACGCTTTCCCGGATAAATGCCCATCTGCTTGGCAATGATTTCCAGCATGATCTCGTTGGCCCCACCCCCGATGCCCGTCAGGCGCAGATCCCGATAGGCGCGGGATATCCAGTTTTCGGACATATAGCCCTGACCGCCCCAATATTGCAGGCAGGCACTCGGGATCTTGTTGGCAAGCGTGCCCATCATGAACTTGGTCATTGAGGCAAGCTTGGTGACATCCTCGCCGGCGACATATTTCTCGGTCGTCGAATAAAGCAGGGCCCGCGCCGCCTCCAGTTCACTCTGCATCTCGGCAAGGCGGTGATAGACGACCTGGTTGTCGAGGATTGTGCCGCCGAAAACCTTGCGCTGCCCGGTATATTCGATGGTGTCCTCAATCGCCATTTCCATGCCGCGAAGGGCACGCGCGGCCACAAACAGCCGTTCCTCCTGAAACTGGCGCATCTGATAGGTGAAGCCCTTGTTTTCCTCGCCGATCCGGTTGCGCACCGGCACGCGGACATCATCGAAGAAAAGCTGCGCCGTATCCGAACAGCGCAGGCCCAGCTTGTCGAGCTTGCGGGCAACGGAAACACCCTTGGTTTTAAGCGGAACGATGATCAGGGATTTATTGCGGTGCGGCCCGCCCTCTTCGGACGTGTTGGCCAGCAGGCAAATCCAGTCACCCTGGACGCCGTTGGTGATCCACATTTTCGATCCATTGATCACATAATCGTCGCCATCGCGGCGGGCATATGTCCGGGTGTTGGCAACATCGGACCCCGCCGCCTCTTCGCTGACGCCGATACAGCCAACCATTACCCCGGCGATGGTTGGGACCAGAAATTCCTGTTTCAACTCCTCGCTGCCGTAATTGGTCAGGGCAGGGGTGCACATGGTGGTCTGCACCCCGATGGAGGTTGAAACGCCATTGGCCCGGATGCCCCCTAAAGATTCGGCGAACACCATTTCATAGGAGAAATCGAGATCAAGCCCGCCATATTGCACCGGCTTGCCGATCCCCAGAAGCCCGGCGTCGGCAAGCAGTTTCATGACATCATGGGCGGGAAAAATATCCGCCTCTTCCCAGGCATCGACATGGGGATTGATATGCTGGTCAATTATCTGGCCAATGGTTTGCTTGAGCGCCCTGTGTTCCTCGGTAAATAGCATCATGTCACCTTGTTGTTATTATTATTTTTATAACAATCAATAAACCATAGTTACCGGTACAAGGCAATCAGTCGGCGGTGGTGAAAATGTTCGCATCAGCGACTCAGAGGCCATCCCCGATTGCATGTCTCCAGGGTTTGACAACAACACTTTCAAACAGGCCCGCCTGTCCGTAAGGATCGTTTGCAATCCAGGCTTCTGCCGCCTCAAGGTCCTCATCCTCGAAGATCAACAGGCTGCCGTTCGGCGTTTTCCCGTCTGAATCCGTCGTCGGCCCTGCTATTTTGATCGCATTCCCCTTGGCTTTCAGGAAAGCAAGGTGATCGGGACGATTATTCAGACGCACCTGCAAATGATCCAGCTTGTCCGTGCAAAAGGCGATAAACAACATAAGTATTCTCCGTTCTCTCTTTAAAAGCCCGCGAGTTTTTCATCCCGAAACGGGCGGGCGAGTAATTCCTCGATAGCATTAGAGACGGCGACGCCGCCATTCAATATTTCATTTACGGCGTGGCAGATCGGCATCTCGATATTGAGTTTCTCTGCCATCATGCAAATGGCAGAGGCCGTATAGACCCCCTCTGTCACAGTATGGCGTTGTTGTAGGATCTCGCCAAGGATATCCCCCTGACCGAGGGCGGCCCCAAGGGAATAATTGCGCGATGCGGGCGAACTGCAGGTCAGGACGAGATCACCAAGCCCGGACAGGCCCATCAGGGTCTCGGCGCGGGCGCCGCGCTTTTCGCCAAAGCGTAAAATCTCAGCCATGCCCCGGGTAATCAGGGCGGCGCGGGCATTGTCACCAAGACGCCCCCCGGCGACGACGCCGCAGGCAATCGCAAGCACGTTTTTGACGGCGCCACCAATTTGCGCGCCGATTACATCGTCGGTGAGATAGGGACGAAAGGCAGGCAGTCCGATGGCATCTACCAGTTTCCGGCCGGTCTCGATATCGCTGCAGGCGAGCGTTGCCGCGGCAGGTAGCCCCATGGCAATCTCGCGGGCAAAATTTGGCCCGGACAAAATAGCGAGCGGGTTTTCTGGAATGACATCGGCCATGACCTCGCTCATCATCAGGCCGCTTTCCTGCTCCAGTCCCTTGGCGCAGATAACCAGCACGGTCTCCGGCGCAAGGTCGGGTTTGAGCCGCGCCAGGATATCGCGAATATGCTGTGCGGGAACGACCATTAACAGGATTTCTGCCTGGGCGGCCTTGGCGAGGTCCACGGTCGCCTTTATCCCGGGCGTCAGCGCAATACCGGGGAGGTATTTACTGTTTGATTTTTCGGAATTAAGCGCCGCCGCATGGATCGCGTGACGGGTCCAGAGACAAACGTCATTGCCGGCTTTTCTGGCGGTGATCGCCAGTGCCGTGCCCCATGCCCCCGCACCGATTACATTCAGCGTTGTCATTCCGCCAACAATTCCCGTTATTCCTGCCCTAAGGGTTTTAATCTGATTACCATGACCTGTCTCTGACCGGAAGTATAGAATTTGCAACGGGATTTTGCATCAACAAGATTATATGATAAAATCCGCAAACGGCTTTTCCGGTCTGAAAACAATAAGAATAATCGAGGACAGTCAAAGAAATGGCACGAACAGATTTTGATGCAATTGTCGTCGGCGCCGGATTTGCGGGTCTCTATATGCTGTATCAGCTGCGTGACCGCGGATTTCGGGTGAAGGTGTATGAAGCCGGCAGCGATATCGGCGGAACCTGGTTCTGGAATCGCTATCCCGGCGCCCGCTGCGACGTGGAAAGCCTAGAATATTCCTACCAGTTTTCGGAAGAGCTGCAACAGGACTGGGACTGGTCGGAACGTTATGCGACACAGCCGGAGATACTGAAATATGTGAACCATGTCGCAGATCGGTTTGACCTGCGCCGCGACATCCAGTTTAACACCCATATAGCGGCCGTTGTTTTTGACGAAGCGAGTCGGTCTTGGGCAGTGCGGACGGCAGCGGGTGAGAATGTCACCGCCCGCTATTGCATAATGGCAACGGGCTGCCTGTCCTCCACCAATCTGCCGGATATCAAGGGCCGAGATCGCTTCAAGGGCGGCACATATCACACGGGTAACTGGCCGAAGATCGAACCTGATTTTACAGGCAAGAGGGTAGGGGTTATCGGCACCGGGTCGTCAGCTATTCAGGCGATTCCCGTGATTGCTGAGCAGGCCGCCCATTTATATGTCTTTCAGCGCACGCCGAGCTATGCGGTTCCGGCATATAACGGGCCATATGATCTGGATTATGTGAAGAAGAGAAAAGAAAATTATGCGGATTTCCGCAACGCCGCGAAGCAGACCCGCTCCGGCATCCTGCGTCCGGTCAACGAGCGCAACGCCGCTGAATCTAGTAAAGCTGAGCGCGAGGAAACCTTCGAGTCCCGCTGGCAAGAGGGGGGCCTGACATTTCTGGGGGCCTTTAATGATCTTCTGGTGGATAAGGGGGCCAATGACACAGCCGCCGAGTTTGTCCGCCGCAAAATCCGCGAGACGGTCAAGAATCCGGACGTGGCCGAGTTGCTGTCGCCTAAAACGGTGGTTGGCTGCAAGCGCATGTGTGTCGATACGAATTACTACCGCACCTATAACCGGCCCAATGTAACCCTGTTCGATGTGAGTTCCTTGCCGATTGACGAGATTACCAAAAAGGGTATCCGGCGCGGGGGGACGCAGATCGAGCTAGATGAAATAATTTTCGCGACTGGGTTCGATGCGATGACGGGGGCCCTGATGAAGATTGACATTCGCGGTCGGGCGGGGCGGCGGCTCCGTGATAAATGGGCGGAAGGTCCGAAAACCTATCTTGGGCTGGCGATTTCCGGCTTTCCCAACTTTTTTATCATCAACGGGCCAGGCAGCCCGTCGGTTCTCGCCAATATGATGCCTGCAATCGAGCATCACGTGGAGTGGATTGCAAACTGCATAGACGATGTGCGGCAAAAAGAGGGGGAGTGCATCGAGGCGGAGAGCGCCGCCGAAGAAGACTGGGTTGCCCATACCAACGCGGTGGCCGCACGGACTTTGTTTCCAAGCTGCAACTCTTGGTATCTTGGTGCCAATATCCCCGGCAAGCCAAGGGTGTTCATGCCGTATCTCGGCTTTTCAAACTATCTTGAGAAATGCCAGCAGGTTGTGGACGCGGGATATGAGGGCTTTTCCGTTTCCGGACCATAGGAATAGCCACCCGAACGACTAAACCTCGATTATCTCAACGCCGTTGTCGGTACCGATAATAATGAGATCGGCGAAACCGATGAACAGGCCATGCTCGACGACACCGGGCAGTGTGCTTAAGCTCAGTGCCAGTCTTTCTGGATCCTCAATTTTCCCGAAATCGCAGTCGAAGATGTAATTGCCCTCATCGCTGACAAAGGGGGTGCCGTCCGGTTTTTGCCGGAGGACGGGGGTCGAGCCGAGGGCGGCCAGCCTTGATTTCAATGCCGGGGCGGCAAATCGGATGACCTCAACGGGGAGCTTGAAGGCGCCCAGCACCGGAACCTTCTTTTTTGCTTCGGCGACGACGATCATTCTGTCCGACAGCGACGCCACAATCTTTTCGCGAAGATGGGCACCCCCGCCGCCCTTGATCAGGCGACCTTGCGGGTCGACTTCATCCGTCCCGTCGATTGTCAGGTCAATTTTATCCACTGCCTCCAGTCCGACGATAGGAATGCCGAGGTCGCGGGCCTGTGCGGCGGTTGCCTCCGAGGTCGGGATGCCGGTGATGCTAAGACCGGCCTTGACCTTTGCGCCCACAAGATCAACCATTTTGGCGGCACAGGAACCTGTCCCAAGCCCAACAACCATTCCCTCCCGGATATAGGTGACGGCCTTCTCAGCGGCGGCCTGTTTCTGTTCGTCTTCGGTCATGGTGCTACTTTCATTCTGTGATCAGGCTTTATAACCCGCAAACGGGGCCGGCGCCGCGGTGGGATCGAGGGGCCAGCGGGCCCGCGCCGCAAGATCAAGCGGATCGGTGAGGCCAAGCCTCAACCGCTCAATCCCGGCCCAGGCGATCATGGCGCCATTGTCGGTGCAGAGGTGTCGCGGCGGCACGATGAGCCGGACCCCACGCAGGGCGACGAGATTTTCAAGCTGTCCCTTTAGATACTGGTTGGCGGCGACCCCTCCGGCGACCACCAGACTGGTTCCGGCAGGATATTCGTCAACGAATAGGTCAAGGGCGTGGCTGACCCGGTCCATCAGACTCTCAACGGCAGCTTTCTGGAAGCTTGCCGCAAGATCGGCAATATCCTCGGCGGTTGCTGAGGCCCCTAACTTCTCCCGCGTCCGGCGAACGGCCGTTTTAAGACCGGAGAAAGAAAAATTGCATCCCTCCCGCCCTTTAAGCGGTCGCGGTAGATCGAAACGGTCCGGGTTGCCCTTTTCGGCGGCTTTTTCAACGGCCGGACCACCCGGAAACCCGAGATCCAGCATTTTCGCGGTTTTATCGAATGCTTCGCCGACCGCATCGTCAATGGTGGTGCCAAGACGCCGGTAGGCGCCCACCCCCTCAACGACGAGAAGCTGTGAATGGCCCCCCGACACTAGCAGCAGAAGATAGGGAAATGCTACCTTGTCAGTCAGCCGGGCAGTCAAGGCATGCCCTTCCAGATGGTTGACGCCGATCAGAGGGATCTCCGTCACAGCGGCGATGGCTTTCGCAGTCATCAGACCGACCAGCACACCGCCGATAAGGCCGGGACCCGCCGTCGCCGCCACTGCCGAAAGATCGTCATAGCGGACATCCGCCCGTTTCATTGCCTGATCGACCAGCCGGTCCATGTGCGTCACATGCGCCCGCGCGGCAATTTCCGGCACCACCCCCCCGAAGGGCGCATGCGCCTCTGTCTGCGACAGGACAACGTTCGAGAGGATTTCTCCCGCGCCTGTTACCACCGCCGCGGCGGTCTCGTCGCAACTGCTTTCCAGCCCAAGGACCATTATTTGTTTTATTGGCATTTGTTTTCTATTACGGTGCAAACTGCATAAGCCTCTAACACTTGACGGAATATCCCGCAACATGACGTTTGTTAAAATCTACAAGATCGGTAGTCGGGGAAGTCCTCTGGCACTGGCCCAGGCCGAAGAAACACGCCAACGGTTACTCGATGCACATAAGGGGACGCTTACGCCTGCCCATCTGGAAATCGTGGCGATTAAAACCACCGGCGACAGTATTCAGGATCGCGCCTTGAGTGAAATTGGCGGTAAGGGCCTTTTCGTCAAGGAACTCGAGGAGGCGTTAATCTCGGGAAAAATTGATTTCGCCGTTCATTCGATGAAGGACATGGAAACCGAACTGCCACCCGGGCTGGTCATCGACTGTCTCCTCCCGCGGGAGGATGCGCGGGACGTCTTTATCTCCGCAAGCGGCGCTCGCCTTTCGGAGCTTCCCGCCGGGTCCCTCGTTGGAACGGCGAGCCTGCGGCGTCAGGCCCAGATTCTCAATCGGCGTCCGGACCTCAAAGTTGATATTTTCCGGGGCAGTGTCGAGACGCGGCTCAGAAAACTGTCTGAGGGCAAGGCCGCCGCCACCCTACTTGCTCTTGCCGGCCTGCGGCGGCTTGGCAATGAAGCCGTTGCCACCGAAATCCTGTCCGTCGAAGACATGCTGCCGGCGGTTGCGCAAGGCGCTATCGGGATTGAGCGGCGCGAAGATGATGACCAGGTGGCGCACCTGCTCGCCCCGATCAATGATTCGCCCACGTTTGCGAGGATCACTTGCGAACGGGCGATGCTGGCGGTACTTGACGGCTCCTGCCGGACACCAATTGCCGGATATGCGGAAATTTCAGGAGAGAACGAGCTGTATTTCCGTGCAAGCGTGTTGAAGACGGACGGGACAATCCGCCTCGACGCCGAGGGACGCGGCACAATTGAGGACGCTGAAAAACTTGGTATTGAAATCGGCCGCCAGTTAAAAGACCGGGCGCATGACAACAACCTCACATTTGATATATAGTCGGGACCTATGAAGATACTGATTACCAGACCCGAACCCGATGCCGCGCGACTCGCGGTGATTTTACAGAAAATGGGGCATGAGGGCGTCTCGGCGCCAATGATGACCATTAAAAATCGACCGGGGACGAAGATCGATGTTGACGGAGTGCAGGCGTTACTTGTGACAAGTGCGAATGGCGCACGGGCACTGGGCCGGGCAACTGCTTTTCGCAATGTAAAGGTCTTTGCCGTCGGGGCGGCAACGGCGGAAGCGGTTCGCGCCGAAGGCTTCTCTGACATTTCAAGCGCGGCGGGCGATACCGCCTCGCTCACCGAAGAGGTGATCGGCGACTGCAAGCCTGAAAATGGAAAGCTCGTTCATGTCGCCGGGACGGAGGTTGCAGGAGACCTGGCGGGGGATCTTAAGGCCGCGGGGTTCGACTGTGACCGTGTTGTTCTTTATGATGCGACGCCTGCCCGCGCCATTAGGGGCGACGTTGAGACTCAGATCAAAAACGGCTCAATTGCGGCGGCGCTATTTTATTCTCCCCGGACAGCGGCTATATTCAATGATATTGTGACGAAATCGGGTTTGGCGCCGAAACTGACATTGATCACGGCTCTGTGCCTGAGCAAGGCGGTCGCGGAGAAGTTAGAGACGCTGCCTTGGGCAGGATTGCAAATTGCGCCCGAACCCAATCAGGAAAATCTGCTTGCCCTGGTGACAGGCGTCAAGCAAGCTAATGCGAGCATCGATAACCGCGACAAGCTAAGGGAGCAGGAAGTGGCCGACAAGAACTCTGGTAAGACTGACAATCAGGGAAAGGGAGCGGTGCCGACGACCGATCCGGAGGGCAAAAAGAACCTGAACCACGATAGCACACAAACGGTGAGGAAAGGTTTCAGCGCCACAGAGGGCAACGCCCCCGCGAAAAAGTCCCACGCGGGCTTGATCCTTGTCTTGTTTGTTCTGGTGTTCTGCCTCGGTCTTGGGCTCTGGCCCCTACTATATCCGGCGGTTGCTCAATATTTGCCGCAAGAAACACGCGATATCATTTCTGGCCGGTTTGGTGTCGTCGAGAGTACCACGACTGCGGCAACGACCGACATCCAGGCCGTTCGCGACGACCTCCAGTCTGAATATGCAAAACTTGACGAGCGTGTCAGCAAGCTGGAGACAGCGCGCCCTGTGGCGACAGGATCAGAAACGGCAACCACTGCACCTGCTGAGAGTTCCGGTGATATGGACGCTCGCGTATCGGCGCTTGCCACCCAGATTGAGGACCAGCAGAAAAAGCTGGCGGACGCGCTCGCGGCGCTTGATCAGCAGCAAGCGGCAAGTTCGGGGCCGAGCCCGGAAGTCCAGTCCGACCTTCTCGATCTCAAGAACTCGCTTCTCGATATGAAGACGGATATTGCCCGCCTTCAAGGCTCGCTCACCCGTGAGCAGGAGACGGTGAAAGAACAGGCGACACAACTTTCCTCGCTGCAAGGCACCCTCAAATCTGCGGCTGATAACAAGGCGGCGGACCGCGCCGAAAACAAACGCTCGATGATGTTGCTGGCGATCGGGCAGTTGCAGCGGGAAACCCGCGGGAATGAGCCGTTTGAAAATAGCCTCAAACAGGTGCAGTCTGTGGCGCCCGAAGGCATCGCGGCCGACCTTGAGCCCCTGCAGGAGATTGCCGCCAAGGGCGCGCCGACGATGACATCGCTGCGGCAGGACTTTGCCGCCATTGCCTCCGATATCAGCCAGTCAGCCAAGCTGCCCTCCGAGGAAACCTGGTATGGCAAGACGCTGCACCGGATCGCCTCGATTGTGAAATTCCGTCGGGTCGATGTCACTGACGGCAGCGATGTTGATGCCATCATTGCCAGGGCCGAACAGGACCTCGCGGTGAACGATCTCGAAAAAGCGGTGACGGAGGTGCAAAAGCTTACCGGTCCCGCCGCTGACACAGCGGCGCCGTGGCTGAGCAAGGCGCAGACCCGTCTCACCGTTGAGCAGGCTATTTCCGGGCTGCTTGAAAAGGCGACCACAAGCGCTCTCGCAACACCAACGCAAAACTAGAAGGACGGATATGATGCGGGCTGTTTTCGTCTTTATTTTCATTGCGCTGTTGGCATTTGGCGCGGTCTGGCTTTCGGACTACCCCGGCGACGTGCGTTTGACCTGGGGCGGATATCAGGTGGAAACCTCGATTATTGTCGTGGCGGCGCTGGCGCTGGTTTTCGCTGTGATCGTCGCCTTGATCTATCGCTTCTGGGTCTGGCTGAAGCATGGCCCTGGCCGCATCGGTGAAGTTTTCTCCGCCCGACGCCGGGAAAAAGGACTGGAAGCGCTGTCCAGCGGCATGGTTGCCATCGCGGCCGGTGACGCGGGCGAAGCCCGGCGGCAGGCGGTTGAAGCGGAAAAAAACCTGTCTGGTGAGCCGATGACGCTGCTTCTGGCGGCGCAGGCGGCGGAGCTGAATGAGGATGACCGGGCGGCGCGCGTCTATTATGACCGGATGCTCGCGCGCGCGGATACCGAATTTCTGGGTCTTCGCGGCCTGATAAGCCGGGCCCATAAAGAGGGGGACCTTATCAAGGCCCGCAAATATGCGGAGCGGGCGGAGGAACTCCGCCCGGGGACCGCCTGGGTGCTGAAAGAGCTATACGAACTGGCACTGAAACTGCGTGACTGGGAGGCAGCGGACCGGATCCTCGCGCGAATGTCGAAAGGCAAAGCCGCCAAGGGAGAGGCCGTCAAGCGGGCAAAGGCCGTCATTTCGTACGAACGTGCCCTGGAATGCCGGGAGGCGGGCAAGCGGGAGGAAGCTCTTGCTTTCGCAACAACGGCACATGAACTGGACCCGACCTTTGTACCGGCAGCGGCATTGGACGTGGCATTGACCGCGAGCCTCAGTTCGGCGCGCAAACTGCAGAAACTTATTGACGAAAGCTGGAAGCGGGCCCCGCACCGGGATCTTGCCGAAGCGATCCGCAAGACGGTGCCCGGGGAACAGCCGCCGGACTGGTTCCGCCGCGCGTCCCAAACCGTCGCCCCGAATAACCCCGATCATGTCGAAACCCATATGATGCTGGCGAAGGCCGCCTTTGAATCCCGCGACTGGGGACCGGCGCGCGAACATCTGATGAAGGCGGGGGGCGACAATCCGTCCACGAGCATTCTCCGCATGCTGGCGGCACTTGAGGAAAAGGCCAACGCCGATGCCATCGCGGCGCGGGAATGGATCATTAAAAGTGCGACGGCGCCCCAGGATCCTTTGTGGATTTGCAATGCCTGCGGGCGACAGGAAGAAACCTGGAATGTCCATTGTCCGGCCTGCGACAGTTTCGATTCCTTCACCTGGCGTACCGCTGATCGCGGCGCCCATTCCACCGATGAGGTCGAGGCGGAAATCGTCCAGGAAATTGCGGCGGGGTCATAACAGCGGCAGCAAATCGGCCCTGCACGAAATGCTTGCTCTTGCCCTCGCTTCAGATTATATGTTGCCCCAATTCCACATGCGCCGCTGTAGCTCAGTTGGTAGAGCACCGCATTCGTAATGCGTAGGTCGGGTGTTCGAGTCACCCCAGCGGCACCATTCCTCATTTCAAATATCATTCATTTAGAGTCCGCAACCGGGGCGGAAGCGGGCGCTCGCCGCCTCTGCCGGAGCCTAGATACCGCGCTTGATAAAGCGAATCAGGTTTTCATGCGCTCATAGGTCGGGGCGGTTTCGTCGATATGGTGGAAGGGTTGTTTATCGATCAGGAAGATGGACATATCCGGCTTGTCGAAAACGGACGGATCGTCGAGTGTGCCGACTTTCAAAACAACGGCGCCGGGCCGTGACTTGCTGAGGATATGAGTGCCGCAGTTGGCGCAAAATTCCCGCGTTCTCGGATTTTCAAGGTCGCTCCGCCGGAATATTGCGGGCGCGCCCTCAACATATTTGAAGCCAGCCTCCGGCATGACGAGAAAGGCCAGCGGGTGGCCGCCCGTCATATACTGGCATTCCCGGCAGTGGCAGTTTCCCTTGGCAAGAACCTCGCCCTCCGCTTCGTATTTAAGCTCTCCGCAATAACAATGTCCGGTCAGTTTCATCGTTGTCTCCTTTTTGTTGGCTGTTGTCCGCCGGTGTACCGTCAGGATTTTATCCTTCAATTCTCGATGAAGCCAGCGGCCGTTATCATGATTTTCTTGATTCATCTTTCTCTTTCCGTGCATGTAAATAGCGTCTTGACAAGATCCGAATTTAGGTCATATTTTTGGCTAAGTATCCAGCAGGTTACTTATATGTTCAGGGAGATAAAAAAATGAAACTCGTATTGTCGATGCTTGCCGCCCTGGCGCTATTTGCGATGCCAGCCAAGGCAGAAGAGTATTCTTGGAAACCGGATAAACCGATCACAATCATTGTTCCTTGGTCCGCCGGCGGGTCAACGGACAGTGTTACCCGCGTTTTGGCAGGGGAGCTTGAAGAGGCGCTTGGCCAGACCGTTGTTATTGTTAATCAGTCCGGCGCGGCAGGGTCCGTGGGCACGACCAATGCCTGGCAGGCAAAGCATGACGGCCTGACCTGGGCTGCTGGCGCTGCGATCGACCTTGGTGCCTATCAGGTGCTTGGCATGCTTGATGTGCCGGCGACTGACTGGCGCCTGTATTTGCATATTGCCAATGTGGCGGTTGTCGGCGCCAACCCGGATGCAGGTTATAACGATTTTGGCGACCTGCTTGCTGCGATGAAGGAAAGCCCGGATCAGGTTACCGTGGCAACGGCCGGCGTGACATCGGGCGGCCATAATGCGATGGAATCGATTTCCCAGGCCACCGGCGCCAAATATCGGCATGTCAGCTATGATGGCGGCAAACCAGCAGTTCTCGCCGCCGTTTCCGGTGAAACGAAGATCACGACGCAGCTTGCCTCCGAGCAGGCGGAAATGATTCGGGCCGGTCGCTTGAAACCGCTTGCGGTGTTGGCGGATACACCGCTCGTCATCGAAGGTTACGGGGAAATCCCGTCCATCAAGAAATGGATTCCGGATATCAAAACAGCGAATAACTATTTCGGTATCTGGGCGCCGTCGGATGTCCCCCCGAAAGTGATCGAGACGATGGATGCCGTTTGGAAAAATGTTATCGCCAATTCCAAGGCCCTGAGTGATTACGCTGCCGAGCGCGGTGCGATCCTTGACGCCTCCTATGGCGATGAAGCCCAGGCGGCGATCCTGCCAGCCTTAACGCAGAATGTCTGGCTGCTCTATGATGGTGGCAAGACCAAGACCGATCCGGCGAAATACGGCTTTAAGCGCCCGTAATTGTATCGCCTTCGTAAACCCGCGGAACCCTTGACGCCATTGGCGTCAAGGGTGACTTTATCCGTCACCTGCCTGCGAAATTGAACAGCCAGGTTAGGGACCAGGAAAGCTAACTCATGGACGGCTTAATTTCGTTTCTCGGCGCGGTGGGTTCGATGGTCACAAGCTGGGCCTTAATCGATGTTGTCTGGGCAACGTTGCTCGGGATAATTGTCGGTATGTTGCCGGGGCTGACTGCCACGCTCGGGGTTGCCTTGCTGACAACCCTGACGTTTAAGATGGGCGCTGATCGGGCCATCCTGATTCTCATTTGCACGTATGTTGGCGCAATTTATGGCGGCAGCCGAAGTGCTATCCTGTTAAATATTCCGGGAACCCCGGCGAACGCGGCAACGGCGCTGGACGGGTTTCCGCTGGCCCGTGCTGGCAAGGCCGGTTCCGCCATGGCGGTTGCCACGACGGGGTCGGTGTTTGGCGGGATGGTTGGCATGATCGCGCTCGCCGTTATTGCGCCGCTGCTTGCTGAATTTGCGCTTCGTTTTGGCGCGTATGAGTTTTTCTGGCTGGCAGTTTTTGGAGTTTTGGTTTCCGGCCAACTTACCTCCCTCGATGATCCGGTAAAAGGCTGGATCGCCGGGTTTTTAGGGCTATTCATTGCCACAATTGGTCAGGAGGGGATATATGCGGTGCCGCGCTTCTCTTATGGGTCAACCGACCTTTCCGGCGGAATTGGATTGTTGCCTGCCATGGTTGGCGCCTTCGGTTTTGCGGAAATCCTGACCGTCATGAGACAGGAAGCCTATGAGGCGGTGCGTTCGAAAGCCGACAGCGTCTGGTCGGGCATTCGCGAATCCTATAAATATAAAGTTACCGCCCTCCGTTCCGGGCTGATCGGGACGTTAATGGGACTGATCCCCGGCGTTGGAGAGGATATGGGGGCCTGGGCCTCCTACGCGGCGGCGCGTCAGGCGTCCAAGAACAAGGAAGAATTCGGGAAAGGCTCGATTGAAGGCCTGCTCGCGGCGGAAACGGGGAATAATGCCGCCGTTCCCGGCGCCCTCATTCCGGTCCTGACGCTGGCGGTTCCGGGATCGGCTCCGGCGGCCGTCCTGCTGGCGGCGATGATCATCCACGGGATTCGCCCCGGACCGCTGATCATGATTGAATCGCCCGATTTCGTCTTTTCCGTAGTTGCAATGGTCTTTCTTGCCACCATCGCCATGGGCGTCCTCGGGCTGCTGCTGACGCGGCCGTTGGTCATGGTCCTGAAGGTGACACGCGAACGTTTGATGCCGATCATCTTTGTCCTCTGTACTGTCGGGGCTTTCGCCATTGCCAGCCGGACATTTGATGTCTGGGTCATGCTGTTTTTTGGCTTCTTTGGCTTCATCCTGCGCGAGTTGAAATACCCAATGGCGCCGTTGATCCTCGGCATTGTCCTAGGCGATATTCTGGATAAAAGCCTGAGACGCGGCCTTGTACTGTCGGACGGCGATTTAAGCGCTTTCCTTGTCCGCCCGATTAGTATGGTTCTCTGGGTGACGGCGCTTCTGTTCATCGTGATGACGATGCCCTCCATCCGGACGCAGCTTGGCAAATTGGTCGGCCGTAAATCGAAAGGGGACAGCTTATGAGTCAGCCCTCCATGGACAAGGCCGATTTCGTTTCCTCCATCGTTCTCACGCTCTTTGGGGCCGGCGTTGTTGTCGAGAGCTGGCGGCTGCCGCGGCTCGAAGACCTCAATGTCAATCCCTATACAGTGCCGGGGATTGTTCCCGGCTTTATCGGTATTTTCCTCACCTTGTCTGGTCTTTTCATTTTTATTCGCTCCCTTAAGCGGGGTGGATGGAAATTGCGGGTGACAGCCGATGGCTCGCGCCGATGGATCACCTCGGCCATGGTGAAGCGAACAGTCGTGACGATCCTGATTACCATGGTCTATGCGGTCGTCCTGTTCCCGAACGTGCCATTTGTTATCGCGACACCGATTTTCATTTTCGCTTTTGTTGTCGCCACAGAAACCATGAAATACGGCAAGCTGCCGGGGATGGTAAAATTGCTGACGGCCTTGGTTCTCGCCGTGGTCGCCGGAATTGTCATCAACTATGTGTTCCAGGAACTATTCTATGTTCGTCTGCCGGGAGGCTGAATACCAATGTTATTAAGTCTATGCAATGAAGTCCTTCGGGAATTTCCGTTTCCGGATCAATGCAGGATAGCGGCCGCCCTCGGGTATCAGGGACTGGAGGTTGCGCCCTTCACTTTGGGCGACGATCCTCTTGCCCTCAGCGATACGGTGATACGGGATTGCCGCCGCACGGCCGAGGATCATGGCCTCGCCATTACCGGCCTTCACTGGCTGCTGATCGCCCCCGCCGGATTATCCATCACAACTGATGATCAGGCGCTGCGACGCAAAACCCTGTCCCTGCTGGAGCGGCTGATCGAGATTTGTGCGGCGCTCGGGGGGTCGGTCCTCGTTCATGGATCGCCCGCCCAGCGGATGCTGGACCATGCGGCATCGCCGGAAGCCGCCCGGGAGAATGCTGCCGGGGTTTTTGAGAAAGCGGCGGGTTGGGCGGCGGCGGCGAATGTCACCTATTGCGTGGAACCGCTTAGCCGGAACCAGACCGACTATATCAACACGGTTGAAGAGGCCGCGGGCATTGTTGATGCGATCAATTCCCCTGCCTTCAGGACCATGATCGATACAGCCTCGGCGGGTCTCGCGGAGGAGGAAACTGTGGCGGCCCTCATCCGCAAATGGGTGCCCACGGGGCGGATCGCCCATATTCAGGTCAATGATACCAACCAGCGGGCACCGGGACAGGGCGAGAACGAGTTCACCCCCGTCTTTCAGGCGCTGAAGGACGTTGGTTATGACGGCATTGTCGCCGCCGAACCCTTCGTCTATGAGCCGGACGGACCCACGACCGCAGCGGTTGCGGCCGGATATATTCGCGGCATAATGGAGAATTTGAGATGAGCGGTCCGAAACTTCGTGTCGTCGACAGCCGCGCTGTTGTCCGCAATGCCTTCACCCGGCTTCCGTTCCGCTTTGGCGTCGTCACCATGGAGGCGGCACCGGTCGGTATCCTGCAGATCGAGGTCGAGTTTGAGAAGGGTGACCGAGCGCAAGGCGTCGCCAGTGATTTTCTCGCCTATAAATGGTTTGACAAATCGCCGGAGAAAACACCCGCCGACAATGTTGCTGACTTGCTGCAGGCAGTTCGCGATGCCCGCGCCGTTTATGCCGAAACCGGGATGGGGACGCCCTATGGGCTCTGGTTTTCGACCCGTCAGGAGATCGAGGCAAAATCCCTTGCCCGTGGTTTCAACAGGCTCGGCGCGTCTTTCGCGAGTTCCATGATGGAACGCGCGATAATTGACGCCGTCGGGCGCCATTCAGGCCAGACATTCGATCAAATGGTGCGCAGCAACAGCCTCGCCATCGATCCCGCCGCCCTGTTGAAAGAGGTTACCTACACAGATGTTCTGGGCGCATTACCGGACCGCCCGCTTGACCAAATTGCGCTGCGTCATACGGTCGGGCTTGTCGATCCGATATCGGCGGCAGATAAGGAAGCGGACGCGCCGAAGGACGGTTTCCCAGTCACGCTGGAGGAATATCTCGCCGTTGACAAACTTCGCTACCTGAAGGTCAAGGTCGGCGGTCAAATCGAGGAGGATATCGACCGCTTAAGCCGGATCGCCAAGGTTGTCGGCGCGGCTGACCAGCCCGTCACGATGACCTTTGATGGCAACGAGCAATACAAAAGCCTTGATGACTTCGCCGCGCTGGTAACGCGCATCAAGTCGACCCCGGGGCTGGATCGTCTCTGGCAGTCGGTCCAGTTTATCGAACAGCCGTTGCATCGCGATGTCGCCATGGCGTCACCGCTGGCGCCGGAGACCATGAAGATCATCGGCAAGCCACTTCTGATTGACGAGGCGGATGGCTGGGCGGAGGCCTTTTTTGACGCCATCGAACTTGGCTATGAGGGGGTCAGTCATAAGAACTGCAAGGGCGTGTATCGCTCCCTGATCAACACGGGGCTGGCGGCGGTCCGCAACCGTTTGGGCGGTGAAAAGCATTATTTCCTGTCGGCAGAAGACCTGACCAATCTCGCAGTCGTGCCGCTGCAGGCGGACCTCGCCGTAGTCGCCACCCTTGGCATTCCGCATGTCGAGCGGAACGGGCATCATTATTTCTGCGGCCTCGATCACCTGCCGGAGGCCGAGCGTGAGGCTGCCCTCGCGCGCCACCCCGGATTATATGAGCGTCATGGAAAGACTGCGGCCCTTCGGATTGAAAACGGATCGCTCGATGTCCGATCGCTTCAGGTGCCCGGCCTCGGCGTTGCTGACCATCCGGATCTTGATATCGGCGTACCGGAAGAAGACTGGACATTCAGTATGCTGGAGACAAAGCCATGATTGCGGGTTTCGCAAAATTTGGCAGACCGGCGCATTTTGATGTGAACGGAAATTGCTGATCAGCCATGGATATTGCACAGCCCCGCACCCGCAACCCCGAACGCACCCGCAAGCAAATCCTTGATGCGGCAATCGCCGAATTCACCAACAAAGGAATTGAGGGCGCGCGTACGGAGGAGATCGCCCGCGCGGCAGGGGTCAGCAAGCGGATGCTGTATCACTATTTCAACAGCAAGGACGGCTTGTTTCAGGCGGTTCTGGAAAAAATCTATCTCGATATCCGAAGTGCCGAAGAAAATCTGGAACTGGTCAACCGCGATCCGATGAAGGCCATGGCCGAGCTTTGCACCTTTAGTTTCGACTGGTTCGCGGAGCATCCGGAATTCATTGCTATCCTGAATGAGGAAAACCTGCATGGGGCGACCCATGCGAAGGCGTCAACGTCGGTCCTGACGCTGAATATGCCGCTGGTCAATATTATTTCGAAAGTATTGAAGCGGGGCGAGGAGGCGGGCTATTTCCGGCCCGATGTCGATCCGATGGAGCTTTATATCTCGATCGCGGGCGTCTCTTATCTCTATTTTTCGAACCTCCATACCCTGTCGGAAATTTTTGGCCGCGACCTCTCGTCCTCCGAAGAGCTGGATAAACGGCGCAACCATGTTGTCGATGTTATTCTCGGATATCTGAACCACCCTGTTACGCAACCGGCTATATCGCTCGATATGCCGGGGGCCCAGAGACAAAATGATTGAAAAAATACGTTTTGCAGGAGCGAAATCAACTTGGCTAGATTGAAAGGAAGAATTTGATGGAACGTAAAGTTGGGATCATCATGCATGGGGTGACGGGCAGAATGGGGATGAACCAGCATCTGATCCGGTCCATTCTCGCCATTCGTGCTGAAAATGGCATGCTTCTGCCCGATGGCAGTCGGGTCATGCTGGATCCGATACTTGTCGGACGCAACGCCGCGAAGGTGGAATATCTGGCAAAGGAACATGGTGTTGAACGCTGGACAACCGACCTTGACGCCGCGCTGGCCAATCCCGATGACATTATATTCTTTGACGCGGGCTCAACCCAGATGCGGGCGGAACTGCTGAAAAAGGCGATTGCCGCGGGCAAGCATGTTTACTGTGAAAAGCCGATCGCTGAAAATCTCGAAATTGCTCTTGATCTTGCCCGGACCGCCGAGGCCGCGGGCGTAAAAAACGGGGCGGTTCAGGACAAGCTCTGGCTGCCGGGCCTGCAAAAGCTGAAACAGGCTATCGATAACGGTTTGCTCGGCCGTATTCTCGATGTGCGTATCGATTTTGGCTATTGGGTGTTTGAAGGTGACTGGACTCCGGCGCAGCGCCCCTCCTGGAACTACCGCAAAGAAGATGGCGGCGGGGTTATCCTCGATATGATGTGTCACTGGCGTTATGTCATCGACAACCTGTTTGGGGATGTCAGCTCGGTCGTTTGCCGGGGCGCCATCCATATCCCTGAACGCTGGGATGAAAACGGGGACCGCTACGACGCCACCGCCGATGACGCGGCCTATGCAATCGTCGAGTTGAAAAATGGCGCCATTGTCCAGATTGCTAGCAGCTGGTGCACGCGGGTTCGCCGCGACGATCTGGTGACCTTCCATGTCAACGGAACCCATGGCTCCGCTGTTGCCGGCCTGACTGATTGCCGTATCCAGCCGCGCGAAGCTACACCGAAGCCGGTCTGGAACCCCGATGAGAAGCAGAAAATGAATTTCTTTGATGACTGGCAGTTGATTCCGGAACGCGAGCCTTTTGATAATGCCTTCAAGGCGCAATGGGAGCTGTTCCTCAAGCATGTCATTCTTGATACGCCCTTCCGCTGGACGTTGCGGGAGGCGTGCAAGGGCGTTCAGTTTGCCGAGCTTGCCCTTAAAAGCTGGGAGGAAAAGCGGTTTATGGACATTCCGGAAATGGAGAAATAATCCGATGGTGAGCCTGACCCTGCCAACGCCCGACGGCACAACGGAGCACTATACCCTCAAAGGGACGCCGGTGTTGGCACCCTCAGCGGGCGGCGAGCGTAACCGTATCGCCTATGCCGCCGCGCATGTGGTGGCCGATCCTTTTGCCGATAACGATCCCTGGCTGAAACCGGCCATTGACTGGGACAGAACCATTGCCTATCGCCGTCATCTCTGGGATCTCGGCTTCGGGGTGGCGGAGGCCATGGATACCGCGCAGCGGGGCGGCGGGTTGCATTGGGCGGAAAGCTTGGAGCTGATCCGGCATGCGCTTGAGGCGGCGGGACCTGAGGACAAAATCGCTTGCGGCTGCGGCACCGACCATCTCGATCCGGCCGGCGCCAAGACTCTTGACGATGTTATTGCCGCTTATGAACACCAGATCGCGGCGATTGAGAAGCTCGGGGGCAAGCTCGTCCTGATGGCGAGTCGGGCACTGACCAAAGTCGCCAAGGGACCGGAGGATTACGCGAAAGTCTATGATCGGCTGCTCTTCCAGGTGCGCGAACCGGTGCTTATTCACTGGCTTGGCGATATGTTCGATCCGGCGCTTAAAGGCTATTGGGGATCGGAGGATCTCGATGCGGCGATGCAGACCTGTCTCAGCATCCTCGGGGATCATGCCGACAAGGTGGAGGGGATAAAAATTTCGCTCCTCGATGACAGCAAGGAAATCAAGATGCGCCGTGTCCTGCCGAAAGGCGTGACAATGTATACCGGCGATGATTTCAACTATCCGGCCCTGATCAAGGGGGATGAGAAGGGCTTCAGTCACGCTCTTCTCGGCATCTTCGATGTGATTGCTCCTGTTGCGGCGGCGGCGCTCGATCATCTCGCGGCCGGTGATACGGCGGAATATGACCGCCTGTTCGCCCCGACCGTTCCACTCTCGCGTCATATCTTCAAGGCGCCGACCAATTTCTACAAGACCGGGGTTGTCTTCATGGCCTTTCTCAACGGCCATCAGGATCATTTCACCATGATTGGCGGGCAGGAAAGTGCCCGCTCGACACAGCATCTGGCGGAACTGTTCCGCCTTGCGGATCAGGCCGGCCTCTTTGCCGATCCGGCGGCGGCGGCGGCGCGGTGCGCGGCGGTGATGGCAGTCCGGGGGATTGCGCAGTGACCAGTCCGCACCCGATTGCCGATCATTCCCGCCTGTCGATTAATACTGCGACCACCCGCGCCCAATGGACGCTTAAAGAGGCAATTGATGGGTACGCGAAGGCCGGAGTCAAGGGTATCTCCCCCTGGCGCGACCAGATTGCCGCGATGGGGCTTGCCAACGCGGCCAAGGCCATTCGCGCGGCGGACCTCACGGTCACCGGTGTCTGCCGGGGCGGCATGTTTCCATGGGCCGATGCGGCGGGCCGCGCGGCCATGCTCGATGATAACCGCCGCGCAATTGAGGAGGCGGCGACATTGAATGCGCAGTGCCTTGTTCTCGTGGTGGGGGGATTGCCGGCGGGCTCAAAAGATCTTGCCGGTGCCCATGCGATGGTCGAGGAGGCGATTGCGACCTTGCTACCGGAGGCGCGTGCTGCTGGCGTCTCCATGGCGATAGAGCCACTGCATCCCATGTATGCTGCCGACCGGGCCTGCGTGAATACCCTCGGCCATGCCCTCGATATCTGCGAGCGGATGGGCGAGGGTATAGGTGTGGCCGTCGATGTTTATCATGTCTGGTGGGACACGGAGCTTAAACAGCAGATTGACCGGGCGGGCAAGGACAAGCTGCTCGCCTTCCATGTCTGTGACTGGCTGGTACCAACGCGCGATATGCTGATGGATCGCGGCATGATGGGGGATGGCGTCATCGATATACCGCTCATTCGCGGTTGGGTCGAGGCGGCGGGATATGACGGCTTTCACGAGGTTGAGATTTTCTCCGAGCTTGACTGGTGGAAACGCGAGGCCGGGGAAGTTATCGAAACTTGTAAGGAACGGTGCCTGACAGTTGTCTGATTGACTTAAACTGTCATTGCGATCAAAAATGTCAAATCCTGCGCCATACAGGCGCTCTTGCGCGGAAGGAAATTGACAATGTGGAAGGGTGTACTGCCAGCCGTAAGCACCAAATTCAAGGACGACCTGAGCCTGGATCACGCGGAAATGGAACGCTGCTACGCGTTGCAAATGGAGGCGGGGTGTCATGGCCTTGTTGCGTGCGGCACCCTTGGCGAGGGGAATATGCTCTCCCATGACGAGCGGCTGGAGGTTCTCACGCTGTGCAAGAACGCGACCGGGAACAAACCGGCGCTGCTAACCATTTCTGAACCCGGAGAGCGTGAGGCCTGCGCCCTCGCCAAACGCGCGCGGGCGGCGGGGGCCGACGGCCTGATGATTGTCCCGTCACCGATCTATCACACCAATCCGGCTGAAACAGCTGCGACCTTGCGGGCAATCGCGTCGGCGGGGGATTTGCCGGTTATGATTTATTCCAACCGCGTCGGCTACCGCGTGGACGTGACGCCGGAGATCATGGAAGAACTTGCCGACGATGCGCATTTTGTCGCCATTAAGGAAAGCTCCGACGATATCCGCCGGACCACGGAAATCTTCAATCGACTTGGGGACAGATACGATGTGCTGACAGGTGTCGATAATCTCGCGTTCGAGGCCCTGACGGCCGGGGCGGTCGGCTGGGTTGCCGGGCTGGTGCTGGCTTTCCCGAGGGAGACTGTGGCGATTTATGAGCTGATCCAGCAGAAGCGCTATGACGAGGCGCTGACAATCTATCGCTGGTTCCGCCCGTTGCTGGATCTTGATGTGTCCACATTCCTTGTGCAGCAAATCAAGCTTGCCGAGGTGCTGGCGATTAAGTCCAACGACCGGGTTCGAAGGCCGCGTCTGCCGCTCACCGGGGCACACCGCGCTAATGTTGAAGCGCTGGTGACAGCGGCAATCGCCGTCCGTCCTACCTTGCCGTCATTCTAGGCCTCATGACCCTATGACTATCCCGGCCGGAAACTCAGATCAGATTGCTGATGTAATCGTCATTGGCGCTGGAATAATCGGGATTACGGCGGCGATTGAGCTACAGGCGCGCGGCGCCCGGGTGACCGTTCTCGACCGCAAGGGAGTGGCCGCCGAGGCATCGCAGGGGAATGCAGGCGCGTTTGCCTTCTCGGATGCAACGCCGCTCGCCTCCCCCGGTATCCTGAAAAAAGCACCTAAATGGTTGCTCGATCCGCTGGGGCCGCTGTCGATCCCGCTCCCTTACGCGCTTCAGATTGCCCCCTGGATGTTTCGTTTCTGGCGCGCAAGCCGTCCTGATCGGGTGCAGGCGGGCATCAAGGCACTGGTCGCGTTGATGCATCTCTCAAAAGAGCGGTTAATCCCCTTTACCGAGCGAACCGGTACCCGCGATATGCTGCACCAGCACGGCAATCTGCAGCTATTCGAAAACCGCCGGAACTTCGAGGCGACCTTTGCCTCCTGGCGGGCGCGGGCGGATTACGGAGTTACCTTCACCCATCTTCATAGCGGAGAGGAAATAGCCGACTATCAGGCAGGGCTTGATAAACGCTTCATCGCCGCGACCTTTACCGCCGACTGGTACGGCATCGCTGATCCAAGGGAGTTTACAGAACGGTTGGCCGCCTATTTCGAGACCAACGGCGGCACATTGCGCATTGCCGAGGCGCGCGCCATCGAGACGACTTCAGACGGCGCCTCTGTCGTGCTGGAAGATGGAGCGCGAATTAACGCCGCGCGGGTTGTTGTGGCGGCCGGAGCATGGTCACATTTTCTGGCGCGGACTTTGGGGGATCATATCCCACTGGAGACGGAGCGGGGATATAACACGACCCTGCCGGTGGGCGCCTTCGACCTCAAGCGCCAGCTTTCCTTCGAAGAGCATGGTTTTGTCGTGTCACCCCTGTCGAGCGGGATTCGCGTTGGCGGGTCGGTCGAGCTTGGCGGCCTCAAGGCAGCGCCCAATTATCGCCGTGCCGAGATTTTGCTCACCAAGGCGAAGGTATTCTTGCCGGAATTGAAAACTGGCGGTGGCAGGCAATGGATGGGATTCCGTCCTTCGCTACCGGATTCCCTGCCCGTGATCGACCGTTCGTCCCGCTCTGACCGGGATCTATGCCTTTGGCCATGGCCATCTTGGCCTGACCCAGTCGATTGGCACGGCGGCGCTTGTTTCCAGTCTCGTTTACGGCGAAGATACCTCCGTTGATCTCAGCCCGTATAGCCCCGGAAGGTTTTAGGAGCGGTCCATGACCCAGCATACATTCCTTTGCATCGACGGCCATACCTGCGGCAATCCGGTACGCGTTGTCGCTGGCGGTGGGCCACAGCTGGACGGGAAAACGATGCTGGAACGGCGCGCGCACTTCCTGGCCGAATTCGACTGGATCCGTACTGGTCTGATGTTTGAACCGCGCGGTCATGACCAGATGTCGGGGGCGATCCTCTATCCGCCGACGCGAGACGATTGCGATATCGGCCTGCTGTTCATCGAAACCTCGGGCTGCTTGCCGATGTGCGGCCATGGCACCATAGGGACGGTCACGATTGCCATTGAACATGGGCTGGTAACACCCAAAACCCCCGGCATCCTCAATCTTGACACCCCGGCCGGGCGGGTGCGCGTTCAATACCGGCAGGAGGGGCGCTTCGTGGAGGAGGTGCGCCTAACGAATGTTCCTGCCTATCTGCACGCGAGTGGCTTGACTGCTGATTGCCCCGGCCTTGGGGAGGTGACGGTGGATGTTGCCTATGGCGGCAATTTTTATGCGATAGTCGATCCGCAAGCGGCCTTTCGGGACATGGCCGATCATGCCGCCCTTGACCTGGTGAAATGGAGCCCGCAATTGCGCCGTGCGCTGAATGATAAATATGACTTCGTTCATCCCGAAAAACCGGACATTCAGGGACTCTCTCACATTCTCTGGACCGGTGCGCCGACCCAAGAAGGAGTGACGGCGCGAAATGCGGTTTTCTATGGCGACAAGGCGATTGACCGGTCCCCGTGTGGCACGGGCACATCGGCGCGAATGGCGCAATGGGCGGCGCGGGGCGATCTCAAGGTCGGCGATGAGTTCATCCATGAAAGCATCATTGGATCGTTGTTCCGGGGGCGGGTTGAGGCCGCGGCCAGGGTCGGGGATCATGAGGCAATTATCCCGTCCATCGGCGGCTGGGCCCGGGTCACTGGCCTCAACACCATATTCATTGACGATCGCGACCCCTTCGCCCACGGTTTCGTCGTATCTTAAGGAGCGTCCCATGAAAATCACCGCGATAAAGGCCTGGCAAATTGACCTGCCGCTGAAAGAGGGGCGCTATAGCTGGTCTGGCGGCAATTATGTCGAGGTTTTTGACAGTACTGTTGTTGCGATTGAAACCGACGAGGGGCTGACCGGCTACGCGGAATGTTGTCCTCTCGGGTCCGCTTATCTGCCATCCTACGCCAAGGGCGTGCGGGCGGGTCTTGCGGAAATTGGCCCGCATTTGATTGGCTGTGATCCTCTTGCGCTCAACGAGGTCAATCGGCGCATGGACGCGGCCCTGCGCGGCCATCCTTACGTCAAGGCGCCTGTGGATATCGCCTGTTGGGATATTCTTGGTAAGGCGACGGGGCTGCCGGTATATATGTTGCTGGGCGGTGCCATGCAGGAAAATGTGGCGCTTTACCGGGCAATCTCGCAGGAAAGCCCGGACCAGATGGCGGAGAAAATCGCCGGCTACAAGGCGGAAGGTTATACCAAGTTCCAGCTCAAGGTCGGCGGAGATGCTAATGAGGATATTGACCGCATCCGCGCGACGCGGGCGGTGTTGGCGGTGGACGACATCCTGATTGCCGACGCCAATACCGGCTGGACCCGGCATGAGGCGGCACGGGTTGTGGGGGCAGTCTCGGACCTTGACGTCTATATTGAGCAGCCTTGTGCGAGTTATGCAGAATCAGTCTCCATCCGCCGCCGCACCGCCCTTCCCTTTATCCTTGATGAAGTGATAGACGGCACCGACACACTGGTTCGCGGGATCGCCGAGGATGCCATGGATGTCATCAACCTCAAGATTTCCAAAGTCGGAGGTCTGACCCGGGCGCGGCTGATGCGGGATTTATGTGTCGCCTCCGGCATTCCCATGACGATTGAGGATACCTGGGGCGGGGATATTACAACGGCGGCGATCGCCCATCTCGCCCGCTCGACGCCCGAGAAATTCTGCTTTTCAGCGACGGACTTCAATTCCTACGGCACCGTTACCTTTGCCGAGGGGGCGCCAGAACGGGTAAACGGTCGCATGACGGCGGCAGATCGTCCGGGCCTTGGCATCACACCTGATTTTGACCTGTTGGGAGAGCCTGTGCTGGTTATAAAATAGCCGGGCTCTAGACGTCCGCCCAGTTAATCCAGTTGTCATGAACATTACATATGGAGACGATGTAAAGCCGTCCCTTATAGCCGTTCAGCTCAAAACGGGAGCGCGGCAGGTCGAAACTTTTATCGAAATACTGTTCGTGCACGACATTAAGGTCCGCGTCCATCAGCAGATGCTTCAGAATGAAGTGATCGGCCTCCATCGGATGCCGCGTAGCGGCCCGCACGAGCACATCCTTACCGGCCTTGTCGACCTTGATCAAAGGCGAATGGCCGGGCTCTTTCCCGGCCCAGCGTCCCGGCTCGTCGGTTGAGTAAAAAATCTTGCCCGCGAGCATTCGCAGCGCCGCCTGCATATCACAGCTCTCCGCGGCGAGCGTCGGCGTTGCCGAGGCGAGCAAGGCTGTCGCCCCGCCGCCCGCCATGGCCAATGCCTGTCGACGGTTAAGTCCGGGTATCTTATGTTCCATTGCCCTGTCCCCTGCATATCATCTGCAAACTCTAATGTGCCTTATTTCGTCAAAAACGACAAGGCGCATCAATCAAAACCTGAGAAAAGAAAGAAGAGCCAATACCCTACTTTGCCCTTCTTCCCGTCATGGCTGATTCTGGAAGCGGGAGCAATTCAGCCCCTCGCTCCGGTCATTTAATCTTCTTGATTTCACCGCTTGCCAGTTTTTCATGATAATCGGCCAGCATCGCCTTCACTTTCGGCATCAGCATGTAAAGGCCGATAATATTGGCAATGGCCATCGCAAAAATCATGGCATCGGAGAAATCAATCACCGGTCCAAGGCTCATCGATGCACCGATCACTACGAAAATGCAGAAAATCAGCTTGAACACCAGTTCCTTCGCCTGCCCCTCGCCAAACATGTAAGTCCAGGCCTTCAAGCCATAATAAGACCAGGAAATCATGGTTGAAAAGGCGAACAATACGGCCGCGATCGCCAGCACGTAGCCGAAGCCGGAGAAATTGGCTTCGAACGCCTTGGAGGTGAGGGCAATCCCGGTGACCCCGCTGTCCGGAACCCAGGAGCCGGTCACAACGATCACCAGGGACGTCATTGTGCAGATGACAACCGTATCGATGAACGGTTCTAAAAGGGCGACATAGCCTTCCGTCACCGGATGCTTTGTCTGCACCGCGGAATGGGCAATGGAGGCGGATCCAATGCCCGCCTCATTCGAAAATGCAGCCCGCTTGAACCCTTGGATAAGCGCGCCGATGACACCGCCGGCAACGGCCGTCGGGGCGAAGGCGCCCGTAAAGATGGCGACGATGGCTTCGGGGATGGCGGCGTAATTAATGCCGATGATGATGAGGGCCGACCCGACATAAAGAACAGCCATTCCCGGCACAATTTTTTCCGTTACCCGGGCAATTGATTTAATGCCGCCGATAATTACGACCGCGACAAGGATCGCCATTATGATGCCGAACAGCCAGCCCTTACCTTCAAAAAACGGAATGATGCTGGATATCTGGGCGAATGACTGGTTAGCCTGAAACATGTTGCCGCCGCCCAGCGCGCCGCCAATACAGCAGATTGAGAAGAACACCGCCAGAAATTTTCCAAGGGCAGCCTTGCCGTCTTCCGACAGTCCTTTGGACAGATAATACATCGGGCCGCCAGAGACCGAGCCGTCAGCATATTCGTTGCGGTATTTTACCCCGAGAATACATTCTGTAAATTTAGAGGCCATGCCAAGCAGCCCGGCCAAAATCATCCAGAAGGTTGCCCCCGGGCCGCCGAGATAAACGGCGACACCGACACCGGCGATATTTCCAAGGCCGACAGTTCCCGATAGCGCCGTTGCCAACGCCTGAAAGGGCGTCACTTCACCGGCATCATTCGGGTCCAGATAATCCCCCCGGACCAGCTCGATCGAATGCTTGAAGCCCCGAAACTGGATAAAGCCGAAATAAAACGTGAAAATTATCGCCGCCAGAACCAGCCATCCTACGATTAGCGGAACATCTGTGCCTAAAATTGGAACAGAATAGAAAATAGTACTGACGATTGGATTGACGATTGGCGCGACCGCATCGCTGATCGCCTGATCGATACTTTGTGCCTGCGCCGTCGATGCCATAAACGATAGACCCGCAGCAGCCCCTAAAATGCGTTTCAACATAGTCTTTTCCTCCCTCACTTACTTACTCTGTGTTTGAATTGCCACTCTGCGGCTAGGGTACGATGGTTGTCGGAACCGGCGCGGCTTGCGCCAGTGTTATGGCAACACCGCCCAACAGGCGTTGGGCCAATGCGGAATCACCGGTACGCCCGATGATGATCTGCTCCGCATTTTTCTCGGTGGCGATTTTACATAATAGATCCCCGACATGTCCGTGCCGGGCTTCACAGGTTGCGGTGATGCCTTCCTTGATCAATTTATCTGCGAGAGGCTGGACCATACCCAGAGCCCGGGCGAGTTCCTGTTCCCGCCGACCGTGACGTTCAGCCAGTTCCTGAGGTGTATGGAAGCTGTAGGGTGACCATTCAATAACTTGAACCAGGTGTATTTGCGCCCCTGATTTCTTGGCGAGCGCGGCCGCAAAATCGACCGCCCGGCTTGATTGTTGTGCGCCATCGACGCCCACGATATAAATATTAGACATGACATTTCCCCCAAATATTGCCGTTATAAGGGCCATTTCGGCAGAAGGAAATCCACACAATTATGAGACTGCGCGGGCCGAAATATTGGTCCTTGCAACGCCGACAAAGGCTACAAAGCATCCTTCCTTAACATTACTTTATAGTGTTTTAGAAAATTGTAATGCATTTATTTAAGCTTTGAATATTTGATCTTAACGACGATATTGACTGAAAGATGTAATCAGGTCATCCGCGACAATTTTTTTACTGGAAAATGAAACTTAAGAAAGACAGCATTATGGCAAAAATCCAATCGGAACAGGCGGAGAAGGATGCACCGTTGCGTGATGATATTCGTTTACTTGGCCGTTTGCTAGGCGACACCATCCTTGAGCAGGAGGGTGAAGAGGTATTTGAGCTTGTTGAGGCAATCCGGCAGTCGTCCATCCAGTTTCAGCGGGAAAATTCGGTCGTTGCAAGAGATGAGCTCGAAAATATTCTGGGTAAACTGACGACCGCGCAGGCTGTTTTGGTCCTGCGGGCCTACAGTTATTTCCTGCAACTGGCGAATATAGCCGAAGACCAGCATCATATCCGGCGGACCCGGGTTCATGACTTGGCGGGATCGGTTCCCCGTGCCGGTACCATCGTTCATGCGCTGAAAAAAATCAGCGAGGCAGGCATAACAGCGGCGCAACTGGGCCAGTTTTTTGAGACGGCACTGGTGAGCCCGGTCTTGACCGCCCATCCGTCGGAAGTCCGCCGCAAAAGCACGATGCGCCGGGAAATGGGAATTGCGGACCTGCTGGAAAAACGCGAGCGTGTCGACTGGACAAAAAAGGAAACCGAGACGATAGATACCGAGCTTTGCCGGGAGGTCCAGACGATCTGGCAAACCGATATCCTTCGCCGAACGAAGTTGCAGATTTCTGACGAAATACAAAACGGACTGTCCTACTATGACCAGACCTTTTTTACCGAACTGCCAGGATTTTATGAGTCATTGGACGCCGAACTGACGCGACTGAACCTAAAAGCCGCAGCAGACTCCTTGCCGTCCTTTTTCCGGATGGGAAGCTGGGTCGGTGGGGATCGGGACGGAAATCCTTTTGTGACAGCGGAAATCCTCAGAACGACATTAAAGAGGCAGAATGCGCATGCTCTCAATTTTTACCTGGAGCAGACGCACCAGCTCGGGAGTGAATTATCGCTGTCGACGAATATTGTCGAGATGTCGCCTGATCTCCTGCAGCTTGCCGAGGTGTCTCCGGATCATTCACCGCATCGCCAGGGTGAGCCGTACCGGCGCGCCATATCCGGCATTTACGCGCGGCTGGTGGCGACATTGACATCGTTCGGTTCTGCTATTCCAGCGCGTGCGGCCCTTGGGCCCGCACAGCCCTATTCACATTCTGAGGAATTCCTCGCCGACCTTGATGTGATTAACAAGTCGCTCCAGGAAAACGGGTCGCAATTAATCGCCAATGGCCGCCTCCGGCATCTCCGGCGGGCGGTTGACTGTTTCGGCTTTTACCTTGCAACTCTGGATCTCCGCCAAAACTCCGAGGTGCATGCCCGATCGATCGCGGAACTTGCGCGGGCTGTTGATCCGGAAATCCGCTACGACGAGATGAAGGAAACAGAACGCGTGGCCTTTCTCACGGACGAATTACGGTCCGGCCGTCCGTTGCTCCGGCCGTTCTGGACATACTCCGAGGAAACCTCTTCGGAGCTGGAAATCCTGCGCGAGGCGGCGAAGGCCCATAAACGTTACGGAGAGAACGCCATCACCACGGCAATTATCTCGAATACTCAAAGTGCGTCCGACCTGTTGGAGCTGGCAACGTTGCTCAAGCAGGTGGGATTAATCTCGCCCGAGGGGCAGAGCCGGATCAATATTGTTCCATTGTTCGAAACGATCCCGGATTTGCGTATTTGCGTCGAGATTATGGATCAACTGCTGTCCCTGCCCGAATATCGCCGGCTGGTGGATGACCGCGGCGGCGTTCAGGAAGTGATGCTCGGCTATTCCGACAGTAACAAGGATGGCGGCTATGTGACGTCCGGCTGGGAACTATACAAGGCGGAAGTCGGCCTCATCGACCTGTTCGCGCGTCACAATGTGGGCTTGCGGTTGTTTCACGGACGCGGCGGATCGGTGGGGCGCGGCGGCGGGCCCAGCTATGACGCGGTGCTGGCGCAACCGAAGGGCGCGGTGCAGGGGCAAATCCGGGTGACGGAGCAGGGGGAGACGATCTCCTTTAAATATTCACGGCCGGAACTGGGCCGCCGCAATCTGGAGAGCCTGGCTGCGGCAACATTAGAGGCGACATTCCTTGGCGGAGACAAACCGACCGTTCCGCCGCAGTACAACGAGGTGATGGAGGCGTTATCGGACGATGCTTTCAAAGCCTATCGGAATCTCGTGTATGAAACAGACGGTTTTGCCGATTATTTTTGGGGGTCAACCGTCATTAATGAAATTGCCACCCTGAATATTGGCTCGCGGCCAACGTCGCGCAAGCAAACACATCGGGTAGAGGACCTTCGGGCGATTCCCTGGGTTTTCAGCTGGGCGCAATGCCGCCTGATGCTGCCGGGCTGGTACGGGTTCGGAACCGCCATCAAGGCGTGGCTGGAGCGAAACCCGAAGACGGGGTTGCCGCTTTTACAGGAGATGTATGCGAACTGGCCATTTTTTAACACGCAGCTGTCGAACATGGATATGGTGCTGGCCAAAAGTAATATTGCGATTGCCTCAAGATATGCGGATCTGGTTGCCGATGCCCAATTGCGAAAGGAAATCTTTGGCCGGATAAAGACTGAGTGGCAGAGCACAATAGACGCTCTGCTCATGATAACCAGCCATGACCGGCTTCTGCAGGAAAACCCCTTGCTCGACCGCTCGATCCACAACCGCTATGCCTATCTAGACCCCCTGAACCATATCCAAGTCGAGCTCTTGAAAAAAGCTCGCAAGAATGCCGACAACCCCAGACTACTCCGCGGTATCCATATCGCCATCAACGGGATTGCGGCGGGGTTGCGAAACAGCGGGTGAGGTAGCTTTCAGTCCCATTACGAAAGGACACTAGGCGAAAATGAAAGTAAGAAAGCATTTCGCACAGTCTACTGCTGCTCCTAAAACTCAATGGCCACCGAATGTTCGACCCATCACTATGGAAGATCTTGATAATCTAGGTGTAAATGATCAAGGCATACTTTATTGAAATGGCAGAAGAATAGAAATTGCGAGGACGGTTGATTTCATTTCGATTGCAAATATCTTTGGTATATGTCGAATTTATAAGGGTCCCCATTGACCTTTACGGAAATAAAATTGCTTTTAGCAGATACGAGTATGTTGAAAGTCGCAACGGGGACACTAGCAATATTTTCAAATCCGTTGAGCGCCTCCCTCCATTCAAAGTAAGAGGATTGGGGGCCGCCATGACCTGGAAGGCATTCGCCTAACCTTGTTTCCATATATTTCTCTTCTTCGTTAGTAATAGGTCTTTCCAGCCAACATTGTGTAGTACCGACAGATACCGAAGGGGTGGCAAATTTGCAGCCTAAATAGATCATATTAGATTTTTCTGAAAAAAGGTATCCAGTAGATCCATGTTTTGGTAAAAGTGGCCTTTCTGAATTCAAATAATCTGGATAGTCATGATTGGCATAACCTTTCCATTCTTTATAGGGCTTACCAAGATGCTGAGAAATTTGATTTTTTGCCGCGATACCCACTATAGCAAGGTTTTTATAATATTTGCATATATAATCGACTATGTTATCAACACTCTGTGCGTGACTTACCGAACTGCTAAAGAGAAAACTTATAGTTAAAAATATCACGGTTTTCATGTCGTATCCACGTTGAATACTTAAACTAACATTTCCCAAATACGTTTGTATCGGAGCCAATCGTAGAAGATTCCCGCTACCGATGGAAGAAGTTTTGCTCGGTGGCCATCTGACAGCCTCGATAAGAAGATTTGGCCTTTGTTGAAATCAAATCACAGCATCATTCCCGTGTCCGATTAGCTTAATTTGCGCATAAAAAAATGAAAGAACAAATTTGCATTCAAATGGTGCCCCTGGCCTGACTCGAACAGGCACGCCCTAAGGACAACAGATTTTGAATCTGTCGCGTCTACCAATTCCGCCACAGGGGCCTGCGTGGAAACAGCCGCACTATAGCGATGATTTTGGGGCGGTCAATAGACCATCGTGAATGATCCGTCGGAGCATGTATTTCGTGATAAGGATTGTTGGCGAGCGGAAAAGACGCTAGATAGGCAGGGCAGTGTTTATATGAAACCGGGCCTTGAGCGATATGTTGCGACGATTGTATGATTATACCATGGGCCTGGCGGCCAGACCGCGTGCCAAGTGGTTTCTGGCGGGAATTTCATTCGCGGAAAGCTCTGTTTTCCCGATCCCGCCGGATGTCCTGTTAATCCCGATGGTGCTGGCAAATAGAAGGCAGGCATGGCGGTTTGCCTTTCTTTGCAGTTTGTTTTCCGTTCTCGGCGGCCTGTTCGGCTATTTTATCGGGGCCTATCTATTCGACTGGGTCGGGGCGCCGATCATCGATTTTTACGGATATACGGACAAATTCGAGAGTTTTACCAAGGCCTATAATGAATGGGGCGGCTGGATCGTGGCCTTTTTCGGCCTGACGCCGTTTCCGTTTAAGGTGATTACCATCGCCAGTGGTGTCTCGCATTTAAATCTGGCAATATTCATGTTTGCCGCAACCCTGTCCAGATCCGCGCGGTTTTTCCTTGTGGCGGGCCTGTTATGGTGGTTTGGTGAACCGATCCGGGATTTCATTGAACGGTATCTGGGAATTCTGACTGTTGTCTTTTTCGTATTACTGATTGGTAGTTTTGTCGCGCTCAAATATCTGCTGTAGGCAGAAAAAGGGTGACTTTGGAATAGGTGCATTTTGGAGATTTTCTATAGAAATGCGTTATTTGTTGCGCTGTTGGCAAGTCTGGTAGCGCTCGGGACAGCCTTTACATCGCAATATATATTTGACTTGTGGCCCTGTGTGTTGTGCCTGTACCAACGCTGGCCCTATTCGGGCGTCATCGTGATTTCACTGCTCGGAATGGTTATGAGGCATCAGATAGATAGCCGCGTTTTCCTTGTACTCTGTGCACTCGGTTTTGCGGCGACAGCTGCCATAGGGGCCTTTCACGTTGGGGTCGAGCAAGGCTGGTGGCAGGGAACCGCCGAATGTGTGGGCGATACGTCGAAGGCCTTGAGCGTTCAGGATTTAAAGGCGCAGATCATGTCGGCGCCGATTGTGCGCTGCGACGATATCGCCTGGTCCCTTTTCGGAATTTCCATGGCCGGTTATAATGTGATCGCCGCGGCAATCTTGAGCATTTTTTGCTTTTTAACCGCTGCAAAAGCCACTCGATAGGTCTAAGGTGAGACTATGAGAAAAAAGGATTTGACGAAAAGTAAGCCAGCGTTTGGACGCCAGCCGGGAGATTTACCCCCGCGCGAGTTGTTGGAGCGTGTCATACGGGTGGATCACGCCGGTGAACTCGGCGCCGTCCGGATTTATGAGGGCCAGCTGTCCGTGTTAGAAAAAAACGGGGATGCCGCAACGGTCCGACATATGAAGGAACAGGAAGAAATTCACCGCGCCCAATTCGCGAAACTCGTGACAGAGAGACGGGTCCGGCCAACGCTCCTGTCACCGCTCTGGCACTTTGCCGGATATGCTCTCGGTGCCGGGACGGCGATGATGGGGAAAGACGCCGCCATGGCCTGCACCGAGGCGGTTGAAGAGGTCATTGATGAGCATTACCTCGCGCAACTGGAGCAATTGGGCGATGATGAGCCTGAGCTCAAGGAAACCATCGCCAAATTTCGCGACGAGGAAATCGAGCATCGCGACATCGCCCGGGCTGAAGGTGCCGCGGCGGCGCCCGGTTATGAATTGCTGACGTCGGCGGTCAAGTCGGGATCGAGGCTTGCGATCTGGCTATCGTCAAGGATCTGACTATCCTATTCACGGAAAATCGCAGCGCGTGGCGGAAATCGTGGCAAAGCTCTGCTTGCCCGAAAGAATGCTGAACCGATACTCATTCCCGCCAAACACAACGCTCTTGTGAAGGGGCAGCACGCCGGTTAGCTTTTCTGTCTGTCCGCCCAGCTGGGTGAAGATGATCTCTACCGGTTCATCGGGATTGTACCAGGCCTCGACCTTGTTCTCGCTGTTCACGACGGATTTCCCTGTTCCGGTGACCGTGATGCTGCCATTTCCGAGACTGACTGAATTTCCAGGACTGTTGAAAATTGGTGTATTGACGATAAACCGCTTGGTTTCGGGGGCGGCGTCGCAATTCTGGCTGTTTTGGGCGAGAGTTACCAGCGATTTAAGCCGGTCCGGCTCCAACCCATCGCCAAGGCGCTGCTGTACAAGCTCAAGTATTTCCCGGGTCGGCCCACTTGGAATTTCATTTTCAAATTTATCCCGCCAGGCCCTTGCTTCGGCCAAAGCGGCACTTTGTTTGTCGAGGGCCGCGCGTGCCTGATCATTCAACCGGTCATTCTCGTTGGTCAGGACAATAACCTGCCCCTCAATGTCGGCAATACGGCGCTCCGCATTTGCCTGTCCTTCGTAATATCCATAGACCCCGGCTGCCGCCAACAGCAAGATATAAAGGAAAAATTTAAAGAAACGGTTGCGCCGCTGTCGGGCCTGCTTTTTTTCAGAAAGACCTAATCCATAGCTCATTATACGTCACATCTTCAGTGGGGAAAAAGAAAGGTGATGGTTTTATCTTCTATATAGACGGTTGAGCGCCCGCAACGCAAGTATGCTGAGGTGTCCGGTAATTAGGGGCAGGAAGTTACTCTTCCAGTTCCGTATCCCAGTAGAGATAATCCCGCCAGCTGTCATGAAGATAATTTGGCGGAAAGGCACGGCCTTGCTGGTTGAGCATATGCGGCGTGGGTATGTAGGGGCGGATTTCCGGGAACATGTTCAGATCCCGGGGTAGCCTGCCGCCTTTCTTCATATTGCAGGGGGCACATGCCGTTGTGATGTTTTCCCAGTGCGTCTGGCCGCCGAGGCGACGGGGCAAGACGTGATCGAAGGTGAGCTCGTCACCGGACCCGCAATACTGGCACCGAAATCCGTCACGCAGGAAGACATTGAACCGGGTAAATGCCGGTTGTTTGCTCTGCTTGATATACCGCTTGAGGCTAATGACGCTGGGAAGGCGCATTTCAAAACTGGGAGAGCGGACAAGCCGGTCATATTCGGAAACGATATGGACACGTTCAAGGAAGACTGACTTGAGGGCATCCTGCCAGGACCAAAGAGACAGCGGAAAGTAGCTGAGCGGCCGGTAATCGGCGTTCAGGACAAGAGCAGGGAATTTTTCCACTGACGACTGCATTCGCGGTTGCTCCCGACGGTTCTGATTTCCGAAGTTTGATCCGTTAATTTGAAAATTGCAAATCCTAATACAGTATTTTGTATTAAATAAATATGACCCTACTGTATCTCGGTTTAGTCTCAAACATTAGCAAATATAGACATTAGAAAATGCCGGCCGATGTCAAGTCCGCCCTCATCAATGCCGTGTCCAAGGCCCGGACGGCTATGGGAAGTTACGGCTATGCCTGCGTCTTTCAGTGCCGTTTCGCAGGCTCCCATGGCGGTGAACGGAACGACGTCATCCTGTTCGCCATGAACGAGGCAGACTGGCGGCCGGGACGTAATTTCCTGCGAAAGCCTGCTCGCGCTAATCATCGCGCCGGAATATCCCAGAATTCCGGCGGGCGCCACGTTTTCGCGCAGACCGGTAAAAAGTGACACCATTGTTCCCTGGCTAAAGCCGACAAAACCTACGTCCTTCATTGATAGATTACAGCGTTCCAGTTCGGTTTGAAGAAACTGATCCACATTACGCCGGGCTTGTTCCACACCCTCGCGCATCAGTTCAAAAACCTGTGCCCCGGCCTTGGGGTCCCGGCGTTGAAGATCCGGGTCATATTTATCCAGCGAAAACCATTGTCGCCCGAACGGCGAAAGTTCACAGCGCTCCGGCGCATGCGGGGCCAGAAACAGGGTTTCCGGAAAATCTTTCTGCCAGTAATCGGCGAGCCCGATCAGGTCGTTCCCATCTGCGCCGTATCCGTGCAACAGGAGGACGATGGATTTTGTCGGGTCGCCGCCGGAGGGCGCGCGGCGGGGGCCGTCGAGAGGGGTAAGGTCAGTCATGCCCGATCATAGATCGAATTCAGGCCCGTATCAATACGCCGGATTTTTCCGGACTGCGGGTCGAACGACATCGGCATAATAGCGCCAGAGAACACGCGCGGCAACCGTGCGATAAGGGCGCAGCGGTTCGGCCATTTCGTCCATTTGCTGAACCGTCGGGCGCGCTTTCATCCTTTTTAAGTGGCCAAAAGCGGATTGCAGGGCAACGTCCCCGGCTGGCCATATATCAGTTCGCCCCAGGCAGGCCATCATGTAAATTTCGGCGGTCCATCGGCCGATACCCTTGACCCGGGTAAGCTGTTCCAGCACCTCAATATCTTCAAGGTCGTGGAGGCTGTCGAGCAACAGTCTCTCAGTGAGGATCTCGTCGGCAAGGGCTCGGCAATATCGCGCCTTCTGGCGGCTGAGCCCCAAGGCGCGGAGGTCTTCTTCTTCGAGATTTATCAGTACTTCCGGGGAAAACGGCGTGATAGCGGCAGTCATTCGCTGCCAAATGGCATTGGCGCTGGCGAGGGAGACCTGCTGTTCAATGATAATCTTGGTCAAATGCTCAAAGCCCGCTGGCCGCGTGCGTTCCGGCAGCGGCTGGATCAAGGTGAGAGCAGTGCCAAAATCCGGGTCTTTTCCAACAAGAAAATCAAGGGCAACCGAGATTTCCTCAAGTTGCGTCATTGCGTCGTTGCCATCGCCGTTGTTAGCGGTACAGAACAATGAAGGCTCTCGGCGGCACGTGAAATCTGGATCTCGTCGCTTTCCTCGGGTGCGGTAACGTCGGGAATATCAGGTGTCAGCCCGATGCCGTGAAAGGTCGGGCCGCCCCCTGTGGTAAACCGCCCGGTCGTCAACCGAAGCCCGCCGCCGTTATGAAGTGGCATCAGTGATTGCATCAATCCCTTGCCGTAGCTCTGCTCCCCGAAAAGTATTGCCCGGTGCTGATATTTGAGCGCCCCGGCGACAATTTCAGACGAAGAGGCTGAGCCCTTGTTCAACATAACAACGATCGGCGCGCCTTTCGTGATATCGCCGCGGTCTGCATCCCGCGCCATCATGTTCTGCCCGCGGTTCTTTACCGCATAGATATTGCCGCCATCCATAACTGAGCTGGCGACAGTTTCAGCCGCGGAAACCAGGCCGCCGGGATTGTTGCGCATGTCGAGGATGACGCCGCAAAGGTTAGATCCGAGCGTATCTTCAAAGCTCCGCAACGCGGTCGATACTTCCAGTCCGGTTTTCGCCGTGAAAGAGAAAATGCGGATATAGCCGACATTTCCCTTGATCTGGTGCTCGACCGCCGCCAGTTCAACGGCGCGCCGGGCAACATTAATTTTCAATGGGACGGGATTACCACCGCGCAGGATGGAGAGAAGCGAGACGGTCCCTTCGGGCCCGCGAAGCATGCTGCGAGCCTGAGTCAAGGTCCCCTTGATAGGCTGATCATCAATATCGGTGATAATGTCACCGGCTTGAATACCGGCGTCTTCCGCGCTTGATCCCTTTAAAAGACTGACGACAGTCAACTGGTCGTCTACCATCTTGATATGGACCCCGAAGCCGACAAAGCGGCCGTCGAGGCTATCCCGGTAAGTTGCAAAACTCGTCGGCTCCATATAGCCGGTGTAGCGGTCCAGCGAGGTAAACATGGCATTAAGCGCACGGGTTGTTGGGTCGGGCTCGTTATTGCCTGTTTCCGGGCTCTCTTTCAATCCGGCGATGGCCTGATCGATGAGATCTTCCGGGTTTACCTGATCAACATAGCGCCTATCGACCATTGTCAGCACTTCTGCCATAATATCAATATTATCCTCTGCGGCCGGATCATTCGGGATAATTTGATGATAGGCGGCCTCGTAGCGATCCATGGCGGCGTAGATTTCATGATTTTTGGAGATTGGAATGGCACAGGCCGTCACCAGCATCAATACATTCAAAGCAATCAATATACGTTTAAACATTTGTCTCGCCCGATGAAATTTTTTATAATTAAAAAAGTATTAACAAAAACTACAATCGGCGTCGGCGGCTGACAAGCAAAACAAAAAATAATTTTATGCACATTTTAGATTTCTTACTCGGTTCAGACCTTAAAATTAACATATGAAAATCATCACTCGTTTCGCTCCAAGCCCAACTGGATATCTTCATCTTGGACATGTCTATTCAGCAACTTTGGCGTGGCAGGCGGCGCGAGAAAGCGGTGGTGAATTCCTGTTGCGCATGGAAGACATCGACACTGGTAGATGCCGCCCTGAATTTGAGCAGGCGGTCTATGAGGATCTGGCGTGGCTGGGACTGGAATGGACGCATCCGGTTCGCCGTCAAAGTGAGCATTTTGAGGACTATGCGGCGGTGTTGTCGAAACTGGATGACCGGGGATTTATTTATCCCTGTTTTTGCACCCGAAAGGAAATTTCGGCGGAGGTGACTGAAAGTGAATCCGCTCCTCATGGGCGGCAGAGCCTTGTGTATCCGGGAACCTGCAGGCAATTGACCGACAGGGAACGGCAACAACGATTTGAGCGGGGAGATCCGTACGCGCTTCGGCTGAATATGGTTAACGCGATTGCATCGGTGGACCTGCAGTCACTCAAATTCCATGAGCAGGACAAGGGAATGATCCGCTGTGATCCGGCCCGGTTTGGGGATATCATTCTGGCCCGAAAAGAGACGCCGACCAGCTATCATCTCGCCGTGACATTCGACGATGCAATCCAGGGCATTAACCATGTTATCCGGGGGCAGGACCTGTTTCCGTCAACTCATATTCATCGTCTTCTGCAGGCGCTTCTCGGGCTCCCCACGCCGGGTTATTTTCATCACGGATTGATCTCTGATACCAAAGGCCGAAAACTCTCGAAACGTGACAAGGATGCAACAGTAAAATCTTTGCGGGATTATGGTTACCAGCCCGAAGAAGTGCTGAAAATGGCCAATTATGGTTAATTTTTTCGAATCTTAAGATCCTGATCAGGCGGGCTCAATCAGGCAACTTTTTCATATTTCATGATGATATCGACCATATCGATGACAATCCCCGCCATGTCAAAATCCTTTGGCGTATAGATCGCCGTAACACCTGCTTTCTTGAGCCGTTCCGCGTCCTCTGGCGGGATGATACCGCCAACGACAACGGGAATCCCCCCGACCCCGGCAGCTTTCAGCTTTTGACAAACCTCCGTGGCCAGGGACACATGGGAGCCGGACAGGATGGACAGGCCAACCAAATGGACTTTTCCGTCCAACGCCGCGGCCACAATCTGGTCCGGGGTGAGCCGGATACCCTCGTAAACAACCTGCATGCCACTATCGCGTGCGGCAACGGCAATCTGCTCGGCCCCGTTTGAATGCCCGTCGAGGCCCGGCTTGCCGACCAGAACCTTCAAGGGCTCGCCCAAGACGCGGGTCGCCTCAGCGACTTTTTCGCGCGCTGGATCAAGAACATCACTGCTGGCATTAGAGACGGCGCTGCTAACACCTGTCGGCGCCCGGTATTCGCCATAGACCTGTCGTAAAACCTCGGACCATTCACCGGTTGTAACACCGGCCTTCGCCGCCGTGATCGATGCGGGCATAATGTTTTTGCCGGATTTGGCCGCCTTGGAGAGATCGTCCAGGGCCCGTTTGACGGCGACATTATCACGGGCGTCGCGCCAGGCATGCAATTGCTTGATCTGTTCGGCCTCTGCAGCCGGATCAACGGTCATAATGCCGCCGTCTACTTCCTGCGTGAGCGGCGAGGGGGCCGTTTCCGTGAATTTATTGACACCGATCACGGGAAGGGCGCCGGTAATAACCGCTTGCACCCGGTTGGTGTTGGATTGAACCAGACTTTCCTTTAAATAGCCGATATCGACGGCAGCAACGGCGCCGCCCATCTCATCGATACGACGAAGTTCTTCGCGAGCAGCCGTTTTAAGTTCCTCGACCTTTCGATCGATCTCGATCGAGCCCTCGAAAATATCACCAAACTCCAGCAGGTCCGTTTCATAGGCGACAATTTGCTGGAGTCGCAGGGACCATTGCTGGTCCCAGGGGCGCGGCAGGCCGAGTGCCTCGTTCCAGGCGGGGAGTTGAACGGCGCGGGCGCGGGCGTTCTTGGACAGTACCACCGCCAGCATTTCAAGCAGAATGCGGTAAACGTTGTTTTCCGGTTGCTGTTCCGTCAACCCCAAGGAATTGACTTGTACACCATAGCGGAATCGGCGGTATTTTTCGTCTTCAACGCCATACCGATCCCGCAGTATTTCGTCCCAGAGATCGACAAACGCTCGCATTTTGCACATTTCGGTTATAAAACGGATGCCGGCGTTGACAAAGAAGCTAATCCGTCCGGTTGCCGCTGGGAAATCTTCAGGGCTGATTTGCCCGCCTTCCTGAACCGCGTCCAGCACCGCAATCGCCGTGGCGAGCGCGAAGGATAGCTCCTGAACTGGCGTTGCCCCGGCTTCCTGCAGATGATAAGAGCAGACATTCGTCGGGTTCCACTTGGGCATCTCCCGGTAGGTATAGCTCACCACATCGGTGATGAGTTTCATGCTCGGCTTCGGCGGGAAAATATAGGTCCCGCGCGACAGATATTCCTTAATGATGTCATTCTGCACCGTTCCCTGCAATTTAGCCGGATCCGCCCCCTGTTCCTCGGCCACGGCGACATACAGGGCCAGTAACCATGCCGACGTTGCATTGATCGTCATGGAGGTGTTCATCTGTTCCAGCGGGATACTGTCAAAAAGGGTGCGCATATCGCCCAGATGACAGATTGGAACTCCGACTTTCCCGACTTCGCCGCGCGCCAGAACATGATCCGAATCATATCCGGTTTGAGTTGGTAAATCGAAGGCGACCGACAATCCGGTCTGGCCGCGCGCCAGATTTGTTTTGTACAGCTCATTCGACGCAAGCGCTGAGGAATGGCCGGAATAGGTCCGGAACAGCCAGGGCCGATCTTTTTGGGAATCGTCTGTAACCGCCGTATCCGCTGCGATTTTTGTCATAATTATCTTTCGTTTCTGAGAACAATATCGACCAGTTATTACGTGTATTCTAAGCCACACGTAATAACATAACATTGTGCTGCAGTGCAAAAAAAACTTGTACTCTGCATAAAGGTCGCTAATCTTCTCACAATTCGGACCAAAGTAAAGGTCTCTGTTCGTTTAATTGACGCAATGCGGTATATCGTAATAAAATTGTGGTGCGGGCGAAATGCTGGCGCTATCGCTGTGCGAAAAACAAGGGATGTTTTTGATGTCAAAGATTCAAGCTGCCATCGAGTCTGAGGCCGATGCCTCGGGGTCGACCGTTGCGGGGAAAGACTTGTACGAAGTTGGGGAAATCCCACCGCTCGGACATGTCCCTGCTAAGATGTACGCGTGGGCAATTCGCCGCGAACGTCAAGGCGAGCCGGAAACGGCAATGCAGATAGAGGTGGTTGATACGCCGGAACTCGATAGTCATGACGTGTTGATCCTAGTGATGGCGGCCGGCGTAAACTATAACGGTGTCTGGGCCGCGCTGGGCGAACCGATCTCCGTATTCGATGTTCATAAACAGCCCTACCATATCGCCGGATCGGATGCCTCTGGCGTCGTCTATGCGGTCGGAAACAAGGTGAAGCGCTTCAAGGTCGGCGACGAAGTGGTTGTCCATTGCAATCAGGACGACGGGGACGATGAGGAATGCAACGGCGGTGACCCGATGTTTTCAACAAGCCAGCGGATCTGGGGCTATGAGACTCCGGACGGCTCGTTTGCGCAGTTTGCCCGGGTTCAGGACCGGCAGTTGATGCCGCGCCCCAGACATCTGACATGGGAAGAAAGCGCCTGCTATATTCTTACCTTGGCGACGGCATACCGGATGCTTTTTGGCCATCGCCCACATATTCTCCGCCCGGGTCATAATGTTCTGATCTGGGGCGCATCAGGCGGGCTGGGGTCGATGGCCGTGCAGATTTGTGCGGCTGCCGGGGCAAATGCCATCGGCGTTATCTCGGATGAAAGCAAACGCGAATTTGTCATGTCCCTTGGGGCCAAGGGCGTGATTAACCGTAACGATTTTAACTGCTGGGGGCAATTACCGAAGGTAAATTCCGAAGGGTTTGGGGATTATATGAAAAAAACCCGCGAATTCGGCAAGGCGATCTGGAATATCACCGGCAAGGGCAATGACGTTGATTTCGTGTTCGAGCATCCCGGTGAGCAAACCTTCCCGGTTTCCTGTAATGTCGTGAAGCGGGGCGGCATGGTTGTTTTCTGCGCGGGGACAACCGGCTTTAACCTGACCATGGATGCCCGCTTTGTCTGGATGCGGCAAAAACGTATTCAGGGCAGCCATTTCGCCAACCTGAAACAGGCGTCGCAGGCCAATAACCTGGTCATTGATCGACGTATCGATCCGTGCATGTCTGAGGTGTTTTCCTGGGACGATATTCCGCGCGCACATACAAAAATGTTGAAAAACCAGCACAAACCGGGAAATATGGCGGTTCTGGTCTCGGCGAAATATCCGGGAATGCGCACGATAGAGGATGCGATCGAAGCGGGAAACAACTAAGCTGGCCGTAAGAAGCCAGAAGGAAAATAAAAATGACAATGATAGATATGACGGATCAGCAAACATCTTGCGTGCTGAACGATTTGGATCGCCTGTGCGGTTGCGCCCTTGACGAGGCGGAAAGCTTCAAGCAACAGGCAATCATGGCGGTCGCGGATATGACACGAAGCCGCGAAGGGCGCATAAGCGCCGAGCTGATCGAGGTCAATCAGTATGCGACCCATGGGCTTGCATGGCTTGCAACCTATGTTGAAGCGTTGCGCGAGACGCTTAACTGGTCGCGAAATCTGGCGGAAGCGGGCAAATTCGGTGAATTGGAGCAGCTTATGCTGCAGGCCGGGTTCAGCGAATATCTAAACCAGATTGCCGGCGGTATTCCGATGACACTCGGGGAAATAATTCGTCCGGCCGATCTCGGATTGACGGACGAGGCAATTCTTAAATTCAAGACGCCGGAAGTATGTCTGCTGCTCAGCAACGGCTATAGCTCCGACGTCAAAATCCGCATTGCAGCATTGATCACCGACGGAATGGAAACCGGCGATTTCGGGGAATTGGGACTGGATGAGACCTATTCCATGATCCGCGACCAGTTCCGCCGCTTTGCGAATGAAGAGGTTATGCCCTATGCCCATGATTGGCATCTGAAAGATGAACTAATCCCGATGTCGGTAGTCGACCAGATGTCGGAACTCGGGGTTTTCGGCCTTACGGTTCCCGAAGAATATGATGGCCTTGGCCTTGGCAAGATGTCGATGTGCGTCGTATCAGAAGAGCTTTCCCGGGGCTATATCGGCGTTGGCTCCCTGGGTACGCGATCTGAAATTGCCGCTGAACTGATTTTATCCGGCGGAACCGACGCCCAGAAAAAGAAATGGCTTTCGGCGCTTGCGACAGGCGCAATCTTGCCGACCGCGGTCTTTACCGAACCGAACACCGGTTCTGACCTTGCATCCCTCAAGACGCGTGCCGTCAAGGACGGGGATGTCTATAAGGTGACCGGAAACAAGACCTGGATTACCCATGCCGCCCGGGCGGATGTCATGACCATGCTTGTCCGGACCAACCCGGCAGAAGCAGGGTATAAAGGGCTCTCGATGTTTCTCGCGGAAAAGCCGCATATGACGGAAAAGGAAGATTTTCCGGCAGCTGGGATGTCCGGCGGCGAGATTGAGGTTCTGGGCTATCGCGGCATGAAGGAATATGAGCTTGCCTTTGATAACTTCGAGATCAAGGCCGAAAACCTTCTGGGCGAAGAAGAGGGAAATGGCTTCAAGCAGCTGATGCAAACTTTTGAGAGTGCCCGCATCCAGACGGCCGCACGGGCGTTGGGTGTCGCCCAAAACGCCATGGAGCTTGGTCTTCGCTATGCGCTGGATCGCGTCCAGTTTGCCAAACCGATTATTGAATTTCCACGGGTTGCCGGCAAGCTTGCCTGGATGGCGGTGGAGATCATGATGGCACGGCAGCTCACCTATGCGTCGGCACGGGCGAAAGACGAGGGCCGCCGCTGTGATCTGGAGGCCGGCATGGCCAAACTGCTGGGCGCCCGCGTTGCCTGGAGTTCTGCGGATAATGCGTTGCAGATCCACGGCGGGAACGGCTTCGCGCTGGAATACCCGATCAGTCGGGTGCTATGCGATGCCCGTATTCTCAATATCTTCGAGGGGGCCGGTGAAATCCAGGCGCAGGTCATCGCCCGCCGGTTGCTTGAAGGTGCTAACTAAAGCGGGCCTCGCGGGATGGAGCAACGGATATCCCTTGTCACCCTTGGTGTGACCGACCTGATGCGGAGCACGGCATTCTTCGAGGCGCTCGGCTGGAAACGCTCGATGAAGGAAGCGGAAGGTGTCTCCTTCTTTCAATGCGGATCCATCGCTTTCGGCCTGTTTCCGCGGGCAGACCTGATCAAGGATATTGGCCTGCAGGAAGATGGCACCGGCTTTGGCGGGATAGCGATTGCCTATAATGCCCGCACGAAGCAGGAAGTTGACGCAGTTCTGGACGAGGTGCGCTCTCTTGGGGCCGAAGTTGTTAAATCGGCGAAAGAGACATTCTGGGGCGGTTATACAGGTTATTTTCAGGATATTGACGGTTATATCTGGGAAGTTGCCTGGAACCCGGGTTTCAAGCTTGATGACGCCGGAGCCGTAGAATTACCGGATTAAATCAGCAAAAAATCTATTCCTTCTTCGTTTCACCGGTATGTTCGAAGCCGAGTACGGCGGTGATCGTGGCGCCGAACAGCACGATTGCCCAGCTAACATAAAGCCATATCAGGAACAAGGGTATGGCCGCCACCGCCCCATAGACGACCTCGTAGGACGGGAACAGTTCCAGATAAAGTTTAAACAGATACTTGCCGAGGAGAAACAGGCCCGTGGCAAATGCCGCGCCAACAACGGCATGCCACCACTTGACCTTGCATGCCGGAACGATGGTGTAGAGAATAAACAGGATAAGCAGCGGCAGCATGATCGGCGTAACGACACCCAGAAATTCAACCGACTTGCTGATTTCAAGACCGGTTGCCTCCTCGCTTATACCGACAATCCAATTGACAAGGGTAAGGCTTGTCCCGACGACAATGGGCCCGATCAGAGTGATGGTGATGTAGATTATCAGGCGCTTAAGCGGATTGCGCGTGGCCTCAACCTGCCAGATCTGGCTGAAAATTTCCTCTATGCTGGACATTAACAACAGCGCGGTAATGGCGATACCGGCCAGGCCGAATACCGTTAACTGGCTGGCGTTCGCTGTAAAACTGCGGAGCGCCGCATCAACCGCCGTAATCTTCTCCGGGATCAGGTTGTTCAACAGAAAATTGGTAACCTTGGCTTCCAAATGATTGAAGGCTGGAATGGCTGTAAACAGGGCGAAAACAACGGCAGCCAGCGGGACGATGGCCAGCAAGGTTTGGTAACTGAGCGCAGTTGCCATACGCAGACAGTTGTGATGGGTGAAATGGTGCCAGATCCGGCCAATGAGGGCCAGACCCTGGAAATTATGCATATCGCCCTCCCAAGCCCGTACCTAGCCGGGGAACTTTGTACTGGCGAGTTCCCCGCCCATCCCCCAGTCCTCTTTTGCGATGTTCCGGATAATCACATGGACGCTCGCCTCACTGCATCCGGTAATACGGACCATTTCTGCCGTCAGGGATTTCACCAGTTCCTGCTTGGTTTTGGTGTCCCTGCCCTCGAACATATCAACTCTGATGACGGGCATTGCAAATTCTCCTGATATTACGGTTAAACGACATTATGTTCCAGAATGGGCGTACCCGTCATTATACGCGCAAAAGAAAAGCGCGATAGATCAAGGCTGCGATATTCGCCGTAAGTTATAAGCTCGGAAATCCCCCTCCCGACGGCGGGGGATTGCTGCAAACCGTGACCTGAAAATCCGTTGGCAAAATAAAAATTCCGAAGGTCGGGGTGGGGCCCGAGGATTGCGTTCTGGTCCAATAGGTTATAGGCGTAATGCCCGGCCCAGGCGCTTTCCAGTTTGATGGCCTCAAACGCGGGAACCCGATGGGCAAGGATCGGCCAGATATGCTCTTCAAACCAGCCGTAGTCTATGTCGAAATCAACACAGTCAGGATCGTTTTGGGGCTCCGGAGAGCAACCGGCGAGGAATTGGCGTCCTTCGGGCCTGAAGTGAACGCCGGACGGGTCAATCACCAACGGACAACCCTCAACGGGTGTGCGGCAGCTGAAGGAAAAGGCATAACGCTTGCGCGAGCTGACCGGCAGCTCAATCCCCGCCCATTTTGCTGTCTTCGCGGCGGCGGGCCCTGCCGCATTGACGAAAACCCCGGCATTGAGGCGGGAGCCGTCGGCAAGCTTGACGGCCGTAATGAGGTTGTCCCGGATCTCGAAATCGGCTGCTTCCGCTATGTGATAAGTAACCCCCAGCGACAATGCCTTTTTACGAAAGGCCTGATGAAGGCTGTAGGCGTCGAGCCAGCCTTCTCCGCTCAAGCCGAGCGACCCCCCCGCGAGGTCCGAGACATTCAGCCACGGGTATCCCCGGACAAGATCCTCCCGGTCGAGCAAAGCGACATCGACATTCTCGCCGCGTTGTAGCGTATGGTTGCCGTAAAGCCTTGAAATCTGGCGGTCCTTTGCTAGAAACAGGTATCCGTGATCGTTGTAGTTGACGTTGACGGCAGTCTCATCAACACTCAAATATCCGTTAATGTCACGGAGGAATTCCTGGGCAAATTGTGACATACGGATGTTTTCCGGGGTCGTAAATTGCTGGCGTATGCCGCCCCAAGACCGCCCTGTGGAGCCAAACTCATAACTTGGATCCTTCTCGATGACGGTCACATTTCCCGTAAAATTATCTGAGGATTTCAGGAAATAGGCAATCGAGGAGCCGATGACGCCGCCGCCGATAATCACAATATCCTGTCGTTGGTGCATGAATTTCCCTGTCCATATGTGCCGCAAAGGTATAGCCTTGGGTGAGTTAATTTTATAATATATTCTGGGCTTTGCTATGCTTAATTATTTTATTATCGCCGCCGTTGTTGCTACGGGACTTGTTTTGCTCTTCGGGGTACTCACCATGGCGCGCGGGGGAGAGTTCAATAGGCGAAATGCCAACAAGATTATGCGACTGCGCATTCTGATGCAGGGAATTGCGATTGCGCTTATTCTGATCGGGCTGGCGTTCTCTGGCGTCGGAAAATAAGGGTACGGCGTGATATGAAAAATGGTTAAGCTGACAAGAATTTATACGCGCGGAGGGGATAAAGGGAAAACCTCCCTTGGCGATGGCGCGCGGGTGAGCAAACACAGTTTGCGAGTGGAAGCCTACGGTGATGTCGATGAGGTGAATGCCGTTATCGGACTTGTCAGACTGGATCTGCAGGAACCATCGGATGTTATGCTGTCGCGGATCCAGAACGACCTGTTCGATCTGGGGGCCGACCTTTGTACGCCGCATCAGGACGCCCCAAAATATCCGCCACTTCGGGTCACACAGGACCAGGTTGACCGGCTAGAGCAGGAAATTGACGCCCTTAATGCGGAGTTGTCGCCCTTGAACTCCTTCATCCTTCCCGGCGGGTCAAGGGCGGCGGCCTATCTTCATCTCGCCCGGACGGTTTGCCGGCGGGCGGAACGCCGGATAACGGCCCTCGCTGATTCGGACGCTGTTAATCCGGTCGCTATCGTTTATATTAACAGGCTGTCGGATTTTCTTTTTGTTTTAGGCCGCTATCTAAACAACAAGGGAGAACAGGACGTTCTTTGGGTTCCGGGGGCGAACAGGTGATAATTCGGGCCTTTGAAGGCAAAATGTTTGCTGTTGAATGAGAAAAAAATGTCCTCTCGCAGTGAATTGACAGATTGTCATTAGCTATTTATTGTGCACTGCCGAAATAACAATTTTAAACCCACCTTTGGCAATCGCGGGAAATGGGTTCCTGCGGCATGCAAAAGGCAATTGGCTTGGGAGATAACCGATCCATGAAAGTTCTCGTCGCTGTTAAACGTGTCGTGGACTACAACGTTAAGATCCGTGTCAAAGCGGACAAGACTGGTGTAGATCTTGCGAATGTTAAAATGTCCATGAATCCCTTTGATGAAATCGCGGTCGAAGAAGGCCTCCGTCTTCGGGAGGCCGGGATTGCCACAGAGGTAATTGCCTTGTCCGTTGGTCCGCAGGCCGCGCAGGAAACCATCCGGACTGCCTTGGCGATGGGCGCAGATCGCGGGATACTCGTCAAAACGGATCAGGAGGTTGAACCGCTTGCCGTGGCGAAACTGATGAAGGCCGTGGCCGAGGAAGAAAAGCCCGATCTCATCATCGTTGGCAAACAGGCGATTGACGATGATTCCAATCAGACCGGACAGATGCTGGCGGCCCTTTTAGGCTGGTCACAAGGCACGTTCGCCTCCAAGGTGAGCCTGGAGAACGGGACCGCGAAAGTGACCCGAGAAATTGACGGCGGATTGCAGACGATCGATTTGAAGATGCCTGCGGTGGTGACGACCGACCTTCGTCTGAACGAGCCGCGCTACGCTTCCTTGCCGAACATTATGAAGGCGAAGAAGAAGCCGATTGACGAAAAATCACCAGAAGATCTCGGTGTCGACATCTCCCGTCGCCTGACGACGGTGAAAGTCGAGGAGCCACCCAAGCGTGAAGCGGGTATTATTGTAAAATCTGTAGAAGAGCTGATCGACAAGCTCAAAAACGACGCGGGGGTAATTTAAATGTCTGTTCTTGTACTTGCTGATCACGATAATAAGGCTCTTGGCTCGTCGACGCTAAACGCGGTTACGGCGGCTGGTGAAATGGGCGGAGATGTCCACGTGCTTGTTGCCGGGTCCGGCTGCACGGCGGTTGCGGATGAAGCGGCGAAGGTTGCCGGAGTGACCAAGGTCCTGCTTGTGGATGACGCCCTCTATGGCGATGCACTGGCTGAAAATGTAGCGGCTCTGCTGGTCTCCCTCAGCGATGGGTATGACGTTATTCTGTCGGCGGCAACATCTGCTGGGAAAAACATCCTGCCCCGGGTAGCTGCTCTTCTTGATGTAGCCCAAATCTCCGAGATTATCGAGGTGGTCTCCGCTGATACGTTTGTGCGTCCCATCTATGCCGGGAACGCCATGGCGACGGTGCAGTCGAGCGACGCCAAAAAGGTGATTACAATCCGCCCAACGAATTTTGCCGCTGCTGACGCAACGGGTGGTTCAGCCTCAGTCGAGGCAGCGACCGCTGCGGCTGATGCCGGATTGTCTAAATTCGTGGGCGCAGAGCTTTCTAAATCGGAACGTCCGGAACTGACGTCAGCGAAGATCGTCATTTCTGGCGGTCGCGGGATGCAATCAGGTGATAATTTTCATCTGCTTGAAGCCATTGCCGATAAACTCGGCGCGGCCGTTGGCGCCAGCCGTGCCGCTGTTGATGCAGGGTTCGTGCCGAATGATTACCAGGTTGGCCAGACCGGCAAGGTTGTGGCGCCGGACCTGTATATCGCTGTCGGCATCTCCGGCGCGATTCAGCATCTGGCGGGAATGAAGGACAGCAAGGTTATTGTGGCAATTAACAAGGATGAGGAAGCCCCTATTTTCCAGGTTGCCGATTATGGACTTGTTGCAGACCTGTTCAAGGCATTGCCTGAGTTTGATGCAGCCCTTTAATGGCTTGTACTGGCGACGTTTTCGGCGATAAGATCGCGCTCATTAATATGCTCGGGAATAAGTAATGATTGACAAGGTTAGTGTTATTGGCGCGGGGCAGATGGGTAACGGGATTGCCCATGTTCTGGCGGTTGCCGGAATTAATGTTTTTCTACAGGATATTTCGGAAGAACAGCTGAACAAGGCCTTGGAGACCATCGAGAAAAACCTGCGGCGCCAAGTGGGCCGCGGGGCCTTGTCCGAAAGCGATATAACCGCCGCCCTCAGCCGTATTACCACTGTCACCAACGACGATCATATCGGGGAAGTTGATCTGGTCATCGAGGCCGCGACGGAAAATGAGGAAATCAAGAAAGCGATCCTGTCTTCTCTTGGCCCGAAGCTGAAAGACAGTGCAATCATTGCGACCAACACGTCCTCGATTTCTGTCACGCGGCTTGCCGCCGTCACGGATCGGCCGGAACGTTTCATCGGCATGCATTTCATGAACCCGGTTCCGGTGATGCAGCTTGTCGAGTTAATTCGCGGCATTGCCACCAACGAGGCGACGTTCGAGACGATTAAGGAACTTACCCTTCGGCTTGATAAAACGCCGACACCAGCGGAGGATTTCCCGGCCTTTATCGTCAATCGTATTTTGCTGCCGATGATCAATGAGGCGGTGTATACGCTGTATGAAGGGGTTGGCTCGGTACGGGCAATCGACACCGCCATGCGGCTTGGCGCAAATCATCCGATGGGTCCGTTGCAACTGGCTGACTTTATTGGTCTTGACGTCTGCCTTGCCATCATGCAGGTGCTGTATGAGGGGCTTGCGGATACGAAATACCGTCCTTGTCCGCTCCTGGTGAAATATGTCGAGGCGGGTTGGCTCGGCCGAAAATCAGGCCGTGGTTTTTACGATTATACCGGGGGTGAACCCATTCCGACGCGTTGATCCGGCAATATTCGTTCAAATACTATTCACAAAAAACCCGGACTACTTTCGTAGAACCGGGTTTTTTATGATGCTTACAATCGTCTCTAGTTGACTTCGAACAGACCTGCCGCGCCCATTCCGCCGCCGATGCACATAGTAACGACGACATATTTGACGCCCCGGCGCTTGCCCTCGATAAGGGCGTGTCCTGTAAGCCGGGCACCGGACATGCCGAACGGATGACCAATCGAAATGGCACCACCGTCAACATTCAGCAAATCATTCGGGATCCCAAGCTTGTCACGGCAATAGAGAACCTGTACCGCGAAGGCTTCGTTAAGTTCCCAAAGACCGATGTCATCCATTTTAAGACCGTGCCGCTTCAGCAGTTTCGGCACGGCAAACACCGGGCCGATCCCCATTTCGTCGGGCTCGCACCCGGCGACAACCAGCCCGCGATACGTTCCGAGCGGTTCAATGTTGCGCTGCTGTGCAAGTTTGCTGTCCATCACCACGCAGGCCGAAGAGCCGTCGGAGAGCTGGCTGGCATTGCCGGCAGTGATAAAGCAATCTTCGCCAAGGACCGGCTTCAGGCTGGCGAGGCCGTCAAGGGTCGTGCTGGCGCGGTTCCCTTCATCCTGCTGCAGAGTTACTTCTTCTTCCAGGGTTTCGCCGGTTTCCTTATTGACCAGCAGTTTGGTCGAGGTCATCGGAACAATTTCCTTGTCGAACCGTCCGGCTTCCTGTCCGGCGGCGGTCCGCATCTGGCTTTGATAGCTATACTCGTCCATTTGCTCACGCGTAATGCCATACCGGTTTGCCACGGTTTCCGCGGTTTTCAGCATGGGGTCGTAAATGGACGGCTTGTTTTCAAGAAGCCATTCATTTTGGGACCTGAACTTATTCATATGTTCGTTTACGACAAGACTGATACTGTCCATTCCGCCTGCGACCATGACCGGGACCTTGTCGACGATAACCCGTTGCGCGGCCATCGAGATCGTCTGCAGACCCGAGGAGCAGAAGCGATTGACGGTTGTGCCGGACGTGGTGACTGGCAGGCCTGCGCGTAACAGCGCCTGGCGGGCTATATTCCCGCCGGTTGCTCCTTCCGGGTTTGCCACACCGAAAATAACATCCTCGACCTCGGCCGGGTCAATGCCCGCCCGCTCGACGGCGTGTTGAATGACATGGCCGCCGAGATCAGCCCCATGAGTGTTATTAAAGGCGCCGCGATATGCTTTGCCGATGGGGGTTCTGGCAGTGGATACAATAACGGCTTCAGCCATGTGATATCTCCTCATTTGTTATTATTGTCTAGCCTGTCGGGACAGGACGTTTATTCCGGCTAAGTCTATATAGTGCGGGACGCAATGAAAAGGCTGAAGTTATACATAATGAACGACCGGCTGATGCTTCACCACTCAGAGAATTTCCAAGACCGCTTCAGGGGGACGACCGATACGGGCCTTGCCGTTTGCGAGAACTATCGGACGTTCAATCAGGCGGGGAAAATCCAACATGGCCTGTAAGAGGGCATCATCGCCAAGCGCAGGGTCAGAAAGATTGTTGTCCTTGTATTCCGCTTCTCCTTTTCGCATTAGATCGCGCGGACGAAGATCCAGCAGTGCCAGAATTTCCTTCAACTGCTGCTTGCTAGGTGGATTTTCGAGATAATTGATGACTGTGGGTTCAATCCCGCGCTCCTGAAGCAGGGACAGGGTTTGGCGGGATTTGCTGCAGCGTGGGTTATGTAAAATTTCGACAGTCATTTTGAGGGAACTCCCGTATTGACGTTATGGACATTGCTGGTTTCTTTTACCGCAGCCAAGGGCATTAAACCAGTGGGGGGAGGCACAAACCTGCTCTTTTATGGGGTCAGGGAGAACAGTTTGCTTGCGCGACAGAGTTTGTTTGAATATCTATGCACCATGGTTATACAAACAGAAACCGGGAAACGCCCAGTCTTGCCCCTTTCCATCCGTCCCCACCTCAACCAGATTGGCCTCGTTAACTGGCTCGGGTTTTATACCTTGCTCTCGAAAGAGGTTCGCCGGTTCCTGAAGGTGCCGTTGCAAACAGTGTTTGCGCCAATGATGACGACGCTGTTGTTTCTGGCCATATTTACCCTCGCCTTTGGCAAGGGGGGGCGCTATGTCGGCGATATGCCCTACGCGACATTTCTGGCGCCGGGCCTGATCATGATGTCAGTAATCCAGAATTCGTTCGCCAATACATCTTCCTCCATTCTGATTTCGAAGGTTCAGGGAAATATTGTTGATATTCTGATGCCGCCTCTATCGGCAGCAGAGCTCACTCTCGCCTTTGCCCTGTCAGGCCTCGCGCGCGGGCTGACAGTTGCCAGTGTTGTCGGGATAACAATGTGGTTTTTCATCGACTTGAAGGTTTTTTCATGGGTAGCAGTTCTGTACTTTGTCATCGGGGCGGGCTTGATGCTGTCGTTGCTCGGGATGATCGGTGGCATTCTGTCAGAAAAATTCGATCATATGGCAGCCATGACCAACTTCATCATTATGCCACTGTCGTTTTTGTCCGGGACCTTTTATTCAATCGACAAGTTGACCGGCATCTGGCACCAGATCAGTCATTTTAACCCGTTCTTCTATATGATTGATGGTTTCCGGTACGGGTTTATCGGCAGATCTGACAGTTCGATCTGGGTCGGGGCGATTGTCATTGCCGGGTTGGACATTGCTCTGTACATTGCTGTTTGGTGGCTGATAAAAAGCGGATATCGTCTCAAAGCCTAAAAAATCCTCCTATTGTCAAGAGTTTGATTGACAGCGCTCCGTCTCCTGTCAATACTTTCGCGCTTTCTGGGGTCGGTGTAAGCCGCAGTCGCCCTAACTCTGGCCCCGCTATTCCTGTGTCCATGTCTCAAATGGTGGAGAAAGCATATGATTCCCGCATTGTTATCCAATTATGCTCCCGCAGACCTTTCCTTTGAAAAGGGGGAAGGGCCGTATCTCTATGGGAATGATGGGCGACGATATCTGGATTTTGCCGCCGGAATTGCGGTGAGTGCCCTTGGTCATGCCCATCCCCAGTTGGTTGCCGCCCTCACGGAGCAAGCCTCGAAAGTCTGGCATGTCTCTAACCTTTTTCGGATTCCGGGGCAGGAAAAACTGGCGCAACGACTGGTTGATGCGACCTTTGCCGATGCGGTTTATTTTTGCAATTCAGGGGCGGAAGCCAATGAATGCGGCATCAAGATGGTGCGGAAATATTTCAGCGAAAAAGGCGAGCCTGAAAAATATCGCATTATTGGCTTCGAAGATTCTTTTCACGGGCGGACATTGGCAACAATCGCCGCTGCCGGACAAAGCAAGTTATTAGCCGGGTTCGGCCCGGTTGTCGAGGGCTTCGACCATGTGCCGGTTGGCGATATTGAACTCGTCAAGGCGGCGATCACCGAGGCCACGGCGGCGATCCTCATCGAGCCCGTCATGGGCGAGGGGGGCATCCGCGTTGTCGAGCCGGAATTTCTGCGCGCGTTGCGGAAGCTCTGTGATGACCGCGGATTGCTGTTGATGCTGGATGAAATCCAGACCGGGATGGGCCGGACCGGAAAGCTGTTTGCCTATGAGCATTCGGGAATTGTCCCTGATATTCTCACCTCGGCAAAAGCGCTCGGTGGCGGGTTCCCGGTTGGCGCCTGCCTCGCAGTTGAAAAAGTGGCGAAAGCAATGACTGTCGGAAGTCATGGCTCGACCTATGGCGGTAATCCTCTCGCGATGGCCGTTGCCGGCGCGGTCGTGGATGTCATGATGGAAGAGGGATTTCTGGACCATGTGGTTGAGATGGGCAACCACCTCAAGCAGGGCCTGATGGGCGTTATCGATCGTCATCCGGACATATTTGAGGAATTACGGGGTATCGGTCTGCATCTCGGGCTGAAATGCAAGATAGAGAATACCATCGTCTTCAATAAATTGATTGAACATGGCGCCCTGACGGCAAAAGGCGGGGACAATGTGGTCCGCTTGTTGCCGCCATTGATCATCGAAGATGCCCAGATATCGGAATTTATTTCTATACTGGACGCAGCATGCACGGAGCTTGAGAATGGCTGATCCAAAACATTTTCTGGATTTGAACCTGCTCGGTAAAACTGACCTCCGCAGGATCATTGACGACGGGATTGCCGTCAAGCAGGCCCGCGCCGGACTCCCCAAAGGTACCGCGGATAGCGATGCGCCTCTCGCGGGACTGACGCTTGCGGCAATCTTCGAGTTTCCCTCCACTCGCACACGCGTGTCTTTTGATATGGCCATGCGACAGCTAGGCGGCGATACAGTGGTCCTCAACAGTAATGACATGCAGCTTGGTCGCGGGGAAACGATCGCGGATACGGCACGTGTGTTGTCACGATATGTGGACGCCATCATGATACGGACGGACGACCATGGCAAATTACTGGAACTGGCAGAGCATGCAACGGTGCCGGTCATTAACGGCCTGACGAACGATAGCCATCCCTGCCAGTTGATGGCCGACGTTATGACCTTTGAAGAACATCGGGGCCCGATTAAAGACAAGACTGTCACCTGGTGCGGTGATGGAAATAACATGGTCACTTCCTGGATACATGCGGCGGGGCAGTTTGATTTTGAGTTCCGTATCGCCTGCCCGGAGGAGCTGTCACCGGACCCAAGGGCGCTTGCCTGGGCGAAGGAAGCCGGGGCAGATGTCCGGGTCATCCGGGAGGCGAATGCGGCGGTGAAGGATGCAGACTGCGTCGTCGCAGATACCTGGGTCTCAATGGGCGATGATGCCGCTAACCGGCATAATATTTTGGCCCCGTATCAGGTTGATGAGAAATTGATGTCCCGTGCCGCGCGCAACGCCATATTCATGCATTGTCTGCCAGCACATCGCGGGGAAGAGGCAACAGCCGCCGTTTTGGACGGGCCGCAATCGGTGATCTTTGATGAAGCCGAAAATCGTCTACATGCGCAGAAAGCAGTCTTACGCTGGTGTTTGGGCGTATAAAGAAATGTGGATTTAAAAGACGGATGCTTGATAACCAGAAACAGAAAATACTTGTTGATAACGTAATCCAGCCGTTCCAGATGGCCAAGTCGGGGGTGAGGGGGCGACTTGTCCGCATCGGCAGCGTGATTGACGCGATCCTCGGGCGGCATGACTACCCTGACAGGGTAGCCCAGTTTCTCGGTGAAGGTCTGGTGCTCGTTGCCATGCTGGGGGGCGCGCTAAAATTTGAAGGGATGTTTACCGTTCAAACCAAGGGCGACGGCGCCATCAGCATGATTGCCGCTGATATGACAACGCCGGGCGATATGCGCGGCTACGCGTCTTTCGATGATGAAAAACTGGCTGCCGCCGAACAGACGCCGGGTGACGATGCCGTAAAGAGATTTCTGGGAAAAGGCTATATTGCCTTCACCATTGAAGCCGGGCCGGAACGAAATCGCTATCAAGGCATCGTCGCGTTGGAAGGCGCCAGTCTCGCCGACTGTATGGAAGCCTATTTCGATAAATCTGAGCAGGTTGACACATTGCTGAGAGTAGCCGTCGACAAGATCGACGGCAAATGGCGTGCCGGCGGATTAATGGTGCAACGGTTGCCCGACGAAAATGCGACTGAAATGAACCAGGATGAGGAAGAAGAGAACTGGCGCAACGCCCAGGCGCTGGCGTCAACCATTACGCCCGAAGAACTTACTAACCCGATTTCGAAATCGGCGGAACTTTTGTATAAGCTATACCATGAAGAGGGGGTCTGGCTTTACGAACCCCAGGAATTGCAGGATAAATGCAGTTGCAGCCTTGAGCGGGTTCTGACGACATTGCGTACCTTCGGTCCAACCGATTTGGTTGATATGGCAGACGATGGCATCATCTCCGCCGATTGTCAGTTTTGCAGCAGCAAATATGAAATCCGCCTTGAAGATATAACCGCAGACGATACGTGATTTTCAATTGTAAACAGATGCTTGTATTCTGGTGAAGGACCGTAATACACTGACTGTGAACAATCCCATTGTAAAGGTGAGAAAATGACAGGCACACGCCATATCGCGGCAGTTTTGGCTCTCCTGATGACGGCTGTTCTTGCGGGCTGCGTAAGTGCCCCGCCAACGCCGGTATATCCCGAAATCACTTTCCAGCATCTTGCGCCGCTCCATCTTAATGTGGGTGAGATTAAAATTGTCGATGACTTTACGCCGCCCCTGAAATCTCCCCATGTGGAGCATGAACTGCCGGTATCCATTGATCAGTCTGTCCGAAATTGGGTGCGGGACCGGTTACGCACCACCGGCAACAGCGGTGCTGTTGCAACGGTTACTATCAAGGATGCCAGCGCTGTTGAGAAAGAACTAAAGACGGAAAGCGGTCTCAAAGCGCTGGTGACAAAGGACCAAACAGAACTCTATGAATTCCACGTTCTGGTCGAACTCAAAATCACGGAAATTTCCGGAGCGTCCGGCTTTGTCACCGCGGAAGCGACGCGATCGAAATCGGTTGTCGAAGGGATAACGCTTAACCAGAGGGAAAAGGTATATTTTGTTCAGGTTGAAGCGCTGATGCAGGCGTTTGACAAGGAAATGGAAAAGAACATCCGGACATTTCTTGGGAGCTACCTACGGTAGCCCGGCGGCCCAAGATCCAGATGCATGACCTTAGTTTATTGTTTTCATTAGAATAAATTACGAAAAATCAAACGATCGACCAAAAAAATGCCAGATGACCAAGAAATTTCCGTTCCAGATCGAATGATCAACATCGCAGGAAAATTATTTGCGGCCCGGTCGTTTGACGCCGTATCGACGCGTGAAATTGCGACTGCGGCAAGCGTTAACCTGTCAGCTATATCCTATCATTTTGGCAATAAGGAAGGCCTCTATCGGGCTGTTTTTAAAAAAATTGTCCGCGACCTGAAGCCCGCGCGTGTGAATCTCGGCTTATTTCTGCAAAACGGCATGTCGGAAGCAGGCGACGACAGGCGGGAACTCGCTGAAATGATGGTCCGTATTATCTCGGATCTTCTGGACAATGCGCTCGCCCCGGAAAATCTGTCCTGGCGGATGCGTTTGATTGCACGGGAAATGGCCGCCCCGACCGAGTGCTTTCAAATTCTGCTCAACGGCCATTTGAAGATAATGCATGATTTGTCAGGGATGCTGATTGCCAAGATTATGGGAGAGCCTGCGTCCAGCGAGACTGTCCGGCTAACCGCGCAAGCACTCCTTCACCTTTGTTCGCAATATGCCATCAATGAACAGCTGGTGAAGTCGCGGCTGGAGTGGGAAAATTTTGGTCCGGAAGAAATAGGTAAAATTAAGAAGGCTCTTATTCCGCTCATTTTGCGCGCGCTTAATCTTGGTGAACATGTCGACATAGTTCTGGTGCCCAAGTGGCGTTGAGGCCAAGATTGCCTAGCGCTGCCAGAAACGTCGGGAAAACAGAACAAGTACGGTGTATAGTTCGAGCCGACCAAGCAACATACCGAGGGACATCAGCCATTTCGCCGAATCCGGAAGCGATTTGAACGTGCCTGCCGGTCCGATTATATCTCCCAAGCCGGGACCAACATTTGTAATGGTCGTTGCCGCTGCCGAAATTGAGGTAATGAAATCAAGGCCGGTAAGACTGAGGGCGATGGCGAGGGCTACATAAATAATAAGAAACAGAAACACAAACCCGACGACAGCGCTGATTGTTTCTTCCGTAAGTGGCCGGTTGTTATAGCGCGGCCTGAAGATACCACTGGGTCTGATAAGTTGCCCCACCTGGCAGCGGAGAGTTTCGGCGATAATTTGAAACCGATAGACTTTTATGCCGCCGGATGCCGATCCTGCGCATCCACCCACAAACATTAAAAAGAAAAGGACGGCCCCGGCAAACCCGCCCCAGGCATTGTAATCCGTCGTTGCAAATCCGGTTCCGGTTATAATCGAGGTGATCGTAAAAGTCGAATACCGCAACGCCAGCCAAATATTGAGGTCATCCTTGGTTATTTGCCAGGTCACCATGAGGATGATGCTGACCAGGATGATGGTAAGAAGCCATCGCACCTGGCTGTCCATTAAAAAGCTGCCTGGCCGCCCCTGAATGATATGCAGATACATCAGGAACGGCAGGGCACCCATAATCATGAAGACCACCAGAATACTCTCGATCAGCGGGCTGTTGAAATGGCCCGCAGATCCGTCGGAAGTCGAAAATCCACCGGTGGACAGTGTCGCCATCGCATGAGTGATCGCCTCAAAAAATGTCATCCCGGCCATCCACAGTGAGAGAGTGCAGATCAGGCTCAACATCAGGTAAATATAGCAAATGGCCTTGACGATTTGAGTAAGCCGCGGGAGGGCCTTTTCAGAAGAGGCGTCTGAAGATTCCATCCGGAACAACTGCATACCGCCCACCCTGAGCAAAGGCAGAATGGCGATGGCCATGACGACGATCCCGATCCCGCCGAGCCATTGCAGCAAGGCACGCCAAAGCAAAATTCCCGGCGGGGCGTTATCGAGGCCCGTCAGAATTGTCGATCCGGTGGTTGTGATGCCGGACATGCACTCAAAAAAGGCGTCGGTATAGGATATATCCAATTTGCTGAAGGCCAGGGGAAGAGCCGCGAAGGCGGGAATAATGATCCAGGCGGCTGTTGTCAGAATGAAGGCCTGACGACGTCCCAGTTCAAGGCTGGCGCCACGATTGGACAGGAACAATCCGCCGCCCACAAACAGTGCGACCGCAGCCGCAACTAAAAATACCTGCCAATCAATATCGCTGACGAATAAATCAACCGTCGCCGGGATGAGCATCGCTAATCCGACAATCACGAGAAGAATCCCGATTATCAGGAAAATAAGACGAAAATTAATCACGGCGTTACAGGACTTAGCCTTTTCCGATGAAGGCGAGGAGTTCCCGGCGCGTGATATCAGAGCGCCGGAAAATGCCGAGCATCGTGCTGGTCACCATGGTTACGCCGTCCTTGTGAACGCCGCGCGTTGTCATGCATTGATGGGCACTTTCGATAATCACGGCAACCCCTTTGGGCTGCAAGGTACGTTCAATGGTTTCGGCAATCTGGCGGGTTAGTTTTTCCTGAATCTGAAGCCGCTTCGCATAGGCATCGACAACGCGGGCAAGCTTGGAGATGCCAACCACCCGGTTGCTTGGCATATAGGCGACATGGGCAACCCCGATTATCGGAACCATATGATGCTCGCAATAGCTTTCAACACGAATGTCTTTGAGAACCACCATTTCATCGTAGCCGTTGACCTCCTCAAAGGTTCGGGAAAGGTAGGCGTCGGGGTCTTCGTTATACCCGGCGAAAAATTCGAGGTAAGATCGTGCGACCCGGTCTGGCGTCGACCGAAGACCTTCACGTGACGGGTCGTCCCCCGCCCAGCGAATAAGGGTTCGAACGGCTTCCTCGGCTTCAGCCTTCGTCGGCCTTTCGCCGGCTTCGTTCGTAGAGTTATCGGGATGACTATGTTTGTTCATTTTTCGATTTTGCCTTCGCCCGGATTATAAAGCGGCGTCAGTTTAGTGAAGCGGAGAAACCTCATGCGGGCTATCCAGCGAAAAGGCTGGAATATCAACAGCAAATAGCGCCCCCTCCTCAGATTCCATTTCGTAGGACCCTACCATAATACCCGACGGCGTAGGAAGAGGGGTGCCACTGGTGTAATCATAGGAGTCTCCGGGGGCCAACACCGGCTGCTCCCCGACAACGCCTTCACCATCAACAATTTCGGTACGCCCGTCGGCATCGGTTATTTGCCAATGCCGGTTTCGCAACGTCACCGTTTTCGTTCCCAGGTTTTCGATACGGATTTTATACGCCCAGACATAGAAGCTATCCTCGGGATGGGACCGATCAACGAGATATATCGGTGTTACTGAAACCTGAATATTTTCAGTTGTTTTATTATATGCGCCTGTCCAACCCATGATACCTCTCCAGTTGTTGAACATTCCAATTCCCGTTGAATATCGCGCTGTTAGCTCACTTTGTCCAGTTTTTCGGCAGTTTATGCTCCTGGCCGGCGCGAGATGCACTTAATTTGGGCTGGGTATATAACCTTTCTCAGCCATTCTGGGCACTTAAGGCATATCCAAGGTCCTCGATCAAATCATCCACATCTTCCAGCCCCACGGAAAGTCTCAGCAGACTTTCAGTTATACCGAGCTCCTGTTTCGTCTTTTCATCAACACTGGAATGGGTCGTCGTCGTTGGGTGCGTCACCAGTGACTTCGAATCACCAAGATTATTACTGATGTCGATGAGGGACAGGCGGTTCAAAACCCTGAAGGTCGCCTCCTGATCGCCCGCCACCTCAACGCCTATCAGCGTGCTGCCCCGTGACATTTGCTTGCGCGCAAGCTCTGCCTGCGGGTGGTCGTCGCGCCCGGGATAGATTACCCGCTTGACACCCGGATGATCGGCAAGAAAATCGGCCAGCTTTTCGGCGTTGTCACATTGCCTGGAAACCCGCAGTTCAAGCGTTTCCAAACCTTTTAACATCGTCCAGGCATTAAATGGGCTCAGGGCCGGACCTGTGTGTTTGAGATAGGGGGCCAGCGTCTCTTCCACGAAGTCTTCGGCGCCAAGAATAACACCGCCAAGACAGCGTCCCTGACCATCGATATGCTTTGTCGCGGAATACACAACAATATCCGCGCCCAGCTCCAGAGGCTTTTGCAAGATGGGGGTCGCAAAGACATTATCGACAATTACCTTGGCGCCAACCTTGTGGGCAATTTCTGAAATTGCCGTAATATCCATAATTTCGAGAGCCGGGTTGGACGGGGTTTCAAAAAACACACAAGCCGTTTTTTCATTAATTTCCGCGTGCCACTCGTCAATATTGGTCCCGTTAATCAGCGAAATACTAATTCCGAAACGGGGTAAAATCTGTTCAATAATATAGAGGCAAGATCCGAACAATGCCTTCGGTGCCACGACATGATCGCCTGCCTTCAATTGTGACATCAGGGCCGCATTGACGGCGGCCATACCGCTTGCGGTTGCCCGACCAGCCTCGGCGCCTTCAAGAAGCACCATCCGCTCTTCGAACATCGACAGGGTTGGGTTGGCGTAACGGGAATAGATATATCCCTCATTTTCCCCTCTGAAACGTCCGGCGGCTTGTTCAGCGCTGTCATAAACAAAGCCGGAATTCATAAAAATCGCTTCGGATGTTTCATTGAACTGGGAGCGTTTTGTGCCGCCGCGTACCAGTTTTGTCGCCGGACGGCAGTCTGCGATTGACCGAGTTTTAATATTTTTGCTGTTTGTCATCTTACCCTCGAGGCATAAAAAAACCCCGACCATCGATCAGGGTTCCTGGGAGCCCCGACCTTTTAGCGTTTCATTTAACGTGGCCGCAAGCCGGTCGGCACAAATCACCACGGAAAATCATTATCTTCTGGACTTTCGGTTGTCAAGTATCTGCGCCGATAAAAATCTATTGCGATCCGCCCGTCCTTTGTATAGTTAAAACAGACAGTGCGGGCGTAGCTCAATGGCAGAGCAGAAGCTTCCCAAGCTTACGACGAGGGTTCGATTCCCTTCGCCCGCTCCAATTTTTCCTTATATTTCATTGCCATTGAAGGCGCCCAATACCTCGTCGCAAATCCCGTTTGCCCGATTAAATTGGACTATTGCCCCAAATGGGCGCATAGTTCTTTCAACGCACAGGTCAGATCATGACGTGCGTGCATCCAATAAAATTCGATGTACACAGCCAGGCCCAATTCTGGAGCCAGGGTTGTCGCGCCGAGCGAAAGGATATGCCATGCAATTACCATCAATATTTCAGGGAGAATCACGAACGCGGCTATTGCAAGGCGCGATTTTTGGCGCTGTTGCCACCCTCTTAATAGGGTTCGTATGGGGTGGCTGGGTTATTAAGAGCACCGCTGAAAAACAATCTGTCGAGGCTGCCGAAAGTGCCGTTGTTACCGCACTGGCGCCAATTTGCGTGGATAACTTCCAAAATGCCACTGAAGCATCTACAAATTTGGAAAATCTTAAAAAGGAATCGTCCTACATGCAAACCGGCTTTATCGAAAAAGGCGGCTGGGCAGTCCTGCCTGGTAGCGACAAGGCAAGCTACGGCGTTGCAAGGGCTTGTGCTGAACTCCTCAACGGCTCGTAATTGTTGTTAATCCAACCGGTTTTTTTATCAGAAGTAAGGGAACACCATGGCGAAGGGTCAAGTCCGCAGCAATCGCGAAGTAAAGAAGCCAAAAAAAGAAAAGAAGCCGATGACAACTGAGAATATGGTCGGCAAGAGAACAACTAGCGTAGATATTGCAGCAATACGGTCGAAAAATTCGAAAAGATAGGCCGTGAGCGGACGTCCACGACAAATCTTCTGAAAATAATAGTCCTCTCCGCATGAGGCATGGAGCAATGTCAGTTCCATGCCTGCGGACGAGATGGTCGGCCCCAGCCCTCAATTCCACGTGGACTGTGAAAATGAGACCTTGACCGTCTTGAGATCTGGTAGCGTTCCACCGTTACGACGGAAGTTCGATTCCCTTCGTCCGCTCCAGTTTCACGAAAATCCGTAAACGAAAACCGCCTGCAGGCCGAGATATATGGCGAGGGCAACAAGAAACAGATTGAGCGTGCGGTCCGCGGCCTTGCCCATCTCCTTGAATTTTTTCGCAAATAGTATCCGGGCGACAAACAGGATAATGAAGGCGATCGAGAGGAGTTTAAGAATCATTGAATTTCGCTTTCGGATTCTCGATATTACCACCACAGGAAATATCATTGCCGCCGCGGGATTTTGCTTGATACATCTGATCATCGGCGAGATCGATCAGCGCGGTCCAGCTATTCGCCTCTGACGTTTGCATCTCCGCGATCCCGTAGCTGGCCGTCATGAAATCGCCGCCGGGCCTCGTACCCAGGCCGATATTTCTGAGCCGCCGTATTGACTGCACGGCCCCCTGAATATCCGTATTGGGCAAAAGAATCACAAATTCTTCCCCTCCCCATCTTATGAGAACGTCCGATCCCCGGCCATTCCGCCGCATGTGCGTTGCCGCAACGGCGAGAACCCGGTCGCCGGCATCGTGGCCATACCGGTCATTGATGGCCTTAAAATTATCGAGATCAACAAACACGACGGAAAGGGGAGATTTTTCCCGTTTTGCAATTTTGAACTGAACATCGATAATTTCCTCACCGCTGTTACGGCTATAGCATTGAGTGAGACTGTCGATCGAGGCCTGATCAACGAGCAGGGAAAGATAAAGCAGTTGGCTGATGGCAGACAGGCTGCTTAAAATTCCGACAACGACCAGTACCAGAAAGATGCCGAGGCGCTGATGCGGATTTGCCTGCTCAGGGAGCAGGATCAGGATCATTACCTGAACGGTAAAAAACAGGACGAGCGCGAGGACAACCTCCTTGACCGTGAGAGGGAAAAGCCCGAAGCAGACGGCGATCAGGAACGGGAACAGGACGTATCCAGCGGCCGCCACACCCGATATCGAAGAAATATCGGTGACATCCAGCAAAGGTTGAAAAAGCGCCTGGAAGGTAAGCAATATTGCGAAGAAAATGCCGAGGGCACGATAGGCGTCACGCATGGTTTCGCCGTTGGAAATCCCAAAGAACAAGGCAAGAAACAGAAGCGCGATCAGTCCCCGGCAGATACCGAGCATCTCGTACGTTTCCCGGGGAAAGGCATATAAATCGGCAAGAAACCCTATCAGCAAGGCAAGAAAAAAAACAATTGAGAGGAAGCGGATGCGGGCCAGAATAATACGTGAGCGTCGACGCGTGAGCAATGTCGAATGCGCCGCATTGGATATGAGCCGGTCAATCCCTTCCACGGACAGGGATTGACGGCCCGCCCCTGAAATAGCGTCATAAAGGTAACGTAACACGTCCTGCCTTTCTCTATACGACGCGGTGGAATTTTATCCGCAAACTACAACTGAATAACAAAAATTTCACCAGAGGGGTATCTATTTCAGTCTGTAAACCGTCCGCAGGCCCCGGCTTACCGTTGCCGATTCAGGAATGTATCCATCATTGATCTAGGCTCTGGCCCTTCATAAGCGCTGGCGAAAGCCTCAATCCCGAGATTGATCCCTTCACTTAAAGAATTATTCTCCCAGTCATTGCAAAGCTGCTTTTGAATTCTCATGGCGTCCCGTCCGCCAGCCAAAATCTCATTGATGACATTAGTAATTTCCGTGTCCAGTTTTTCGGTTTCCGTCAGGCGCTGGACGAGGCCGGCATCACGCGCCTCAGTCGCGGTTAATATACGGCCTGTCAGGACCAGGTCACGAGCGAGACCAACGCCAAGAATGCGGGGAAGCAAGGCGGCATCGATGACGGAGGGGATACCGACACGGACTTCGGGCATCCCGAAATTCGCTGATTTTGAGGCGACAATCATGTCGCAAGAGGCGGCAAGTTCCATTCCGGCGCCCAGCGCATAACCATTGACCCGGGCGATTACGGGCACCTGTAAATATCTCGCTTTATGACAGAGATGATGCATATTGGTGATGAAATGGCGCGCCGATGTCGGATCCAAAGTCGCCATTTCGGAAATATCCGCGCCCCCGATGAAGGCCTTGTCACCTGCTCCAGTCAGGATAACGACGCCAATTTCCTTGTTTTTGTCAAGATCCGAGAAGGCGTCCGTCAATTCACGGATTACACGGGAATTCAGGGTGTTGAGTTTGCTCTCGTTATGTATGGTGATACGGGCGATTTTCCCGTTTGTCGTATCTTCAAGGGCTGTCTCGACAAATTCCGCCATTGTATTCTCCATTTTTTTTATTAACTAAATAGTGTATGGACTATGAGGTATAGCCCATACCATAGCTTTATTTGTTCACGGTATGTGAAAATTGAGAATTACCCATGTTTATCCAGACCAAAACAGGCGAAAATGCCGCCGAACTTGAATTTTTCCCGGGCGAGGCTGTTTATAGTGACGGCCCGCTTGACGTCTCGAAAGAAGAGGCCGCAACAAAATCTCCGCTTGCGAGCCGACTTTATGAGACAGAGGGCGTTGCGGGCGTCACGTTGAAACCGGAAAGCATTGAAGTATCAAAAACGGCCGAGGCGGACTGGGCGTCCCTTCGGACAGAGATATTCGGGGCTATAATGAAGCATTTTCAAAGCGAGGATCCAGTAGTGAATGACGTCGTCGATGACAGTGAAGCCGGTGAATTTGATACAGAGATCATCGATCAGGTGAAAGACTTGTTAGCAACACGTATTGTTCCCGCCGTGACGCAGTCCGGCGGCGATGTATCCTTTCACAGTTACAAGGCAGGCAAGCTGTACCTGAAATTTCAAGGGCAGGCTTTTTCGATGCTGACGGGTATCCAGAATATGCTGCGGCATTATATCCCGGAAATCACGGCGGTTCTCGATTACCGGGAAGGGTTGCCGCGTCCCGGCCTTGATACACAGGACGGGATTGCAATCCGGAACATGCTCAACGAAAAAATCAATCCGTCGATTGCCGCCCATGGCGGCCGTATATCTCTTGTCGACTTAAAGGGCGAGCGGGCCTATGTCCGGTTCGATGGCGGTTGTCAGGGATGTGGTATGGCAGATGTCACCCTCAAACAGGGGGTTGCGGTCGAGATTCAAAAACTGGTACCGAGCATTACGGAAGTCATGGATATTACCGAGCATGCAGACGGGACCAATCCGTATTATCAGCCCCGCTAGAAAATATAACTGAATTCAAGGTTGGCGTAGGCGAAAACGCTCACGTCAGCCGATAGATTTTGACTTCATCTTCGCGGCCCTTGACTTTGTAGTCGCCTATTTTTTCTGCTTTTATCTGTGGACCCGCCGCGTCGCAGGTTGCGTCCGTTATCAGGGTCAGGACGGCATCTGTCTGGTCTGGAGCCAGGATTTTCCCGTATTGCTCCATACGCTGGGCAATATTGACCGTATCGCCAACAACTGTGTAGTTCGACCGTCCGGCGGATCCGATATTTCCAACTACGAGGGGGCCGGTATGAATGCCAATGCGCATCTTCACCGGGCTGAGGCTCGTCCTCTTACGTTCTTCATTATCGGTGATAATGATTGCTTTGATGGCGAGGGCAGCGCGGCAGGCCCGGGCGGCGTGGTCGGGCTGTAAATCGGGCGCGCCCCAGAAGGCCATCACGGCATCGCCGATAAATTTATCGACCGTTCCGCCCTCTGCTTCAATGCAGGAGGTTACCAATCTAAAATGACTATTGAGAAAGTTGGCAACCTCTCCCGAACTCATCCCTTCTGCCTGAGGGGTAAAGTTGACAATGTCGGTGAACATGACGGTCACAATACGTTGTTCGGATATCGCCTCGCCGCTTTCGATCAGTTTCCGGACCAAGGTTTTGGGGACATATGTCTCAAACCAGCTTAATCCGCGCAGCATTGTATTGTAGGCGTCGTTTGCCTCATTCACTTCCGTGAACCGGCTGGCGGGCAGCGCCGCAATCGCCTTGAACTCCAATTTGGAGATCTGCCGGGACGCGACAGATAAGGCAAGAATAGGCTTCGAGATACGTCGGCCTATCATCACGGCAATAAAACCGCTTATCACTAAGATGGCCAGTCCGGCCAGTCCGGCTATTCCAAGTCTGCGTATTTCCGCGATGGCGTCTTCATTCTTGATCCAGTAGCCAACGATCAAGTCCTTGTCGGAATATCCGGGGAGATTGATATAGAAAAATAAATAGCCGTTGCCATCCACCGTTAGATGATGACTGGTGAATTCCGTTTGATTGCCAATAATCTCGAGAGCATGCCGATCCGGCGACCAGATATTCTTAAGGATCGGATCCCCAATATTGGCGAGTTCTGCGACTGTCCCGGCGCCGGACATAGCCTTAGCTTTGTCCTCGACATTTTGTTGCAGAAGAACACGGTCGGTACCATATAAAATAAACCGGGTCCCTTTTCTTAATACTAGAGATTCCTTAATATCTTCATTCATGGCGGCGACACTGATCGTCGTGATTACCGCGCCAATGAACTTGTCGTCCCTGAATATGGGCTGACGAAAATTGAAGACCGTGTCTTTCAGTTGCGGTACATAGAATAACGGACCCCAACTTGCGGATTCCTGACCGGAGATTTCATTCATTGTTTCGGCAGCAAGCGGGTCTGCGGTCGCATCTGAAACAACGACTTTACCGGTAAGCCGTTTGGCGGAGGTGGCCTTTAAATCCGCGGAAATAAAGGTGATCGCGTTTACCTGTGGTGTTCCCGCAAGCGCCGCTAGAAGAAAATCCGCCAGTTGATCGCTGTTCGTTTCATCCAGTTCGCGGGAATATATAAGCTCAGCAATATATCGAACCTGCTCTTCGGCGGGGTCCAACAGGTCTGTGAGGTCTTCCCGCGCGGCATCCATTGCGGAGGTGGCCTTGTCGATCAACAGATCGCGGGTACTGGTAAGCCCGGAAACAAGGCTGATACCTAGGACAGTCACCACGGCAACCACAATAAGGGCTCCGAAACTAATCGCGAGAGCTGTTGCAATTGGGACGGATTTCTTGGGTTTACTAATCGTCGAGGAAATTTTTGACTCTCCCGAATTTATGCTCTTCAGATAGCATGTGTGATCGTAATTTACAAAGAATTACGCATATATGGCCAAGTAGACAAAGGCATATAACGCAGTATACTGATGAAATGAACTCATTGGTTGCCTTTGAGGCTATATTAGCCGTCTGCTGCCTGATTACGATAAATCTGGCAAGGCAGGCTTTTTTCCCCGCCAGTCTGTTTTGGGCGTTTGGCGCCGTATCTGTTGGGATTATGGCAGTTCTTGGCGGGCTAACTTATGCAGGCTTCACCGAAGTTGACGCCTTTCACTTAACGGCTAAGCGCGTCGCCGGTTCGATGGGGCTTGCCAGCTTCACGCTCGGGGCGATTGCCGGTCTTTTTGCCGGCTTTTTCAACCGATTCTGCTGGGGGATACTGCTGACGTCGGTCGTGGCCCTCTGTATCCTGTTGCTGCTGGGTCTCTGGCGGGTCTCAACGGATGTCCAGATGGGAATGGTCGGCATCATTTTTCTCATTGGTCTTGTGCGCCTGATATCTTCCGGAATGCTTGCGTTATATCTTATCCTTGGGGTTGTTTTTCTTGTCTTGTCGGATGTCGCCGTAAAATGGTTGGCGTCGAATACGGGCCTTGATGGGATGAATATATATCATATCCTGTTGTCCTTGGCCGTTGTGTCCTTTGGCCTGTCGGCATCCCGGGATGAGTGGGACTAGTTATCCCACTTATTTAATGCCCGCAAATATTGTAAAGCTACCAATTTCCTGTATAACCGGCCCATCAGTTTTTTCTGTAAATGCAGGCATAACATGGCCTGAAACACCGAGGTAGGATGACGAAGGAAACGACACCTAAGAAAGACCTCTTTGTCGTGTTTGGCGGCAAGGTTCTTGATACGCGCGAGAAGGATTTCGCCGATGCAGCAAGTCTTGACCTGCGCGGATTTTTTGAGAGTTATCAGGATGCGCTCGCGGCCTGGCGGGCGGCAAGCCAGATGAATGTCGACGACGCATTCACGAAATATGTGATCGTTAAGCTCTGGTAGGCATATTTATTCCGCCCACCGGAATATTTCCAGTCCCTGCAACTGCCATTTTGCACATCCTCGAAACATCCTCTATTGTTTGGTTTCCAACCAATAGAGGATAAACCACTGTGCGCAATTTTTACGAGCCCGGCCGTTCGGTCACATATGGCCTTAATGGGGCCGTTGCAACATCCAGTACTCATGCTTCGCAAGTTGCATTAACAATTTTGAAGTCCGGCGGCAACGCCATGGACGCGGCGATTGCCGCCTGCGCGGTGCAATGCGTTGTCGATCCGATGCAGACTGGCATCGGCGGTGATTGTTTTGCCCTCGTCGCTCCCGGTGGAAGTGGACAGGTGGAAGGCTTGAACGGCTCTGGTAAATCACCGATGGCGCTCAACGCGGACGATATGATATCGGCTGGTCATACCAGAATGGATGCAACAAATGCCCACTCCATCACGGTCCCCGGCGCCATTGATGCCTGGACCCGATTGCATGAGAAATTCGGCTCGATGGCGTTTTCGGACTTGCTCAAACCGGCGATCGATTTCGCGGAAGATGGCTTTGTCGTCACGCAGCGGACAGCGATCGATTGGAGGTTGGGTGTTGAAAAGCTTCTGAAGAATAAGGGGGCTAGTGATATTTATCTCAAAGACGGCAAGCCGCCGGCCGCTGGCACCGTTTGGCGATTGCCCAAGCTCGCGGCAACGTTAAGAGAGATTGCAAAGTCCGGGCGCGCCGCCTTTTATGAAGGCAGGATCGCGGAGCAGATGGTGGCCAGCCTGAAAGCGGCGGGCGGGGTGCATGACGAAGCGGACTTTATCAATACATCCGCTGATTTTGTCGGCTCTATTTCATCTGACTATCAGGGCAACCACATTCACCAGATTCCGCCAAGCGGGCAGGGCATTACCGCCCTGATCATGTTTAATATCCTGAAGAAGTTTGATCTGTCGGGACTGGATCCAAACGGCGCAAAGCGGCTGCATCTGGAAGCGGAGGCGGCGCGTCTTGCCTATCTCGCGCGGGACAAATATGTGGCGGACCCCACACAGGCGGATGTCCCTCTTGATATGCTTCTGTCGGATGACTTTGCCGATCAGCTCTGTTCGCATATTGATGTTGGCAAGGCGGGCGATCCAACCGGTGCCTTTGCAATGGAGCGGCATCGCGATACGGTCTATCTTTCCGTAGTTGATAAGGAGGGCAACGCCGTTTCCTTTATTAACTCGGTATATCAGGGCTTCGGGTCCGGGATTGCCTGCCCGGATACGGGCGTTCTGTTTCAAAACCGCGGATATGGCTTCGTCCTTGACAAGAACCATCCGAATTGCATCGCGCCGGGCAAACGCCCTCTGCATACGATCATTCCGGGGATGGTGACGAAGGGCGATCAGGCAACCATCTCCTTCGGGGTGATGGGCGGCGGGTACCAGCCGGTCGGGCATACCCATGTCCTCACCAATATCTGGGATTTCGGCATGGACGTGCAGGAGGCCCTCGATAGTCCCCGCGCGTTCTACAACGCTGGCGTTCTGGAAGTGGAGGAAGGCATACCACCCTCCGTGCGGAAGGAACTTACCGCAATGGGATATGAGTTACAGGATACGGCCATCCCCCTCGGGGGTGGGCAGATCATTGCGATCGATCCCGAAACAGGGGTCCTCTCAGCCGGATCGGAATCCCGTAAGGACGGCTGCGCTCTCGCCTATTAGCCGTCCTCGCGGTGGAGGTTTTACGCCTCTGCTGCGATGGAATTACCTGTTGCGCCGAGTTCACTGCACGCCTGCTGTACCCGCTCAGACATCGAGGTTTCGCAGGCCCGTAGCCAAACGCGTGGGTCATAATGCTTCTTGAACGGGGTCCCGTTATCGGGATCAATCTGGAATTTAAAGGCTTTCGGATGTGCCTCTACATAGGGTCCGACAGCTTTTGAAAACGCGAACTGGGTGTCCGTATCCACGTTCATTTTAAACACACCGTAGCTTACTGCCTCGCGGATTTCTTCGGCGCTAGACCCAGACCCGCCGTGAAAGACAAAGTCGAGTGGCTGCCCGTTAGTGTCGAAAATCTCGCTGATATGTTTTTGCGATTGCATCAGGATTTACGGACGCAACTGCACATTCCCCGGTTTATAGACGCCGTGAACATTGCCGAAGGCGGCCGCAACCGAAAAATGACCGATCGAAGACAACCGCTCGTACGCCTGCAGAACTTCAGATGGTTGCGTATACAGCTTGTTATTGTCAACAAGATCGACGTCACTGCCGACACCGTCTTCCTCGCCGCCGGTAACGCCAAGCTCGATTTCAAGGCTCATATCGATCTTCGTCAGGCGTTTGAGGATCCGTTCGCATTCTGCGAGGTTCTCCTCAATCGGCTCCTCCGAAAGATCAAGCATGTGGGAGGAAAAAAGCGGCGCACCTGTTTTCTCAAATTCTGCTTCACTTGCCTCGATCAGGCTTTCGACCCAGGGAATGAGCCCCTTGTTTGCATGATCCGTATGTAAAACCACGCAGATGCCGTATGCTTTGGCAACCGTATGCACGTGACGGGCCGCGGAGATGGCACCAATGACACGGGCATGGTTGACATCCTTGAGTCCTTTGCCGGCAAAAAATTGCGCGCCACCGTTTGATAGCTGAATAATAATATCCGACTTGCTCAGCATCGCCCCTTCCAGGGCTGCATTCACCGTGTTTGTACTAGTCACATTTATGGCTGGAAGTGCATATCCATTGGCTTTGCAATTGCGGACAAGGGTCAGGTAATCACGTCCCGTGACAACACCTGGCTTCAGTTTCTTTATTTCATCCTGCACGTTTTTTTCCTTTGGGCTTTGGTATTCTTGAATTCAGGGCAAAACTATAACCGAGTCATCCTTAAATTTCCTTACATTCGTTCTGGAACGTCGATACCAAGGATATTAAGGACGAGTTCAATTTGGCGTAACGTAATGCGGCACAGCCGCAGGCGGGACGCTCGAATGGTGTCGTCCTGTTCGCCCAAAACAGGACAGTCATGATAGAAGGCATTAAATTCCTGCGTCAAATTATACACATGATCGCAGAGGATATTAGGCGCATTTTTCTCGGTAGTCGTGCGGATAGCTTCTGGTAGAGCGGCCAGCGCCAGCATCAGGTTTCGTTCTGGCTCCGCCGTCGTTTGCAGACGCCCCTCATTGAGCTTTTGCTCTGCGGCCTTTCGCAACATGGATTTTATGCGAACGGCCGCATACATCTGGTAAGGCCCTGTCCTGCCTTCGAATTTCGTGAATCTTTCAAGATCGAAGATGTAGTTTGACATCCTCGGGTTTGATAGATCCGCATATTTAATGGCCGCGATTCCGACCTTCTTGGCGATATCCTCAAGCTCGTTTGGCGCAAACCGGTCTGACAGTCCGGCCTCCATGACAACTTTACGGGCCTCAGTGATGGCATCGTCGATCAAAGCGCGAAGCCGAACGACACCGCCGTCGCGGGTTTTCAGCGGCTTGCCATCGCCTCCGTTCACGGTTCCGAAACCGATATGTTCAAGGTGACAGCTGGTCTTGATGCTCTGGCATTTCCGGGCGGCCCGAAAGACTTGCTCGAAATGCAGGCTCTGGCGGGCATCGACAACATACAGAATGCTGTCCGGGTCATGTTCCATACGCCGCATTTCGATAGTGGCGAGATCTGTCGTCCCATACATGACGGCGCCATCAGATTTTTGTAAAATCAGCGGCGGCATTTCCTTTTTGTCGCCCTCTTCGGCAACGGCGACAACGATGGCGCCTTCTGAATGTTCCGAATATCCCTCCTGTTCCAGACGCTGCAACATGACGGGAATATGATCGTTGGTATCCGCCTCACCCTTCCACTCCGTAAAATGGGCACCGAGCAGGTCGAAATCAGTTCTCGTCTCTGCCAGTGAAATATTGCGCATATGCTGCCATAAAGCGAGATACCCGGCTCGGCCTTTCTGAAGATCAAAGGTGGCGGCGCGGGCGCTTTCAAGGAACTCCTTGTCTTCCTTGCTGCGGGCAGAGGCAGCGGGATAGAGTAGTTGAAGTTCGTCGCTGGTAATAGGGGAAGTATCCGGATAGGGGCCGGAAAAACTCTCGTCAAAATAGACAAGGTCCGGATCGGTACGCTCGATTTCCTTAATCAACAGACCCATGGGTAGGCCCCAATCGCCAAAGTGAACGTCACTGATGGTCTTATCACCAAGAAATTCATGAAGGCGGCGGAGGCTTTCCCCGATAATGGTGGCGCGCAAGTGGCCGACATGCATGGCTTTCGCAACATTGGGTCCGCCGAAGTCGATGATGACCGTTTGCGCAACATGATCCGCCCGGCAGCCGAAATATGCGTCGTCTGTAAATTCGTTGAGATGCCCGATGAGAAAGTCATCTTCAAGTCGGATATTGATAAAGCCTGGCCCGGCAAGGGTTAGTTCCCGGAACAAACCCGTCTTTTCAAGCTCGGAGACAACCTGTTGCGCAATTTCTCGAGGGTTTTTCTGAACCAGCTTGGCGGCGGCGAGGGCGCCATTGCATTGAAACTGACCAAGCTCGCGCCGCTGCGAGATAACGACCTTGCCGTGGGTTTTGGCGATACCGACGGCAGCGAAGGCCTGACCGACAAGATTGCTGAGTTGGGTAAGTAGGGATGTCGTCACAGATATAGCTGGCCTTATTCCAATTATTGCTTGCATGTACCGGGCCAGAAGCCCAAGTGCAGAGTATTGAGCCTTGTCTACTGGAAAAACAGGGCAAGGCCAAGAAATTTGGATGAATTGGATGAAACGGTCCTTATTGCTCTAAACATCGTTCTATAAGTATGTATATTTCCCGAACTCCCTTGACTCTTCTCAAGCCATTGCTTAAATCCATATCGAATTGGTTAGCACTCTTCACCGATGAGTGCTAACAATCGCTGAAACCCCGTTTATTTTCTATAATTTAGGGAGAGACTTGATGAAATTTCGTCCATTGCACGATCGGGTACTGATCAAGCGCATTGAGGCTGAAGAAAAAACAGCTGGCGGTATTATTCTTGTGGATAGTGCGCAGGAAAAGCCTTCACAGGGTAAAATCCTTGCTGTCGGAAAAGGTGCAATTGCAGAAGATGGCACTGTACGTCCGCTTGATGTAAAAGTTGGCGATACAGTTGTTTTCGGCAAGTGGTCTGGCACTGAGATCAAGATCGACGGAGACGACGTCCTGATCATGAAAGAATCAGACATCATGGGCATTATGGCCTAATCAACACTTATTGTGATTGAGGAATTATAGATAAGGCAAAAGAAGTCAAGTTTAGCACAGACGCTCGCAGACGTATGTTGCGCGGCGTAAACATCCTGGCAGACGCTGTGAAAGTGACACTGGGCCCGAAAGGCCGCAACGTTGTAATTGACAAGTCATTCGGCGCACCGCGCATTACGAAAGACGGTGTTACTGTTGCCAAGGAAATCGAACTTGAAGATAAGTTTGAAAACATGGGCGCGCAGATGGTCAAGGAAGTTGCTTCCAAGACCAATGATGTCGCCGGTGATGGCACGACGACAGCCACAGTCCTGGCACAGTCGATCATTCAGGAAGGCCTGAAGGCAGTCGCCGCTGCAATGAACCCGATGGATTTGAAACGCGGTATTGATCTCGCTGTTGCCAAGGCAGTGGAAAGCATCAAGGCAGCGGCCAAGCCGGTTTCCGGTCAGGAAGAAATTGCACAGGTCGGCACGATCTCTGCAAACGGTGAAGTTGAAATCGGCCGTATTATCTCCGAAGCCATGCAGCGCGTCGGCAACGAAGGCGTCATCACTGTTGAAGAAGCCAAGGGCCTCGCAACAGAGCTGGACGTCGTCGAAGGCATGCAGTTTGACCGTGGGTATCTGTCCCCGTATTTCGTAACCAACGCTGAAAAAATGGTTGCGGAACTCGATAATCCCTACATTCTCCTTCATGAAAAGAAGCTAACCAATCTGCAGCCGATGCTTCCGTTGCTTGAAGCCGTCGTGCAGGCTGGCAAGCCTCTGCTGATTATCGCTGAGGACATTGAAGGCGAAGCGCTAGCAACCCTGGTTGTCAACAAACTTCGCGGTGGACTGAAAATTGCCGCCGTCAAGGCGCCGGGCTTTGGTGATCGCCGTAAAGCGATGCTTGAAGATATCGCCATCCTGACCGGTGGGCAGGTTATCTCCGAAGATATCGGTATCAAGCTTGAGAATGTTGGCCTGGACATGTTGGGAACAGCGAAAACTGTCTCCATCACTAAGGAAGAAACCACCATCATTGATGGCGCGGGTGAAAAAGCCGATATCGAAGCACGTTGCAACCAGATCCGGGCGCAGGCTGAAGAAACTTCTTCTGACTATGACCGTGAAAAACTGCAGGAACGCCTTGCCAAGCTTGCGGGCGGTGTTGCTGTTATTAAAGTTGGCGGCGCAACCGAAACCGAAGTCAAGGAACGTAAAGATCGCGTTGATGATGCCCTGCATGCAACGCGTGCGGCGGTTGAAGAAGGTATTGTTGCCGGTGGCGGTGTTGCTCTTCTGTACGCGTCCATTGCACTTGACGGGCTTGTTGGTGAAAATGAAGACCAGAATGTTGGTATCAAAATCGTTCGTCGTGCACTTCAGGCGCCTTGCCGCCAGATCGCTGAAAATGCGGGTTCTGACGGTGCCGTAGTCGTTGGAAAGCTTCTGGAACAGAAAAGTATTACTTTTGGTTTCAATGCTCAAACCGGCAAATATGGCGAGTTGCCAGCTGACGGCGTTGTCGATCCGGCAAAGGTCGTTCGCGCAACACTCGAAGCTGCGGGCTCCATCGCTGGTCTGTTAATTACGACCGAAGCTATGGTTGCTGATTTACCAGCCAAGGACTCTGGTGGTCCAGCAATGCCAGACATGGGCGGCATGGGCGGTATGGGCGGTATGGGCTTCTAAGCTCGTCCCAGCCAGCTAGCTATAAAATTGGGCCGCTCGATTGAGCGGCCCTTTTTTTATGTGGTTCCGCCGGAATATCAGCGTTTTTCAAATATCTGGAGAAAATTATTCGCGGGCATCGGCAGGGCGTTGAGATGCGTGAGCCCGTTTTTTTTCGCTTCAGAGATAACCTGTTCCTGGTCCCGTATGGCGAACTCTTGATCTAGGGATTTTAGCCAGACTTCGAACTCGACGTTACTGGAGGATGTCTGGGCACCATTGACCCTGTAGGGACCGTAAAGAAACATCCGCCCGCCCTGCGGCAGGATCCGCCCCGCGCCTGCGAACAAGCCCTCAGTCACGTTCCAGCTGGAAATATGGATCATATTTGCATTAAAGAGAGCGGTAACGGGCTTTCCCGGATATTCATCAGTCTCAACCGGCCAGGTTTCGGCCGTTGCATCCAGCAATATCGGTGACAACAGATTATCGGCCGGGCAATGCGTAATCCAGGACTGAACGCTGTCGAGCTGCGCGCGGTCCAGATTGCTTACCTGCCATTTGAGCGGCGCAATCTGCGGTGCAAAGTAAACGGCATGTTCCCCCGATCCGCTGGCAACTTCAAGAACTGTCCCGGCTGCCGGCAAATAGCCGCGCATGGCTTCCAGTATCGGTCCCCTGTTGCGTTCTGCAGACGGTGAATACTGCCGCTTATCGATCATTCCTGACGATCTTTATCGGCTTTGCGATGTTTTTTTAGCGAACGATAGCCTTCCTTAAAAAAAGCTTCCCGGTGGTCAGGGGGAAGTGTTTTGGCAATCTCCAGCAATGTCACGTGCAACAGTTTCTCAATCTGCATCTGCGTGTCGATCATGCTGGAAAAGGTGGCTTCAATTTCTGCGAGATTCAGGGTATCCGCGCTGAAAAGCTCCGCAAGTTTTTGTCGGTTCTGGCCGTAATCCCGAAAGTAAGGCCGCAAAAGATCCCGTCGAGTATCCCAAATTTCCTGAAACTCACCCTTTTCCTTGTCGCCCAATGTTGCAACCGCGGCGCGGCGGTCAAAATGATACCCGCCGTGGTGCTTTTTCCCCATTCCGTAGTCAATCCACTGGGTCGCGATGAAGCCGCCAATGATGACATTGACCGCGAGGGAGACAATCAGGGCAAGTGACAGGATCCTGGATTTAGACATCGTCATTGCTGATCTCCAGATCGTACATTACTATGCCGTTAAAACTCGGCTCATCGAGGGCGACGTCGTCACCATTGTCGAGGATATTCGGGCTCGCCAACCCTAATACAATCCCCACACAGGCCGCCATGACCAACCCTGACGCAGGCTGCCAAAAAGATCCGAAAGGCCATATGATCCGGAAGATCGATCCCCGATTTGCATCTTCAGCATTTTTCAGTACCCGTCCCAACAGGGCAGAAGGTGCTGTCAGCTGCGCTTCATTTTTTAGAATGGCATCAAATTTCTCTTCCTGACGGAGAAGGCTGCGGGCGACATCTGACGAGGCTTGCAGCTTGTTCATCATTGGAATATCCTCGGCCGGCCACCGATTTTCATCGGCCCCATAGGCATCAAGTACTGCCTTGAAGCGGTTGAGTTCTGCCGATTGATCTTCCTTCATCCCATCTCTCCGTCCATAAGCCTGCGAACCGGTAATAGCAGCTCCTTCAGTTTTCGGCGTCCTCTGGCGAGCAAAGATTCCAACGCGTCAACAGAAATATCCATAATATCGGCGGCCTCTATATTTCCACATTCTTCAAAATGTACCAATGAAATAGCGACGCGTTGTCGTGCAGGCAGTTTTTGCATGGCTTCGGCAACTTTATCGCTGAGCTGCCGCTGTTCTCTCAACTGGTGCACATCCGGTCCCGGGTCTTCGACATCGGGAAGTTCGCCGTCACTATATCGGCTTTGCTTGCGCAAATAATCGATACATAAATTGTGAGTGACACGATGCAGCCAAGTTTTAATCTGGGCCTTGGCCTGCCAGTCCGGAGCTTGCTTCCAGAGCCGTAGAAAAGCCTCCTGCGCCATATCTTCTGCAAGACTTGCCTCGCCCAGAATACGCATAGCCAATCGATACGAGCCGTCAAGATACTGATCGGCCACTATACGGCTGGCGGATGCACTCCCTCTGGCGACTTCTTGCATAAGAGCAGCATCCGCTTCAATCTCGCTCAGATTTTGCATCATCACCTAGGGTCTGTCGGACACTGCTTTCTGTCCTTCACAACTACTTATACGGCCAATCTACAGAAATCCGTCGCGGTTAAAGAGATCTTATAGGGGATGGAATAGGGCAGACCTACATATTCGCTTTTGCGGTGTCGGCTTGTGCTTCCTTTTTTCCGGCATCTTTTTCCATTTCGGAAAGGAGACTAGGCTGATCCTTGTTGCTAATCCGGTTCAATGTGCCACCAATTTCTCCACCTGGCTCAATCTCGATTTCACCATAGCTGATGGTGCCAGTCACCCGTCCTGACTTGCGAATGACCAGACGTTTGCGGGCCTGCATTGTTCCTTCAAATTTACCGGAAATGTCAGCCGTGTCGATGTCCACAGTGCCGCTAAATACGCCACTTTCGCTGATCTCGATTTCCTTACTATTCATTGAGGCTTCTACTTTACCCTCAACGATCAGTCGGTCACAGGAGGTTATTTCGCCCTTGAGATGGATATCGGCGCCAACATGCAGCCGACTTCCTTCCTTCTTTTCTTCTGGGGCAGTATTGTATCCGCCTGGTTTAGGACGGAGTGCATTATCAGCGCCGTAATTTTTTACGCCGGCAGTACTGGTCATAGGCTTTACCCTGCTTTCGATTTTCTGGTCTGTTGAGGGGGTGGGGACTTTGGTGACTTCGGTTTCGTCACTTAACTTGGACTTTTTTTGAAACATGCATTTTCCTATTCTGGAATTATGTAAATATCAATTGGCCATAGAATAATGGCCGCCATGCGATAGCAATTTGTCGAAAATGTGGCAATATGGCCATGATTCGCCTTTCTGCATGCTAACATATCCAGATAGGGTTTCAAAGCAGGGGCATTATAAATTAGACGGGTTCATATGAAAATTCGAAAATTTACAGGATTGGTAGTCTTGCTGGTCCTTTGTCCGTCTACTGCCTGCTCTGCATGTATATTGCCGTCAATTGGCTGCCCGACAGTAAACTGGCGGAATTGGTGTATTATCCGGTCGTTGGGGTTATCTGGATTTTCCCGGCTATGAAAATTGTGAAATGGATGCAGCCACCCCTTGATCGCTAAGGAATAAAAAGCCGGATCGAGAGGGGGGATCGATCCGGCTAAATTGCCTTTCAATGGGAGAGGGGGACTTTCCCAACGATCAGCAAAGGTTCATAGCGTCTGTACTAAGCTATACAATCTATTTGGTGTTTCTCCCGCTGATTTCCAGTGGTCAATTCACTCTTTTTAACGATTTTAAAGCGTGACCCGGAATCAAGTATGGCGCCCGTGTATCCGCTTGGCCGTATTTTCGAATGATTCCCGCTACCAGCGTAAAAATAATGATTAAATATGACTAATTTACGGCAGATTAAGGAGCGATGGCGACCGCGTTAGTTTTGAGCACCCAGACGTTCGATTGCCAAAATAAGGCGGGCAATGTCGTCAGGTTCGGAAAGCCTGTGATCGCCGTTCTTGATCAGCGAGACGATGACGTCCTGGCTGGTCAGGGCTTCCTGGATCTGCAGAGCGGTCTTCCAGGGCACACTCTCATCTTTCATGCCCTGCAGCAGATGCACGGGGCAGATTACGTTGATTGGACCGCCCAGAAGAAAATTACGAGGGCCGTCGTCGATCAGCTTTTTGCTGATGAGATACGGTTCATCAGAATATTCGGACGGCTGTTCCCATATCCCGGTTGTCTCTAGTGTGGTTTTAGCTGCATCCGGCATGTCGTCCCACATACGGGTGGTAAAGTCCGGGGCCACTGCAATACCAACAAACCCGACAATCCGCTCGGGCCGCAACATTGCCATTCTCAGCCCGATCCAGCCTCCCATTGACGAGCCGACGATGATCTGTGGTCCGGCCGTGCAATTATCGAGAATTGCAAGCGCGTCATCCGTCCAGCGGCTTATCGTTCCATCTTGAAATCGTCCCGTCGATTGCCCATGGCCGAGGTAATCAAATCGTGTATAGCTGCGCCTGCGATCCGTCATCGCCTTTTCAAGCGCGAGCGCCTTGGTGCCTTCCATATCTGACATGAAGCCGGAACAGAAAAGGATGCCGGGAGAAAAACCTGCGGTATGATGGTATGCTAAAGATTGACCATCGGGCTGGGGCAGCATATTTGGGGAGGTCGGTTCAGTCATTGTAAGTGGTAGAAACAGTTGATGAATAATTTAGGTTCTGAGCATAACACTCCTTTGCCCGCAAGTGAAAGGCATCATCCGACTGTTTTACAAATTCTGCCGAGCTTGAATGGTGGAGGTGTTGAGCGCGGAACGATCGAAATGGCCTCCGCCTTGAAGGAGAAGGGCTGGGTACCAATCGTTGTTTCCTCCGGCGGCGTGATGGAGCAGGAATTGAAACGCATGGGCGTGCGTCATATCACGCTTCCGGTTGCGTCCAAAAACCCATGGATCATGAGACGGAATGTCGGGCGGCTCGCCCAAATTGTCACTGAATTCGATGTCGATATCATTCACGCACGAAGCCGGGCGCCGGCCTGGAGCGCCTATGCCACAGCCCGCAAAACCAGAAAGCATTTTGTTACGACCTTCCATGCCGCCTATACGCGCGGCGGGCTTCTCAAGAATTACTACAATTCGGTGATGCTGAAGGGTGAGAAGGTTATCGCCATTTCTGAATTTATCGCGGCCCATATACTTGAGAATTATAATATCGATCCGGGAAAAATCGTAACTATCCCGCGAGGGGTTGATTGCCGGAAATTCAATCCCGCCGCGATAAATGCAGAGCGCGTTATCAAGATTGCCCGCGACTGGAGTCTCCCCGACGATATTCCCGTCGTTATGCTGCCAGGCCGATTGACCCGGCTGAAAGGTCATACGACCTTCATTGAAGCCCTCGCCAGGCTGGAGCATCGAAATTTCCTGGCGCTGATGGTTGGAAGCACCGAAGGGCGTGAGGCCTATACAGCAGAGCTCAATTCGCTGATACAGCAGCGGGGACTGGAGGGCAAGGTCCAGATTAAGGGGCATTGTGACGATATGGCAGGTGCCTTGATGCTGTCGGACGTTGTGGTATCGGCAACCACTGTGCCGGAAGGATTCGGCCGGATCGCCGTTGAAGCCCAGGCCATGGGCCGCCCGGTTATCGCCACCGCCCATGGTGGATCCATGGAAACGATAATTGATGGGGAAACCGGCTGGCTCGTCCCGGTTGGCGATATCGATGCGATGTCGGCGGCGCTTGCCGCGGCGCTTGATATGCCGGTGGAAGCGCGCGAGGCGGTTGCCGTTCAGGCCCGCGAGCATGTCATGTCAAAATATGCAATCGAGAAAATGTGCGCCTCAACCATTGGGGTTTATGAAAGCCTTCTCGCCGACAGTGACTGAGATCCTTCGTGCTGATCGGCTGACCCATTTAGCCAAAACATCGCTAAATGACCGGGTTTGGCGGCTATTACTTGACATGCTTCGCTAGATTTCTACAGTCGCCAAATTGATTTCAGATCCAGGGCAGGGTGTTGCTCGGGAACGAATCACGGAATGGATGGTAATAAGTGAAAAACGGAAAAATCGACATTACGCTCCCGGACGGAAGCGTGCGTTCCTTCGAAAAACCTATTTCGGGGGAAGATCTTGCATTGGATATAGGTCCCGGCCTGGCCAAGGCGGCGCTTGCCTTGCGTATTGGCGGCGAAATGAAGGACCTCCGGACAACGCTCGTTGAGAATACATCCGTTGAAATCGTCACCAACCGCGAGGAAGGCGATGAGGTGCTGGAGTTGCTGCGCCATGACGCTGCCCATGTGCTGGCGGAGGCAGTGAAGGAATTGTATCCGGATACCCAGGTGACGATTGGCCCGTCAATCGCCAACGGTTTTTATTATGATTTTGCCCGTAAGGAGCCTTTTACCCCGGAAGATCTCGAAAAAATCGAGAAACGAATGCATGAGATTGTCGATCGTGACGAACAGATCACGCGCGAGGAATGGAACCGCGACAAGGCCGTCGAGTTTTTTAAGGGCCTTGGTGAGCATTACAAGGCGGAAATTATCGGCGCCATTCCCAGTGACCAACCGATCGGCGTTTACCGGCAGGGGGATTTTCAGGACCTTTGCCGCGGGCCGCATCTGCCCTCGACCAAGAAACTTGGCCATGCCTTCAAGCTGATGAAGCTTGCCGGGGCGTACTGGCGCGGCGATTCCAGGAATGAAATGCTGCAGCGGATCTATGGCACTGCCTGGCGTAGCGAGAAGGAACTCAAGGCGTATTTAAACCGGCTGGAAGAGGCAGAACGCCGCGACCATCGTAAGCTTGGCCGGGAAATGGATCTTTTCCATATTCAGGAAGAGGCGGCGGGGATGGTGTTCTGGCACGAAAAGGGCTGGACCCTCTATCGTACCCTTGAGCAGTATTTGCGCCATAAGTTGCAGGAGGCCGACTATAAGGAGGTCAAGACCCCGCAGCTCGTTGATCGCAAACTCTGGGAAGCATCGGGGCATTGGGAAAAATTCGGCGAACATATGTATACCACGGAGTCGGAGGAACGGACGTTTGCGCTCAAGCCGATGAACTGCCCGTGCCACGTGCAGATTTTCAATCAGGGCATCACCAGCTATCGCGATTTGCCGTTGCGCATGGCGGAGTTCGGCTCCTGCCATCGCTATGAGCCGTCGGGCGCGCTGCATGGCATCATGCGGGTGCGCGGCTTTACACAGGACGATGCGCATATTTTCTGCACGGAGGACCAAATCACCTCAGAGACCGAGGTTTTCTGCGCACTGCTACTCGATGTCTATAAGGATTTCGGCTTTACCGATGTGAAGGTCAAATTCTCTGACCGGCCGAAGGTCCGGGCCGGGGATGACGCCATCTGGGATAAGGCGGAAGGCTCTCTTCGGGATGCGATTGAGGCAACGGGGATTAATTATTCCATGAATCCCGGCGAAGGGGCGTTCTATGGGCCGAAACTGGAGTTCGTGCTGACTGATGCCATTGGGCGCGATTGGCAATGCGGGACCCTGCAGGTGGATTTCGTGCTGCCGGAACGATTGGGTGCGAACTACATCGGCGAGGACGGGGCGAAGCACCGTCCGGTCATGCTGCATCGGGCGATTTTTGGCTCAATGGAGCGCTTTATCGGTATCCTGATCGAGGAATATGCCGGGCGTTTTCCGCTGTGGCTGGCCCCGGAACAAGTTGTCGTTGCAACAATCACCGATGAGGCCGATTCGTATGCGCGCGAGGTGCTGGTGGCCGTGAAGGCAGCCGGACTGCGGGCGAGCCTGGATCTTCGCAACGAAAAGATCAATTACAAGGTGCGTGAACACAGTCTGGCAAAAGTTCCGGCGCTGCTGGTGGCCGGGAAACGAGAGGCGGAAGAGCAGACAATTTCTGTCAGGCGACTGGGGGAAAAGCACCAAAAGGTGTTGCCGCTTGAGGAAGCCATTAAGTTGCTGGCGGCGGAGGCCCGGGTACCTGGGCAATAATTTGCTTACGCACGGCAAAAGAACCTGTGGCAATAAATCGTTAAAATATATAGAATAAGGTCAGAAACCTCCTAGATGGATGGAGGATGACAGACGTATTAATCATTTAAGGAGAAAGTAAATAGCTCGTCCACAAAGAAATACGGTTCCAACGAAAGACGGACCACGCACAAATGAAGACATCAACGTTGCAAATGTTCGTTTGATCAATGATGAAGGCGAAAATATCGGGCTCGTGAAGATACAAACAGCCTTCGGGCTCGCAGACGAAGCCGGACTGGATCTGGTAGAGGTGTCCCCCGGGGAAACGCCCGTCTGTAAGCTGATGGATTTTGGCCGTGCCAGATTCGAAGCGCAGAAAAAAGCCTCCAAAGCCCGCAAGAAGCAAAAAACCTTTGAAATCAAGGAAATTAAGATGCGGCCCAACATTGACCAGCATGACTATGAAGTCAAAATGCGGGCAGTGAACAAATTTCTCGGGACCGGCGACAAGGTGAAGGTGACGATGCGTTTCCGTGGCCGTGAAATGGCCCATCAGGAACTCGGCATGAAACTGCTTCATAAAGTGCGTGATGAAACAGAAGAAGTGTCGAAAGTCGAGCAGCACCCGAAGATGGAAGGCAGCCAGATGACGATGGTCATCGCGCCGACGAAATAGAATAGTGTCGACGTTTCAATCGAAATAGATGCCATTGTTAATTCCAAAGCAGCCTCCGGGCTGCTTTGCTTGTTAAGCGTTACGTTTTCGGTCTTTATCGCCGATTTGCCAACACCACCCGGGCCCCTGGTTTCCAACGTAGAAATGGGTTGGAAAAAGGGAGTCAAAAGGCTTGTATTTGCGGTAAAGCCCGCGTATAACGCTCGCTTCATTGAGCATTCCGGCCAATCGGGGCTGCCGAGTCTGCTTTTTCGCTTCAACCTGTCTTTAAAGGAAGCCATAAAATGCCCAAGCTTAAGACCAAGAGCGGCGTCAAAAAACGTTTCTCTCTCACCGCGTCGGGAAAGGTTCGTGCAAACCAGGCTAATAAACAGCATGGCATGATCAAGCGGACCAACAAACAGATCAGGAATCAGCGCGGAACAACCATCCTCGCGGAACCGGATGCCCGGATCGTCAAAAAATTTATGCCGTACGGCTAAGGAGAGAAACCAATGGCACGTGTCAAACGCGGCGTCACCACGCACGCCCGCCACAGAAAAGTTATCAAGGCAGCCAAGGGATACTACGGCCGCCGCAAAAATACCTTCCGCGTTGCGGTTCAGGCTGTCGAAAAAGCCGGTCAATATGCCTATCGTGACCGCCGCGTTAAAAAGCGGAACTTTCGCGCTTTGTGGATCCAACGCATCAATGCGGCCTCGCGCGAGCTTGGCATGACTTACGGAAACTTTATGCACGGCCTCAAGCTTGCCGGCATTGAAGTGGACCGCAAGGTTCTTGCTGATATTGCCGTACGCGAGCCTGAGGCCTTCAAGGCTTTGGTCGACGCTGCCACGGAAGCATCCGCCAAAGCCTGATAATCCGGGCCCTCGAAAATCTAGACTTTTTCGTAGACCACTTTATTAAAAGGGGGCCCTAGTAGTGGCCCCTTTTTATTTGCGAGTTGTAATGCAGGACATTGAAAAGCTTGAACTGGAATTGCTGGAAAGCATAGGCAAGGCGTCCGATATGGAGGCGCTGGAAGCCTTGCGGATTTCCGCCCTTGGTAAAAAAGGCAGCGTCAGCCTGATGATGCGGGGCCTCGGACAGATGGACCCGACGGAACGGCAAGCCATCGCGCCGAAGCTCAACAAGTTGAAGACGACTGTCAGTGACGCCGTTGACCACGCGAAAGCATCCCTGAACGCAGCAGCTCTCAATCACAAGCTGGCCGCCGAGCGGGTTGATATGACCTTGCCGGTCCGGCCCGAAGCCATGGGCAGGATCCATCCGATCAGTCAGGTCATGGATGAGATCACCGAGATTTTTGCTGACATGGGCTTCGATATCGCGGAAGGGCCGGATATCGACGATGATTTCCATAATTTCACCGCGCTCAATATTCCTCCTGAGCATCCGGCGCGCCAGATGCATGATACGTTTTATCTGCCAGAGAAAGAGGATGGCTCGCGCCAGCTTCTGAGGACGCATACATCGACCGTTCAGATCCGGACCATGCAATCGAAAAAGCCGCCGCACCGCATCGTTGTTCCGGGGCGGACCTTTCGCTGTGATTCTGATCAGACCCATACGCCGATGTTCCACCAGATCGAAGGACTGGTGATCGACAAGACAAGCCATATGGGCCACCTGAAAGGCGTACTTGCTGAATTCTGCAAGGCCTTTTTTGAGCTCGATGAAGTGACCATGCGCTTTCGCCCCTCCTATTTCCCCTTCACCGAGCCCTCGGCGGAGATGGATATCAAATGCACATTTGCGGGCGATCACGTGAAAGTCGGGGAGGGCGATGACTGGCTGGAAATTCTCGGTTGCGGCATGGTCAACCCGCGTGTTCTTGTTCATTGCGGTCTTGATCCCAATGAGTATCAGGGGTTTGCCTGGGGGATGGGCATTGACCGGATCGCCATGCTGAAATATGGCATCCCTGATTTGCGGGCCTTTTTTGACGCCGACTTGCGGTGGCTCAAGCATTATGGATTTGTGCCCCTGGATGTCCCGACGCTGGGGGGAGGGTTGTCACGATGAAATTCACGATTTCCTGGCTGAAAGAACATCTGGAATATGATGCGACGCTGGAAGAGCTGTCAGAAAAGCTGACTTCGATAGGTCTTGAAGTTGAGTCCATCACCGACCGGGCTCGGGAACTAGCCGCCTTTCGCGTTGCCTACGTCGTTGAGGCGGTGCAGCATCCGGATGCTGACCGTTTGCGGGTGTGCAAGGTCGATACCGGCGATGGGGTTGTGCAAGTGGTTTGCGGCGCGCCAAACGCGCGGACCGGCATGAAGGGCGTCTTTGCGCCATCCGGTGTCTACGTTCCCGGAACGGACCTGCTGCTGAAACCGACAAAAATTCGCGGCGTCGAGAGCAACGGTATGCTTGTCTCCGAACGTGAAATGGGGATTTCCGACGAACATGACGGCATTATCGAAATGCCGGAGGATACGGAAATTGGCGCCTCTTTTGCGGCGCTCGCCGGTCTTGATGACCCGGTTGTCGAAATTGCCATTACGCCGAACCACCAGGATGCGCTCGGTGTTTACGGCATTGCTCGCGATCTGGCCGCCAGTGGGTTTGGCCGCTTGATCGCCCTCGATACCTCTGTCATAGCCGGGACGTTTGACAGTCCGATATCCGTGCATCTCAATTTCAATGATATTGAGCCGCTGCCCTGCTCCAAATTCGTCGGGCGATACGTACGTGGGATAAAGAACGGCCCCAGCCCGAAATGGCTGCAGGACAAACTGCGGGCTATCGGTCTTCGACCGATTTCCGCTCTGGTCGATATCACCAATTTTATTACTTTCGATCTTGCCCGCCCCCTTCATGTTTTTGATGCGGACAAGATCAAGGGCGGCATTCATTCGCGTCTGGCGCAGCAGGGCGAGAAGCTTCTGGCGCTTGACGGCGAGGAATATGAGGTCGATGCTGATGCCTGCATGATCGCTGATGATGCGGGGGGAGTCAGCCTTGGTGGTATAATGGGCGGCGAGGAAAGTGGTTGTACGGAGGCGACAACGAATGTCTTCATCGAAGCCGCCCTGTTTGATCCCATCCGCACCGCGATGACAGGACGCAAGCTCGGCATCGAATCCGATGCGCGCTATAGGTTTGAACGGGGCGTTGACCCGGCGTTCGTTGAGCCGGCAATGGAGATCGCCACGCGCATGGTGCTGGAACTCTGTGGTGGTGAGCCCAGCAATATCGTGATCGCGGGCAAAGGTCCGGACTGGCGAAAATCACTCGAATTGCGCAAAAGCCGGGTCAAGGATCTTGGTGGCGTCGATGTCGCGGCTGAGGAGATGGTGACTATTCTCGATAAGCTGGGGTTTGCACCGGAGGAAAACGGCGCGCTCATCCGGGTTACCGTTCCGTCCTGGCGCATGGATATCGATGGAGAGGCCGACCTGGTCGAGGAAATACTCCGTATTCACGGGTATGATAGTATCCCAGCAGTGCCGCTGCCGACGCTGAATGCCGTTGCTAAACCCTCCGTGAACCTGCCACAACGCCGGGTACGGATCGCCAAGCGGGCGCTCGCCAATCGGGGGATGATGGAGGCGGTCACATGGTCGTTCCTGTCACGGGCGCAGGCCGACCTGTTTGGCGGGGTGCCGGATGAAATTGTGCTGGTCAACCCGATCAGCGCCGACCTCAATGCCATGCGGCCATCCCTTTTGCCAAACCTGATCGCCGCCGCAGGCCGTAATCAGGCCCGGGGATTTGCCGATATTTCACTGTTTGAAGTCGGCTCGGAATATCACTCGGATCAGATCGATGGACAGCTCATGGTGGCGGCCGGAATTCGCGTCGGCCAGACGTCTCCCCGCCATTGGGCTGGGCCGGGCCGCAAAGTCGATGCGTTCGATGCCAAGGCCGACGCCCTCGCAGCGTTGGCTGCAATCGGCGGTCCTGCGTCATCCGTACAGATCGCAACTGACGCACCGGCCTGGTTCCATCCGGGCCGTTCCGGCGTTATGCAGCTGGGACCGAAAAACCGGCTAGCGGCCTTCGGTGAATTGCATCCTGCCGTTCTTGATGCGATGAAGGTAAAGGGACCGGTAGTCGGCTTTGAGCTCTATCTCGATAATGTGCCGCTGCCCAAGGGAAAAGCGGAGACAGCCCGTCCTCCCCTTGTCGTTTCTGACTACCAGGCCGTGGAGCGGGATTTTGCCTTTGAGATGGACGTCGATGTTGCCGCGGAAACAATTATTCGCGCTGTCCTGGGCAGCGACAAGAAACTGGTCGCCGATGTTTCCATCTTTGATATTTATCAGGGGGAGCATATTGCCGAGGGCCGGAAGTCCATGGCCTTGTCCGTCCGTCTGCAACCCATGGACCGGACGTTGACCGAAGAGGAAATTGACGCCGTGGCGGCAAAAATAATCGGGAATGTAGAGAAGGCGAGCGGGGGCAGCCTGCGTCAGTAATAGAGCAGCGATCTCGTGGACAGGGGAATAGTGGTTGTTCCCCTTGTTCTGTTGTGGAGAAAAAAATGACGAATAATGCGCCTGCCGGGTTCAAAATATTCGAAGGGAATGTGGGATTTGTCGAACTGACCGGCCTGCTTATGGTGAAAAGGGCCGAGAGGGATGCCTATCTCGGCCTTCGTATTGAGGATAAGCACTGCAATATTGCAGGCATCTGTCATGGCGGCATGCTTATGACGTTCGCAGATATGCAACTCGGGGTCGGCGGCCATGCGATTGCGGGCGTGAGTAAGAAATTCACACCTACTGTCCAGATGTCCTGCGATTTTGTCGCCCCGGCGTTAAATGGGGCCTGGTTGGAAGGGCGCACACAGGTCATCAAGCAAACCCGTAAGTTGCTATTTGCGACCTGTATTTTGACAGCCGATGACAAAACGGTTTTCAGCTGTTCGGGGATTATGAAGATTCCGTCCGGGACCGGCGCCTATGACGATGTTTCCGCGGATTTGGCGCGCCCGGAAGTTAGCGATTGAATTTGCCCGCAAACCTGTTACTTGGATGCTCACATTAGCGGAATCAGAAGTGCATAAATGACCGACTTGAATAAAATCCGGAATTTTTCGATCATAGCTCATATTGATCATGGAAAATCGACGCTCGCGGATCGATTGATCCAGCTGTGCGGCGGGCTGGATGAGCGTGAAATGCACCAGCAAGTTCTCGACAGCATGGATATTGAGCGCGAACGCGGCATTACCATCAAGGCACAGACGGTTCGGTTGCTCTATACAGCAAAAGACGGGGAAACCTATACCCTCAATCTTATCGATACCCCGGGCCATGTCGACTTTGCCTATGAGGTAAACCGGTCCCTCGCGGCCTGCGAGGGATCGTTGCTGGTGGTGGACGCAAGTCAGGGCGTGGAAGCGCAGACCCTTGCCAATGTCTATCAGGCGATTGAGGTGAACCATGAAATCATCCCCATCCTGAACAAGGTCGACCTGCCCGCGGCGGATGTGGACCGCGTCGTGGAGCAGATTGAGGAAGTTATCGGCATCGATGCGAGCGGGGCTATCCCTGTCTCTGCCAAAACCGGCGTTGGCATTAGCGAAGTTCTGGAAGCGATTGTCGCTCTTATCCCCCCGCCCAAAGGCGACCGTAAGGCCCCATTGCAGGCCCTGCTGATCGATAGCTGGTACGATCCCTATCTTGGTGTTGTCGTTCTTTTCAGGGTCCGGGCGGGGATCATAAAAAAGGGACAGAAAATCCGGATGATGGAAACGGGTGCAAGCTATCTCGTTGACCGTGTCGGTGTATTTACGCCGAAAGGTCTGGTGGTTGATGAGCTTGGTCCCGGTGAAATCGGCTTTATGACCGGGGCGATCAAGGAGGTGGCGGATACCAAGGTTGGCGATACCATCACCGACGATCGAAAACCCGCCTCAGAGCCGCTTCCCGGCTTTAAACCTAATCAGCCGGTTGTTTTCTGTGGTCTGTTCCCCGTGGATAGCGCGGAATTCCCAGAGTTGAAATCGAGCCTGGGCCGATTACGTCTGAACGATGCCAGTTTTTCATTCGAGGCGGAAACATCGGCGGCGCTCGGTTTCGGGTTTCGCTGCGGCTTTCTGGGTCTGTTGCACCTTGAAATTATTCAGGAGCGGTTGGAACGGGAATTTAATCTTGACCTGATCACGACGGCTCCCTCGGTTGTCTATCATCTGCATATGCGGAACGGAGCCATGGTCGAGATGCATAATCCCGCCGACATGCCCGACGTCATGCAGATTGACCATATCGAGGAACCCTGGATCAAGGCGACGATCATGGTTCCCGATGAATTTCTGGGACAGGTACTGAAGCTTTGTGAGGACAAACGCGGCGTGCAGGTGGATCTTACCTATGCCGGTAACCGGGCGATGGTCGTCTATAAGTTGCCACTGAACGAGGTTGTCTTTGATTTTTATGACCGGCTGAAATCCGTCACGCGCGGATACGCGAGTTTTGATTACGAGCTTGATAGCTACATCACCAGTGACCTCGTCAAGCTTTCCATTCTTGTAAACTCCGAACCGGTGGATGCGCTTGCCATGATTGCGCATCGCGATCAGGCGGAGGGGCGCGGTCGGCAGCTCTGTGAACGGCTGAAAGACCTCATCCCCCGCCAGCTTTTTAAGATTGCGGTCCAGGCAGCAATTGGCGGCAAGGTTGTTGCACGTGAAACAATTTCCGCCATGCGCAAGGATGTCACTGCAAAATGTTACGGCGGCGATATCACGCGCAAGAAGAAACTTCTTGAAAAACAGAAGAAGGGGAAAAAACGCATGCGGTCCATCGGCAATGTCGATATCCCGCAGGAAGCCTTCCTCGCGGCCCTGAAGATGGGCGACGACTAGGTCGAAAAATTGCTGCTTTTTTGGTTGCGCCTTTTGTGGAAAATCGCAACCAGAATAATTCCTGGCACTAGGAAATCCAGCCAGGCGGGCCATAATAAAACTGTTGTTATGACCGGATCCCAAAGCGCGGCAAGCACGTACCGCTGAATTATCGCCTGCATAAAGTTAAGACCTCGCGGATTAAGGTCATACCATAACTCACCAAGCAGGATGGAGTGCCAGGATTCAGTATTCAGGTATTGTAATATATCATGACCCAGAACCATGAATGCTGCTGCCAGAAAGATCCAGCCTATAATGCGACCGACTATCACGCGCGTTATACTCCCATTTTGACTTCGCATTAGAGTAGCGTGAAAGTGCCGGAATATAAAGCGGCTTTGAATCAATTAAATTTGAGGGTGATACAGGATCACTTTATTTACCGGGTGTGGCTTTGTCCTCTTGCATTCTCTGCCTCCTCAAGTATATTCCCCGCTCGTCCTCGCGCTCCGGCGCGAAAATGCGGAGGGGTGGCCGAGTGGCTGAAGGCGCACGCCTGGAAAGTGTGTATACGGGGAACCGTATCGGGGGTTCGAATCCCCCTCCCTCCGCCA